>NZ_JBIURL010000003.1:13902-597555 GCF_044740805.1 Streptomyces sp. NPDC088261
CGGCCTGGGCGGGGCCGCCGGGTGGGGGTGGCTCCCCCCGCCCCCGGTCCCGGCCACCCCCGCCGCGGGGGGGGGGGGGGGGGGGGGGGCGCGGGCGGGGGGGGGGGGCCCCCCACCCCCCCCCCCCCCACCACCGTCATGTCCGCTTACGGTCGTCCCGCTGCGAGTCGCCGATCAACGGCGGCCGCTCACAAGGGAGATCGGGGGTGTCCTCGTGCGGATCGGACTGCTCACGGACGGTGGCCGTCCGTATGCGAGGGGTGCGTGCAGGCCGTGGTGCGACCGGCTCGTGCGCGGGCTCGCGGGGCGCGAGCGCCGCCGGTTCGCCGCGTACGTCGGACAGCTCGCCCCGGGGAGCTGCGCGGCCCCGCGCTCCGAGGCCGCCGTACGGATCCTGGAGGAGGCCGCCTGCCGCGCGCCCGGCGCACGCCGGGGTGTCCCGCACCCGACTGTCCGCGACCACCTCGCCGTCGCCGGCCGGTCGGAGCGCGCGCCGCGCCCCCTTTCGCTCCCTCGGTACGAGGACGGCTGGTACGAGGACGTCTGGTACGAGGCCGGCGCCTCCGGCGCGGACCGGGGCGCGGACCCCGGCGTACGGGACGGCCGCAGTGCGGTCGGCCTCCGTCACGCGGCGGCCGGCGGCACGGCGGCGCCGCCGGACCTGCCGGGTCCGGTGGCCAAACGCTTCTCCGGCGTTCCGCTGCCGGTCACCGCGTACGGCGTGCGGCTGCGGGCGCACCACCCGGTGGCGGGCGGCCCCGTCGCCCCCTCCGGAGACCCCGCGCCGGGTGCGGGCCGCCGGACCACGCCCCGCGAACCGGTCGGCGCCCGCGCGGAAGCCGGAGGCCGCCATGTCTGACCACGCCCCCCGCACGCCCCCCACGCCGACGGCCCCCTCGACCGGCCGCGCCCCGGCCGGCGAGGCGCGTATAGCCCGGCCCGCCATGACGGCGGGCCCCTTCGCCCCGGCCGCCGGACCCGCCGACCCCGCGGCCGCCGTCCTCACGCCGCTCGTCGCCGCCGGACCTGCGGCCGCCGGACCTGAGGCGTACGGCATGACCGACCGGACCGCCGCGCGGATCCGGCACCGTGACGTGTTCCCGCTCCGCGGGGAGCTGTACGCCCGCGCCCGGCGCGGAACCACGCGCCCGGCGCGCGCCGACGCCCACCGCCCGGTCCCCGGCGCCGGCCTCTCCGCCCCCTGGTCCGCGCCCCTCACGCCGCTCGCCGCGATCGCCCGCGTACGCCCCCTGCCGCCCGCGCCCGGCCCGTACGCCGTGGTCCTGGCCGGGCTCGTCGCGCCGAGCGGGTGGGGCGTGGGAGGTGCGCGGCCTGCGGCCTCGCTTCGTCCTCCATCGCCGGACGGGCTTGATCTTCCCGCCCTCGCGCCCGCGACGGAGCACCAGCAAGCCCGTCCGGCGATGGAGGACACACCCGGCGACGGAGGCGCGCTCCCGCTCCTCGCCGTACCGGTCGCCGTGCCCGCCCCCACCCGCGCCCCCGCCGCGCCGGGGCCGCGCCCCCACGCCGGCCTCGTACTCGCCCGGGCCTCGGCCCATACCTGAGGAGCCACCCCCGTACCGCCCCGGTACGCCCCATGACCGCACCACCCCCGTACGCCCCTACGAACACCACCCCGTACGCCCCCTAAGGAGACGACCCACATGACCCCGCACTCCCCAGCCCCGGCCGCGGCCCCCGCGCCCGCGCCGGACCATCGCCCGCGTCGGCACAGAGGGGCGGGCGCGCGATGAGGGTCCTGCTGCTCGGCGCCAACGGTTTCCTCGGCCGCTTCGTGGCCGACCGGCTGCTCGCCGACCCCGCCGTGCATCTCACCGCACTCGGCCGGGGCGACGACGCCGACGTACGGTTCGACCTCGCCGGCGGCAGCCCCGGCGCGCTCACCCGCTTCCTGGACGCCGTCCACCCCGGGGTGGTCATCAACTGCGCCGGCGCCACCCGCGGCGGCGCCCGCGAACTGGTCCGCCACAACACCGTCGCCATCGCCACCGTCTGCGAGGCCCTGCGCCGCAGCGGCTGCGGCGCGCGCCTCGTCCAGCTCGGCTGCGCGTCCGAGTACGGGCCCTCCCCGCAGGGCTCGTCGACCGCCGAGGACGCCGTGGCCCGGCCGGGCGGCCCGTACGGCGTGAGCAAGCTCGCCGCGTCCGAACTCGTCCTCGGCTCCGGCCTCGACGCCGTCGTCCTGCGGGTCTTCTCGCCCGTCGGCCCCGGCACCCCCGCGGGCTCCCCGCTCGGCCGCCTCGCGGAGGCCATGCGCCGCGCCATGCAGTCCGGCGACGGCGAGCTGAAACTCGCCGGCCTCGGCGTGCAGCGGGACTTCGTGGACGTACGGGACGTGGCGCGCGCGGTCCACGCCGCCTCCCTCTCCGCCGCGCAGGGCGTCGTCAACATCGGCACCGGCCGCGCCGTGAAGCTGCGCGACGCCGCCGCCGTCCTGGCCAGGGTCGCGGGCTACGCGGGCGCCCTGCACGAACTGGACGCGCCCGGCGGCCCGGTCCGCGCCGGGCACGCCGCCCTCGGCGCGCAGCGCGGTGAACCGCTCGTGGAACACCTGGGCATCGGGCCCTCCCCGTACCCCGACGGCTGCGGCAACTGGCAGCAGGCGGACGTACGCACCGCCCGCGACCGGCTCGGCTGGCGCCCCCGTATCAATCTGGAGGAGTCCCTCGCGGACATCTGGATGGAGGCGGCGTGCCGCATCTGACCACCACCGGCGGCCGCCTCTCCGCCACCGGCGCGGACCGCCTCGGCCTCGGTGTCCCCGGGTACGCGCACCCGCTGCTCGCCCGCGCCGAGTGGGCCGGGCTGACCCGCCCGGGCACCCCCCTGCACTGGGCCGTCCTCAACGTCGCGGACGGCCCGGGCTCCCGCCCCGACCCGCACTGCCTGGAGGCCGCGGGCCGCCTGCGCAACGCGGGCGTGCGGGTGCTCGGGCATCTCGACCTGGCGTACGGGGAGCGGTCGTTCGGCGAGATCGTCGCCGAGGCGCACGACTACACGGACTGGTACCGGGTCGGCGGCTTCTACCTGGACCGGTGTCCCACGACCGCCTCCGACCTGACCGACGTACGGCTGATGACAGCCACGCTGGAGGTGGTGCTGGAGAGCGGGCCCGGCGGGCTCGGGGACGGTGGGTCCGGCGGCGGGTCCGGCGGGGAGTCCGGCGGGGGACCCGGCGGAGGGTCCGGCGGCGGGCACATCGTCCTGGCCCACGGGACGCACCCGCACCCCGGGTACGCCGAGATCGCCGGCCAACTGGTCACGTTCTCCGGGCCCTGGGACAGATACCGCTGGTCACAGGCGGCCGAGTGGACCGCCGACCACCCGCCCGAGCGGTTCGTCCATCTCGTCCACGGCGTCCCGCGCACCCATCTCGACGAGGCGATGCGCGTCGCCCGCTGGCAGGGCGCGGGCACGATCTTCTTCACCGACCGGGGTGACGGGACGGGAGGGAACGACCCCTTTGCGGCGTTGCCCGGCTACTGGGACGAAATCGTCTCGCGAGTCGGACCAGGTATCTAGGAATGAGCGGGGCCGTGGCAGTGTTACAGGGAAGATTCCTTATTGAATGACCGACCAACCCCATGTTGAGGTCCCTGTGTCGCTGCCCCCCCTGGTCGAGCCCGCTGCCGAGCTCACCGTCGACGAGGTCCGCAGGTACTCCCGTCATCTGATCATCCCGGACGTCGGGATGGACGGGCAGAAGCGGCTGAAGAACGCGAAGGTGCTGTGTGTGGGGGCCGGTGGCCTCGGCTCACCGGCCCTGATGTACCTGGCGGCGGCCGGTGTCGGCACGCTCGGCATCGTGGAGTTCGACGAGGTCGACGAGTCGAACCTCCAGCGCCAGATCATCCACAGCCAGGCCGACATCGGCCGGTCCAAGGCGCAGTCCGCCCGTGACTCCGTCCTCGGGATCAACCCCTATGTGAAGGTCGTCCTCCACGAAGAGCGGCTCGAAGCCGAGAACGTGATGGACATCTTCTCGCAGTACGACCTGATCGTGGACGGCACGGACAACTTCGCCACCCGCTATCTCGTCAACGACGCCTGCGTGCTGCTGAACAAGCCGTACGTGTGGGGTTCGATCTACCGCTTCGACGGCCAGGCGAGCGTCTTCTGGTCCGAGCACGGCCCGTGCTACCGCTGCCTCTACCCGGAGCCCCCGCCCCCCGGCATGGTCCCCTCCTGCGCCGAGGGCGGCGTGCTGGGCGTGCTCTGCGCGTCCATCGGGTCCATCCAGGTGACCGAGGCGATCAAGGTCCTCACCGGCGTCGGCGAGTCGCTCGTCGGGCGCCTGATGATCTACGACGCCCTGGAGATGCAGTACCGCCAGGTCAAGGTCCGCAAGGACCCGGACTGCGCGGTCTGCGGCGAGAACCCGACCGTCACCGAGCTGATCGACTACGAGGCCTTCTGCGGCGTCGTGTCCGAGGAGGCCCAGGAGGCGGCGGCCGGCTCGACCATCACTCCCAAGCAGCTCAAGGAGTGGATGGACGACGGCGAGAACATCGAGGTCATCGACGTACGGGAGCCGAACGAGTACGAGATCGTCTCGATCCCCGGCGCCAAGCTGATCCCGAAGAACGAGTTCATCATGGGGACGGCCCTGGCGGGCCTGCCGCAGGACAAGAAGATCGTCCTGCACTGCAAGACGGGTGTCCGCAGCGCCGAGGTGCTGGCCGTGCTCAAGGCCGCGGGCTTCTCGGACGCGGTGCACGTGGGCGGCGGGGTCATTGGCTGGGTCAACACGATCGAGCCGGAGAAGCCGGTCTACTAGGACGCGTCCTGTAGACCGCGTCCTAGGACGTCAGCTGTACGAGAGTGGGGCGGGCCGGAGACGGTCCGCCCCACCGTCGTACCCGGCTGCTTCCCGGGCCCTGAAACGGATCGTGCTTCCTAGGAACCCTAGGAACAGACCGTGCCCGCCGCCGGCACCTTCCCGTTCAGCAGGAAGCCGTTCACCGCCTTCTGGACGCAGGCGTTGCCGCTGTTGTACGCCCCGTGGCCCTGCCCCTTGTACGTGATCTCCACGCCGACGCCCTTGCCGAGCGCGTCGACCATCGCCCTGGCCCCGGCGTACGGCGTGGCCGGGTCACCGGTGTTGCCGATGACCAGGATCGGTGCGGCACCCGGCGCGCTGACGTCCGGGTGGGGCCACTGCCCCGGCACCGGCCAGCGCGAGCAGGACATCATGCCCCAGCCCAGGAAGTCCCCGAAGACGGGCGACGCCTTCCGGAACTCCGGGAGCTTCGCCCTGGTCTGCTCCACCGTGTAACGGTCCTTGGAGTCGACGCAGTTGATCGCCGCGTTCGCCGCCTGGAGGTTGCTGTAGCGGCCCTGCTGGTCGCGGCCGTTCATCGAGTCCGACAGGGCCAGCAGCAGGGCGCCGCTGCCCGCGTCCGCCTCGTCGAGCCCCTGTTCCAGCAGGGGCCAGAACTCCTGCGAGTAGAGGGTCTGGGCGATGCCGTTGGTGGCCTCGGTCTGGGTCAGCTTCCGGGGGCCGATCCCGGCGATGGGCTTCTTGTCGAGCTGCCCGAGCAGCCCGGTGATGAACGCCTCGATCTCCTTCGGGGTGGTCCCCGGCAGCTTGCACGCGCCGCCGCGCGACACACAGTCCTTGGCGAAGTTGTCCAGCGCGAGCTGGAAGCCCCGGGCCTGGCCGAGCGAGCCCTGCTCGGAGTCCTGGCTCGGGTCGACCACCGCGTCGAAGACCGTCCTGCCGACGGACTTCGGGAACTGGTGGGCGTACACGCCGCCCAGTTCGGTGCCGTACGAGATCCCGAAGTAGTTCAGCTTCTTGTCGCCGAGGACCTGGCGCATCATCTCCATGTCCCGCGCCGCGTTGGTCGTACCCACATGGGGGAGTGCCGGGCCCGAGTGCTTCTCGCAGGCGGAGGCGTAGGCCGCGAGGTTCTTGGTGAAGGTCTTCTCCTCCGCCGCGGTGTCGGGGGTGGCGTCCTGCGCGTAGTACGCGTCGAGCTGCTTGTCGCTCTCGCATTCCACGCCGTCGCTCCGGCCCACGCCGCGCGGGTCGAAGCTGACCAGGTCGTACCGGCCGCGCAGGGTCTCGTAGTCCGGCGCGAAGGACGGCAGGGCGGTGATCCCGGAGCCGCCGGGGCCGCCGAAGTTGAAGACCAGCGAGCCGATCCGCCTGCTCTTGTCGCGGGCCTCGGCGCGGATCAGGGCCAGCGCGATGGTGTCGCCGTCCGGCTTCGCGTAGTCGAGCGGTACGTCCATGGACGCGCACTGCCACCGCACGCCCCCGGGGAGCGGTGAGGGGGCCGTACCCCCGCCCTGTGCGGCGCTGGGCGCCTTGCAAGCGGTCCAGTCCAGCCGCTGGGAGGCGAGGCCCCTGGGGCCGTTGCGGTCACCGCCGTCCCCGCCGACGGGGCCCGCGCCGGCGGACCCCCCGCCGCCGGAGCATCCGGTGACGGCCAGGAGGGCGGCGGCGGTGACGGCGGCGAGCGGCGCGGAGCGCCGGGCGGAGGGGGTCGGCATGGAACCATCCTGCGCCGGGTCCCGGCGGGGCGCCCGGGGCCGCGGGCCAAGCGGGTGGCGGGCCGTGCGGGACGGCGTGCTGTGCGGGCCGGGGGACCGATGAGTTTCGGGGGCGGCCCCGGTCTGCACTGGTACCACCTGACAAGAGTGAGACATGGAGCCTGAGATGACCGAGGAACAGACGACCGCCGACGGTTTCCCGTACACGCTGGAGCGCGTCCTGGAGGCTCCGGTGGCGGCGGTGTGGAACGCCTGGACCACCGCGGAGCCGTACACGCAGTGGTCCTACGCCGCCCCGGGGACCGTCGAGATGGACGTGCGGCCGGGCGGGAAGTGGACGTCGACGATGGTCACCCCGGACGGTACGAAGGTCCCGTTGACGGGCTCGTACGCCGAGGTCGACGTGAACCGGCGTCTTGTGGTCGGCATGGACGTGCCCGGGCAGGACGCGCAGGCGCTCATGACGGTCGAACTCGCCGAGCAGGGCGCCGACGGGACCCGCATCACGGTGACCCAGACCTGCGACACCGCCGAGCAGCGCGACATGGCCGAGCAGGGCACCACGATGCTGCTGGACAGCCTGACGGTCTTTCTGAAGACCGCGAGCTGACCCGCCCCGCCCTATTCCCCGAACGCCGAGCGGCCGGGCGGGTGCGGACACCTCCTAGGACGTGTCCGCACCCGCCCTAAAGCGCTCCCTTGCGCGTCAGGTGGTTGAACGACACCCACCCCGGCAGCACCGGCAGCCACAGCGTCATCAGGCGGAACAGCAGCACCGCCGGGGCCGCGACCTCCTTGGGCAGGCCCACCGCCAGCAGACCCAGCGTCAGCGCGCCCTCCACGGCGCCCACCCCGCCGGGCGTCGGCGCCGCCGAGCCCAGCGCGTTGCCGGCCAGGAAGACCACGGCGATGCTCGCGTAGCTGAGCTGCTGGTTGCCGTTGTCGAACGCGCGGATCGACGCGTCCAGGCACATCACGAACGTGCCGGTCAGCAGCAGCATCCCGCCGATGCCCGTCAGCAGCTTCATCGGCTGCTGGAGCACGTCGAGCATGCGCGGTACGACCCCGGCGAACAGCGACCGCAGCCGGGTCACCACGAACTTCCGCAGGAACGGGATCGCCGTCACGACCAGCACCAGCACCGCGACCGTGAGGAGGCCCGCGATCACCGTCCTGGACGGGGTGAGCGACGCGGTCTTCTCCGTACCGGTGAGATAGCCGAACGAGAGCAGCAGCACGATGTGCGCGCCGAGCCCGAAGAGCTGCGAGGCGCCCACACTCGCCACGGCGAGCCCCGGCCGGACGCCCGACCGTTGCAGGAAGCGGGTGTTCAGCGCGACCCCGCCGACCGCCGCCGGGGCGACGATCTTGACGAAGGACCCGGCGACCTGCGCCTCGACGGTCCGTTTGAACGACACCCGCTCCGGTACGAAGCCCAGCAGGCTCATCGAGGCGGCGACGTAACTGAGCGCCGAGAACGCCGCCGCGGCGGCCACCCAGCCCCAGTGCGCCTCGCCGACGACCGTCCCGAAGTCGACCTGCGTGATCTGCGTGAGCAGGAAGTACGCGGCGACCGCGCCGGCGATGAAGCTGAGCAGCGTCCGGGGCTTGATCCGTTCGAGGCGTACCGGCTCGACCGGCGCCTGCGGCCTGATCAGCAGCACCTGCTGCCGGATCTGGGAGAGCAGATCCTCTTCGCGCGCCTCGTCGAGCGCGTCGTCTATGGCGCGCTTCTCCGCCTGCTTCTCGGCCCGCAGGGACTTCCGTACGGCCCGCCGGGGACCCTCGCCCTCGGCGGCGGCCGTACGGGGCGCTCCCTCGGTGGTGTGGCCCGCGTGTGCCGCGCCGTCACCGGAATGGGGTCCCGCGTGTGTCTCGTCCAGCCGGGCGCGCTTGTTCGCCTCGGACGCCTTGAGCACCGCGTCCCGTTCGCGCTGCGAACGCTCGCGCGCGAGCCTGCGCAGCGTCGCGCGCGTGGAGCGGCTCAGCGCGATCGGCTGGAGCAGCGGCAGGCAGTCCGCGATCGCGTCGGGGCCCAGCACCTCGACCCCGGCGGCGACCGAGCGCTCCGCGCCGACCCGCAGTCCCATGGTCGTGAGCAGCTGGGCGGTGTCCATCCGCAGGACGACGTCGCCCGCCGCGATCTCGCCGCCGCGCAGCTCGGTGAGCACGACCCTGCCGGAACGATCCACCACCAGGGCGTCGCCGGTGAGCCTGCGGTGCGCGATACGGCGCGACTGGAGCGCGCTCACCTGGCGCCAGGCGCCGCGCATCAGCTCGTCGGTGATCTCGTCGTCGGCGAGCGCGTCCAGGGACCGGCCGCCGAGGTGCTCGTACACGAGCATGACGGCGTCTGGTCCCAGCTCGGAGGTGGCGATGAGTTTGGGGGCGTTGGCGCCGGCGGCGATGGCCGCGTACGCGAGCAGGGCTTCCTGTTCGAGGGCCTGGCGGAGGGAGGGGATGGATCTGCGGGTGGTGATGGAGCGCAGGGTCAGCTGCCGCCACACGCGGTAGAAGAAGCCCTGCGCCTGCTGTTCGCGGTCCACGACCGTGACGTCGAGCGGGGGGCCGTCCTCCAGGGGCACGAAGTAGCGGCGGCCCCGGTCGCCCTGCTCGGCGGAGTCGGGGACGTCCTCGGCGCGCATGGCGCTGATCGGGTGGAAACCCACCCGGCGCAGACCCGCCATCAGCGTCTGCCCGGTGGGGCGGACGTTGGGCGAGCCGACCGTGTAGAGCGTGCCGTACGCGACGGTCCAGCCGATCAGGACGGTGAGGATGATCGAGAACGGGGTGGTGTACCCGGCGACGAGCATGGCGAAGGCGTCGAGCAGCAGCACCACCCACAGGACGACCCGCCAGCGGGGTCTCCGGGCCATCCCGACGGCCGTCATGTAGGCGATGACGGGGGCGAGATAGCCGTGTACGGGGTCGGTGAGCCCGGCGCCCAGCTGGGGTCTGGTCAGGGCCTCCTGGATGGAGTCGGGCGCGGACCTGGCGACCCAGAGGTCGGTGGCGAGGGTGACGCCGTGCGCGAGGACGGCGGCGAGGACGCCGTCGGCGATGCGCAGTCCGTCGCGTTTGATCAGCCGCTCGATGGCGAAGGCGACCGGGACCAGGAGGACGGCGATGGAGGACGCCAGGCCGGCCAGTTTGACCATGAGGTCGGGGGCCTGTCCCGTGCCCTTGCTGATGTCCTGTTCGAGGCCGGCGGTGGTGCCGTGGGCGAACGCGGAGAGGCCGATGACCAGGGCGATTCCGAGCAGGCCGATCAGCAGGCGGAGCAGGTCGGAGGGGCGGTGCACGCGGGCGGCGAGGAGCGGTTCGTCGCCGGAGAGGCGGTCGACGCGGGTGGCGCCGCCGGAGGTGTCGTCGCCGGGGTCGGCGGAGTCGGCGGGCGTCTTGTCGGCGCCGGGGTGGGAGCGGGTGGCTCCGGTGTGCTCGCGGGGGGAGGCGGGGGGGTCCTCCGGCGGGTGCGGCGGGTCGGCCGGATCCGGCGCGCCACGGGGGGACTCGTGGGCTGCGGGGGGTTCGTGGGGCGTGGCGGGCTCGCGGGACGGCTCGGGCCGGGACCCGGAGCCGGATCCCGTGCTTGATCCCGTACCGGATCCTGCGGCTGACCCCGTGCCGGATCCGGCGCCTGACCCGGCACCTGTTCCCGTACCCGACCCGGCACCTGAGCCCCTGCCGGACCCTTCTCCCGATCCGGAGCGCGCGCCGGGGCCCGGCCCGGAGTGTGCCCTCGCGCGGCCGTCGTCGGAGAACCGTCCCGGTCGCGGCCCGGTGGACGCGTCGGGGCGCGACTCAGCCCCTGAAGTGTCCGCCGCCGCAGGTGGCTGCACGCCCTGCCCCTCCGCCGAGTCCGTCTCTTCTTGATCTCGTATCACCAGTCACCGCCCGCATGATGGTGGCACGAGCGGCCGACAGACGGGGGCATCAGGGTGCATTGCGGGGGCGTGGAGTGTGCGAGATACGTCCCTTTGCGTGTGTATGCACACACGGTGACCGAACGAATGCGCTGGGGCGCGAGGGGCGGGCGGGGGCGGGCGGGTTGTCGGTGGCGTGCGGCAGGATGGGTCGGATGAGGCACGAGGAGCGGGACAAGCCGGACATGGAGGTGTCCGGGGAGGAGCCGGAGCGGCCGGGCGACCTTCCCGTCTACGCGGAGCGGGTGCTGGAGGTCGCCGAGCTGGTCCCGGCCGGCCGGGTGATGACGTACGGCGATGTCGCGGAGTGGCTCGGCGAGGGCGGCCCGCGCCAGGTCGGCCGGGTGCTGGCGCTGTACGGCGGCGCGGTGCCGTGGTGGCGGGTCGTCCGTGCGGACGGGGTGCTGCTCGCGGGTCACGAACTGCGGGCCCTGGGCCACTACCGCGACGAGGGCACCCCGCTGCGCGAGGCCCCGCGCAGCGCCGAGGGCCACCTGCCGCGCCTCGACCTGAGACGGGCCCGGTGGGACGGCGGGGCTGCTGACGGGGACGCCGGCGACGGGGCTCACATATGACAGCTTCCGCCATTCGGCCGCGCGGCGGGGAATCCGGCGGTGGCGCGGGGGCCCGGACGGAGTACGGAGGGGTGCCGCTGGGGGCGTACGGCGGTACCGCGCGCGGCCCCCGGTACGGACCGGAGCGCCCGCGTCCCCGGCCGGGGACGGCGTAGCGTCGGCGCCACGCGCCCCGCGGGCGTCGCCGTGGCCCGGGCGTCCCGCCCTGCCCCGTACGCCCACCGCTCGCTCCGGCTCCCGTACGCTCACCATCTCCCCCTCCCACTCCAGCTCCTGCTCGCACCCCAGCTCCAGCTCCACCCTCTCCAGGACCGGCGATCCACGTGAGTTCCTCCTCCCCCTCCACCGGGCGTACCCCGCACCGCCGGGTACGGCAGCGGACTCCTGGCGCCTACCGACTGGTCCGTACCGCACCCGTGCCGGTGGACCCCCCTGTGCTGGACGCGGCGCAGCGCGCGGTGGTTGACCACGGCGCCGGGCCGCTGCTGGTGCTGGCGGGTCCCGGCACGGGCAAGACCACGACGCTCGTGGAGTCGGTGGCGGCGCGGGTGGAGCGGGGCGCGGATCCGGAGCGGATGCTGGTGCTCACGTTCAGCCGCAAGGCGGCGGTGGAGCTGCGCGACCGTACGGCCGTGCGACTGGGCGGCACCCGCGGGCCGCAGGCGACCACGTTCCACTCCTTCTGCTACGCGCTGATCCGCGCGCACCAGGAGGCCGAGCTCTTCACGGAACCGCTGCGGCTGCTGTCGGGGCCCGAGCAGGACGTGGCCGTACGGGACCTGCTGGCGGGTCAGCTCGACCTGGAACGGGAGGGGCGGGCGCACGTCCGGTGGCCGGACGAGCTGCGGGCGTGCCTGACCACGCGCGGTTTCGCCGACGAGGTACGGGCGGTGCTGGCGCGCAGCCGTGAACTGGGCCTGGGGCCGGACGCGCTGGCGGCGTTCGCGCGGCGTACCGGTCGGCCCGACTGGTCGGCGGCGGCGTCCTTCCTCGCCGAGTACTTGGACGTCCTGGACATGCAGGGGGTCCTCGACTACGCGGAACTGGTCCACCGGGCCGTGCTGCTGGCGTCCCGTCCCGAGGTGGCGGAGCAGTTGGCGGGGCGGTACGACGTGGTGTTCGTGGACGAGTACCAGGACACGGACCCGGCGCAGGTGCGGCTGTTGGAGGCGCTGGCGGGGCAGGGGCGCACGCTGGTCGCGTTCGGCGACCCCGACCAGTCGATCTACGCGTTCCGGGGCGCGGACGTGAACGGCATCCTCGACTTCCCGTACACGTTCCCGGGCCGGGACGGCCGCCCGGCGAGGGTGGAGGTCCTGACGACGTCCCGCCGCTCCGGCGACAAGCTCCTGGACGCGACGCGGCTGCTGACGCGCCGGATGCCGCTGCACCGGCTTCCCGCGGAGAAGATCCGGGCGCACCGCGAACTGGGCGCCGTCCGGGAGGGCGGCGGGGTCGAGACGTACACGTATCCGACGGCCTCCACGGAACTGGAGAACATCGCGGACATCCTGCGCCGCGCGCACCTGGAGGACGGCGTTCCCTGGTCGGACATGGCGGTCCTGGTCCGCGCGGGCGGCCGCACGATCCCGTCGATCCGCCGCGCCCTGACCTCGGCGGGCGTCCCCCTGGACGTGGACGGCGACGACGTCCCCCTCCGCCACGAACCGGCGGTGTCCCCTCTCCTGACGGCCCTGAGGGTGGTGGCGGAGGCGGCGATCCGCCCTGGTCGGGCGGCGTCCGGGGACGAAGCGGGCCGTGGGCTGCCGGCGGAGGCCGGGGCGGTCGGTGCGGACGGGCGGGACGACGCGCCCGACTCCGGCCTCCCGGAGGACGGCCCCGCTCCTGGACCGCCGGAGGCGCCGCCCGGCGGGGCGGGCGGACCGGCCCCGCATGGCCGCACACGGCCCGTGGTTGAGGCCGACCCCGACGGGGAGACCGGAGCGTCCCCGTCCTCCGAGGGCGCGGAGGACGACGCGGCCGACCTCGGCCGGGCAGGGGCCGCGGTCGATCCCGGCCCGGCAGTGGCGTCCGCGTCTCCCGAGGACACGCAGGACGTGGCCGGGAGCGTCGGTGATTCACGTCCCCCGGAAGGGGGCGGGTGGCTCGGGGTCGAGGCCGCGCTCTCGTTGCTCGCCTCGCCCCTCGGCGGGATGGACACCGCCGATCTGCGGCGGCTCGGGCGGGCGTTGAGGGACGAGGAGCGCGCCGCCGGGAACCGGCTGCCGCCGTCCTCCGACACGCTGCTCGCCCTCGCGCTCGCGCAGCCCGAGCGGCTCGTCGCGCACGACCCGGCGTACGCCAGGGGCGCCCAGCGCCTCGGCGCGCTCCTGCGCAAGGCGCGTGAGCTGCTAGAAGGCGGCGGCACCGCCGAAGAGGCCCTCTGGGAGCTGTGGGACGGCACCCCCTGGCCCGGACGGCTGGAGCGGGCCGCCCTGCGCGGCGGCGCGGCCGGCCGCAACGCCGACCGCGACCTCGACGCGGTCTGCGCCCTCTTCGACGCCGCCGCCCGCGCGGAGGAACGCACCGGCGGCCGCGGCGCGCTCAACTTCCTCGAAGAGCTGGACGCCCAGGACATCGCCGCCGACACCCTCAGCCGCCGCGCCCTACGCCCCGACGCCGTACGGCTCATGACGGCCCACCGCTCCAAGGGCCTGGAGTGGCGGCTCGTCGTCGTCGCGGGCGTACAGGAGGGCCTCTGGCCCGACCTGCGGCGCCGCGGTTCCCTCCTGGAGGCCGACAGGATCGGCCGCGACGGACTCGCGGAACCACTCAGTCCCGGCGCCCTTCTTACAGAAGAGCGCCGCCTGTTCTACGTAGCCGCCACCCGCGCCCGCGAACGCCTCGTCGTCACCGCCGTCAAGGCACCCGCCGACGACGGCGACCAGCCCTCCCGCTTCCTCACCGAACTGGGCGTCGAACCCCGCGACGTCACCGGCCGCCCCCGCCGCCCCCTCGCCGTCGCCCCCCTCGTCGCCGAACTGCGCGCCACCACCGTCGACCCGGAGGCCACCCCCGCCCTGCGCGACGCCGCCGCCCGCCGCCTCGCCCGGCTCGCCGCGCTGACCGACGAGGACGGCCACGCCCTCGTCCCCGCCGCGCACCCGCACAGCTGGTGGGGGCTGTACGAACCGACCCGCAGCACGGTCCCGCTGCGCGACAGGGACCTCCCCGTCGCGCTCTCCGGCAGCACCCTCGACCAGCTGGAGAACACCTGCGCCCTCCAGTGGTTCCTCGGCCGCGAGGTGAAGGCGGACGCCCCCGCCACCGCCGCCCAGGGCTTCGGCAACGTCGTGCACGTCCTGGCCGACGAGGTGGCCTCCGGCCGTACCCCCGCCGACCTCGCCGTCCTCATGGAGCGCCTGGACTCCGTGTGGGACGGACTCGCCTTCGACGCCCCCTGGAAGTCCGCCCAGGAGAAGGAGCACGCGCGCGTGGCGCTCGAACGCTTCCTGCGCTGGCACGTGACGGACCGGGGCGGCCGTACCGCCACCGCCACGGAGCACGACTTCGACGTCACCCTCGAAGCGGGTCCGTACGAAGTACGGATCAGGGGTTCCATGGACCGCGTCGAGCGGGACGCGGAAGGCCGCGCGTACGTCGTCGACTTCAAGACCGGCAAGGCCGCGCCCACCAAGGACGAGGTGGCGCACCACCCGCAGCTCGCGGTCTACCAGCTCGCGGTCCGCGAGGGCGCCCTGGACGAGGTCTTCGACGGCCGCCGCCCCGAGCCGGGCGGCGCCGAACTCGTCCAACTGCGCCAGCCCGCGCCCAAGAAGGAGGGCGGGGAGGACTTCCCCAAGGTCCAGGCGCAGGAACCGCTCGCGGGCGAGTGGGTGGGCGACCTCCTGGCCTCCGCCGCCGGCCGCGTCCTGGACGAACGCTTCACCCCGGCCACCGGCCAGCACTGCGCGCACTGCGCGTTCCGGGCGTCGTGCAGCGCGCGGCCCGAGGGCCGCCAGATCGTGGAGTGAGCCGCCGGGGACGGCCCGGGCGGGCATCCCGGCGGCCCACAGCCCGCGCGCAGGGGGGCTGCCCACACGCCCGCCCCCCCGCGTTGTCAGTGGTGGCCGATAGCCTTCCTGAGGTGTCCGCACCCCTCACCCACCCCGAGCAGCTCAAGGAGCTCCTCGGCATCCCCTTCACCCCGGAGCAGACGGCCTGCATCACCGCGCCGCCCGCCCCGCAAGTCATCGTGGCCGGAGCCGGGTCGGGCAAGACGACGGTCATGGCGGCCCGGGTGGTGTGGCTGGTGGGGACCGGACAGGTCGCCCCCGAGCAGGTCCTCGGGCTCACGTTCACCAACAAGGCCGCGGGCGAACTGGCCGAGCGGGTCCGCAAGGCGCTGGTACGGGCCGGCGTCACCGACCCCGACACGATCGACCCCGACCACCCCCCGGGCGAACCCCGCATCTCCACCTACCACGCCTTCGCCGGGCAACTCCTCACCGACCACGGTCTGCGCATAGGCCTGGAGCCGACGGCCCGGCTGCTCGCGGACGCCACCCGCTTCCAACTCGCCGCGCGGGTGCTGCGGGAGGCGCCGGGGCCGTACCCCGCCCTGACCAAATCCCTCCCCGCGCTGGTCAGCGATCTCCTCGCGCTCGACGGCGAGCTGTCGGAGCATCTGGTACGGCCCGGCACCCTCGGCGCGCACGACACCACGCTGCTGCGCACCCTGGACGGCGTCCGGCTCAGCAACGCCGAGCTGCGCAAGGTCCCCGAGGCCGCCACCGCCCGCCGTGAGCTGCTCGACCTGGTCGGGCGCTACCGCGCGGCCAAGAGCGCCCGCGACCTCCTCGACTTCGGCGACCAGATCGCGCTCTCCGCCGAACTGGCCACCACCAGACCCGAGGTGGGCCGGATCCTCCGGGAGGAGTTCCGGGTGGTCCTCCTCGACGAGTACCAGGACACGTCCGTCGCCCAACGGCTCCTCCTGTCCGGCCTCTTCGGCGGCGGAACGGGCCACGCGGTGACCGCCGTCGGCGACCCCTGCCAGGCGATCTACGGCTGGCGCGGCGCGTCCGTCGCCAACCTGGACGACTTCCCCGTCCACTTCCCGTACGCGGACGGCACGCCCGCAACCCGCTTCTCGCTCAGCGAGAACCGCCGCAGCGGCGGCCGGCTCCTCGACCTGGCCAACGGCCTCGCCACGCCCCTGCGCGCGATGCACGAAGGCGTCGAGGCGCTGCGCCCCGCGCCCGGCGCGGAGCGCGACGGCATGCTGCGCTGCGCCCTCCTGCCCACCCACGCCGAGGAGATCGCCTGGCTCGCCGACTCCCTCGCGCATCTGGTCCGTACGGGCAAGGAACCGGGCGAGGTGGCCGTCCTGTGCCGTACGGCGGACGACTTCGCCGAGATCCAGGGCGCGCTGGTGGCCCGTGAGGTGCCGGTCGAGGTGGTGGGGCTCTCCGGGCTGCTGCACCTCCCGGAGGTCGCCGACCTCGTCGCGGTGTGCGAGGTGCTCCAGGACCCGGGGGCGAACGCGTCGCTGGTACGGCTCCTCAGCGGCCCCCGCTGGCGCATCGGCCCCCGCGACCTGGCGCTGCTGGGGCGCAGGGCGCGGCTCCTGGTGCACCGGGGGCCGGGGCCGGACGGCGAGGACAGTACGGACGCGCGGCTGGCGGCGGCCGTGGAGGGGACGGACCCGGCGGAGGTGATCTCCCTCGCGGACGCCCTGGACACGTTCCTGGAGTCGGCGGGCGCACCGGACGACGGGCTGCCGTTCTCCGCCGCCGCCCGCGTCCGCTTCGCGCGGCTCGCCACCGAACTGCGCGACCTGCGCCGGTCGCTGGCCGACCCGCTGATGGACGTCCTGCACCGGGTCCTCGCCACGACGGGCCTGGAGGTCGAACTGGCCGCGTCGCCGCACGCGCTGGCCGCCCGCCGCCGGGAGACGCTGAACAACTTCCTGGACCTGGCGGCCTCCTTCGCCGCGCTCGACGGGGAGGCGGGACTGCTGGCGTTCCTCGCCTTCCTGCGGACGGCGGCGCAGTACGAGAAGGGGCTGGACAACGCGCTGCCCGGCGGCGAGAACACCGTGAAGGTGCTCACCGCGCACAAGGCCAAGGGCCTGGAGTGGGACGTGGTCGCCGTCCCCGGGCTGGTCGCCGGCCAGTTCCCCAACCACCGGGCGCGGGAGGCGTGGACGTCCCAGGCGAAGGTCCTCCCGCACCCGCTGCGCGGCGACGCGCCCACGCTGCCGGAGGTCACCTCCTGGGACGCGAAGGGCCTCGCGGCGTTCAAGGACGAGATGAAGGCGCACCAGCACACGGAGGAACTGCGCCTCGGTTACGTCACCTTCACGCGCCCGCGCTCGCTGCTCCTCGGCTCCGGCCACTGGTGGGGCCCGACCCAGAAGCGCACGCGCGGCCCGTCGGACTTCCTGCACGCGCTGTACGACCACTCCGTGGCCGGCCACGGCGAGATCGAGGCGTGGGCGGACGAACCGGCCGAGGGCGAGGAGAACCCGTCCCTGCGGGCCCCCTCGACCCCCCAGCCCTGGCCGCTCCCGCTGGATCCCGACGCCCTGGAACGCCGCCGCGCGGCGGCGGACACGGTGCTGGCGCACCTGGACGAGCTGCGCTCGGAGTCCGCCGGGGAACCGTCTCCGGCGGCGGCGGACGAACTGTGGGACGCCCCTTTCGACGAGGCACCGTTCGAGGACGAGGCGTTCGAGGACGCCCCTTTCGAGGACGAGGCGTTCGGCGACGAGCCGGAGGACCCGGAGGACGGCTACGCCCCACCGGACACCGACCACGGCGAGGCGGAGCACGACCACTTCCCGGAGTGGAACGCCTCGCCACCTCCCCCCGGGCGACCCGAGCACGCCGGGGCCGTGCCCGGGCCCCCGCGCGCCTCCGCGCGCACCGGGCCCGGCTCTTCCGTGCCCGCTCCCCGCGCAGGGGGCCGGCCCGCTCCCGAGGAGGTTCGGATCCTCGCCTCCTGGGATCGTGATCTCGACGCGCTCGCGCGCGAGTTGCGCCGCTCGCGGGCGGCCGTCCGCGACGTCCCCGTACCGGCCTCGCTCTCCGCCTCCCAGCTGATGCGTCTCGCCGCCGACCCGGACGGGTTCGCGCACGAGCTGGCGCGCCCCATGCCCCGGCCGCCGCAGCCCGCCGCCCGCCGGGGGACCCGGTTCCACGCCTGGGTGGAGTCGCGGTTCGAGGAGCTGCCCCTGCTCGGCCCCGACGAGCTGCCCGGCGGCGACGAGGACGAGCCGGAGATCGCGGACGAGCGTGACCTGGCCGCGCTCAAGGCGGCCTTCGAGCTGACCCCGTACGCGCGCCGTACGCCGTACCGGGTGGAAGCGCCGTTCCAGCTCACCCTCGCGGGGCGGGTGATCCGCGGCCGGATCGACGCCGTCTACCGCACCACCGACCCGGAGACCGGCGCGGACACGTACGAGATCATCGACTGGAAGACCAGCCGCGCCCGCACCGCCGACCCCCTCCAGCTCGCCGTCTACCGCCTCGCCTGGGCCGAGCAGCACGCCCTGCCGCCGTCCGCCGTCACGGCCGCGTTCCTGTACGTGCGCACCGGTGACGTCGTCCGCCCCGACCGCCTCCTCTCCCGCACCGAGCTCGAAGCGATCCTCATCGGCGGGGACGGGGAGGACGGGAACGGGGAGGACGGGGGCGCGGACGGCCACCGCGACGGAGAACGGACAGCAGAACGGACGAGCGCCGGATCCGGTTAGGCTCGATGTCATGAGCGACACCCCGGACAGCGTCGTCCGTACGTACATCGAGTCCCACCGCGCCGCGTTCCTCGACGACCTCGCGGACTGGCTCCGCATCCCGTCCGTGTCCGCCCAGCCCGATCACGCCCCCGACGTGCGCCGAAGCGCCGACTGGCTGGCCGCCAAACTCCGGGAGACGGGCTTCCCCGTCACCGAGATCTGGGAGACCCCGGGCGCCCCCGCCGTCTTCGCGGACTGGCCCTCGGACGACCCCGCGGCCCCCACCGTGCTCGTCTACGGACACCACGACGTACAGCCCGCCGCCCGCGAGGACGGCTGGTCGAGCGACCCCTTCGAACCGGTCGTACGGAACGGCAGGATGTACGGACGCGGCGCCGCGGACGACAAGGGGCAGGTGTTCTTCCACACACTGGGCGTCCGCGCCCACCTCGCCGCCACCGGCCGCACCACCCCCGCCGTCCACCTCAAGCTGCTCGTCGAGGGCGAGGAGGAGTCCGGCTCCCCGCACTTCCGCGCCCTGGCCGAGGACCGCGCGGCCCGCCTCGCCGCCGACGTCGTGATCGTCTCCGACACCGGCATGTGGGCCGAGGACACCCCGACGGTCTGCACCGGCATGCGCGGCCTCGCCGACTGCGAGATCGAGCTGTACGGCCCCGACCAGGACATCCACTCCGGTTCCTTCGGCGGAGCCGTCCCCAACCCGGCCACCGTCGCCGCCCGCATCGTCGCGTCCCTGCACGACGAGGACGAACGCGTCGCGGTCCCCGGCTTCTACGACGGCGTCACCCCGCTCACCGACGAGGAGCGCGCCCTGTTCGCGGCGCTGCCCTTCGACGAGGAGCGCTGGCTGCGTACGGCGAAGTCCCACGGCACCCTCGGCGAGGCCGGGCACTCCACCCTGGAGCGGATCTGGGCCCGCCCGACCGCCGAGGTCAACGGCATCGGCGGCGGCTACCAGGGCCCCGGCGGCAAGACGATCGTGCCGTCCTCCGCCCAGGTGAAGCTCTCGTTCCGGCTGGTGGCGGGCCAGGACCCGGACCGGATCGAGCGGGCCGTACGGGAGTGGATCGAGGCGCACGTCCCGAACGGCGTCCGCCACAAGGTCACCTTCGGCGCCGCCACCCGCCCGTGTCTGACCCCGCTCGGCCACCCGGCCCTCCAGTCGCTCGTACGGTCCATGGGCCGCGCCTTCGGACGCACCGTCCTCTTCACCCGCGAAGGCGGTTCGGGACCGGCCGCCGACCTCCAGGACGTCCTCGGCGCACCCGTGCTCTTCCTGGGCATCTCCGTACCGTCCGACGGCTGGCACGCGCCCGACGAGAAGGTCGAACTGGACCTGCTGCTCAAGGGCGTGGAGACCACCGCCTACCTCTGGGGCGACCTTGCCGCCGCTCTCCGCTGAACAGAACCCATCCATCCGGGGGAGTTGGAAGTACCTGTGAGCACCATCAGCAGTGCCGATCTCGCACACCGACCGATCGGCCTCACCGCGCCCAGCGGTGTCGACCGCGCCGCGCACCACCGTCTCGACGAGGCGTGGCTCGCGGCGGCCTGGAGCCACCCCACGACCCGGGTCTTCGTGGTGTCGGGCGGACAGGTGCTGATCGACGACACCCCCGACGGCCGTACCGAACTGGTCATGACCCCCGCCTTCGAGGCGCCCGTCACCGAGACCCACCGCTACTTCCTCGGCACGGACGAGGACGGGGTCAGCTACTTCGCGCTCCAGAAGGACGCGCTGCCCGGCCGCATGGACCAGTCGGCGCGCGCGGCGGGCCTGCGGGAGGCGGGGCTGCTGCTGTCGCAGCGGGACGCCGGCCTGATGGTGCACGCGGTCGCGCTGGAGAACTGGCAGCGGCTGCACCGCTTCTGCTCGCGCTGCGGCGAGCGCACGGTGATCGCGGCGGCCGGCCACATCCGCCGCTGCCCGGCCTGCGGCGCCGAGCACTACCCGAGGACCGACCCGGCGGTGATCATGCTGGTCACGGACGAGGAGGACCGGGCGCTGCTCGGCCGGCAGGTGCACTGGCCCGAGGGCCGGTTCTCCACGCTGGCGGGCTTCGTGGAGCCGGGGGAGTCCATCGAGCAGTCGGTGGCCCGCGAGGTCTTCGAGGAGGCGGGCGTCACGGTCGGCGAGGTCGAGTACGTGGCCAGCCAGCCGTGGCCGTTCCCGTCGAGCCTGATGCTGGGCTTCATGGCGAGGGCCACGTCGTCGGAGATCACCGTGGACGGCGAGGAGATCGAGGAGGCGCGCTGGTTCTCCCGGGAGGACCTGCGGACCGCGATCGAGACGGGCGAGATCCTGCCCCCGGCGGGCATCTCGATCGCCGCGCGGCTGGTGGAGCTCTGGTACGGGAAGCCGCTGCCGAAGCCGCTGCCGCGATAGGGCGGCGCCGCTCCCGGGACCGCTGGGAGCAGTCGCTCCCCGGACCGCACAGCACCGATCCCCTCCGAAGCGTCGGCCTCGGAGGGGATCGGGGGATGCCGGAGGAGCGGGGCGGGGCGGGGTCAGGCGCCGAGCGCCTGCTTCACCTGCGCGAGGCTCGGGTTGGTCATCGTGACGTCGACGCCGCTCGGCGCGACCACGACCACGGTCGGCACCGTCTGGTTGCCGCCGTTCGCCTTCTCCACGAAGGCCGCGGACGCGGCGTCCTGCTCGATGTTGATCTCCGTGTACGCGATGCCCTCGCGGTCCAGCTGACCCTTCAGCCGACGGCAGTATCCGCACCACGTGGTGCTGTACATCGTCACAGTGCCCGCCATGTCCCTCGCGCTCCTCTGTTTCGCTCTCGCTCTGTGCGTCGGCTCCAGGCCGTGTGCCCCGGTGGGTGCACCGGCGCACACCGTGGAACGTACGCGGGGCGGCGGCCATTCCCGTGGGGGCGGGGGCCGTCCATGTGAGGGAGGCGACCGGTCCCGTAACGGTCCGGACCGTATTCGTATGACAGACGCGGCACAGCTGTGGACAACGGGAACAGCCGTCTCCGGCGACCTGACAGCATGGCGGGGTGACAGCAGCAACGCATTCCCCACTGTTCCCGCACGACCCGCACGAGGGCAGGACCGCCGGTCCCGGCCAGATCGTCGACCCGCCGCGGGACGCCGACGCGGTGCTCGAAGGGCTCGACCCCGAGCAGCGCGAGGTCGCGACGGCCCTGCACGGCCCGGTGTGCGTGCTGGCGGGGGCCGGTACGGGCAAGACACGCGCGATCACGCACCGGATCGCGTACGGCGTGCGGGCGGGGATCCTCCAGCCGGGCAGCGTGCTGGCCGTCACGTTCACCAACCGCGCCGCGGGCGAGATGCGGGGGCGGCTGCGCCAGCTGGGCGCGGGCGGGGTCCAGGCGCGCACGTTCCACTCGGCGGCGCTGCGCCAGCTCCAGTTCTTCTGGCCCAAGGTCGTCGGCGGCGAGATGCCGAGGCTGCTGGAGCGCAAGGTCCAGCTGGTCGCCGAGGCCGCGGCGCGCTGCCGGATCAGGCTGGACCGCAACGAGTTGCGGGACGTGACGGGCGAGATCGAGTGGGCGAAGGTCACCCAGACCGTGCCTGCGGACTATCCGGCGGCGGTCGCCAAGTCGCTGCGCGACGCCCCGCGCGACGCGGCCGAGATCGGCCAGATCTACGGGATGTACGAACAGCTCAAGCGCGACCGCTCGGTCATCGACTTCGAGGACGTGCTGTTGCTGACGGTCGGCATCCTCCAGGACCGGCACGACATCGCCGACCAGATCCGCCGCCAGTACCAGCACTTCGTGGTGGACGAGTACCAGGACGTGAGCCCGCTCCAGCAGCGCCTCCTGGAGTTGTGGCTGGGGGACAGGGAGAGCCTGTGCGTCGTCGGCGACGCCAGCCAGACCATCTACTCCTTCACCGGCGCGACCCCGGACCACCTGCTGAACTTCCGTACGCGGCACCCGGGCGCCACGGTGGTGAAGCTGGTCCGTGACTACCGCTCCACCCCCCAGGTCGTCCACCTGGCCAACGGCCTGCTGAACCAGGCGCGCGGCCGGGCCGCCGAACACCGCCTGGAGCTGATCTCCCAGCGGGGCGCCGGCCCCGAACCGGTGTACACGGAATACGCGGACGAGCCGGCGGAGGCCGAGACCACCGCCCGCCGGATCCGCGACCTGATCGCCGCGGGCGTCGCGGCGGGCGAGATCGCCGTGCTGTACCGGATCAACGCCCAGTCGGAGGTCTACGAACAGGCCCTCGCGGACGTGGGGGTGGCGTACCAACTGCGCGGCGCCGAGCGCTTCTTCGAGCGCAAGGAGGTACGGGAAGCGGGCGCCGCCCTGCGCAGCGCGGCGCGCTTCGGGGGCAACGACGCGGTGCTCGACGACGTGGTCGAGCTGCCCTCGCAGGTGCGTGCGGTGCTCTCGACCTCCGGGTGGACCACGGAACCCCCGACGGGTTCCGGGGCGGTCAGGGACCGCTGGGAGTCGCTCGCCGCGCTGGTGCGGCTGGCCGAGGACTTCGTACGGGCCAAGCCGTCCGCGACGCTCTCGGACCTGGTGGCCGAGCTGGACGAGCGCGCGGCCGCGCAGCACGCGCCCACCGTGCAGGGCGTCACGCTCGCGTCCCTGCACTCGGCCAAGGGCCTGGAGTGGGACGCCGTGTTCCTGGTCGGGCTCACCGAGGGCATGATGCCGATCACCTACGCGAAGACCGACGAACAGGTCGAGGAGGAGCGCCGTCTCCTCTATGTCGGCGTCACCCGCGCCCGGATGCACCTCTCCCTCTCCTGGGCGCTCTCCCGCTCGCCGGGGGGCAGGGCCTCCCGGCGGCCCTCGCGCTTCCTCAACGGGCTGCGGCCGGGCTCCGCGGTCCCGGGCGGCAGGCGCGCCGGCGCGGCCGCCGCGGGCGGGTCCTTCGAGCGCGCCGGAGCGGGCGCGGGCGTGGGAGGTGCCGGGGGCGCGCGGCGCAAGCGGCGGGGCCCGGTGCTCTGCCGGGTGTGCGGGAAGACCCTCACCGACGCGGGCGAGATGAAGCTGACGCGCTGCGAGGACTGCCCGTCGGACATGGACGAGGCGCTGTACGAGCGGCTGCGCGACTGGCGCGCCGGGCAGGCCAGGCTGCTGGGCCAGCCGGCCTATTGCGTCTTCACCGACAAGACCCTCATGGCGATCGCCGAGGCGGTGCCGGGCAGCGAGGGGGAGTTGACCGGGATCGCCGGCGTCGGCAGGCGCAAGCTGGACCGGTTCGGCGCCGACGTTCTGGCCATCTGCGCAGGTGACGAGGTTGCGGGCGACGTGGACGACGCGTGAGCGAAAATCGACGGGAAAATAGTTTGCGCGCGCCCCGGGAATCCCCATAGGTTCTTAACCACGGGAACAAGAGCTTCACGAAGCTCGGTCCCCGTGCTCTACTTGTCCATACACATGACCGGCTCCGGCCGGTCCCCGAGACGCCGAGAGGAGGCGATTCCAGTGTCCACGATTTTTGAGATCAAGACCGCTCCCACCGTTGTCAACACCGGCGGCTTCGCTGTCAGCACCGTCAAAATGACCGATCTGCTGGTCGCCTCCGTGTGCTCGCTCGACGTGTCGCGTGTCGAACTGAACGGCAATGGTCTGCCCGGCGTTTCCTCCGTCGTGCCGTCCGTCGGCTTCGCGGGTCTTCCCGTCCGGCCGGTGGCACGCGATGAGCGACCGATCGAGGCACTGGAAGCAGGAGCGGCAGCGGTGGAGGCCCAGGCCTACGCCTACGCGGCGGCCAGTGCCGAGACCGGACAGCAGGCGAGCAAGACGACCAAGCACCACACGATGTGGGCCTTCCGTGGGCCTGAACCCTGGAGTGATCCAGCCTGATCCACCATCAGGCCGGCGCCTTCAGGGCCGCGGAACCCCACCCGGGATCCGCGGCCCTTCTGTTTGTCCCGAACGGGACGGGCGGAGCGAAGGGGCCTCGGGATTGAGAACAACAGGTACCAGCCGCAGCCCGGCCGACCGGCCGGAACGACCAGACGAGGAATCACACCCCGTGCAACTCGAAGCGCACGCCCCGTCCGTACCGCCTTCCGAAACGATCCCCCCGCCCGGCCTCACGGAGGACTCCACCTTGATCCCCCTCACCGCGCTCACCGCGCTCGACGACGCCATCGAGAACCTCGGCGTACCCGTTCCATGCCGTGCCTACGACCCGGAGGTCTTCTTCGCGGAGTCCCCGGCCGACGTCGAGTACGCCAAGGCGCTCTGCCGCACCTGCCCGCTGGTCGAGGCCTGCCTCGCCGGGGCCAAGGAGCGCCGGGAGCCCTGGGGCGTCTGGGGTGGCGAGCTCTTCGTCCAGGGCGTGGTCGTGGCCCGCAAGCGGCCCCGCGGCCGCCCGCGCAAGAACCCGGTCGCAGCGGCATGACCATCAGCGGAACCATCGACCGTCCCTACACGCACGATCCCAAGAAGCAGGCTCCGATGACCTCTTCCCTGCGTGAGCCCACCGGCTCCGCCGCCCCAGCCGTCAGCAGCACCACCGACGCGGACGACTCGCGTCAGAACAGGACCCGCGAAATGCAACTCATCCCAGAAGCCATGGCTCGTGTCCATATGGCGGACCGCCTGCGCGAAGCCGACGCGGAACGCCGGGCCGTGCGCCTGGTCGCCGCCCGCCGGATGCAGCGCCGCGCCGAGCGCGTCTCGATGCGCGCCCGCCGCGCGCTGGCCATGGCGGTCATGCAGTAACAGACCCACCGTCCCAGGGCACATCAGTGCCCGGTGAGTCCCGGAAGAACGGGGGGCCGGTCCTCAGGACCGGCCCCCCGTCGTCATGTCAGGTCTGGTCCGCCCCGTCCTCTTCTTCCTCGTCCGGCAGGAAACCGGGCAGCCAGTCCTCCAGTTCGTCCCGCAGCCGCACCGTCGCGTTCAGCTGGCAGAGCACACCGATCGTGCTCAGCGTGACGCGGTGGATCAGCAGATAGGCCGGGGGCAGGTTCAGCTGCCTGCCCAACTGGTGGGCGGGCGACCGGGGATCGGCGATCCGCGCGGCCTGGTTGCGCATCCAGCTCCGGGTGAACGTGAACTCGTCCACCGCCGCCGGCTCGATGATCGGCAGCAGGTAGTCCAGCACCGCGTCCGGGTCCAGATCGATGGACTCCTTGACGAACCCGTCCTCACGCAGCAGGTCGTACACCCCCTCCGCGTCGCCCTCCAGCGTCATCCGCAGCGCGTAGCCGATGGTGTCGGGCAGCCCGCCGGGCAGCCGGTCGACCGTCCCGAAGTCGAGCACCCCCAGCCGGTACTCGCCGTCCTCCACGCCCTCGTCCGGGGGCAACAGCCGGAAGTTCCCCGGATGCGGGTCCGCGTGCAGCAGACCCGTACGCGCCGGGCCCGAGAAGAGGAAGCGGGCCAGCAGCTGGCCGGCGCGGTCCCGCTCCTCCGCGGACCCACCCGAGATCACGTCCGCCAGCGGCTTCCCGTCGATCCACTCGGTGACCAGCACCTGCTCGCTCTGGTGCACCACGTCGGGCACCAGCACATCGGGATCGTCCGCGAACTCCGCCGCGTGCTCCCGCTGCGACTCGGCCTCCAGCGCGTAGTCCAGCTCCTCGGAGACCCGGTCGCGCATCTCGCTGATCAGCGGCTTCATGTCCATGCCCGGGATCAGCGGCCCCAGCAGCCGGACGAACCGGCTCAGCTGGGTCAGGTCCGACAGCAGGGCCTCCCCGGCGCCCGGATACTGCACCTTGACCGCGACGACCCGGCCGTCGTGCCACACCGCCCGGTGCACCTGCCCGATCGACGCCGCCGCCGCGGGCTTCTCCTCGAACTCCAGGAACAGCTCGCGCCAGTCCTCGCCCAGCCGCTCGGCCAGCACGGCGTGCACCGTGCTGCTGGGCATCGGGGGCGCCGCCTCCTGGAGCTTGGTGAGCGCCGCCCGGTACGGCCCGGCGACCTCCTCGGGCAGCGCGGACTCGAAGACGGACAGTGCCTGCCCGAACTTCATCGCACCGCCCTTCAGCTCCCCGAGGACCTTGAAGAGCTGGTCGGCCGTGCGCTGCTGCAACTCCTTGGAGACGATCTCCGCGGACTTCCCGCCGATCCGTCTGCCCAGGCCCCAGGTGGCCCGTCCCGCGAAGCCGATGGGCAGGGCCGCCAGCTTCGCGGTGCGGGTGACCGCCTTCCGGGGAAGATCTGACATCAAGTCCTCCAGACAGCCGTGCCGCGTACAGCGGTTACCCGGTCATTGTGTCGTGCGGGGGCAAGGCTTCCGCCAGGCGCTCCCCCTCGCGTCCCCCGGCCGCCCCGCAGGGGCACTCCGGATGGGGTGCCATCCGGCGCGACCGCCAGTCGAGCCGGGGAAGTGACACCTCCCATCGTGCACCTGTCGTGGCCGGCAGTTCACCATCCAGGAACGACAAGGCGTGCGCCGCCGCCAGACCCGCCACCGTCGTGGCCAGTCCGACATCGCAGGCCTGCGTCCCCCTGACCCCCCGCCCGGACCGCCACTGGGCCAGCAGCCGGGGCCATCCCGGGTCCCGGTCCGCGCGCTCCAGGGCCAGGCACCCCGCGCACGCCGAGCCGCCCGGCAGCACCAGCGGGCCCACCACACCCGTGGCCTCGATCACGCCCGCGTACAGATGCGGGGTCCCCGAGGCGAGCCACGTCTCCGCCACCACCGGATCGGGGGCGTGGACCGCCAGGCCGTCGCGGGGCGCCACGACCACCAGGGCCAGCGGCGGCTCCCCGCCGGCCGACCACCGCGCCCGCTCCGCCTCCCGCGGCGCCCGCCCCGGCGCCGACCGCCGTACCAGCTGCCGGGCCGCCGTGTCCCTCCGTTCCCCCACGGACCCGTACGGCAGCCCGCCCGGCGCCACGTCGTCCTCCTGGGCGAACCCGCCGTCCAGCACGTCGACCCGCCCCACCCCGGCCGCCGAGAGCACCGCCGCCACGGCCGCCCCGACCCGCCCGGCGCCCCGGACCTGGACCCGCAGCGCCCGCCGCGCCGCCAGCCGCGCCATCCCCGCCCCCGGCTCCCGGTGGATGACGGAGAGCGACGCCAGGTCGGGCCGCAGCCGCTCCACCACCCCCGCCCGCTCGCGCAGCGCGTCCGCCGCCTCGCCACCGCCCGCCGGGTCGTCCAGCACCCCCGCCGCCGCCAGCCGCTCCACCAGCGCGTCGGCCCGGCCGTCCGGCAGCCCCATCGCCCGCGCCTCCTCCCGCAGCAGCGGCAGCCCCCGCGTCCCGTCCAGCAGCTCCAGGAAGCTCCCCGTCGCCGTGTCGACCGGTCCCACCAGCACCGCGTGCGCCGGGGTCACCCCGAACTGGACCGTCTGCCGCTCCCGCCAGGCCCGCCGCAGCGCGGGCTTCACCCGTGGATGCATCTCGCCGTCCCCCGTCCCTTTTCCGGCTCACCGAACTCCGCCCCGGCCCGTTTCCCGCTCGCTCGGCCGTTTCCAGAATGCAAGGAACCGGCTCCCGACGCGGAAAGTTATCCACAGGCGTGGGATATCAGTCGTTCAAATGGTGGACGCCACTCGGTGGATCAAGAAAGGACCGACCGGGAGGCGGGACTTCCCGCACACACAGCGGGTAACGTCGTGGCGTGTCCGCCGATCCCTCATCCCGCCTCACGGCGACGAGCGCCGTCGAGGTCCGCCGGAGCGCCCGCCGGAGCCGGACCGTCTCGGCGTACCGCGAAGGTGACCGGACGATCGTGCTCATTCCCGCCCGGATGTCCGAGGCGGAGGAGCGGCGCTGGGTGACGGTCATGCTCGACAAGCTCGCCGCCCAGGAGAGCAAGCGGGTCATCGGGGACGAGGCCCTGATCGAGCGGGCCGAGCGGCTGTCCGCCCAGTACTTCGAGGGCCGCGCCCGGCCGGTCTCGGTCCGCTGGGTGACCAACCAGAACACCCGCTGGGGCTCGTGCACCCCCGCCGAGGGCAGCATCCGCCTCTCGCACCGGCTCCAGGGCATGCCGGAGTACGTCGTCGACTACGTCCTCGTCCACGAACTGGCGCACCTCCTGGTCCCGGGCCACGGGCAGCGCTTCTGGCGGCTGCTGGAGGCCTACCCCCGTACCGAACGCGCCCGCGGTTATCTGGAAGGCGTCGTGGCGGCGGACCGGCTGCCCCGTTCGCCGTCGACCCGCGACGACTGAACCCCCTCGGGACGCCCGACCGGCCGGGGCGACTGATCAGCCGCGACGCCGATCGGTCTTGATCCCCGTCCCTGCCCGATCCTGTACCGAATGCGTACCGGCTCGGTTCAATGTCGGACACAGCCGTTAGCCTGGCGCGACGTATTTCATTCGGGATGGGGGACGGTCGTTACGCATGGCGAGGGAATTCCAACGCGGGCACAAGGCCAAGATCAGTGATCTCACTCCGGGGACGGATCTGTACGTAGGTGTGCAGATCGCCGCTCCCGGACTGAGCTTCGACATCAGCTGTTTCGGCCTCGACGCCGACGAACAGCTTTCGGACGACCGCTACTTCATCTTCTTCAACCAGCCGAAGTCCCCCGAGGAATCAATCCAGTTGCTGGGCGCGCAGGCGGGCGACACCGAGTCGTTCCGCGTGACGCTCGACCGGATCCCGGCGACCATCCACAAGCTCTCCTTCACCGCCACGATCGACGGCGCCGGACAGATGTCCCAGGTCGCCCCGGGATACATCCGCATCGTCGCGGGCGGTGAGGAGGTGGTCAGGTACGCGTTCAACGGCTCGGAGTTCACCACCGAACGCGCCGTGATGCTCGGCGACTTCTACCTCAAGGACGTGTGGCGCTTCGCCGCCGTCGGGCAGGGCTTCGACGGCGGACTGGACGCGCTGCTCAAGAACTTCGGCGGCGAGGTCGCCGAGGAGGAGCCCGCCGCGCCGGAGCCGCAGGCCGCCGCCCCCGCGCCGTCGTTCGCCCCGCCCGCGTTCGCGCCCCCGCCGGGCGGCGCCCCCGCCCCGGCCTTCGGCGCACCGCCCCAGGCCCCCGCGCCCCAGGCCCCGCCGCCCGCGCCCTCGTTCGGCGCCCCGGCCGGACCTCCCGCCCCCGCGCCGGTCCCGCCGCCCGTCCACGCGGCCCCGACGCTCATGGCGCCGATGTCCCCGCCCGGCGGCACCGTACCCCCGCCGCCCGCGCCGTCCCCGTACGGACAGCCGCCCCAGCCACCGCAGTTCGGCCAGGTGCCGGGCCACGTGCCGGGCCAGGCCACCGGCCAGATCCCGGGCCAGTTCCCGCCGCCCGGAGCGCCCCAGGGCCTTCCCCAGGGTGTCCCGCAAGGCGTCCCCCAGGGCGGCGCCGGGCTGACCGCGGCCCTCCAGCCGTACAAGGAACTGCCCACCGGGCAGCGCTGGACCCCGCAGAACGGCCAGCTCATGCGGGTCGACCTCGCCATGGGCGGTACGCCCGTCCTCGCCCGCCAGGGCAGCATGGTCATGTACCAGGGCAAGGTCGAGTTCGGCCACAAGGGCGCGGGCTTCGCGGGCCGGATCGTCGGCAACGCGACCGGCCAGGAGATGCAGCTGATGCGCTGCTCGGGCCGGGGCCAGGTGTTCCTCGCCGAGGACGCCGCGCACCTCCACCCCATCGAACTCCAGGGCGACGGCATCTGCGTCTCCGCGGAGAACGTGCTCGCCTTCGACGAGGGCCTCCAGTACGAGGTCCGCCGCATCGAGGGCCACGGCATCCCCGGCGGCGCGCTGTTCACCATGCAGTTCCAGGGCACGGGCACCGTCGTCGTGAAGACGCACGGCACCCCGGTGGTCCTGCCCGTCACACCGACGACCTTCGCCGACTGCAACGCCGTCGTCGCCTGGTCGTCCGCCTCCCAGGTGATCATCTCCAGCCAGGTCAGGCTGCGCCGTAACGCGTACCCGGGCCACAGCGGGGAGACCGTGAACCTCCAGTTCCGGGGCGCCCCCGGCAACTTTGTCGTCGTCCAGCCGTACGAGGTCTGAGGGAGCCCGGACTATGAACCAGCAGCTCGCGGGCTACGCCCCGACGCCCATCGCGGCCCGGATGGAGAACCACGGCCGCGCCATGCTCAAGGTCGCGATGGCCTCCGGCCAGGACCTCTTCGCCCGGACCGGCTCGATGATCGCCTACGAAGGCTTCATCCAGTACGAGCCCAACCCGCCCGCCCTCCGCCAGGTCGCCTCCCAGTGGGTGACCGGCGAGGCCGCGCCGCTCATGAAGTGCGCCGGTGACGGCCTGCTCTACCTCGCCGACTACGGCGCGGACGTCGTCGTGATCAACCTCAACAACGACGCGCTCTCGGTCAACGGCAGCAACCTGCTGGCCTTCGACGCCCACCTCCAGTGGGGCGTCGAAAAGGTCAAGGGCATGGCCAAGTTCGCCGGCCAGGGGCTGTGGAACGTACAGATCTCCGGGACCGGCTGGGTCGCCCTGACCTCGCGCGGCACCCCGATCGTGGTCGACTGCGGCCGGGGCGAGGACGAGACATACGTCGACCCGGACGCGCTCGTCGCCTGGTCACCGGCGCTCAAGGTGAAGGGCAAGCGCAGCTTCAAGGCCGGCGCGCTGGTCGGCAGGGGCAGCGGAGAGGCCTACCAGATGGCCTTCTCGGGCCAGGGAATCGTGGTCGTACAGCCGAGCGAGGACAGCACCGACCGCCTGCGGATCCGGGGCTGAGGGGGAGCAGGGAACCATGCAGAGTCCGCTTTTCGCATATACGGAACAGCAGTCCCAGGACCGCTACGTCGTGCAGAACCCGCAGCTGCTGCGGGTCGCCCTGACCGGCCAGGACGACGTCCTCGCCCGCAAGGGCGCGATGGTCGCGTACCAGGGGCTGATGGACTTCGACGGTGAGTACCAGTCGGGCGGCCAGCGCCGCGCCAGGGCGCGTACGGGCGAGGGACTCGACCTCATGCGCTGCTCCGGGCAGGGCACGGTCTATCTCGCCAACCTCGCGCAGTACATCCACGTCGTGGACGTCGACCACGAGGGCATGACCGTCGACAGCTCCTACGTCCTGGCGCTCGACTCCACGCTGCACACCGAGGTCATCGCGGTGGACAGCCAGTACGGCATCTCCGGCTCCGGCAAGTACCAGCTGAACATCTCGGGGCGGGGCAAGGTCGCGCTGATGACCTCGGGCCAGCCGCTGATGTTGCAGGTCACGCCGGACAAGTACATCAACGCGGACGCCGACGCGGTGGTCGCGTGGTCGACGTCCCTGCGGGTCCAGATGCAGGCGCAGACCCATTCCTCGGGTGTCACCCGGCGGCGCGGCAACACCGGCGAGGGCTGGGAGCTGAGCTTCCTGGGACAGGGCTTCGCGCTCGTCCAGCCCAGCGAGGTCATGCCGCCGCAGAACGCGGGGATCGGCCAGGGCCTCGGCGCGCAGTTCGGCGTCGGCGCCCAGGGCTCCCACGCCCAGAACCAGGGCAACGCCTGGAGCCGCTGACTCCCGGACCGGGGTGACAGACGGAAGGGGGCGTCCTCCCAAGGAGGACGCCCCCTTCCGTCACGCCTGGGCCCTCAGCGCCGCCCTGGTCCGCTCGATCAGCCTCAGCACCGAGCCGTCCGCCACCTGCGCGGCCTCCTCGAAGCCGAACCAGCGCAGGTCCAGCGACTCGTCACTGATCCGCTCCAGCGCCCCGGCCGGCGCCGACGCCGCGTACTGGACGTCGAGATGCCAGTTGCAGGGCGCCGGAATCGGGTGCCGGTCCAGCTGTACGGGTCCTCCGGGCAGCAGCGTCAGATCCGGGATCCCGGACTCCTCCGTGGCCTCCCGGAGAGCCGCCTCCGCCAGGGTCCGGTCCGCAGGCTCGCAGTGGCCGCCCATCTGGAGCCACATGTTCAGCTTCCGGTGCAGGGTGAGCAGCACCTTGCCCCGCTCCGGATCGATCACCAGTGCGCTGGCCGTCACATGCCCGGCCTCGCAGGCCTTCCACATCCCGTCGGGATGGGCCGCCAGATGATCCAGGTAGAGCCCGCGCAACTCCTCCTGGGAGCCGTATTCCCTCAGTACGAGAACGGCGTCGTCGTGCAGGCTCACTTGTCGGGGTTGTCCTCGTCGTTCTCGGTGGAGTCCTCAGGCTCGGCATCGTGCTTCTTCAGATCCGGCTTGCCCCCCGCCGCCTCGCCGAGCATCTTGTCCAGCTCGGAGAAGTCCAGCTGCTCGTGGTGGACAAAACCGTCCGGATCGTCCAGGTCCGACGCCGTCGGCAGGTTGTCCGGGTGCTCCCACAGCGCGTCCCGGCCGTCGGCCCCCCGCGCGTCCGTGAGCGAGGCCCACAGCCGGGCGGCGTCCCGCAGCCTGCGCGGACGCAGCTGGAGCCCGATGAGCGTGGCGAAGGTCTGCTCGGCGGGACCGCCCGAGGCACGCCGCCTGCGCAGCGTCTCGCGCAGCGCGTCGGACGCCGAGAGCCGGTCCTTCGCGGCCTCGTGCACCACCGCGTCGACCCAGCCCTCCACCAGCGCCAGCGCCGTCTCCAGACGGGCCAGGGCGGCCTTCTGCTCGGGCGTGTCCTCCGGCTGGAACATGCCGGACTGGAGCGCCTCCTGGAGCTCCTCCGGATTGGCCGGGTCGAACTGGCCGACCACGTCCTCCAGCTTGCTGGTGTCGACCTTGATGCCGCGCGCGTACGCCTCGACCGCGCCGAACAGATGCGACCGCAGCCACGGCACATGCGTGAAGAGCCGCTGGTGGGCGGCCTCGCGTAGGGCCAGATACAGCCGGACCTCGTCCTTGGGGACGCCCAGGTCCTTCGTGAACGCCTCGATGTTCAGCGGCAGCAGCGCCGCCTTGCCCGCCGGGGCCAGCGGCAGCCCGATGTCCGTCGAGCCGACGACCTCGCCCGCGAGCACGCCCACGGCCTGCCCGATCTGCTGGCCGAACATGGCGCCTCCCATGGAGCGCATCATGCCGATCAGGGGACCCGCCACGTCTCGCATCTCCTCGGGCAGCACGTCGCCCATGGCGGCGCCCACCCGCTCCGCGACCGGGTCCACGAGCTGCTGCCACGCGGGCAGCGTCGCCTCGACCCACTCCGCGCGGCTCCACGCCACGGCCGTGTGCGCCCCGGAGGGCAGGGACGTCACGCCGTCCAGCCACAGGTCCGCCAGCCGCACCGCCTCGGTGACCGCCGAGCGGTCGGAGGGGCCGACGCTCGCGTCCTTCGTCCCGTCGGAGGTGCCCTGCGCGACCGTCTGGCGCGCGATCTGCTTGGCCATGTCCCAGTTCACGGGACCGCCGTCGTAGCTGAGCATCTGGCCGAGCTGCTGGAAGGCCGCCCCGAGGTCGTTCGGGTTCAGGGAGCCGAACATCGCGGCGAACGGATTGTCTCCGCCGCCCGCGCCGCCCGGCAGGCCGAACCCGAAGTTCCCGAAGGGACTGCCGGGACCGCCGGCACCCTGACCACCTCCGGCGGGGTCCTTCTTCTTGCCGTCGCCGTCCTCCGGCTCCTCCGGCGGAAGGCCGAATCCGAATGGAGAGTCACTCACGGGGTTCCTCGGCTCGTAGGGCCGGCGGCTTCTCGCCGACGGCGGCTGCCCGACTACACACCCAGCCTAAGACCGACCGGCACCTGGGGCGTCGGTCCGGGCGGCACGGCGTCGGCGGGCTGATCTGCGGACCGCCACCGCCCCCGAACTGCGTCGACACCCGGGCGGCTTCCGGGCTCGGTGCGGAGTCGGCGGACGGTCTGCGGCAGGATGGACATCACCTGGTACGGACGCGAGCGTTCACATCCGTACTGAAGACAACCGCTGGAGACGCCCGGTGAGTTCCCCAGATCCGCAGGTTCGCGCAGCGCGAAACCGATCGACTCCGACCCCGTCCCGAGGCCCGGTCGTCGCGGTCACCGGCGCCGCCACCGGCGTCGGTGACCTGCTCACCCGCCGTCTGGCGGCCTCGGAGGAGATCAAACAGGTCGTCGCCCTGGACGAGCGGCGCGGGGACGTGCCGGAGGCCCGGTGGCACATCCTCGACATCCGCGACCCGGCCATCGCCGAGAAGCTGCGCGGCGTCGACGTCGTCGTGCACCTCGCGCTCGACCTGGACCTGGAGACCGACGCCGCCGCCCGTACCGCGTACAACGTGCGCGGCACCCAGACCGTCCTGACGGCGGCGGCCGCCGCCGGGGTGCACCGGGTGGTGCTCTGCACCTCCGCCATGGTCTACGGGGCGCTGCCCGACAACGCCATCCCCCTGTCCGAGGACGCCGAGCTGCGCGCCACGGCCGAGGCCACCGGGGTCGGCGACCTCCTGGAGATCGAGCGGCTGGGCCGCAGGGCGCCCCGCGCGCACCCCGGACTCCATGTCACGGTCGTCCGGCCCGCCGTCCTCGTCGGCGGTACGGACACGGCCCTCACCCGCTACTTCGAGTCGCCCCGGCTCCTCGTCGTCGCGGGCTCCCGCCCCACCTGGCAGTTCTGCCACGTCGAGGACCTGGTCAGCGCGCTGGAGTACGCCGCGCTCGAAAAGGTCGACGGCGAGCTGGCGGTCGGCTGCGACGGCTGGCTGGAGCAGGAGGAGGTCGAGGAGCTGAGCGGGATCCGCCGGATGGAGCTGCCGTCGGCGGTCGCCCTGGGGGCCGCGGCCCGCCTGCACCGCATCGGGCTCACCCCCTCGCCCGCCGGGGACCTCGCGTACACGATGCATCCGTGGGTGGTCAGCGTCAGCCGGCTGCACGACGCGGGCTGGCGGGCCACCTGGACGAACGAGGAGGTCCTGGCCGCCCTGCTGGCGGAGGTCGAGGGCCGCCACACGGTCGCGGGCCGCCGCCTCGGCCGCAAGGACGCCACCGCGGCGGGCGCGGCGGGGGCGACGGTGGCCCTGCTCGGCACGGCCGCGCTGGTGCGCCGCGCCCGCAAGGCCCGCCGCCGCATCTAGGGCGTGTCCGCACACGCGCCGTCCAGGCCCACACGCGCCGTCCAGCGGAAGGAAGCTTCCACCATGCGGTCTTGTACGGCACGATGGGCGGTATGGCGACCACCCCCACCCACCCCGGCGAGCAGACGGCGCAGGACCCGATCCGTCTGCTGGCGATACGCGACACCCCTCTGAGCGTGGACGAGGTCTTCCGCGCGGTCGGGGACGACGCGGCAGGCGGCACCGCCCTGTTCGTCGGCACGGTGCGCAACCACGACGGCGGCGCGGACGTGGACGCGCTCGGCTACACCGCCCACCCGTCGGCCGGGGAGGAGTTGCGCCGCGTCGCGGAGAAGGTCGTGGCCGACTTCCCGGTGCGCGCGCTGGCCGCCGTCCACCGGGTGGGCGATCTGGCGGTCGGCGATCTCGCGGTGGTCGTGGCCGTCTCCTGCCCGCACCGGGCCGAGGCGTTCGAGGCCTGCCGCAGGCTGATCGACGACCTCAAGAGCGAGGTCCCCATCTGGAAGCACCAGACGTACGCGGACGGGACCGACGACTGGGTCGGTGCGCTGAACGGCTAATTCCGGTTCCGGATCCCCTCGCCGGCGGACCGTCGGCCCCCCTCGGGACCGGTCGGCGGGGTCCGGCCCTCCCAAACCGGTCGGGCGCCCGTACGGCCCGATTTGCGTAACCGGTGCCCTGCCCGGAGCGTTGGTTCAGCAGATGGTTAATCTGCTGATCGGTCGGTCGCAGGCGCTGCGAACGCTCATGGGGTACGGGAGGTCCGAATGGCCGCGCTCACCTGGTTGCTCATTCCACTTTTCGCCGCGGTCGGTGCCGCGATATGGGGAAGCTGGGCCCAGAGGAACCGCACGACCGGAGACATAGCCACGCTCAACGGCTACGCACGGTTCCGAGACGCGATGGAAAAGGTACATTCCGGCTCCGGCCCGGCCTGACGACAGCGGCTGCGGGCCCCTCGTACGGACCGGCCCCGGGGGTGGACTGACAGACCCTTCCCGTACTGTCGTTCCATGCCACGGCGCACCGCGACCATGCTCGCTTCCACCCTCGCCCTCATCGGGTTGCTCTGCGCGGGCCTGCTGCTCCCCGTGCCGTACGCCGAGATGAGCCCCGGGCCGACGGTGAACACCCTCGGTGAAGCGCGCGGCGAGCCGGTGTTGCAGGTGTCGGGGCACAAGACGTACCCGACGTCGGGGCATCTGAACATGACGACGGTCCGGGTCACCGGAGCCGATTACCGGATGAACGTCGTCGAAGCGGTGTACGGCTGGCTGGCACACGACAACGTCGTGGTGCCGCACGACACCCTCTACCCGGACGGCAAGACGGAAGAGCAGTCCACGCAGGAGAACGCGGAGGAGTTCAGCCAGTCCCAGGAGAGCGCCAAGGTCGCCGCCCTGGAGGAGCTGAACATCCCGGTCGCCTCGTGGATCATCGTCGCGTCCGTCGTCAAGGACAGCCCCGCCGAGGGCACGCTGCACGCCGGGGACGTCATCAAGGCGGTGGACGGCTCGCCGGTGAAGGACCCGACGGACGTCGCCAAGCTCGTCACCAAGCACCGGCCGGGCCAGAAGGTCGTGTTCACGGTCGTGCCCGCCAAGGACGCGAAGGCGGCGGAGAAGGCCGGCAAGGAGCCCACGGGCACCGAGGACGTCACCATCACGACCAAGAAGTCCGACGACGGCGACCGCGCGATCGTCGGCATCCAGGCCGGGACCGACCACACGTTCCCGTTCACGGTCGACATCAAGCTGGCCGACGTCGGCGGGCCGAGCGCCGGGCTGATGTTCGCCCTCGGCATCGTCGACAAGCTCACCCCCGGCTCCCTCACGGGCGGCAAGTTCGTCGCCGGTACGGGCACGATCGACGACCGGGGGAAGGTCGGCCCGATCGGGGGCATCGAGATGAAGCTCGTCGGCGCCCGCGACGCGGGCGCCCGGTACTTCCTCACCCCGGCGGAGAACTGCGCCGCGGCGGCCTCGGACATCCCGGACGGGCTCACGCTGATCAAGGTGAACACCATCGCCGACGCGAAGGCGTCCTTGGACAAGGTCCGCTCGGAGGACACGGCCGGCCTGCCGAGCTGTTCGGCAAGCTGACCGGCCGCGCCGCCCGCGGCGGGGTGGTTACGCCTCGAAGGTGGCGGACAGTGCCTCGGCCAGCCCAGGCACCAGGCCGGAGCCGGTGAGGACCTCGGTCGGCGAGTCCTTCTCGCGCAGCCGCAGCGCCGAGTCCCGCGCGCCGTCGCGCAGCACCGCCACCGTCATCCGTACCTCCTGACGGTCGGGGTGGGCGGCGACCCAGTCGGCCAGGCCGGCCTCGTCGAGGCCGTCCGGGACGGACGCCTCCGCGGACGGCGGCAGCATCAGCCGCTCGACGGTCATCGCGCAGCCCGCCACCGCCCCGGGCCACGCGATCGTGGCGAGGAACTCGTCCAGCGGGGTGCCGGCCGGGATCTCGTCCTGCTCGATGGGGGTGAGGGGCGCGGTCGCGTCGCCGTCGTCGAGGCCCAGCTGGGCCGCGAGCTCGGGCTCGTCGGTGCGCAGCCGGGCGGTGTCGACGAGGGCGAAGAGCCGGGCCGGCTGGTCCCAGCCGAGCCCCGCGGCGTACTCGTCGATTTCGAGGACCGCGCGGGTCAGCGGGCTCGCGGCCATGGGGGTACCTGAGGAAACGTTGGACATGGCCGATATCCTGCCCCCTCGGGGACCGCGGACGGGAACTAGGTAAAGCCTCAGTAAGTTGCATGAGTGGGTCCTACGATCGCGGGACCGCTGCAAGGCTGATCCGTTCGACGCTGATTCATGTTGATCCACAACGACGCTGATCCATACGACCGCGAACTTCGAGGTGCGCACGTTGGCTTTCCAGATGCCGGACCGCGGCGCAGGCCCCGCCGGGCCACGGATGAGAGTGGCCCGCCCGTCCCGGCGGGTCCGGACCCTGCTCATGACGCTGGGGGTGCTGGCCGTCCTGGCCATGCTCTTCGTCATGTTCGCCGGGTTCTGGACCGACTGGCTCTGGTACCGCTCGGTCGACTACTCATCGGTTTTCACCACGACACTCTGGACCAAGGTCGGACTGTTCGCGGTCTTCGGCCTGTTGATGGCCGCCGCCGTCGGGTTCAACATCTGGCTGGCGCACCGGCTGAGGCCGCCGCTGAGCGCCATGTCGATGGAGCAGCAGAATCTCGACCGTTACCGGATGGGTATCGCCCCGTACAAGAAGTGGGTGCTCCTCGCGATCACGGCCCTCGTGGGGCTGATCGCCGGAGCGTCCGCGTCGGGCCAGTGGCGTACGTGGCTGATGTACGTCAACGGCGTGTCCTTCGGCCAGAAGGACCCGCAGTTCCACCTGGACGTGTCGTTCTACGCGTTCAGCCTGCCGTGGTACCGCTTCCTGCTGGCCTTCGGCTTCGCGGCCGCCGTGCTGTCCCTGATCGCCGCCGCCGTGACGCACTACCTGTACGGCGGGCTGCGGGTGACGAGCCCGGGGACGCGCGCGACCGGCGCCGCCACCGGTCACCTCTCCGTGCTCATCGGGATCTTCGTCTCGCTGAAGGCCGTGGCGTACTGGCTGGACCGGTACGGACTGGCCGTGAAGTCGAGTGACTTCAAGGCGGCGGGCAACTGGACGGGCCTGCGGTACGTGGACGCCAACGCGTATCTGCCGGCGAAGACGATCCTGTTCTGCATCGCCGTGATCTGCGCGGTGCTGTTCTTCTCGACCATTTGGCGCCGCACGTGGCAGCTGCCGGTGATCGGCTTCGGTCTGCTGGTGCTGTCGGCGGTCCTCATCGGCGGCCTCTACCCGGCGATCGTGCAGAAGTTCCAGGTCGAGCCGAACGAGCAGGCCAAGGAAGCCCCGTACATCAAGAAGAACATCGACGCGACGCGCACCGCGTACGGCATCGCGGACGCCGATGTGCAGGACTACTCGGGGCAGAGCGACCCGGCCAAGCGGGCCGACCAGCGCAAGGCGGCCGACACCGCCGCCAGTTACCGGCTGGTCGACCCGAACGTGGTCTCGCCCGCCTTCCAGCAGCTCCAGCAGGAGCGCAAGTACTACCAGTTCCCGGCGACGCTCGACGTGGACCGCTACACGGGCGCGGACGGCAAGCCGCAGGACACGGTCATCGGCCTGCGCGAGCTGAACATCACGGGTATCCCCAAGAGCAACTGGATCAACGACCACTTCACGTACACCCACGGGTACGGCGCCATCGCGTCCAAGGGCACCAACACGGTGATGTCGAACGACAACGGGGGCACGATCGGCGCCCCCGACTTCACCGAGGCGGGCCTGCCGACGACCGGCACGCTCGGCACGTACGAGCAGCGGATCTACTACGGCGAGAAGACCGAGCAGTACTCGATCGTCGGGGGCCCGCAGAAGGAGCTCGACTACGAGAAGAACGGTGAGAAGACGACGAGCTACGCCGGCAAGAGCGGCGTCGACCTCTCGAACCCGGTGAACCGCGCGGCGTACGCCGTGGCGTTCAGCGAGCCGCAGATGATCTACTCCGGCGCAATCGGCGAGGGGTCGCGGATCCTCTACAACCGGACGCCGAAGGACCGCGTCGAGGCGGTCGCCCCCTGGCTGACCATCGACGGCGACGCCTACCCGGCCGTGGTCAAGGGCCGGATCCAGTGGATCGTCGACGCCTACACCACGACCAACGGCTACCCCTACGCGTCGCGGACGACGCTGGGGGACACGACGGCCGACTCGCTGACCGACAACCAGCGCGCGGTCGTGGCCCAGCAGAACCAGGTCAACTACATCCGGAACTCGGTGAAGGCGACCGTCGACGCGTACGACGGCACGGTCACGCTCTACCAGTGGGACACCGAGGACCCGGTGCTCAAGACCTGGATGAAGGCCTTCCCCGGCACGGTGAAGCCCAAGGCGGACATCGACCCGGACCTGCTGGCGCACCTGCGCTACCCGCAGGACATGTTCAAGGTGCAGCGCGAACTGCTCACCCGCTACCACGTCACCAACGCCTCGCAGTTCTACAGCGGCAGTGACGCGTGGCAGGTGCCGGACGACCCGACCAACAAGGACAGCAGCGCGGTCCCGCCGTACTACCTGAGCCTCAAGATGCCGGGCCAGACGGACCAGCGGTTCTCGCTGACGACGACGTTCACGCCCAACGGGCGCCCCAACCTGGGGGCGTTCATGGCGGTGGACGCGGACGCGACCAGTCCGGACTTCGGCAAGATCAGAGTCCTGAGAGTGACCTCCAACGTCCAGGGCCCACAGCAGGTGCAGAGTGAGCTGAACGGTGTCGACAAGGTCGCCGAGTTCGTACGGAACCTGAGAGGCACCGACTCGGACATCGAGTACGGCAACCTCCTGACGGTGCCGCTCGACGGAGGGTTCCTCTACATCGAGCCGGTGTACGCGCGCGGTGGCAGCGCCAACTACCCGCTGCTCAAGATGGTGGCCGCCTCCTACGGAGGAGGCAAGCCGGTCTTCGAGGAGAGCCTGACGCAGGCGCTCAACGCGGTCTTCGGTACGGAGGGCTCGCAGCCACCGTCGACCACGCCGCCACCGCCGGGCGACACGACCAAGCCGCCGTCCACCGGCAGCACGGCGCTCAAGCAGGCCATCGCCGACGCCCAGAAGGCGTACGACGAGGGGCAGGCGGCGCTCGCGAAGCAGGACTGGACGGCGTACGGCAAGGCCCAGGACGAGCTCCAGGCGGCGCTCAAGCGGGCCGCGGAGGCGGACGCGGCGGCCGGCACGTCGGAGAAGCCGGGCGACAAGCCGTCGGCCTCGCCGTCGGGGAAGCCCGGTGACAAGCCCTCGGGCTCGTCCACGGAGAAGCCGTCAACCGGGACGTGAGCCCGTGAGCCTCACGAGCCGCCTGAGCGGTTGAGCCCTGAGTGACTGAGAAAGCGTCACCCCCGCGTCGTGGTACGGTTGGGACACAACGACGCGGGGTGGAGCAGCTCGGTAGCTCGCTGGGCTCATAACCCAGAGGTCGCAGGTTCAAATCCTGTCCCCGCTACGCGAAGTCAAGGGCCCGGATCCTTCTAGGATCCGGGCCCTTGACGTGTGCCGCCGCCACCTGTGTCTCAGGTGGGCCGCGTTGGTTCCCCATCGGGTTTGACTTGTCTCTCTGTGGGCAAGTCGACAAAACGCAACGACGACCTCTCCGGCCGCGATATACCAGCTGTACGTGGGTGGACAGGTGGTGCGACGATGGTATTTATGGGGGATAGGGCAACTCTGTTGGAGACAGGGCGGTTTGTGCAGCAACACGAGGCCTCGGACGCCGAGGCGGAAGCGCGTCACCGCCGCGCCGCCGAGCAGGGCGACACCGCCTCGATGAGCGTGCTCGGCGCCCTGCTGCTGCGCCGTGGCGACCTCGACGCCGCCGAGCCCTACCTGCGTGCCGCGACCGCCGAGGGCGAGCGCGCCGCCGCCAACAACCTGGGTGTCCTCCTCCACCAGCGCGGCTACGTCGAGGAGGCGGCGGGCTGGTGGCGGATCGCCGCCGTCGCCGGATCCGCCGCCGCCGCCCACGCCCTCGGCCGCCACTACCGCGAGCGCGGCGACGAGCCCGCCGCCGAATACTGGCTGCGCCAGTCCGCCGAGCAGGGCCACGCCCTCGGCGCCTACGCGCTCGCCGACCTGCTGGAACACCGCAGCGACGTCGGCGCCGAGCGCTGGCTGCGCGCCGCCGCCGAACAGGGGCACCGCGAGGCGTCGTACCGGCTGGCCCGCGCGCTGGAGCGCCGGGCCAAGGAGAGCGCGCGCTCCGGCGCGGACGTCGTCTACAGCAGCAACAGGGGCCAGTACGAGACCGGTACGGGCCGGCCGGTCCCGCCGGGCGCTCGGGGCTCCGCCGCGTCCTCCCCGTCCCGCGCGGACCGCGCGGGACGCCAGGACCCGCTCGACCGCCTCGGCCGGCCGGGCCGCGCCGCCCGCCAGGACCGCCGCGCCACGGCCGACGGCCCGACGCTGATCAGCGAGGCCGCGCAGTGGTACCAGCAGGCCGCCGCGCGCGGCCACCGCCGCGCCGCCCTGCACCTCGGCGCGATCCTGGAGAAGCGCGGCGAGCTCAAGGAGGCCGGCCGCTGGTATCTGACCGCCGCCAAGGACGGCGAGGCCAGGGCCGCCTGCGCGCTGGGCTTCCTGCTGCGCGACGCCGGGGACGAGGAGAGCGCGGCCGTCTGGTGGCTGCGCGCCGCCCAGGACGGCGACGGCAACGCGGCGAACGCCCTCGGCGCGCTGCACGCCGCCCGGGGCGAGCCGCAGACCGCCGAGCGGTGGTACCGCGCCGCCATGGACGCGGGCGACGTCAACGGCGCGTACAACCTCGGGCTGCTCTGCGCCGCTCAGGACCGTACCGTCCAGGCCGAGCAGTGGTACCGCCGCGCCGCCTACGCGGGCCACCGCGAGGCCGCCAACGCGCTCGCCGTCCTGCTCCTCCAGGCCGACGACGCGACCGGCGCCGAGCCCTGGTTCTCCAAGGCCGCCGAGGCCGGCAGCGTCGACGCCGCGTTCAACCTGGGCATCCTGCACGCCGGGCGCGACGAGGACCGTACGGCCCTGCGGTGGTACGAGCGCGCGGCGGCGGCCGGGCACACCGAAGCGGCCCTCCAGGTGGGCATCGCCTACCTGCGGGACGGCGACGAGCAGTCCGCCGAGCGCCACCTGCGCTGCGCCGCGGGCGGCGGCAGCGCCGAGGCCGCCTTCCGGCTGGCCACGGTGCTCGACGCGCGCCGGCCGCCCCCCGGGCCGCCCGCGCTCGGGGAGACGTACCCGGAGAAGAGCGAGTGCGAGCAGTGGTACGAGCGCGCCGCCGAGCAGGGCCACCGCCGGGCGCAGGTGCGCGTCGGCATGCTCGCGGCCGGCCGCGGGGACATGACCGACGCCGCCCGCTGGTACCGCGAGGCCGCCGAGGCGGGCAGCCGGAACGGCGCCTTCAACCTCGGCCTCCTGCTGGCCCGCGAGGGCGGCGAGCGGGAGGCGGCCCTGTGGTGGACCCGCGCCGCGCAGGCCGGGCACGGCCGGGCCGCGCTGCGCCTCGCGCTGCTCGCGGCCCGCAGGGGAGAGCTGACCGAGGGCCAGCGCTGGTGCGCCCGCGCCGTCGAGCTGGGCCCCTCGGAGGTCTCGGAACGGGCCGCGCGGCTGCGCGACGCGCTCCACCAGGAGCTGACGGCGTGAGCCCGGCGGAGGTCATTTGCGCTGGTCGACGCCTTGACGTAATGTTCAGTTCAACGGCGCGGGGTGGAGCAGCTCGGTAGCTCGCTGGGCTCATAACCCAGAGGTCGCAGGTTCAAATCCTGTCCCCGCTACTGATACGTGAGGCCCGGGTCCCGCAGGGGATCCGGGCCTCACGTCTGTCCGACGACAAAATCCGACAACAAGAAGGCCCGGCTCCTCAGGACCAGGAGCCGGGCACTTCCCGTGGTACTGCCGTTTCCACCGCCGTTTCACGTGCCGCTTTACGCCGCCGCGCAGTTCGGGCACGTACCGCGGTACGTCACCTCGACGTCGGAGATCGAGAATCCGAAGCGCTCGCCGTCCGGGAGGGACGCCAGTGGGTCACCCGTCGGGTGCACGTCCTTGATCGCGCCGCACTGGGCGCAGACCAAGTGGTGGTGCGGGTGGTGCGCGTTGGGGTCGTAGCGCTTGGCCCGGCGGTCCGTGGACACCTCGATGACCTCGCCCAGCGTGACCATCTCACCGAGGGTGTTGTAGACGGTCGCGCGGGAGATCTCCGGGAGCCGGGCGACGGCACGCGCGTGCACCTCGTCGGCCGTCAGGTGCACGTGGTCGCCGTCGAGGACCTCGGCCACGACACGCCGCTGTGCGGTCATACGCCAGCCGCGCTCGCGAAGTCGTTCCAACAGGTCACTCATGGGCCCAGCCTAACAGTGAGGGGACTCAGGTCCCGAACGAGTGTGACTTTGGATGTTTACTTGACTTAGACAGAGTCCATCGTAGGATCGAGATCGGCAAACGCCAAGGGACAGAACGCAGTAATGACGCTGGAGGCGCACGTGACGCAGGGACCACTGACGACGGAGTCCGGGGCTCCGCTGGCCGACAACCAGAACAGTGAGACCGCTGGTGCCGGTGGTCCCGTCCTGGTGCAGGACCAGGCGCTGCTGGAGAAGCTCGCGCACTTCAACCGCGAGCGCATCCCGGAGCGCATCGTGCACGCCCGCGGCGCCGGCGCCTACGGCACCTTCACGGTCACCCGTGACGTCTCGCAGTGGACCCGGGCGAAGTTCCTCTCCGAGGTCGGCAAGCAGACCGAGACGTTCCTGCGCTTCTCCACCGTCGCGGGCAACCTCGGCTCGGCGGACGCGGTGCGCGACCCCCGCGGCTTCGCGCTGAAGTTCTACACCGAAGAGGGCAACTACGACCTCGTCGGCAACAACACCCCGGTGTTCTTCATCAAGGACGCCATCAAGTTCCCCGACTTCATCCACACCCAGAAGCGCGACCCGTACACGGGCTCGCAGGAGGCGGACAACGTCTGGGACTTCTGGGGTCTGTCGCCCGAGTCCACCCACCAGGTGACGTGGCTGTTCGGCGACCGCGGCATCCCGGCGACGCTGCGCCACATGAACGGGTACGGCTCGCACACGTTCCAGTGGAACAACGAGGCCGGCGAGGTCTTCTGGGTCAAGTACCACTTCAAGACCGACCAGGGGATCAAGAACCTCACCACGGAGGAGGCCGTCCAGGTCTCCGGCCTCGACCCGGACAGCCACCAGCGTGACCTGCGCGAGTCCATCGAGCGCGGCGACTTCCCGTCCTGGACGGTGCAGGTCCAGATCATGCCGGCGGCCGAGGCGGCCACGTACCGCTTCAACCCGTTCGACCTGACCAAGGTGTGGCCGCACGCGGACTACCCGCCGATCGAGATCGGCAAGCTGGAGCTCAACCGCAACCCGGAGAACATCTTCGCCGAGGTCGAGCAGTCCATCTTCTCGCCGGCGCACTTCGTGCCGGGCATCGGTCCCTCGCCGGACAAGATGCTCCAGGGCCGTCTCTTCGCGTACGGCGACGCCCATCGCTACCGCGTCGGCATCAACGCCGACCACCTGCCGGTGAACCGTCCGCACGCCACGGAGGCGCGCACGAACAGCCGGGACGGCTACCTGTACGACGGCCGTCACAAGGGCACCAAGAACTACGAGCCCAACAGCTTCGGCGGCCCCTTCCAGAGCGACCGCCCGCTGTGGCAGCCGGCCCCGGTCACCGGTGTCACCGGCAACACCGAGGCGCCCGTGCACGCCGAGGACAACGACTTCGTCCAGGCGGGCAACCTGTACCGGATGCTCTCCGAGGACGAGAAGAGCCGCCTGATCGACAACCTCGCCGGGTTCATCTCGAAGGTGTCGCGTGACGACATCGCCGAGCGCGCGGTGAACAACTTCCGCCAGGCGGACGGCGACTTCGGCAAGCGGCTGGAGTCCGCGGTCCAGGCCCTGCGCGGCTGACAGCTCCGCCTCGCCGAGACGTCAGGGGCCGGATCCTTCGGGATCCGGCCCCTTTCGCCGTGTTTTCCGCGTCACCCCGCCATGACCGCGGCCCGCGTCTTGGCCGGGGACCAGCAGCGGATGATGTCGCGTACGGAGACGATGCCGACCGGTTCCCGTTCGTCGAGCACGATCAGATGGCGGAAGCCGCCGTACGTCATCGCCTCCGCCGCCTCTTCGAGCGTCCACGACGGGGCCGCGAAGACGACGTCACCCGTGGTGTGGGTGCCCGCGGTCTCGGCGTCGGGACTCTGTCCCGCGCCGAGCGAGACGAGGATGTCCCGCTCGGTGAGGATGCCGATCCCGCAGTGGTCGGGGTCCAGGACGACGGCGGCGCCGACCCGGCGGGCCGCCATCAGCCGGGCGGCCTGGCGGAGAGTGTGATCGGGTCCGATGGTGAGGACCACCGAACTCATGGCGTCACGGACAAGCATGGGATGGAGCCACCTCCTAGGTGAATCGTCGCGCCGGGTACGCGGGGCGCACACGGCGTGCGCGATGCGTACGGAACGTAACGAGAAGCGATTCACAAGTTCACAAGTGGGGGGACTCTTAGAGTCGCACCGATGCGCCGGGCCAACAAGAGGGGCGTAGGAGTGCGGAGGGGGCGTGAAAAGATCACACAAAGCGCCGTCGAGGCACGCTCACGCTCAGTAGCGCTGGTTCAGGTAGCCGAGCAGTTCCTCGTGGAGCACGCCGTTCGAGGCCGCCGCGTTGCCGCTGTGCGGTCCCGGCTGCCCGTCGAGGCCGGTGAAGCTGCCGCCCGCCTCCTGGACCACGACCGCCACCGCCGCCATGTCCCACAGCGACAGCTCCGGCTCCGCGCACATGTCCACGGAGCCCTCGGCGACCATCATGTACGGCCAGAAGTCGCCGTACGCGCGGGTGCGCCAGACCGCCCGGGACAGGTCGAGGAAGCCGTCGAGCCGGCCCTGCTCCTCCCAGCCGGTGATCGAGGAGTACGCGAACGACGCGTCGCCCACGTTCGCGACGTCCGAGACCCGCAGCCGGGTCGCCGAGGAGAGACTGCGGCCCGTGTACGCGCCGCCGCCCTTCGCCGCCCACCAGCGCCGGCCCAGCGCCGGCGCGGACACCACGCCGACGACCGGTTCGTACCCGCCCTCGGTGGCCACCATCAGGGAGATCAGCGTCGCCCAGACGGGCACCCCGCGCACGTAGTTCTTGGTGCCGTCGATGGGGTCGACCACCCAGCGGCGCGGCCCCGTGCCCTCGATGCCGAACTCCTCGCCCAGGATCGCGTCCCGCGGCCTGGCCCGCTGGAGATGCCCACGGATCAGCTCCTCGGCGGCCTTGTCGGCCTCGCTCACCGGAGTCATGTCCGGTTTGGTCTCGACCTTCAGGTCGAGCGCCTTGAACCGGTCCATCGTCGCGGCGTCGGCGGCGTCCGCGAGAACGTGGGCAAGGCGCAGATCATCGTGGTAATCGGGCATGGGCGTCACAGTATCGACCGGTCACCGGGCCGGGCTACGGGGCACGGTACGGGGGGAGGGAGAGGCGTTGACGCGGTACGGGGACGCCTACCGCCCGCGTTGCCGCGACCCTTGACACTGCGCGACGGCCCGTCAACTCTGAGCGCACAGCCGACGCCCCGGAGGCAACGATGCCTACCGCACGTGAAGCCCTGCTCGACGCCGCCCAGTCGGCGCTCGCCGAGTCGCCCTGGCAGGCCGTCAGGATGGTCGAGGTGGCGTCCGCCGCCGGGGTGTCCCGGCAGACCCTCTACAACGAGTTCAGCGGCAAGGACGGCCTCGCCCGCGCGCTGGTGCGGCGCGAGGCCGACCTCTATCTGCGGGGCGTGGACGGGCAGTTGGCCGGTACCGACACCCGCGCCGAGCCGGCCGAGCGGCTGGCCGCCGTCGCCGAGTGGACCGTCGCCCGCGCGGGGGACCGGCCCCTGCTGCGGGCGCTGCTCACCGGCTGCTGGGGGGAGTGGCTGCCCGCGCCGCGCCCGTCCCGCCCCGCCGGGGAGCGCGCGGCCGTCCCCGCGCGGCGCGCGGCCGACGCGGGTCCGCCCGTACCGGCCGAACTGCTCGCGCTGGTACGGGACCGGTCGGCGAGCACGCTGGACGGGGGGCGTACGGACCACAATCTGCACCGGTGCGAACTCGCCGTACGCCTCGCGCTGTCCCATCTGGTCGCGCCCGGCGCACAACCGGTGGGTCAGCTGGTCCGCAGAGCGGTCACGGCGGCGCCCGGCGCGTACGGAGTCAGTGGGCCGAGCCCGAGAGCTGGAGGCCGATGACGCCGATGATCACCAGCGAGATGGAGACCAGCTTGAGGACGGAGACGATGTCCCCGAGGAAGATCATTCCGTAGATCGCGGTGCCCGCCGCCCCGATGCCCGTCCACACCGCGTATGCCGGACCCACGTCGAGCTTCTTCAGCGAGAGCGTCAGCAGACCGAAACTCCCGAGGGCGAAACACGCGAACGCGATGGTCGGCCACAGCCGCGTGAAGCCGTGCGAGAGCTTGAGACAGACCGCGAAACCCGTCTCCAGGATCCCGGCGACCACTACCAGCAGCCACGCCATCTTCTGGGGCCTCCCGCGTCGGTGACTGCTCGGTGTCGCTCGGTGCGATTATGCACTTACCAACGCCGGTTGCCCGCAAACGCGTTGTGTCAGTCGCCTTCGCGTCGCTCGCGTGTGGCGAGAAGCCGCCGCAGCGAGTACAGCCGGGCCGGGCTCGCGTGCCCCTCGGCGACCCACGCGTCCAGCGCGCAGTCCGGCTCGTCGTGGCTGCACGCGCGCGGGCAGCCCTCCGTCCCCGGCACCAGGTCCGGGAAGGCCAGGATGACGCGCGACGGGTCGACGTGGTGCAGCCCGAAGGACCGGATGCCCGGGGTGTCGATGACCCAGCCGTCCGCCTTCGCCAGCGGCAGCGCCAGCGCCGAGGTGGTGGTGTGCCTGCCGCGCCCCGTGACCGCGTTGACCAGGCCCGTACTCCGGTGCCTGTCCTCCGGGACGAGCGCGTTGACGAGCGTGGTCTTGCCGACGCCGGAGTGCCCGACGAACGCGGTCGCCTTGCCTTCCAGGTACTCCCGCACCCGGTCCGCCGCGAACCCGCTCTCCAACTCGTCGCGCCGCGTGACGACATAGTGGATGCCGAGGTCCTGGTACGTCTCCAGCAGCTCGTCCGCCGACGCCAGGTCGGACTTGGTCAGCACCAGCAGCGGTTCCAGCCCGGCGTCGAACGCCGCGACCAGGCAGCGGTCGATCAGCCGGGGGCGCGGCTCGGGGTCGGCGAGCGCGGTGACGATCGCGAGCTGGTCGGCGTTGGCGACGACCACCCGCTCGTACGGGTCGTCGTCGTCCGCCGTGCGCCGCAGGACCGAGGTGCGCTTCCCGATCCGTACGATCCGCGCCAGCGTGTCCTTCTTGCCCGACAGGTCACCGACGATGTCGACCCGGTCGCCCACCACCGCCGCCTTGCGGCCCAGCTCACGGGCGGTCATCGCGAGGACGACCCGGTCCTCGACGAGGCAGGTGAGCCGGCCGCGGTCCACGGTCAGGACCATGCCCTCCGAGGCGTCCTCGTGCTTGGGCCTGATGTTCGTGCGCGGCCGGTTGCCCTTGGGGTTGGGGCGGGTCCGGATGTCGTCCTCGTCGGGGTTCTTGCCGTAACGGCGCATCGCGTCAGGCTCCCGCGCCCGCACCCGGGCCGGGGCCCGCTCCCGTTTCGGCTCCCGTTTCCGCCCCTGCGCCCGTTCCCGTTCCCGTCCCTGCTCCCGCTCCCGCTCCCGCGAGCATGTCGGTCCACATCTGCGGGAAGTCCGGCAGCGTCTTGGCCGTCGTCCCCACGTTCTCGATCTCGACGCCGTCGACCACCAGGCCGATGATCGACCCGGCGGTGGCCATGCGGTGGTCGTCGTACGTGTGGAAGACGCCGCCGTGCAGGGGGCGCGGGCGGATGTGCAGCCCGTCGGCGGTCTCCGTCACGTCGCCGCCCAGCTCGTTGATCTCCTTGGTCAGCGCGGCCAGCCGGTCCGTCTCGTGCAGCCGCAGGTGCGCGACCCCGCGCAGGGTGGAGGGCGAGTCGGCGAGGGCCGCGACGGCCGCGATGCCCGGCGTCAGCTCACCGACCTCGCTCAGGTCGACGTCGATGCCGTGGATCCGGCCCGTGCCCGTCAGGGTGAGCGCGCTGCCCTCGTTGGTCATGCCCCACGCGCAGGAGCCGCCCATCGCCGTGAAGATCTCGCGCAGCGCGTCCCCGGGCTGCGTGGTGTGCTCGGGCCAGTCCGGGATCGTGACCCGGCCGCCGGTCACCAGGGCGGCGGCGAGGAAGGGCTGGGCGTTGGAGAGGTCGGGCTCGACGGTCAGGTCCCGGCCGAGCAGCGCGCTGGGGGAGACCCGCCAGACGTTCGGCTCGCCGCCCGTCTCCGGCTCGTCGACCTGGGCGCCGACCGCGCGCAGCATGTCGACCGTCATCCGGATGTGCGGCATCGACGGCAGGGACGACCCCACGTGCCGTACCTCCACGCCCTGGTTGAACCGCGCGCCCGACAGCAGCAGCGCCGAGACGAACTGCGAGGACGAGGACGCGTCGATCTCCACCGACCCGCCGTCCAGCGCCCCGCCGCCCTGCACGGTCAGCGGGAGCGAGCCGCGGCCCTCGTCGTCGATCCGCGCCCCGAGGACGCGCAGCGCCTCGATGACGGCGCCCAGGGGGCGTTCGTAGGACCGGGGGTCCCCGTCGAAGTGCACCGGGCCGTCGGCCAGCGCCGCGACCGGCGGCAGGAAGCGCATCACCGTGCCGGCGTTGCCGACGTCGACGGTGGCGGGGCCGTACAGACCCGCCGGGATGATCCGCCACGCCTCGCCGGTGAAGCCGTCCCGGCCCGCGGCGGCGGAGCTGGACGACACGGTCTCCTCGATCCCGACGCCCATGGCGCGCAGGGCGTCGGCCATCAGCAGGGAGTCGCGGGAGCGCAGTGGGCGGCGCAGCCACCCGGGCTCGGCGGCCAGCGCGGCGAGGATCAGTCCGCGGTTCGTGACCGATTTGGATCCGGGCACGGTGACCGTCGCTTCGACGGCCCCGCGGGCGGAGGGGGCGGGCCAGAGGGCGGGCTGCACGGAGCTTTCGGTCATGCCTTCACTTTAGTGGTTTCGCGCCGACTCGGATCCTGACAAAAAGCGCGGAAACCCGGACGTAACCCAGGTTTGGTAAGGCGGCTACACGGGCGGTGCGGGGCGGGGGCAGCTCGGGGGCAGCTCGGGGGCAGGCCAGGGGCGGGCCGGGGGCGGGTCAGAGACCGAGCATCCACCGTCCGCCGCCGATCAGTGAGCAGAGGGAGACGGCGTGGAACAGGAACAGCCACAGCGCGGGCGGTACGTTCGTCAGCCGCGCCAGCTGGTCCGCGTCCGAGTCGCCCGCCCCGCCGTGCCGGCGCTTGGACTGGAGCTCGAAGGCCGGCCGTACGCCTCCGAGCAGCAGGAACCACACGGCGGTGTACGCGAACGCCGACTGGACCACCGGCCCGGTGAGCCAGGAGATCAGGAGGAAGGCCGCCCCGGTCAGGATGACGGTGAGCGCCCCGTACGCGTTGCGGATCATCACCAGCATCGCGAGCAGGAGGGCGGTCGCGAGCCAGAGCAGCAGCGTGATGTGGTGCGCGGAGAGCAGCCAGGCGCCGCCGAGCCCGAGCAGCGGGGGCGCGGTGTAGCCGGCGGCGGCCGTCAGGATCATCCCGATGCCGGCGGGCTTGCCCCGGCTGACGGTCAGGCCCGAGGTGTCCGAGTGCAGCCGTATCCCGTTCAGGCGGCGGCCGGTGACCAGCGCGATCAGGCCGTGGCCGCCCTCGTGGGCGATGGTGATGGTGTTGCGCGACACCCGCCAGACGGGGTGGGGCACCACCGCGGCGAGGGCGACGGCCCCCGTCACGACCACCAGCCACGGGGCCGGCGCCGGCTGACTGCCGAAGACCCGGTCCCACAGGTTGGATATGGACGTGACGTCGATGCTGGCCATTTCTCGGTCGGCTCCTCAACGGGGACGGGGTCGTGGCAGTCTGGCACTTATGTGCGGACGGTATGCGGCGAGCCGGCGGCCCGAGGACCTTCAGGGGCTCTTCGGGGTGGAGAAGTGGGAACCCGAGGAGACCCTGGCGCCCGATTGGAACGTGGCCCCGACCAAAGAGGTCTACGCGGTTCTGGAACGTCCTGTGAAAGACGCGGAAGAGCCGGATCCGGTTCGGCAGCTGCGCAAACTCAGGTGGGGGCTCGTGCCGTCGTGGTCGAAGACGCCCGAGGGCGCGGCCCGCATGATCAACGCGCGGGCCGAGACCGTGCACGAGAAGCCGTCCTTCCGCCGCCCCTTCCTCGCCCGGCGCTGCATCCTGCCGGCCGACGGGTATTACGAGTGGGTGACCGGCGCCGACGAACGGGAGCTGGAGGTACGGGGGAAGAAGAAGCGCCCCCGCAAACAGCCGTACTTCGTGACGCCGGCCGACGGGTCTGTCATGGCGCTGGCGGGACTGTACGAGTTCTGGCGCGACCGGACGCTGCCCGACGACCACCCGGGCGCCTGGTGGGTGACCTGCTCGGTGATCACGACCGAGGCGGAGAAGACCCCGCTGGCCGTGGCGCCCGCCGAGGGGCCCGGATCGCTCGCCGACATCCACCCCCGTATGCCGCTGATGCTGACGCCGGACCGCTGGGACGCGTGGCTGGACCCGGCCCGTACGGACCCCGACGACCTGCGTGAGCTGCTCGCGCCGCCCGAGGCCGGGCTGATGCGGGCGTATCCGGTGGCGACGGCGGTCAGCAATGTCCGCAACAACGGGCCGGAGCTGCTGGAGGAACTGGCCGCGCCGGAGGAGAGCACGCTGTTCTGAGCTGGTCTGGTCTGGGCCTGGTCTGGTCTGGGCTCTTCCGAAGCGTGGCGAGGAGCGCTGAGCTGTGCGCTGCTGAGGCGTTCCGGGGCGCGGGCGCGGCAGGATGTCCGGTGTGACTCCTGACACGCGTGGGACGCGGAGCGAGAACGTGCGGACCGTCGGCACTCCGGGCGGCGACGCCCGCGTCACCTGGCACCCGGCGGAGGACCCCCGGCTGGTCCTCGCCCTCGGCCACGGCGCGGGCGGCGGCATCGAGGCCCGCGATCTCCAGGCCCTCGCCGCCGCGCTGCCGCCGCTCGGCGTCACCGTCGCGCTGGTGGAGCAGCCCTGGCGGGTGGCGGGCAGGAAGCTCGCTCCGGCGCCGAAGACCCTGGACGCGGGATGGCGGGCGGTGTGGCCCGTGCTGGCGGAGCCGGGGCCGCCGGTGATCGCGGGCGGGCGCAGCGCCGGAGCGCGGGTGGCCTGCCGTACGGCGCCGGAGCTGGGGGCGTACGCCGTACTGGCCCTCAGCTTTCCCCTGCACCCCCCGGGCAGGCCGGAGAAGTCCCGGGCGGCGGAACTGCTGGGCGCGGGGGTGCCGACGCTGGTGGTCCAGGGCGGCAACGACCCGTTCGGGAAGCCTGCCGAGTTCCCGGACGCGGGTGGCGGGAGGGACGCCGGTACGAAGGGGGGCGGCGCGTTCGCGCTGTGCGAGGTCCCGGGCGCCGACCACGCGTTCGCCGTCGCGAAGAGCGCCGCCGTCTCGCAGGAGCGGGCCCTCGCGATCATCACCGCGAACGTGGCGGAATGGGCGGCGAAACTCGCCTGAGCACCGGGTCCCGGCCGGGAATGTGGGACAGATGTCCACTGTTTCACCAGACAACGGAACACAGAGCATGGAGAGGGAGTCCGTCGTATGGGTTCGACCATCTGCCCGCGCCGCTCAGACGCCAGTGAACTGGAGTGGACGGTGCTTCCCGCGTCCAAGAACGCTCCGGTCCGGGCGGCCGGCGGAGCGGACCACCGGCCCTCGTTGTCACAAGGTCGACTATTCTCCGATTCGAGTGGGTCCGCTTTCGGGCCCGCCACAGCGTTGGAGGAGGTGGGTCCGGTCACTGGGACCGACGCAGGGACCGACGACGGCGGCATCGAAGAGACCACGGCCGAGCGCAACGCCCGTTTCGAGCGGGACGCGCTGGGCTTCCTCGACCAGATGTATTCCGCCGCGCTGCGCATGACGCGCAACCCGGCGGACGCCGAGGACCTCGTGCAGGAGACGTATGCCAAGGCGTACGGCTCCTTCCACCAGTTCCGCGAGGGGACCAACCTCAAGGCCTGGATGTATCGCATCCTCACCAATACCTTCATCAACTCGTACCGCAAGAAGCAGCGTGAACCCCAGCGCAGTGCCGCCGAGGAGATCGAGGACTGGCAGCTCGCGCGTGCCGAGTCGCACATGTCGACCGGTCTGCGCTCGGCGGAGGCACAGGCGCTCGACCACCTCCCGGACTCCGACGTGAAGTCGGCGTTGCAGGCGATCCCGGAGGAGTTCCGCATCGCGGTGTATCTCGCCGATGTCGAGGGCTTTGCGTACAAGGAGATCGCGGACATCATGGGGACTCCCATCGGTACGGTGATGTCGCGGCTGCACCGGGGGCGCCGCCAGCTGCGCGGCATGCTGGAGGACTACGCCCGCGAGCGCGGGCTCGTCCCGGCCGGTGCCGGGGAGTCGTCGGACGATCGGAAAGGTTCGGGCTCATGAGCTGCGGAGAGCCGCATGAGACGGATTGCTCCGAGGTACTCGATCATTTGTATGAGTTCCTCGACAACGAGATGCCGGACAACGACTGCACCAAGTTCGAGGTGCACTTCGAGGAGTGCTCCCCGTGCCTGGAGAAGTACGGCCTTGAGCAGGCCGTGAAGAAGCTGGTCAAGCGCTGCTGCGGCCAGGACGACGTGCCGTCCGACCTGCGGGCCAAGGTCATGGGCCGGATCGATCTGATCCGGTCGGGAGAGATCGGTCCTGAGCGGGAAGTGTCGACGGCGGGCGCGGATGTGCCGCGGGCGGCGCAGGACTGACGTACCGACGTACGGTGCGGCCGTCCGAGCGGGCCCGCACCACCACCCGCTGACCCCAGCAAGCCCCCCTTCGCACGGGGTACGAGGGCGTGCCGCGCATCGCGCGGTGCGCCCTCACCCGTATCACCGGCAGAGCGGCCGTGTCACCCGAAGGTGCTAATCGTCGTCGTCCGCCCGCCGCCCGCGCCCCGACTCGCTAGCCTGACGCTCTGTTTCGGGCCCTTCCCGGGCCGGATCGAGGAGCCGAGGAAGGGCGAGAACCCGTGAGGGCCATACCGGGTGCGGCGCGCGCGTACATCCTGGGCGCCGCGCTCTGCGCCGCCGTCTGCCTCCTTCCCGCGTTCCGCCCCGGCACCCCGTGGCGGGCCGTCGCGCTGCTCGCCGTCCTGTACGCCTTCTGCGAGATGCCGGCCCGCTGCCGGTTCCCCGGGCGCTCGCCGCACGGCTCCGCGCCGGTCGCCGCCGGATCGTTCTTTCCCGTCCTCCTCGCCTCCGCCCTGTTGCTGCCGCCCGCCGCCGCCGCGCTGGTGGCCGTGCCCGGCGCGCTGCTGGGACGCGTCGAGCAGCGGCCGAAGGGCGCGCGCCGGGTCTGGCGCGCCGCGCAGCTCTCCCTCGCCACCTGGACGGCGGCGCGGGTCCAGGTCCTGTTCGGCGGTCCCGTCGCCCTCGGGGGTGGTGGCTACGGGCTCAAGACGCCGGACTTTCCCTATGTGTTGCTACCCGCCGGGGCGGCCACCCTCGCCTTTTGTCTGGTTCTCGCCACGCTCGACGGCGGGGTGCTGGCGGCGGCCGAGCGGCTGCCGCTGCGGACCGCGTGGCGGGGGCTGTTCGTCCGGTCGCTGGCCCCGCACGGGGCGCACGGCCTGGCCGGGCTGATGATGGCGGTGCTGTGGCGGAGCCCGTACGGTCCGCTCTCCGCGCTCTTCGTCCTGCTGCCCATGTACATCTCCTGCTGGGTGTTCGCGCAGTATCACCGCGAGTCCGCCGCCCACCAGGCGACGATCAGGGCGCTCGTGCAGGCCGTCGACCTCAAGGACACATACACGCGCGGGCACAGCGAACGGGTGGGGCGCGCCTCGGTGTTGATCGCCCAGGAGCTGGGCATGGACCGGGACCGGACGGAGGTGCTCCGGTTCGCCGGGATCCTGCACGACGTCGGCAAGCTCGGCGTACCGACGCGGGTGCTGCGCAAGGACGGGCCGCTGACGCCCGACGAGCGGCGGGTGATGGAGCTGCATCCCGAGTACGGGCACGAGATGGTGCGCGGCATCGGCTTCCTCGGGGAGGCGCGGGAGGCGATCCTGCACCACCACGAGCGGCTGGACGGCAGCGGGTACCCGTACGGGCTGGCCGGGGCGCAGATCCCCGAGTGCGCGCGGGTGGTGGCGGTGGCGGACGCGTTCGACGCGATGACGTCGACCCGCTCGTACAGCAGGGCGAGACCGGTGGGCACGGCGATGGCGGAACTGGAACGCTGCGCGGGCACCCAGTTCGACCCGGACATGGTGAACGCGCTGGTCAGGGCGCTGTCCCGACACGGCTGGCAGACGACGGTCACGGCGGACGAGGCGGAGGCGCCAGCGGCGCCGGGTGGGGGCGCGAGGCCGGGCCCGGTCCCGTCACCGGGCGCCGGCTCGCCGACGACGGGCGCGCACCCGGCGCCTGACCCGGGGACGGCGGGCGCGCGTCTTCCGCCCGGCCCCCGTGCCCCCGTCTTCCCGCGTGTGCCCCGCCGGAGGCGCGCGTGAGTGCGGGCGCCGTCCCGGAGCGGGCGCCTGTCGCCCGGGCGCGGCCCGCCGTCGCCGTGGCCGGGGTGTACGGCTCCGCCGCGCTGCTCGCCGGGAGTGCGCTCGGCGGGACGCTCTGGCGGGGGCTCGCCGAGCCGCGTACCGCTCTCGCGTTCGGCCTGCTCGTTGCGGTCGGGGAGCTGGCTCGCTGGGGCGCGCTCCCCGGTGAGCGCGAGCCCGCGCCCCTCGGGGCCGCCGGTGCGCTCGCGTACGCCCTCCTCGGCGAGAACGCCGGGCAGCGCGCCACCCACGGCGTCCTCCAGACCCTCGCGGTGGTGGCCGCCGCCACCCTCGCCGGCTCCGTACCGCACCTCGCCAGGCGCCGGGGCCCCGCGCTCGACCACCTGGTCCGCCGCGTCCTGACCACCGCCTTCGCGGCCGTGTGCTTCCAGCCGCTGTACGACGCGGGCTACGGGTCCGGCTCCGACGGGCTCGTGGAGCGCTTCGGCAAGGGCCCCTTCTACGCCGCCACCCTCCTGCTCCTCCTCGTCCTCACCGCCCTCTGCGACGCCGTCCTCGCCGCCCTCCTGCTCCGCGCCCGCACCCGCCACCCCTTCGGCCCCCTCCTCCGCGACGAGCTGCGCGCCCTCCTCCACATCGGCTCCGCCGTCTGCGCCACCGGCGCCGTCATCGCCCTCGGGGTCGCCGTCGCGGGACTCTGGGCGCTGCCCGTGTTCTGCGTACCGCTGCTGCTGACCCAGCTGTCCTACCGGCGGTACGCCGCCGTGCGGACCACGTACCGCCAGACCATCGCCTCCCTCGCCCGCGCCACCGAGATCGCCGGCTACACCCCCCACGGCCACGCCCGCAGGGTCGCGGAGCTGAGCCGCGCCGTCGGCCGCGAGCTGGGCCTCTCGGGACCGGAGCTGACCGTCCTCGAATACGCGGCCCTCATGCACGACATCGGACAGCTCTCCCTCGTCGATCCCGTCCCCGAGGGCGCCACCGCCTTCCTCCCGGCCGACGAGCAGCGCCGTATCGCCCTCCTCGGCGGCGAGGTGGTCCGCCAGACCGGCGTGCCCGCCGCCGTCGCCGTCGTCGTGGAGCGCCAGGCCGATCCGTACCGCGAACAACCCCTCTCCGCCAGGATCGTCCGCACCGTCAATGCGTACGACGACCTCACCGGGGAATGTGCCAGTGCGAGTGGACCGCTCGGCGGATCGCTCGGCGCACTGGAGCGGCTGCGGCTCGGGACGGGGCACGACTACCAGCCCGAGGTCGTGGAATCCCTGGCACGCGTGCTGTCCCGAGGCGGCCCGGCCCCGGGCGGGACCGGGTAACCCATGGGTAATGAGCGGGCGTGGGACCGGGCATGGTTGGATGCGAAGAAGAGGAAGAAGAGGGTGTCCGGGGGCACAGACCCGAGCGACCGGCAGGCGGGAATCGTGAGGATCTTCGGGAAGGTACGGCATCGGCCCTCCGCCTCGTGGCGGCAGGCCACCGACCGCGCGTTCACGCTGATCGGTGACGGCCGGTACGAGGACGCGGGCGCGCTGCTCACCCGTGCGGCGGACCTGGAGCCCTGGCTCTCGGAGTCGTGGTTCAACCTGGCGCTGCTGCACAAGTTCCGCCACGACTGGGAGCAGGCGCGCGCCGCCGGGCTGCGGGCCGTCGCGCTGCTCGACAAGGAGACCGGCGCCCCCGACTGGTGGAACGTCGGCATCGCCGCCACCGCCCTCCAGGACTGGCCGCTGGCCCGCCGCGCCTGGCAGGCGTACGGGCTGAAGGTGCCCGGCAATCCGCACAGCGTCGAGGCCAACGGCGAGCCCGAGGGCATGGAGCTGGGCAGCGCCGCCGTCCGGCTCTCGCCGGAGGGCGAGGCCGAGGTCGTCTGGGGCCGCAGGCTCGACCCGGCCCGCATCGAGCTGCTCTCGATCCCGCTGCCGTCGTCGGGACGGCGCTGGGGCGAGGTCGTGCTCCACGACGGCGTACCGCACGGCGAGCGCACGACGGCCGCCGGGCCGGACGGCAACACCCGCGCGTACCCCGTGTTCGACGAGATCGAGCTGTGGGCGCCCTCGCCCGTACCGACGTGGGTGGTGCTGCTGGAGGCGGCCACCGAGGAGGACCGGGACGCCCTGGAGCGCCTCGCGGCCGACGCGGGGTTCGCGGCCGAGGACTGGTCGTCGTCCGTACGGCTGCTGTGCCGGGCCTGCTCGGAGAGCCGGATGCCGAGCGCCGAGGGCGACGGGGAGCACCTCGACCCGCACGACCACAGCGAGCCGGGGCACCCGGGGCCGCTGGGGCACCGCACGGCCGGCGAGCTGTGGGTGCCGGAGCGCGAGTGCGGGATCGCGGCGCCGCAGGGGCTGGTGCGGGGGCTGCTGGACGGGTGGGTCGCGGACAGTCCGGACACCCGGGAATGGCGCGATCTCGAAGAGGTCTGCTGACGCCCGCCGGCTGCCCTTAGGCTGTATGGGCACATCGTGCCGATCGTGCGGGCAGCATCGGGAACCGAGGAAGGCGTACTGCGGACATGGCGCAGCAGGAGACGGACCAGCGGGTCGACAGGGGAACCACCGTGGCCGGGACGGCGGACGGGTTCGCCGACGACACGGAGCGCGCCGCGGAGCGTGAGCTGGCGCACCGCGAGCGCGGCACGTCCCGCCCGATCACCGTCGTCGGGAATCCGGTGCTCCACAAGGAGTGCCGGGACGTCACGGAGTTCGACGACTCCCTCGCCGCGCTGATCGACGACATGTTCGCCAGCCAGCACACGGCGGAGGGCGTCGGCCTCGCCGCCAACCAGATCGGCGTGGACCTCAAGGTCTTCGTGTACGACTGCCCGGACGACGACGGCAAGCGCCACGTCGGGGCGATCTGCAACCCGGTGCTGGAGGAACTGCCGCCGGAGAAGCGCCACTTGGACGACTCCAACGAGGGCTGCCTGTCGGTCCCGACGGCGTACGCGGCCCTGCCCCGCCCCGACTACGCGGTGGTACGCGGCCAGGACGCCCAGGGCAATCCGGTGAAGGTGGCGGGCACCGGGTACTTCGCGCGCTGCCTCCAGCACGAGACGGACCATCTGTACGGGTACCTGTACATCGACCGGCTGTCGAAGCGGGACCGGAAGGACGCGCTCAAGCAGATGGAAGAGGGCACGCCGCGCTACGAGACGGTCCCGAACGCCTGAGACCGTGAGGCCGGGACAGGGGCCTGGGCCGGGACGGGGGCCGGGACGGGGACGGATGCCGGGCCCGAGGCCGGGCCCGGGCCCGGCCCCTGGAACGTCCGCCGGTACGCGTTCGGCGTCGTCCCGAGGGTCCGCAGGAAGTGATGCCGGAGCCCCGCCGCGTTCCCGAACCCGGCGCGTCCCGCGACCCGGTCGACCGTCTCGTGCGTACCCTCCAGCAACTCCTGTGCCAGCAGCACCCGTTGGCGCAGGAGCCAGCGGTACGGAGTGGTCCCCGTCTCCTGCTGGAAGCGGCGGGCGAAGGTGCGGGGCGACATGTGGGCCCGCTCGGCCAGCTGCTCCACGGTCATCTCGCGGTCCAGGTGGCGCTCCATCCAGGACAGCACCTCCCCGACGGTGTCGCAGGCGACGGGCAGCGGCCGCTCGATGAACTGGGCCTGGCCGCCGTCGCGGTGGGGCGGGACGACCATGCGGCGGGCGAGCGCGTTGGCGATCTCCGGGCCGTGTTCCTGCCGTACGAGATACAGGCACGCGTCGATGCCGGCGGCCGAACCGGCGGACGTGATCACGGGACCGTCCTCGACGTACAGCACGGCGGGCTCCACCCGCGCCTCGGGAAAACGCCGCGCGAGGTCGGCCGAGTGCCGCCAGTGCACGGCGCAGCGGCGCCCGTCGAGGAGGCCCGCGGCGCCGAGCAGATAGCCGCCGGTGCAGACGCTGAGCACACGGGCCCCCCGGTCCACGGCCCGCCGCAGCGCCGCCAGCAACTCCTCGGGGAACGCGCGCTCCGCGTAGGCGTCGCCCGCGGGTACGGCGATGAGGTCGGCCTCCTCCAGCCGTTCGAGCCCGGCCAGCGAGCCGAGGGTGAACCCGGCGTGGGTGCGCAGCTCCGCCCCCTCCGCGGACACCACCGCGAAGTCGTAGACGGGCAGCCCGTCGTCGCTGCGATCGAGCCCGAACACCTCGCAGACGACGCCGAGTTCGAAGGGGTGGACTCCGTCGAGCAGGACGGCGGCGACGTTTTTCAGCATGCGGCCCAGTGTGGCAGTAATTCGAGGTTCGATGACAGTCCTGCCACTGCCCTGTGGGGAACCCATCCACGACGCTGGACGCATGGACACCTTCCTGGCGTTTGCCGCCCTTACGGCCCTGTTCGTTCTCCTGGCCCTCCCGGCCCTGCTCTGGCTCCTCAAGGACCTGTCGATCGACCGCCAGTTGCGCCACGCGACGGTCGGGAGGGGGGATCCGGAGGCGGCGCGGGACGACGGACGGGCGCCGAGCGCGTCGAGCGCGTCGAGCGCCCCGATCGGGCCGAGCGCGCCGGCAGCGAGTGCAGGACTGCTGCCGCGCCCGCGCCGACCGCGTACCACAGCAGGTCAGGTGCGTTGAAGGTCGAACCCAGCACCAGCCGGGCGAGCCCGCTGCGCGCGGCGAGCCCGGCCGGGACCGGGGTGAGCTGGAGCAGTTCGACCGCGCAGCTGAACACAAAGGCGCCGACGGCGGCGGTGCGGGGCCGTACCCGGGGGACGGCGCACACGACGAGGGCGTGGACGAGCACGGTGTACAGCGCGTCGCCCGCGTACTTGGCGAGATCGCCGTCCGCCCACGCCCTGACCCCGAGCCCCGCGGCGACGGTCGCCGCGGCACACGCGAGAGCCGCCGGCCGGGTACGGATCACGGGGTGAACGGAGAGCTGGACCACCGCGGGACCTCCAGGCTGTGCAGGCGGCCCAGCACCACCGCGTCGCGGCTCACCGACACCCCGAACTCCGCTGCCAGGGCCTCGCACAGCCACCGCGCCGGTGCGGCCGGGTCGCGGGTGGCGGTCCGGGCCGCGAGGTGGCGGCGCGGATCGAGGGCAGGGGGGACCTCTCCCCGGGCCTCGGGCTCGGTGATCCCGGGCGGGCCGACGGTGACCTCCCACACGATCCGCCCGGCCTCGGCGGCCGTGACCCGCAGAGTCGGCACGTCCGGGTCGAGGTTCAACGTACTGCCCACGCTCAGGACCAGGCCGCCGGAGACCGCCGACGCGGCCGGGGCGGGCGACCGCATCACCCCCCGCCCCGCCATCTCCACCAGGGCGAACGCCCAGCCCTCGCCCTCGGTGTCCTGGCCTGCGCGGCCCACCGCCGCCGCCGAGGGGAGCCCGTTCGCGGGTATGCCCGGGACCACCAACTTCCCCGGACTGTCCTTCAACACCAGCGGTGGCGCCGGCGGGTGGAACGCCGTTTCGAGCCGCCTCGCCACCGTCACCGGATGCGGCGACAGCCCGCGCTCGGTGCCCAGGACGCGCGGCAGGTCCGCCGGCTCCACCCCGCGCGCCAGCACCAGCCACCACTTGAACTCGAACCTGCGGTCCTCCGCCACCAGCCACGCCAGTCCGTCCGGCTTCGCGGTGACCGCCACGGCGGCCGTACGGGACGAGGTGAGCAACTCCCGTCCCCGCCGGGCTGTCAGCAGTGGTCCCAGTACGCCGTCCGCCACCAGCCCGAGTGGCGCCACCTGCTCCTCGTCGTCGTACGGGCGCCATTCCCGCATGCCGTCGCGCAGCGTCGCCCACGCCTCGTCCACGCAGCCCCAGCGCGCGAACTCCCGGGCCCGTGCCACCACTTCACCGAACGGGCCCTCGACGGTGTGGCGGTACGTGCCGTCGAAGACCGCGTGCAGCACCGGCTCGACCACCGCCGGATCGACCGCCGGGAAGTCCCTGCGTACCCCCTCCAGATTGGGCACGCTGCCGAGCGAGGTCCATCGCTTCGCGGTCAGGCACCTCTTCGGGAGCAGTTCCCGCACGGTGTACGCCGTGTCGCCGACCGGCGCCGCGCGTTCGCCGCCCGGCGGTAGCCCGAGGAGCTCGGTGAGTTGCTCCTGGATCGACAGGGCGCGCGGATGGCGGGCCCGTACCGCCGGCGCCAGCAGCGCCAGCGCCCCGTCCGGATCACCGGCGAGGGCCAGCCGCCGCGCGCGGTCCACGTCCGCGTCCAACGCGTCGGCATCCGCCTGGGCGTCCGCGTCCGCGAGGAACCTCTCGTGGACGGACTCCATGTACGCCCGGAACGACGGATACCGCACGGGCTCCGCCCGGCTCCCCGCTACCCGGACCCGCACCGCCCACTCGCCGTCCTCCGCCACGTCCAGCGGGTCGAGCACCACGTCCACGCGGGCCGAGTCGTCGGTGAGCCGCAGCGACCGGCCCCCCGACCCCGTCTCGTCGGAGACCCCCTCCGTCCGCGCCAGGAGCCATACCGGCGTACCGGTCATCCGCCACCCGTCGGTCACCTCCAGGAACGCCCGGAACGACGGCGGCAGCGCACCCCCCGCCCGCGCCTCCCACACCGCGAGCGCCTTCGGATCCGCCGGCCCGAACCCGAGCCACCGCTGCTCCCGCGCCTCACGCAGCCCGTGCCCGTCCACCACGTCCGGATCGGCCGCGTCGGCCCACTCCGCGCTCCACCCGCGCAGGAACGCCCGCCAGTCGAACTCCTCGCGCGAGCGGGGGTGGTCGTGCCCCGTGTTCGTCGTCGTCATGGGTCCATGGTGTACGCGACCACTGACAACGCGACAACGCGACAACGCGCCCCACCCCCGCCACAGCGGAGAGGGGGCGCGCCCCGGTCGTGCCCCGGCCGCACACCAGCGACCCGGAAGCCCTACCCCAGCGACCCGGAAGCCGCGGAACAGCGGCCTAGAAGTCGTCGTCGAACGCGACCGACCCCTCCACCGCCACCTGGTACGCCGACGGGCGGCGTTCGAAGAAGTTGGTCAGTTCCTGCACGCCCTGGAGCTCCATGAAGGAGAACGGATTCTCCGAGCCGTACACCGGCGCGAAGCCCAGCCGCTGGAGCCGCTGGTCCGCGACGCACTGGAGGTACTCGCGCATCGACTCCGTGTTCATGCCCGGCAGGCCGTCCCCGCACAGGTCGCGCCCGAACTGCAACTCCGCCTCGACGGCCTCCTTCAGCATGTCCGTGACCTGCTGCTGGAGCGCGTCGTCGAAGAGGTCGGGCTCCTCCTTGCGGACGGTGTCGACCACCTCGAAGGCGAAGTTCATGTGCATCGTCTCGTCACGGAACACCCAGTTGGTGCCGGTGGCCAGGCCGTGCAGCAGACCGCGCGAGCGGAACCAGTACACGTACGCGAAGGCTCCGTAGAAGAACAGCCCCTCGATGCACGCCGCGAAGCAGATCAGGTTGAGGAGGAAGCGGCGCCGGTCCGCCTTGGTCTCCAGGCGGTCGATCTTCTCCACCGAGTCCATCCAGCGGAAGCAGAACTGCGCCTTCTCGCGGATCGACGGGATCTCCTCCACCGCGTCGAAGGCCGCCGCGCGGTCGTCCGGGTCGGGCAGATAGGTGTCGAGCAGCGTCAGATAGAACTGGACGTGCACGGCCTCCTCGAAGAGCTGGCGGGACAGGTACAGCCGCGCCTCGGGGGAGTTGATGTGCTTGTAGAGCGTCAGCACCAGGTTGTTCGACACGATCGAGTCGCCCGTCGCGAAGAACGCGACCAGCCGGCCGATCATGTGCTGCTCGCCGGGGGAGAGCTTGGCGAGGTCCGCGACGTCGGAGTGGAGATCGACCTCCTCCACCGACCAGGTGTTCTTGATCGCGTCGCGGTAGCGCTCGTAGAAGTCCGGGTAGCGCATGGGGCGCAGGGTCAGCTCGAAGCCCGGGTCGAGCAGGTTCTTCTCGGCGGGGCTCGTCACGGCGGGACCTTTCTCGGGGGAACTCATTACTGGCAGGCCTCGCAGGACTCGGGGTTCTCCAGGGAGCAGGCGATCGCGTCCGCGTCCGGGACCATCGGGTTGGCCGGGGCCGGGGACGCCTGCTGGAGCGGGATGGTGGTGGCGGCAGCGGCCGCGCTGGCCGGCGCCGGCACGGTGGCCGCCGCCTGGGGGCCGCCCGCCGCGCGGGCGATGCGCGTCGCGGGGCGCGAGCGCAGGTAGTACGTCGTCTTGAGGCCCTTCTTCCAGGCGTACGCGTACATCGAGCTGAGCTTCCCGATGGTCGGCGTCTCCAGGAACAGGTTCAGCGACTGGCTCTGGTCGAGGAACGGCGTACGGGCCGCCGCCATGTCGATCAGACCGCGCTGCGGGATCTCCCACGCCGTGCGGTACAGCTCGCGCACCTCCGCCGGGATCCAGGTGAAGCCGGCCACCGAGCCGCTGGACTCGCGCAGCGCCTCACGCGTCTGCGCGTCCCAGACGCCCAGGTCCTTGAGCTCCTGCACCAGGTACGAGTTGACCTGGAGGAATTCGCCGGACAGCGTCTCGCGCTTGAAGAGGTTGGAGACCTGCGGCTCGATGCACTCGTACACGCCCGCGATCGAGGCGATGGTCGCCGTCGGCGCGATCGCGAGGAGCAGCGAGTTGCGCATGCCGCTCTTCGCGACGCGGGCGCGCAGCGCGTCCCACCGCTCCGGCCAGTTCAGCTCGACGTCGTAGTGGTCGGGGTGCAGCACCCCGGCGGCGGTACGGGTCTCCGACCAGGCCGGGAGAGGCCCGTTGCGCTCGGCGAGCGCGCAGGACGCCTCGTACGCGGCGAGCATGATCCGCTCGGCGATCCTCGTGGAGAGCGCGGCGGCCTCGGCGGAGTCGAACGGCAGGCGCTTCTTGAAGAAGACGTCCTGGAGGCCCATCGCGCCCAGGCCCACCGGGCGCCACTTGGCGTTGGAGCGGCCGGCCTGCTCGGTCGGGTAGAAGTTGATGTCCACGACCCGGTCGAGGAAGGTGACGGCGGTACGGACGGTCTCGTCCAGCCGTTCCCAGTCGATCTCGCCCGAATCGAGCACGAACGCGCCGAGGTTGACCGAGCCGAGGTTGCAGACGGCCGTCTCGCCGTCGTCCGTGACCTCCAGGATCTCCGTGCAGAGGTTGGAGGAGTGGACGACCTTGCCGGGCAGGGCGGTCTGGTTGGCCGTACGGTTCGACGCGTCCTTGAAGGTCATCCAGCCGTTGCCGGTCTGGGCGAGGGTACGCATCATGCGGCCGTACAGCTCACGGGCCGGGACGGTCTTCCGCGCCAGGCCGGCGGCCTCCGCCTTCCGGTACGCGGCGTCGAACTCGTCGCCCCACAGGTCCACGAACTCCGGGACGTCGGCGGGGGAGAACAGCGACCACTCGCCGTCCGCGTCGACGCGGCGCATGAACTCGTCCGGGATCCAGTGGGCGAGGTTCAGGTTGTGCGTACGGCGGGCCTCCTCGCCGGTGTTGTCGCGCAGCTCCAGGAACTCCTCCAGGTCCGCGTGCCAGGTCTCCAGGTAGACGCAGGCCGCGCCCTTGCGCCGGCCGCCCTGGTTGACCGCCGCGACCGACGAGTCCAGGGTCCGCAGGAAGGGGACGATGCCGTTCGAGTGCCCGTTCGTGCCGCGGATCAGCGAGCCGCGCGAGCGGATGCGGGAGTACGAGAGGCCGATGCCGCCCGCGTGCTTCGAGAGGCGCGCGACCTGGTGGTAGCGGTCGTAGATCGAGTCCAGCTCGTCCAGCGGGGAGTCCAGCAGGTAGCAGGAGGACATCTGCGGGTGGCGCGTACCGGAGTTGAAGAGCGTCGGCGAGGACGGGAGGTAGTCCAGGCGGCTCATCAGCCGGTAGAGGGAGGCGACCTCCTCCAGCGCGCGCACGCTCGTGTCCTCGGCGAGACCGGCGCCGACGCGCAGCAGGAAGTGCTGGGGGGTCTCGATGACCTTGCGGGTGATCGGGTGGCGGAGCAGGTACCGGCTGAAGAGGGTACGGAGCCCGAAGTAGCCGAAGCGGTCGTCGGCGTCCTGGTCGATGAGCGCGTCCAGGAAGTCGGCGTGCAGCGCGACGAATTCGGCGGTGCGGTCGGCGATCAGGCCCTCGCGGTGCCCCACCGTGACGGACGCGGAGAACGCCACGGCGCCCTGGCTCGCGGCCTCTTCGGAGATGGTACGGGTGAGCAGCCGGGCGGCGAGCCGGGAGTAGGCCGGGTCCTCGGCGATGAGCCCCGCGGCCGCCTCGGTGGCGAGCTCGCGCAGCTCGGCCTCGTCCGACCGGGCGTTGCGGCCGCGCAGCGCGGCGCCGGCGACGCGTCCGGGGTCGGTGTCGGGCAGATCGGCGGTCAGGTCGGTCAGGAGCCGCAGCAACGCGGTCCCGGGTCCGTCGGTCACCTGTGCGGAGACCTCGGAGATGCCTGAAGCCGGATCGGCTGGCGCGATGGTCACGTGGTGCTCTCCCTCGCTCGGCTCTGGGCCGTCGGCGGGGGAGCGGGGGCGCGCGGATCCGCCGCGTACCCGTCTCCGGGCAGCACGAACCACGGCGTCTCCGGCCCAGCCTCGGGGCCCGGACGTCCTGGCACCCGGTTCGGTCGAGCCGGATGCGTCGCCGGCAGGTCCTCGGACTCACGGGTATGACAAAGCACACCACAGCAGACCGTTGCGGGACAGTTCCGGATTCACACCGGATTCCCCTGCGTCGACAACGAGGTCGAGCATACATCTGGGGGGCACACGGTGAAGCACCCCCTAGATGTTGTGTCGCGCCCCACTTCGCCCCCCTGTGTCGGAACCGGGAAGGCGGGCCGCCCGGAGTCCGGGGGCCCGCCTTCCGCCGTACGTCCGCGCTCTCTCAGCGCACCGGGTCCGGGTCCGGTGGGGTCGCCGGGGACAGCGGGAGGTCCTTCTGCACGCCCGGGTCGCCGATGTCCGCCGTGTAGTCCGACGGGCTGGTCTCGTCCACGCCGTCCGGGGCCTTCGCCGCCCTCAGGGCGAGCGTCAGGACCACCGTCACCACCGCGTTGAGGACGAACGCCGTCAGGCCGATGTAGCCGATCTCGCCGATTCCCGGGATCTCCTTCGAGGAGCCGCCGAAGTGCGCCTGCGTCGGGCTCGCGACGCCGTACGCCGCGATCGTGCCGTACAGCATGCCCACCGCCCACCCCGTGAGCAGCGCCCAGCGGTGGAACCAGCGGGTGAAGAGGCCGCCGACCAGGGCCGGCATCGTCTGGAGGATCCAGATCCCGCCCAGCAGCTGGAAGTTGATCGCCACCGTCTTGTCCATCGTCAGGACGAAGGCCAGCGCCCCCACCTTCACCAGCAGCGACACCAGCTTGGAGACCTTCGTCTCCTGCGCGGGCGTCGCGTCCGGCTTGATGAAGTCCTTGTAGATGTTGCGGGTGAAGAGGTTCGCCGCCGCGATCGACATGATCGCGGCCGGCACCAGCGCCCCGATCCCGATCGCCGCGAACGCCACCCCCGCGAACCAGTCCGGGAACATGTTCTCGAAGAGCTGCGGGATCGCCAGCTGCCCGTTGTCGACCTTCACCCCGGCGGCGATCGCCATGAAGCCGAGCAGCGCCAGCAGGCCCAGCATCAGCGAATACAGCGGCAGGATCGTGGTGTTGCGCCGGATCACCTCACGGCTGCGGCTGGAGAGCGTCGCCGTGACCGAGTGCGGATACATGAAGAGCGCGAGCGCCGAGCCGAGCGCCAGCGTCGCGTACCCCCACTGCTGGGCCTCGCCCGGCGCGAGCGCGCCGCGTGGCGCCCCGGTCGCCGGGTTCTTCTGCGCGAACGCGTCGCCCGCCTTCGCGAAGATGTCGTCGAAACCGCCCAGTTTGATCGGGATGTAGATGATGGCCACGATGATCACCAGATAGATCAGGGTGTCCTTCACGAACGCGATCAGCGCGGGCGCCCGCAGCCCCGACGAGTACGTGTACGCCGCGAGCACCGCGAACGCGATCAGCAGCGGCAGGTCCTTCACGAACCAGTTCGTGTCCTCGCCGCCGCCCACGCCCATCACGTCCAGCACCGCCTGGATCCCCACCAGTTGCAGCGCGATGTACGGCATGGTCGCGAGGATGCCGGTGACGGCGACCGCCAGCGAGAGGCCCTTCGAGCCGAACCGGCCCCGGACGAAGTCCGAGGTGGTCACGTATCCGTGCTTGTGCGACACCGACCACAGCCGAGGCAGGAAGGTGAAGATGAGCGGATAGACGAGGATCGTGTACGGCACGGCGAAGAAGCCCGCCGCGCCCGCCGCGTAGATCGCCGCCGGCACGGCCACGAAGGTGTACGCCGTGTAGAGGTCACCGCCGAGCAGGAACCAGGTGACCCACGTGCCGAACGACCGCCCGCCCAGGCCCCATTCGTCGAGGCTCTGCTCGTTCTCCGCCCGGCGCCAGCGCGCCGCGAGGAAGCCCATGACCGTGACGGCCAGGAAGAAGAAGACGAAGACGCCGAGCGCGACGCCGTTCACCCCGTCGTTCATCGCGCCGCACCGCCCTTGCGGAGTCCCGTACGGGAGCGCTGGTCGCGCTGCCACAGCTGGTGGGCGACCAGCGTCAGCGCGGCCGACACGACGACCCAGAGCATCTGGTACCAGTAGAAGAACGGGATGCCGATGAAGGCCGGGTCGGTCTTCGCGTACGACCCCACCCAGAGCAGCGCCACGAAGGGCGCGACCAGGCAGAGGGCGATGATCACACGGACAGGGGTGACCGTGGGGGGAGGGCTCTCCTCAGGTGTTTCCGAAGGTGATGCTGGCGGTGTTTCCGACATGCGCGGCTCCGTCCCCTCACTGCTCGCCGTTTCGCTGATCGCTTTCGCAACGCGCAGGAAATCTAGGGGACGGCCCCGGCCGTGGGAAGACCGCGAGCGGCCGGTCAGTCGGCCGGCCTGCGCAGTCTCGCCACGAACTTGTAACGATCGCCCCGGTACACCGACCGCACCCACTCCACCGGTTCGCCGTTCCCGTCGATCGAGTGGCGCGACAGCATCAGCATCGGCAGCCCGACGTCCGTGCCCAGCAGCCCGGCCTCCCGGGGGGTGGCGAGCGACGTCTCGATCGTCTCCTCGGCCTCGGCGAGGCGCACGTCGTACACCTCCGCCAACGCCGTGTAGAGGGACGTGTACTTGACGAGCGAGCGGCGCAGGGCGGGGAAGCGTTTCGCCGACAGGTGGGTGGTCTCGATGGCCATCGGCTCCCCGCTGGCGAGCCGCAGCCGTTCGATCCGCAGCACCCGCCCGCCCGCGGTGATGTCGAGCAGCCCGGCGAGCGTGTCGTCCGCGGTGACGTACCCGATGTCCAGCAACTGGGACGTGGGTTCCAGCCCTTGGGCCCTCATGTCCTCGGTGTACGAGGTGAGCTGGAGGGCCTGCGAGACCTTGGGCTTGGCCACGAACGTGCCCTTGCCCTGGATGCGTTCGAGCCGTCCCTCGACGACCAGTTCCTGAAGTGCCTGCCGAACTGTCGTTCTCGACGTGTCGAACTCCGCGGCGAGAGTACGCTCTGGCGGTACCGGTGTGCCGGGGGGCAGCGTCCCCGTCATATCGAGCAAGTGCCGCTTGAGACGGTAGTACTTGGGCACGCGCGCCGTGCGTACGGGAGCCGTACCCTCGGACTCCGTACCGCTCCCGTCCGTGGCCATGGCCTGCCTTCCCGACTGTGCTGCTGCCGTCACCGGCTCCTCCGTCTGTCGCGGCTCACATGGTGGCACGGACCGCTCACGGGTCGTCGCCCCTCCTCAGGTGTCGGTCCGATAACGGACGCGACTGTCCTTCTTATACACCCTTGACACCCCCAAAGGTCTAGGCCAAGCTCCCGGTACTGGTCTAAACCATTCAAGGCCAAGCCCCCGACCCCACAGTCACTACTAGTCGTATGGCTTCGCGGTGGGCAGCAGTTGCAGGCATCCCTGAGGAGGGTGGCGTGAAGCGCAAGCTCGTCGCGGCGATAGGTGTCGCGGGCATGATGGTCAGCATCGCCGCATGTGGTTCGGACGACGACAAAGGTAGCGAAACCAAGGCCGGCGGCAGCAAGAACCTGACCGTCTGGGTCATGGACGGCTCCGCCCCCGACGCCTGGATCAAGGGTGTCAACAAGGAGTTCGAGGCGGCCCACAAGGGCGTCAAGGTCAAGGTCGAGATCCAGCAGTGGAACGGCATCCAGGAGAAGGTCACCACCGCCCTCTCCGAGGACGCCCCGCCGGACGTCCTCGAACTCGGCAACACCCAGACCGCGGGCTACGCGGTCACCGGCGGTCTCGCGGACCTCACCGGTGACAAGGCGGCGCTCGGCTACGACGGCTGGAACAAGGGCATGCTGGCCTCCACCGAGCTGGACGGAAAGCTGTACTCCGCCCCTTGGTACGCCGCCAGCCGCGTCGTCGTCTACGACAAGGCCGTCTTCAAGAAGGCCAAGGTGACCCCGCCGACCACGCGTGACGAGTGGATCGCCGGCCTCAAGAAGATCCAGGCGTCGGACAAGAAGGTCCAGCCGATCTACCTGCCCGGCCAGAGCTGGTACGTGTACTCCGGCTTCGTCTGGGACGAGGGCAGCGACCTCGCGGTCAAGGACGGCGACCAGTGGAAGGGCAACCTGGCCTCCCCCGAGGCCACGGCCGCCATCAACTTCTACAAGGAACTCCAGTCGTTCTCCACCGCGCCCAAGGACAAGGACGAGGCGACCCCTCAGCAGTCCACCGACGTCGTGGCCAAGGGCGGTGTCGCGTCCTGGATCGGTCTCGGCTGGGAGGCCGGCGGCGCGATCGACGCCATGAAGAAGGCCGGCAAGACCGCCGACTTCGGCTACTTCCCGATCCCGGGCAAGACCGCCGACAAGCCGGGCTCCGTCTTCTTCGGCGGCTCCAACCTCGCGGTGGCCGAGCGCTCCCCGAACAAGGACCTCGCCAAGGAGTGGCTGGCCCTCGCCGCGGGCAAGGCCCAGATGGCCAAGTACGCCGAGGCCACCGGCGGCGCCCTGCTGCCGAACAACGACGCGTCGCAGTTCGCGCCGCCCGCGGACTCGTTCGCCGAGGCCATGGCCAAGTCGGCGCCCGTCGGCAAGATCACCCCGGTCACCCCGGGCTGGGCGAACGTCGAGACCGCGCCCAACCCGATCAAGGACTACATGACCAAGGTCCTGAACGGTGAGGACCCGAAGAAGGCCGGCGAAGCGGCCGACAAGGTCATCGACGAGCGCATCAACCAGCAGTAGTCGTCACCACCCGGTGGTGCGGGCGGTGTTCTGCACCGGCCGCGCCACCGGGTTCTGTTCGTGCACAGCGGCCCGCCGTCCGCGGGTCGCGCCCGGCCGGGCGCGGGAGCCCCAGAACCGCGAGGAAAGACCATGACCGTGCACTCCCAGGGAGCGGTGACCGCCGCACCCGAGGACGCGCCCGGAAGGGCGGCAGGGGAGTCGACGACTCCGCCTCCCCCCACCGGATCCCAGGAAATCCACACCCCTCCACGCGGTAGACGCTCCCGGCTCGGCGGGCTGGTGCCGTACCTGCTGATCGCCCCCGCGGTCCTCTCGATGGCGGTGCTGCTCCTCTATCCGCTCGTCAAGAACGTGATCCTCTCCTTCCAGCAGGTCAACAGGAAGGAACTGATCACCCGGCTCCCCGAATGGGTCGGCTTCGACAACTACACGGAGCTGCTCAAGGACCCGGACTTCTGGACCGTCGTCCTGCGGAGCCTGGTCTTCACGGTCGCCAACGTCCTCCTGATCATGGTCATCGGGTCGCTGATCGGCGTGCTGCTCAACCGCCTCGGCACCAAGATGCGCCTGGTCCTCTCGCTCGCGCTCATGCTCGCCTGGGCCATGCCCATCGTCGCCTCCGTGACCGTCTTCCGGTGGCTCTTCGACGAGCAGTTCGGCGTCGCGAACTGGGTGCTGCGCACCCTCGGCTTCTCCGGCTACGAACAGCACAACTGGTTCGAGACTGGCTTCTCGACCCTCGTCATCGTCACGCTGCTGATCGTCTGGGGCTCGATCCCCTTCGTCGCGCTGAACATGTACGCCGGTCTCACCACCATCGGCAGCGAGCTGTACGAGGCCGCGAAGATGGACGGCGCCAACGGCTGGCGCACCTTCTGGTCGGTGGTCTTCCCGAACCTCAGGCCCTTCTTCATGATCACCACGTTCCTGGAGATCATCTGGGTCTTCAAGGCGTTCGCGCAGGTGTACGCGATGAACCAGGGCGGCCCGGACCACGCGTCCGAGACCCTCCCCGTGTACGCGTACATCACCGGCCAGGGCCTGTTCCGCTACGGCCTCGCCGCCGCGATCTCCGTACTGACCATCGTGATGCTGATCGCCATCATGTCCTTCTACTTCCGCCTGATCCTGAAGCAGGAGGAGGAGCAGTGACCACCACCCTCACCAAGCCGCCCGCCGCCGCGCCGCCCGCCGCCCCCGCGGCCCGCAACAGGAAGCCCCTGCGGCCCGGCGCGATCGCCAAGAACGCGGGCGCTCTCCTCATCGCCCTGGTCCTGATCTTCCCGGTCTACTGGATGTTCGCGTCCTCGCTGAAGCCGCAGAGCGAGATCCTCACCAAGGACCCGGTCTTCGTCTTCACCCCGACCTTCGAGAACTACACCAAGGCGACCGGCGTCGACCTGTTCTGGACGTACGTCACGAACAGCCTGATCGTCACGATCGGCGCGGTGCTCATCTCCCTGGTCGTCGCCCTGGCCGCCGCCTTCGCCATCGCACGGATGAAATTCCGCGGGCGCAAGGGCCTGGTGCTCGGCGTCATGATGGCCCAGATGGCACCGTGGGAAGTCATGGTCATCGTGGTCTACATGATCGCCCGTGACGGCGACTACCTCAACAGCCTCGGCACCCTGACGGCGATCTACTTCGTCATGGTGCTGCCCTTCACCATCTGGACCCTGCGCGGCTTCATCGCCGCCGTCCCGGTCGAGCTGGAGGAGGCCGCACTGATCGACGGCTGCAACCGCGGCCAGGCGTTCATGAAGGTGATCTTCCCCCTGCTGGCCCCCGGCCTGATGTCGACCTCGCTCTTCGGCTTCATCACCGCCTGGAACGAGTTCGCGATGGTCCTGATCCTGAACAAGGAGAAGGAGTCGCAGACGCTGCCGCTCTGGCTCACCCAGTTCCAGACCGCCTTCGGCAGCGACTGGGGTGCGACCATGGCCGCGTCCACGCTCTTCGCCCTCCCCGTGCTCCTCGTCTTCGCCTTCCTCCAGCGCCGCGCCGTCGGCGGTCTGACGGCCGGCGCGGTGAAGGGATAACACCACCCATGACCACACTCCTGACCGGCCCCGACACGCTCACCCGCGACGCCCTCGCCGTGCTCCAGCCGGGCTTCGCCGGCGCCACGGCCCCGGACTGGGTCCTGCGGCGCATCGGCGAGGGCCTGTCCTCCGTCGCCCTGTTCGGCCGCAACATCCGCACACCCGAGCAGATCTCCGCGCTCACCGCCCAGTTGCGGGCCGAGCGCGACGACCTCCTCGTCGCCATCGACGAGGAGGGCGGTGACGTCACCCGCCTGGAGGTCAGGCACGGCTCGTCCTTCCCCGGCAACTACGCGCTGGGCACGGTGGACGACCTCGACCTCACCCGGGCCGTCGCCCGGGAGCTGGGCGGCCGGCTCGCCGCGTGCGGGGTGAACTTCAACTGGGCGCCCTCCGCCGACGTCAACTCGAACCGGAACAACCCGGTCATCGGGGTACGGTCCTTCGGCGCCGACCCCGACCTGGTGGCCCGGCACACCGCCGCGTACGTGGACGGTCTCCAGAGCGCCGGCGTCGCCGCCTGCGCCAAGCACTTCCCCGGCCACGGCGACACCGCCGTGGACTCGCACCACGCGATGCCCCGCATCGACGTGGACCTGGACACACTGCACGCCCGTGACCTGCTGCCCTTCCGGGCGGCCGTCGCGGCGGGTTCCAAAGCGGTGATGAGCGCGCATATCCTGCTTCCCGCGCTCGACCCCAACCGCCCGGCGACGCTGAGCCCGCAGATCCTGCTCGGTCTCCTCCGTGAGGAACTGGGCTTCGACGGCCTCATCGTCACCGACGGCATGGACATGGAAGCCATCGTCGCCACGTACGGGATCGAGCGCGGCACCGCCCTCGCGATCGCGGCGGGCGCCGACGCGATCTGCGTCGGCGGCGGCCCGTCCGACGAGGGAACCGTACTGCGGCTGCGCGACGCGCTGGTGGCGGCGGTACGGGACGGCGAACTGCCCGAGGAGCGTCTGGCCGACGCGGCCGCGCGGGTGCGCGCGCTCGCCGACTGGACGGTTCGGGTCAGGGGGGCTGCGGAGCCGGGCGCGGATTCACAGGAGGGGACCGCGCCCGGCACCACAAGCGTGACCCTGAGCGGGTCTGTGAGCGCTCCCGCGACCGGCACTGCCGCCGACGCCCCGGTCGGACTGGTCGCCGCGCGGCGCGCGGTGCGGGTCACCGGTACGGGCAAGCCGCTCGACGAGGCGCCGTACGTCGCCGCCTTCACCCCGATGGCGAACATCGCCGTCGGCGACGAGACCCCGTGGGGCGTCGCCCCGGAGCTGGAGCGGCTGCTGCCCGGCACCGAGACCGGCGCGTACAACAGCGCGGGCATCGACGGTACGGACACCGCCGCGCTCACCGGGAAGGTACTCGCCGCCGCCGGTGACCGCGTGATCGTCGCCGTCGTACGGGACCTGCACCGGCACGCGTGGATGGCGGACGCCCTGGACGCGCTCCTCGCCGCACGGCCCACGACGGTCGTCGTTGAGATGGGCGTGAACGAGGCGGAGCCCAGGGGTGCGCTGCACATCGCCACGCACGGCGCGGCGCGGGTGTGCGGCACGGCGGCGGCCGAGGTCATCGCGGGCCGCGTCTGAGCCGCGGGACACCCCAGGAGCTGAGTCCCGGCCGGTGCCGTTGTCCTGGCCGGGACGGAAGTGACGAGTGCCGGACCACCCCTCGCGGGCGGTCCGGCACTCGTCTTCGTACGTCCGGAGAAGACGCGGTCGTCCGGAGAAGACGCGGTCGTGCGGAGAGGGCGCGGTCGTCCCTACAGCCCCTGCCAGTCCGGCTTGGCCGCGTACGTGTCCCGGAAGTAGTCCGCGAGCTTGAGCTTCGAGGCGGCGGCCTCGTCCACGACGACCGTGGCGTGCGGGTGCAGTTGCAGCGCGGAGGCGGGCACCAGCGCGGCGACCGGACCCTCGACGGTCTGTGCCACGGCCTCCGCCTTGCCCTCGCCGGTGGCGAGCAGGATCAGGTGACGCGCCTCCAGGATCGTCCCGATGCCCTGGGTGATCACGTGGTGCGGGACGTCGTCGATGCTGTCGAAGAAGCGCGCGTTGTCCTCGCGGGTCTGCCGGGTCAGCGTCTTGATGCGGGTGCGCGAGGCGAGCGAGGAGCACGGCTCGTTGAAGCCTATGTGCCCGTCCGTGCCGATGCCGAGCAGCTGGAGGTCGACCCCGCCGGCCTCGGCGAGCGCGCGGTCGTACGCCTCGCACGCCGCCAGGATGTCCTCGGCACTGCCGTCCGGCCCCAGGAAGGACTCCTCGGAGAGGCCCAGCGGCGCCACGACCTCGCGCAGGACGACCGAGCGGTACGACTCCGGGTGGCCCTGCGGCAGCCCCACGTACTCGTCGAGCTGGGCGATCCTGGCGCCCGAGACGTCCACCGCCCCGGACCCGACCAGGGCCGACAGCGCCCGGTAGACGGGCAGCGGGGTCGATCCCGTGGCCACACCGAGGAGGGCGTCGCGCTTGCGGCGCAGCAGCGCGGCGATGGTGTCCGCGATGAGCGCGCCGCCCGCCGTGGCGTCCTGGACGATGACAACTTCCACGCTGGGGCCTGCCGATCTGAGGAAGGGGCTTTTTGTGGTATAGACCAATCTAGCAGAGGGGCCGGAGGCGTCCAGGGGGCCGTACGGGCGGGCGTGCGCGCCGGGTGCGAATGACGGGAACGCGCCGGGGCGCGGAGTCGGGGCGGGCGCCCCCGGGGCCGGAAACACCCGCGGGCCGCGGCGCCGCGACGGGACCCTCAACCCGTCCGGCACCGCAGCCCGGAGTTGCTACGGCCGGCAGGTGTGCGGTCCCGCACGGCCGTGGGGGAGGCCTCGGCGCAGTCAGGGCAGAGAGCGCCGGGTACCTCGTTCCGCGCTCCTGTGCGGGGAGCGCGGAAGCTCTTTACCGAATCATTGTGGACTAGACCATTCCGCCCTGTCCATCCATTCCGGCAGGCGATTTCCGGCCCTTGGCGCCCCCGGCGGGAGCGGGCCCGCGGCCTCCGCGGCGGGCCCGCTCGCGGTTCGTCCCGGTTCCTGCCGCAGGTACGCTCGCCTGTGTGCCCTCCATGAACGACCTCGTCCGCCAGCACGCCGCCCTGAGCGAATCCGACCTCGACTGGCTCCACCTGCTGGTCTCGGAGTGGCAGCTGCTCTCCGACCTGTCCTTCGCCGACCTCGTGCTGTGGGTCCCTACCCGGGACGGGACGCGCTATGTCTCCGTGGCCCAGATGCGCCCCAACACCGGCCCCACGTCCTACCAGGACGACATGGTCGGCCACCTCGTCCCCCGGGGCCGCAGACCCCTGCTGGACGCCGCCCTGGACGAGGGGCGGATCGTCCGCGAGGGCGACCCGGAGTGGCGCGAGGAGGTGCCCGTACGCGTCGAGTCCATCCCCGTACGCCGGGAGGCCCGCGTCCTCGGCGTCATCGCCCGCAACACCAACCTGCTCACGGTCCGCACGCCCAGCCGGCTGGAGCTGACGTACCTCCAGTCCGCCTCCGACCTCGCCCAGATGATCGCGGCGGGCTCCTTCCCGTTCCCCGGGCAGCAGGTCGACATGGACGCCTCGCCGCGCGTCGGCGACGGGCTCATCCGGCTCGACGCCGACGGGGTCGTCCAGTACGCGAGCCCCAACGCCCTCTCCGCGTATCACCGGTTGGGACTCGCGTCCGACCTGGTGGGACATCACCTCGGACGGACCACCGACGAACTGGCGCCCGCCCGGGGCCCGGTGGACGAGGCCATGGTCAAACTCGCCAGCGGTTACGCCCCCCGGGAGACCGAGGTCGAGGGCAGCGGCGGGGTCATCCAGCTGCGCGCCATCCCGCTCAAACCCAAGGGCGTCCGGATCGGTTCGCTGGTCCTCTGCCGTGACGTGACGGAACTGCGCCGCCGCGAGCGGGAGTTGATCACGAAGGACGCCACGATCAGGGAGATCCACCACCGGGTCAAGAACAACCTCCAGACGGTCGCCGCGCTCCTCAGGCTCCAGGCCAGGAGGATGGACTCACCGCAGGGCCGGGAGGCCCTCAACGAGGCCGTACGGCGCGTCGGTTCGATCGCGATCGTGCATGAGACGCTGTCCCAGAATCTGGACGAGCGGGTCGAGTTCGACGAGATCGCGGACCGGGTCCTCGCGATGGTGGCGGAGATCTCCCCCGGAGTGGTCGCCTGCCGGCGGACCGGACGGTTCGGGATCCTGGACGCGGAGGTCGCCACCCCGCTCTCGATGGTCCTCGCCGAAATCCTTCAGAACGCGCTGGAACACGCCTTCGCGCCGGGCGAACAGGGCCGGGTCGAGGTCTCGGCGGTCCGCAGCGGCGACCAGCCGGCGGCGAAACGCGGTGAAGGGGTGCGCTCCGACGCCCGGTTGCTCATCACCGTCCAGGACGACGGGGTCGGGCTGCCCGAGGGGTTCGACCCGCAGCGGACCGGGAATCTGGGGCTCCAGATCGTACGGACGCTGGTGGAGGGGGAGTTGGGCGGCGGCTTCGACATGGTGCCCAACCCCGGGGGCGGTACGCGCGTGGTGCTCGACATACCGGTGGAACCGCAGAAGTAGCCGTAAGGGTGAGGCTGTTCGACCCGGTTCGTCGCACGCACGTCACCCGTCACCCGTCACAAGCATCGAGCCCCGGACCGTGGTGACGGTCCGGGGCTCGGTTCGAAGCTCACATTGCGATGCGCATCGGGGGGTACTGCGCGCTGCGTTTCGGGGGCGGGGCCGTGCGCACTCTCTGTGCGCTCCGCCTGGCCGGGGCTCGTTGCGGGGTGGTTCAGGCGGTCGCGTTACGCGCCCGGTTGCGAGCGGCGCGGCGCTTCATCGCGCGGCGCTCGTCCTCGCTGAGGCCACCCCAGACACCCGAGTCCTGGCCGGACTCGAGCGCCCACTGCAAGCACTGCTCCATGACGGGGCAGCGACGGCAGACGGCCTTGGCTTCCTCGATCTGCAGCAGCGCAGGACCGGTGTTGCCGATGGGGAAGAAGAGCTCGGGGTCTTCCTCGCGGCAAACGGCGTTGTGACGCCAGTCCATGGCTGCTACCTCTCTTGGTGTGACGAACATGTTGCTTGTGAATGTGAACGCTTTCACGAATCCCCCGACAAGGGAAGGGCCGACCGCCAGACAAGCTGGTGTGGTCCTTGAATGAGGAGGGGTTCTGGTTCTCAGGGAGGCCGGTGTTGCGGGCCGTCCCGATCGCCATGTAGAGATTCGCAAACCTCGGCGGCGGATACAACCCCTTCTGGAAAGTTTTTTTTGATTCCTCGGTGACGACTCCGTCACAGCCGTACTTCCATGGGGTGGATGCCAGCCTAAACGTTCGAGTGGAAGGACTTTGGGTCCTTCCACTCACACAATCACACGCAGTGCACGGCGAACGCCTGTGAACGTCACACTGGTGCGCAGTCCCAGGTGGTCGCCGTCCATCTGGAAGGGCAGCCGCGCCTTGGAATGCAAGGTGAAGTCCGTCAGGTCGTGGAGCGACACGGCATGGCGTCCGTGGGGCCCTTTTTCGGGGGACGAAGTGAGCAATTGGGTCGCGTACCGCGCCACCGCCGCGGGGCTCAGACTGTTCAGCCCGAGCACGTCCAGCGCGGTGTCGAACGAGGCGCCCGGCGACGCGTACAGAGGACGATTGCCCAGGTAGGACCAGGGGGCGGTGTTGCAGACTATGGACAGCACCAGGTCCGTCACGGGGTCCTCGCCGGGGCGGTCCAGGGTGATCACGCCGTGCCGGCGGTGGGGCTCCTCCAGGAATTGCCGTACCACCTGGCGCACATAGAGGGCGTGCGTCGATCTTTTCCCGCGCTCCCTCTGTTGTTCGACTCTTCCGACCACTCCCGCGTCGAATCCGAATCCGGCACAGAAAGTGAACCATCGTGACGGAACCGATTCGTCTTCCGTCCCGGGAGTCCCGGCCGCCAGTCCCAGACCGACCGTACGTTCGCTCTGCCGGGCCAGTGCGTCCAGAATCGCGCCGGTCGCCTCGACCGCGTCATTGGGCAGTCCGAGCGCACGGGCGAACACATTGGTCGAGCCGCCGGGAACGACCGCGAGACGCGGCAGCCGGTCGGGGTCGGGGCCGTGGTGGAGCAGCCCGTTCACGACCTCGTTGACCGTGCCGTCGCCGCCGAGGGCGACGACCAGTTCTATGTCGTCCGACTCCGCCGCCCGCCGGCCCAGGTCCCGGGCGTGCCCCCGGTACTCCGTGGTCACGGCCTCCAGCTTCATCTTGCTGGCGAGCGCGTGGATCAGTACGTCACGGGTGCGGGCACTGGTGGTGGTTGCTGCCGGATTGACCACGAGGAGTGCGCGCATGGTCAGCAGATTACCGGCCGGGGCGCGGTCGGGTCGCCTCGGGACGGGCGGGCTGCCTGGTGGGACGGGCGGCGGCCCGGCCGAACGTACGGGAGGGAGCGCGGCCGGCGGTACGGCAAGAGGCCTGCCGGCGGCGCGGCTTGAGACCTGGCCGACCGTACGGGCGGCGGCCTCGCCCATGGCCCGGGAGGCGGCCTGGTCGGCCGGGCGGGAAAACGCGGCGGCTACCCTGCTGGGGTGAGCAGCAGCGAAGAGACCGGCCCCGCGTCCCCGCCCACGTCCGCGTCGGCCCCCGCGCCGGCGCCCGCGTCCGGCCCGCGGCCCCCGCGCCTGACCGCGCTGGCGGCGCTGTGCGGGCTCGAAGCCCTCGCGCTGCTCGGCGCCGGTGGATACCTGCTGGTCATGGGGTTGCTGGGCCGCCCCGACAGCCCCCGGCAGGCGGAGACGGGCGGCCTCACCGTGATCGTCCTCGCCCTGCTCCCGCTGCTGGCGGTCCGGGGCCTGCTGCTGCGGCGCTCCTGGAGCCGGGGCCCCGCGCTGATCACGCAGATCATGGCGCTGCCGGTCGCCTGGACGCTGCTCCAGTCGTCGGGCGCCGGGATCCCGGCCGGCGTCGCCCTCGCGGCGGTGGCCGTGACCGGCCTGGTCCTGCTGCTCCACCCGACGACGACGGAGGCGCTGGGCATCGGCGCCAGGCCGGACGACTCGACGCGCGACTGAGGTCCTGGGCGTGCGGGGATTCCTGGGCGTGTGCCGGGGGAGCGGCGTCCGGCCCGCGACGGTCGGCGGGGTCGCGGCCGGTACGCACCCCGGGCCGCCGGTCCCGTCCTGCCGTCACCGCGCCGGAGGTCGGGGGTCCGCCCCCAAGCGTCGACGCACAGGGTGCGGGGGGCCTTCGGCGGTGCGCCGCTGCCGCCTCGGCGGCGCGTATTCCGTCCGCCGCGCCCGACCGCCCGACGGCGCCGCGTCGGCGGTCAGGCCCGACCGTCGGCGTGCCGGGTGCGGAGGTCCGGGCCTGAGCGCCGCACCGCGTCCGGGTGCGGTGCCGGTCGGCGGGCGCCGTGCGGACCGGCTCGGCCCCCGCCCACCCCGGTGGGCGTCGTACGGACCCGCGGCCCCCGCCGCCCGGCGGGTGTCCACCGGGTCGGCCCCGGAGGGCGGGGGCGGGGCGGCTCGGAGCCGTACCGAATGATGTTTGTCCTACTCCTCGACCAGCAGGCGCTCGCGCAGCTGCGCCAGCGTCCGGGCCAGGAGGCGGGAGACGTGCATCTGGGAGATGCCGACCTCCTGCGCGATCTGGGACTGCGTCATGTTGCCGAAGAAGCGGAGCAGCAGGATCCGCTTCTCGCGCGGCGGCAGGTCCTCCAGCAGCGGCTTGAGCGACTCGCGGTACTCGACGCCTTCCAGCGCCTCGTCCTCCGAGCCCAGCGTGTCCGCCACGGCCGGCGACTCGTCGTCCGTGTCCGGGACGTCCAGCGAGAGCGTCGAGTACGCGTTCGCCGACTCCAGCCCCTCCAGGACCTCCTCCTCGGAGATCCCCAGCCGCTCGGCCAGCTCGTGCACCGTCGGCGACCGCCCGTGCTGCTGCGACAGCTCCGCCGTCGCCGTCGTCAGCGACAGCCGCAGCTCCTGGAGCCGGCGCGGCACCCGCACCGCCCAGCCCTTGTCGCGGAAGTGCCGCTTGATCTCCCCGACGACCGTCGGCGTCGCGTACGTCGAGAACTCGACCCCGCGCTCCGGGTCGAACCGGTCCACCGACTTGATCAGACCGATCGTCGCGACCTGCGTCAGATCGTCCAGCGGCTCGCCGCGGTTGCGGAACCGTCTCGCCAGATGCTCCACCAGCGGCAGGTGCATCCGGACCAGCTGGTTCCGCAGGTCCGCCTTCTCCGGCGACCCGTCCGGCAGCTCGCGCAGCGTGATGAACATCAGCCGCGCCCCGCTGCGGTCGTGGGGGTCGTGCTGCTTCTGCTCGGTGTGCTCGGTCTGCTCGCTGTGCCCGCTGTGTTCGGTCTGCTCGCTGTGTCCGGTCTGCTCGTTCTGCCCGGTCTTCTCGGTCTGCTTGGTGTGCTGCTGCTCGCTCTGCTCGCTCATCGTGGCCGCCCGCTCTGCCTGCACCTGCTCCGCCGCGGCCTTCTGGCCGTCAAGCCCGTCCTCCGGGTGGGGACGGGCCTGCTGCTCCGGGATGCCCTCGGGGGCGAGCACGGGCTCCACCGGAGCACCGTGCCCGTCCCGCGGTCCCGCCGGCCGGGATCCTTCCGGCCGCGCGTCCCGTGGGACGCGCCCCTCGTCACGCACCGGCCCTTCCCCGTTCGTCACGCCGGCCCGGGTCCCGCGCCGCGCTGTTTGTACAGGCTGATGGAGACCGTACGGTCCTCCGCGACCGTCGAGTCGACCTTTCCGGCCAGTGCGGAGAGCACCGTCCAGGCGAAGGTGTCCCGTTCCGGTGCCCGCCCGTCGGTGGTCGGCGCCGAGACGGTCACCTCCAGGGAGTCCTCGACGAGCCGGAAGACGCAGCTGAGGACGGAGCCGGGCACGGCCTGCTGGAGCAGGATCGCGCAGGCCTCGTCCACCGCGATGCGGAGGTCCTCGATCTCGTCGAGGGTGAAGTCCAAACGCGCCGCGAGGCCGGCCGTGGCCGTACGCAGCACGGACAGGTAGGCACCCGCAGCGGGCAGCCGGACTTCCACGAAGTCCTGGGTCCCGGGCTCGCCTGCGATCTGGGACACCCTCACCTCCAAGGTGGCACAAGCTCTTCAGGGCTCCGGACAAGGGACGTCCCGAAGCCTCGCGGTACGTAGTCGGTACGCAGCCGGTCTGGACTGGCGACGCTATCGCGATCCATAGTGCCCTGTCGCCGGACCCCCGTCCGACGGGTGTCACTCATAGTAAGTCCATGAGCACGGAAAGTCGCCGGACGTGCGCCGCCCTCAAATACAAGAAACCGGCGGAGGGTTGACGTACCCAAGCGTCAGACGATCGAACCGTCCACGTAACACCACCGCCAGCTCTCTCCGGGTTCGATACTCCTCATGACCTCATGATCGGTGTTCTTGAAATGCTGTGTGGCGTGTTGGTACGGCGAGGAGTCGCAGCACCCCACGTTCCCGCAGACCAGGCAGAGCCGTAGCTGAACAGGATGACTGCCGACCGCGAGGCACTCCAGACAGGTGTCGCTCTGCGGTTCGGGCTCGGGGCGCGGCAGTTCCGCGGCATGCAGGCACTCGCTCATGATGGCCAGGTTACGACGCTAGTGAGGACCATGTGATGGACGTATTGAGGACCGTGTGATGGACGTATTGCCGCTGGTCGCGTTGGTGGCGGGGAGCGCGGCGATCGCCGGCGCGGCCCGCAGGACGCCGGTGCCCGCTCCCCTGCTGCTGGTGACCGTGGGGCTGATCGCCGCGTACGTGCCGGGCGTGCCGGACTACACGCTGGATCCGCACATCGTGCTGCCCCTGCTGCTGCCGCCGCTCCTGTACACGGCCGCGGTGGACAGTTCGTACCTCGACCTGCGCGCCAACATCCGGCCCGTCGCGCTGCTCTCGGTGGGATACGTGCTCTTCGCGACGGTCGTGGTCGGCTACCTCGCCTATCTGCTGGTGCCCGATCTGCCGCTGACCGCCGCCCTGGTGCTCGGCGCCGTCGTGGCGCCGCCGGACGCCGTCGCGGCCACCGCCATCGCGCGGAAACTGGGTCTGCCGAGCCGGATAACGACCATCCTCCAGGGCGAGTCCCTGGTCAACGACGCGACCGCGATCACCGCCTTCAAGGTGGCCCTCGCCGCGGCCGTGGGCGAGGGCGCGAGCTGGGGCGGCGGGCTCGCCGAGTTCGCGCTCGCCTCCCTGGGAGGCGTCGGCATCGGGCTGGTGATGATGGTGCCGCTGCACTGGCTCCGTACCCACCTGAGGGAAGCCCTGCTCCAGAACACTCTCTCCCTGCTCATCCCGTTCGTCGCCTACGCCGCGGCCGAACAGGTCGGGGCCTCCGGGGTACTGGCCGTCGTGGTCGTCGCCCTCTACCTCGGCCACCGCTCCTGGCAGGTCGACTTCGCGACGCGGCTCCAGGAGGCCGCGGTCTGGAAGATGGTCGCGTTCGTCCTGGAGTCGTCCGTGTTCGCGCTGATCGGACTGCAACTGCCCTTCGTCCTCAGGGGGCTGGGGGAGTACGGCGTCGGGGAGGCGCTCCTGTACGCCGTCGGCGTCTTCGTCACCGTGGTGCTGGTGCGGTACGTCTGGGTCTATCCGGCGACCTTCCTGCCGCGCAAGCTGTTCCCCAGGATCAGGGAGCGCGAGCCCGACACCGACTGGCGGTCGCCGCTGATCGTCGGGTGGGCGGGGATGCGCGGGGTGGTCTCCCTGGCGATCGCCTTCTCCATCCCGCTGACGATGCACGACGACCAGCCGTTCCCGGGGCGCAACCTCGTTCTCTTCCTGACGTTCACCACCGTCATCGGGACGCTGGTCGTGCAGGGGCTCACGCTGCCGCCGCTGATCCGGCTGCTGAGGATCCCGGGGCGCGACGTACAGGCCGAGACCCTGGCCGAGGCGCAGGCGCAGAGCGAGGCGTCCAGGGCGGCGGAGGTACGGCTGGACGAGCTGCTCGCCGACGAGAGCAACGCGCTGCCGCAGCCGCTGGCCGCGCGGCTGCGCGCCGTCCTGGAACGGCGCCGCAACGCCGTGTGGGAGCGGCTCGGGACGGTCAACGAGGTGACGGGCGAGTCGGCGGACGACACGTACCGGCGGCTGTCGGGGGAGATCCTGGAGACGGAGCGCTCGGTGTTCGTGGAGCTGCGGGACCGGCGGGCGATCGACGACGAGATGATGCGGACGCTGCTGCGGCGGCTGGACCTGGAGGAGGCGTCGGCGTACCGGGAGGACACGCCCTAGCCTCCTTCAGGGGGCACCCGTGATCACCGCGGCCACCGTCGTGCCCTCCGGGAACGCGCCCGCCTCGGTCAGCGCCGTCAGGCCGTACAGCATCTTGGCCACGTACAGCCGCTCGACCGGCAGCCCGTGCCGCGCCCCGAAGTCCTCGGCGAACGTGTCGAGGGCGGGGGTGGTACGGGCGTACCCGCCGAAGGTGAAGCGGCCGTCGAGGTCCCAGTCGCCGGTGGGGGCGCCGAACGCGGCGCGCTGGAGTTCCCGTATGTCCGCCTCCAGGAAGTCCCCGCCGACCACGGGGAAGCCCAGCGCGCGCTGTCCGGCGGCGAGCCCGGCGGCCAGGCCGGCGAGCGTCCCGCCCGTTCCGCAGGCGACGGCCACGACGTCGGCCGTCCCGCGCAGCTCCTCGCCGAGGGCGGCGCAGCCGCGTGCGGCGAGGGCGTTGCTGCCGCCCTCCGGGACGACGTGGACGTCCTCGGGACGCAGCGCCGCCTCCGTGAGAAGCGCGGTCAGGACCGCCGGCTCGGTCTTGCGGCGGTACGTCGCGCGGTCGGTGAACAGCAGCCGCATTCCGTCCGCCGCGCACCGGGCGAGGGAGGGGTTGAGGGGCCGGTCCGCCAGTTCCTGGCCCCGGACGACACCGACGGTGGCGAGGCCCAGCAGCCGGCCCGCGGCGGCGGTGGCGCGCAGGTGGTTGGAGTAGGCGCCGCCGAAGGTCAGCAGGGTGCGGCGGCCCGCCCCGGCGGCGGCCCGGAGGTTGGGCGCGAGTTTGCGCCATTTGTTGCCCGGGAGCTCCGGGTGGATCAGGTCGTCGCGCTTGAGCAGCAGCCGTACGCCGTGCCGGGCGAAGCGCTCGTCCTCCACGGCGGTGAGCGGGGACGGGAGCCGGGGCCGCAGGGCGGCGAGGTCGGGGGCTCCGGGCGGCGGGGTCACCGTCCCATTGTCGCGGTGGGGGTGCGCTGGCGCGGGGTCGTGGTGGCGGTGTCGTGGCGCGCGGTCGTGGTGGCGCTGTCGCGTGGGCTCACTTCAGGCGGTCGCGGACACGGCTCCGCATCGACGCCATCGTGAACCCGCGCGGGTCGATCTTGCCCGGCTGCCACTCCAGGTGACCGATGACGGACGGCGCGCCCCAGCCGTGGTGGCGGCAGATCGCGGCGGCGGCCTTCTCGATGGCCTCCAGCTGGACGGCGGGCCAGGGGTCCTTCCCGTCGCCGAGGTTCTCGCACTCGAAGCCGTAGAAGTAGCGGTTCCCGTCGGTGTTCGTCTCGTTGTCCGCAGGGAGGGCCTTCTCGGCGATCACGGCGCGCAGGACGTCGTCGTCCCCGCTCCCCGCGTGATTGGCCCGCCCGTACCCGACCAGGTGGACCCGCCCGTCCTTGGCGATGACACCGTGGCACAGCGGACCCGGCAGGGCCGCGTACCCGTCCCGGCAGATGCGGACCGTGGCCTCGGTGCCCTTGGTGACGGTGTGATGGATCATCACGCCGTGGACCGGGCCCCAGGGCCCCTTGTGGTTGCGGTTGTGGGTGCGCCAGTCGCCGACCTGGACGACGGTGAGCCCTTCGCTCTTCAACACGTCGAGAAACGTGCTCGCGGACATCGGTGAGGACACGGCCGGTCCCTTCGGACGGTAAGCGGAATATCTCGTACCGCGCCTCTTACCCCAACGGCCGTGCCACCAACAGCCGTTCGTATCGCCCTCGTACGGCGTTCGCACGGTGTGCGAACCGATCCGGACACGGGAGCGAACGAGCGGCGGGAACGGGCCGCCGATGGGCCGTCCGGATGAATTTCGGCGTGTTGTTCCCCGATCTCGGTGATCCAGTCCCACTCATTTGTGTAATGGCGCGCCGACTCTCCGTCCTGAAAGTGTCTGTCGTGCAGGTCAGTACATGAACGAAGGGGAGTCTTCATGTCGGTTGGTGACGAGGTCCGCGAGTCGCAGGCACCGCCCCAGCAGAGTCTGGGAACGGACGCCGCGCGCAACTTGGCGACCACCACCAAGTCGGTACCGCAGATGCAGGAGATCACCTCGCGGTGGCTGCTGCGGATGCTGCCGTGGGTGCAGGTACAGGGTGGCACCTACCGGGTCAACCGCAGGCTCAGTTACGCGGTCGGGGACGGGCGTGTGACGTTCGTGCAGACCGGGGACCGGGTGGCGGTCATCCCCGCGGAGCTGGGCGAACTGCCCGCGCTGCGGGGGTACGGGGACGAGGCGGCGCTCGCCGAACTGGCGGGGCGCTGCGAGCAGCAGGAGTTCGCGGCCGGGCAGGTGCTCGCGTCCGCCGGGGACCCGGCGGACCGGGTCTACCTGCTGGCGCACGGCCGGGCGGAGAAGGTCGGGACGGGGCCCTACGGGGACGACGCGGTGCTGGAGACGCTCGCGGACGGCGCGTACTTCGGCGATCAGGCCCTGGTGGACGGGGAGGCCACCTGGGACTACAGCGTCCGCGCGGCGACGGCGTGCACGGTGCTGATCCTGACCAGGTCGGACGTCCTGAACCTGGCGGAGCGCGCCACCTCGCTGCGCGAGCACCTGGACGCGCTGGCGAGCGTGCCGCACCAGCGGACCAACAAGTACGGCGAGGCCGAGATCGAGCTGTCCGCCGGGCATGTGGGCGAGGCGGTCGTCCCGCACACGTTCGTGGACTACGAGGGGACGCCGCGGGAGTACGAACTGAGCGTGGCCCAGACCGTGCTGAAGGTGCACAGCAGGGTCGCGGACCTCTACAACCAGCCGATGAACCAGACCGAGCAGCAGTTGCGGCTCACGGTCGAGGCGCTGCGCGAGCGCCAGGAGTTCGAGCTGATCAACAACCGCGAGTTCGGGCTGCTGCACAACAGCGACTACAGCCAGCGGCTCCAGCCCCACGACGGCGGGCCCAGCCCCGACGACATGGACGAGCTGCTCTCGCGCCGCCGCGGCTCAAAGCTCTTCCTGGCGCATCCGCGGGCCATCGCGGCCTTTGGGCGCGAGTGCAACAAGCGCGGGATCTACCCGGACACCGTGGAGGTCGGGGGACACCACGTGCCCGCGTGGCGGGGTGTGCCGATCTTCCCGTCCAACAAGATCCCGATCTCGGCCGCCAGGACGACCTCGATCCTCTGCATGCGTACGGGCGAGGCCGAGCAGGGGGTCATCGGGCTCCAGCAGAGCGGCATCCCGGACGAGATCGAGCCGAGCCTGTCCGTCCGCTTCATGGGGATCGACGAGCAGGCGATCATCTCCTACCTGGTCACGGCGTACTACTCCGCGGCGATCCTCGTCCCGGACGCGGTGGGCGTACTGGAGAACGTGGAAGTGGGCCGCTGGAGCTGAGCCGGCCGGCCGGAGGGGCCGGCCCCGCGCCGGCCCCTCCGGGCACCCGCACGCCCGGTCCGACACAGCGACAGAGGAAGTGACCGTGACCATGACCAGTACGGATGCCGCCACCGAGGGCCACGAGGCGGTGGCCCTCCTGGACCGCACCCGCACCGCCGTCCATCCCCAACTGCGTTCCACGGTGGAGTCGTTGCCGGACTCCATACGCCGTGTCGCGATGTACCACTTCGGCTGGGAGCACGCCGACGGCACCCCCGCTTTGGGGCGGGCGGGCAAGGCCATCAGGCCCGCGCTCGTGCTCGCCTCGGCCCGGGCGCTCGGCGGGGACCCGCTCCACGCCGTCCGGGCGGCCGTCGCGGTCGAACTGGCCCACAACTTCACGCTGCTGCACGACGACGTCATCGACGAGGACCCCACGCGGCGCCACCGCGCGACCGCCTGGACGGTCTTCGGTACGCCGGCCGCCATCATCGCGGGCGACGCGATGATGGCGCTCGCCCTGCGGCTCCTGGCCGAGGACCCGCATCCGGCGTCGGGCGCGGCCTCGGCCCGGCTGGCCGCGTGTGTCATCGAGCTGTGCGCGGGACAGCAGGCGGACTGCGCCTTCGAACAGCGGGCCCCCGACGAGGTCTCCCTGGACGAGTGCGTGGCGATGGCGATGGCCAAGACCGGTGCGCTGCTGGGCAGTTCGTGTGCGCTGGGGGCGCTGTACGCGGGCGCGGGCGAGGAGGAGATCGCCGCGATGGACGCCTTCGGCCGGGAGGCGGGGCTCGCCTTCCAGCTGATCGACGACCTGATCGGGATCTGGGGTGACCCCGACCGTACGGGCAAGCCGGCCGGCGCCGATCTCGCCGCGCACAAGAAGTCCCTGCCGGTGGTCGCCGCGCTGGCCTCCGGAACCCCGGCGGCGGAGGAGCTGGCCGAGCTGTACCGGTCGCCGATGGACAGCACCGCGATCCGCCGGGCGGCGGACGCGGTGGAGCGGGCCGGGGGGCGCGACTGGGCGCAGGTCCAGGCGGCCGACCGGATGGCCAGGGCAGTACAGCAGCTGTCCCTGGCGGTGCCCGACCTCACGGCGGCGGGCGATCTGCTGGCGCTGGCGGAGTTCGTGACGCGCCGCACGCGGTGAGGTGGAGCGGCAAAAAGGGTTGCGTCACCACTACGGGCTGAGCACTATGGATGAAGTGGTCAGGCGTTCCGTCCTTCCCGGGGCGCCCGACCGCCTTCCGTCCCGCGACCCGGAGGACCCGTGTGCGCAAGCTGACCTATTTTGTCGCTGTCTCGATCGACGGCTTCATCGGCGATCCCACCGGGGACGCCTCCTGCTTCCTGCGCTTCGTGGACGAGGAGTTCGTCGCCCACCTGACGTCGCACTATCCGGAGACGATCGCGAGCCCCGGCCGCCGGGCGCTCGGTATCGACCACCTCAAGAACGAACAGTTCGACACCGTCATCCAGGGCCGGGCCAGTTATGACCTGGCGCTCGCCGAGAACGAGACCAGTCCGTACGCGCACCTGCGGCAGTACGTGGCCTCACGGAGCATCAAGGAGAGCCCGGACCCGGCCGTGGAGATCGTGGCCGGAGATCTGGCCGAAAAGGTTCGGGAACTGAAAGCGGAGGACGGCGACCTGGGGATCTACCTCTGCGGAGGTGCCGACCTGGCCGGGCAGTTGAAGGAGGAGGTGGACGAACTGGTCATCAAGACCTATCCGCTGGTCCTCGGCGCGGGAATGCCGATGTTCGCGGCCGGTTTTTCCGTCGGCGAGTTCACTCTGGAGTCCGTGGAGACGTTCGGAAATGGTGTGGTGGTCCGGAAATACGTCAGGAAGCGGTGACCCGTGCTGCGGGGGAAGATCCCTTACCGCTACAGTCCGCGCCATGACAGCGGAGTCGACGGATTCATGGGCAGGCTGGTACCGGGACCGCCTGGGCGCGGAAGCGATCACGATCCTCTCGGGCGGACAGCAAGTACGCACCAGCATCAGGGGAGTTGAGTACGAAGGCACGGAGTTCGCCACGCTGGAGCCGGTGGGCGGGGGCGCGGTGCTGTCCTCCTGCGTCATGGAGTGGGACATGCCGATGCCGGTCAGCACGGAGGGCACGGTCCAGCAGGCGACGCTCAACTGCCTCCTGGCGCTGGGCGAACGGGCGTCCGGCGACCCGCAGGGGCGCGCGGAGCTGAGCCTGACGCTGCGGTGCGGCGGCGCGGCCTACGAATCGGGCATCGCCGGGGGCGGGTTCGAGGAGGCGCTCGGCCGCATCCGCCGCCAGCTGCCGACGGACACGGAGCTGGGCGGCAGACCGCTGGTGGGGGCCTGACCCACGGGTGGCGCTCGGCCGCCCGGCGGACGTTCCGCTGTCGCTGTACGGGTGCGCCGCCCCGCCCGCCGGACGGCCCTTACGCGCCCGGGTTGTCGTCGAGGAGGACGAACTCCTCCTCGACATCGGCCGCCGGGAAGCCGGCCGCGGCCAGGGCGTCGAGCAGCGCGTCCAGCCGGGCGCGGGCCGACGGACGGCCGCTCCCGAAGGCGCGCTGCGTCACGTACCGCTCCTGGACCCCGCCGGACAGCACGCGCCGGGCGGTGCGCGAGACCCGCGCGGCGTGCCCTTCCACGACGGCGGCGAGGCGTTGGGTGTCGTACGGGATCCGCAGCCGCAGCGTGACGCGGTGGGCGAAGTGGCAGTGCGCGGGCAGTACGGCGGCCTCGGCGTCGGTCCCCGGCACCCCCGCGTTCCACGGCGCCGCCGCGATCGCCGTCCGTATCACCGGGAATCCGGCCTCCGCGAGCCGGCCGGACCACAGCTCGGCGGCGTGCCGCTGGGCGTCGAGGCTGCCCGTACCGCGCAGGGTGAGCACTGGGCGGGAGGGCGTGCGGCCGCGGTCCCGTACCCCGGTGGTCAGGTCGAGCCCCTGGGCTCCGGCCCAGGCGGCCAGCCGGGCGGCGGGCTCCGGCCGGTCGGCCCGTACCGTCAGCCGGGTCGTGAAGTCGCCCTCGACGGCCGGGGCCGGACCGGGCCGGGAGGCGGCGCCGGTGTCCGTACTGCCGGTGTCCGTACCGCCGACGCTCGTGCTGCCGACGTCCGTCGTACCGGGTTCCGTCCTGCCGGATTCTGTCCCGCCGGTTTCTGTCCTACCGGTTTCCGTTCTGCCGGTTTCCGTACTGAAGTCCACCGCCCGACGTTACCAAGGGGAAGGGGCGCCCCGTGGTGTACTTCGGGACGCCCCTGTGAAGCCGCGCTGTCATGCGCGTGTCGTGCGGTGGTGGGGGGTTGGCTCCGGTCGGTGCCGGGGTCAGGAGAGCTTGGCCACGGCGGCCGCGAGGCCGTTGACCCACAGCTGGTTCACGCGCGAGCGCTCCGCCGCGTTCGGCTGGGCGTTCTGGCAGGACGTGCCGGGGCCGCCACCCGACATCAGCTCGCTGCACGGACCGCTGTAGTGGTCCGGGAGGCCGAGCACGTGCCCGGTCTCGTGCGCGGTGACGCGGGTCGAGTTGTACTGCTGGTTCTGGGCGTAGTCGAGGAAGATGTAGCCGCTGCCGTGGCCGTTGGTGCTGGCGAACGAGCCGCGCGGGTCGTTGCCCTCGCGGTACGTGAAGTCGGCGTTGGTGCCCGACGCGAGCTTCACGTTGGTGACCGCGCTGTTCCAGATCGACGCGCTGCTGGCTATCTGGCTGCGGAAGCGGGGCGCGGCGGACGCGTTGTAGACGACGGTCACCACGGCGGCGCCGGGGTTGGCCGCGCGCTTCTCGGCGACCGACTTGAGGACCGCGTCGAAGAACGCCTTGTTGTTGGCGGCCTCGGCCTTCGAGCCTTCGTAGGCGGCGTACGAGGACGCGGCCGGGACGCCGCTGGGGGCGGGCGCGGCGGAGGCGGGGGCGGCGCTCAGCGCGGTCGCGAGGGCCAGGCCGAGGCCGGCGATCGCGGAGAGGGCGGACTTCGAGACTCTGGGGTGACGCATGTGGGGGGCTCCTAGTCGTCCGGTGAACGGGTTCGGTAGGGGAGAGTCTCGGGGAGTCCGCCGCGTTACGGATGATGTCAATCGGCGATAGCACCAGCGCATATCCCTGGTTGGCTTTCTTCGAATGCGCTCCGGATTAGCGCGATTTGGGTGTCTGGTGCGGCTCAGGACCCGGCTCTACTCTTCGGGAATGGAGCTGGAGGTCAGGCATCTGCGTGCCCTGTGTGCCATCGCCGAAGCGGGCAGTCTGCGCAAGGCCGCCCGGCAGCTGGGGATGAGCCAGCCGTCGCTGACGACCCAGTTGCGGCGGATCGAGAACGCGCTCGGCGCCGAGCTGTTCGCCCGCGAACGCACGGGCTGTCGCCCCACTCCGCTGGGCCACTCGGTGCTGAGCCGCGCGCGGCCGCTGGTCGACGGGATGGCGACGCTGGTGTCCGAGGCGCGGGCCGCCGCGGATCTGGCGGCCGGCCCCCGGCTGCGGATCGGTTCGACCGCGAGCCGGGCGCTCGGCGGCTGGCTGCGGCGGCTGAGGGGGCGGCTGCCCGGGACGGACATCTCGCTCCACATGGACGTCTCGGCCGGGGCGTTGCTGCGGATGGTCGCGGCGGGGCGGCTGGACGTGGCGTTCGTGCACGAGGTGGAGGGCTGTCCGCTGACGGTCCCGGAGGGCCTGGAGAGACGCGTACTGGTCGAGCGTGAACCGCAGTTCGTCTCCATGGCCCGCGACCATCCGGCCGCCGCGAGCCCGGTGGTGGCGCTGGCCGACCTGGCGGGGGACCGCTGGGTGGTCGACCCGACGGTGGACGGCGAATGGGACGGCCTGCGCCGGGTGTTGGTCGCGGCGGGCATCAACCCGGCGGTCCTGCACGGGGATTACCTCACGGCGGCGACGCTGATCGCGGTCGGCGAGGCGGTCGCCCCGTGCCAGCCCACCTCGGGCCCGCGCGACGACATGGCGATCCGGCCGCTGCGGGACGACCCGCTGGCCGTACGGCTCCAGCTGTTCTCGCGCCCGGGGACGACGCCCGGGGCGGGGGAACGCCCGGCGGGCATCCGGTCCGTCGTGGACGAGGTGTACGCGGACCTGGAGGCGGCGTACCGGGAGGCGGCGCTGCGAGCGGTGGGCTACCGCCAGTGGCTGACCCACCACAAGAGCCCGCTGCTGCACGCGCCGGCGGCGTAGGGGGCGCGCGGGCGGGGCCGTACCGCTCCGTCCGGAGGCAGAGCCGTACCGCTCCATCGAAAGCCGTCCACGCGTGGGGACAAATACCACATTCCCGCATTCGGGGATCTCGGCGGCCTGGATCCGCCCGACAATGGCTTGATCCAGGTGCAAAAGTCTGGATTCGGCCAACGATGGGTGACTTTCGGGGGTGTCGGGCAACCCGGGGCGACGCGTCTCCGATCTCACAGGGTGTTCACAGGTCCGATGCCCCGGTGGCACGCGCAGACGAGGAACCGATGACCAGAGATCACCACAACCGTTTCGGGCGGCCGGCGCTGGCCGCCTCCGCCGCCCTCGCCGTCGTCGCGGGCGTGGCGGGCGCCGCGCCCGTCGCCGGGGCGGCGCCGGCCGGACCGGAGATCGGCCTGCTCGCCGCCTCCAGCAGCGTGACGCTCGACCGGTGGGAGGGGGAACCCGGGGTCTACCTGGACCTCGGTACGTACGTCACCGTCGACGGCGGCCCCCTCGAATTCAGGGTGACGCGCGCGTCGTACAAGACCCCCGTGATCGCCCACCAGGTCATCCGCGACGGGAAGAAGACGCGGACGAAGCGGCTGCCGACCGGGCTGGTCAAGGACTTCTCCGGGCTGCCGGGCTTCATCGAGGTGTCCGTCAAGGACGCGAAGGGCAAGCAGGTGGTGAAGGCGAGCGACCCGTTCTGCCCGAACAACGCGTCCGGGCGCATCCGCCCCGACGCCCCGGCCACCTCTGCGTATCCGGAGAGCTGCCCGACGAACCCGTTCACGCTCGGCTCGGTGTGGGGCGTGGAGAAGGGCTGGGCGTCGAACACCAGCAACGGCTCCTACTCCGAGCCGGTCGACCTGCCGGCCGGCGGCTACACGGCCACGGTGTCGGTCGCGAAGAAGTACCGCGACCTGCTGGGCATCGCGAACAAGCCGCGGACGATCAGGCTGACGGTACGGCAGCAGGGGGACGGGGTCGGGGGCGCGGCGAGGTCGGCGCCGGGCCCGGCCCACTCCGCCCACGTCTCCGCCATGCCCCAGGGCCACGACACAAACAGCGCAAGCCCCATGGGAGACACACCCCCCGCCCACCTCCACAGCACCGGCCGGGGAGCCGACGTCCCCACCCCGCCCGCCCGTCCCCACGCGATCGGCCCCCGCGCCCTCACCCACCTGGGCGACGGCCCGGGACACACCGACGGCTCGCGCATCGCGCCCGCCCTCCGGCCCCACGCGAAGCGCCCGACGGGCGCGGCGAAGGTGCCCGACGTACCGAAGCCGGACCTCCGCTCGCTGCCGGCCTGGGACATCGGTATCTCCGACGGGGAGGACGGGGACATCCCCGGCAAGGACTACATGGTGTTCAGCGCCAACGTCTGGAACGCCGGCCCCGCGCCCCTGGTCGTGGACGGATTCCGCAGCCCGGGCAAGGAGTTGATGGACGCGTACCAGTACTTCTACGACGCCCGGGGCAAGCAGGTCGGCTACACCCCCACCGGCACGATGGAGTGGGACCCGCGCGTGGGCCACGAACACTGGCACTTCACCGACTTCGCCAGCTACCGCCTGCTGAGCGCGGACAGGTCCGAGATCGTACGGAGCGGCAAGGAGGCGTTCTGCCTGGCCAACACGGACGCCATCGACTACACGGTGAAGAACGCCAACTGGCACCCCAACAACACGGACCTGTCGACCGCCTGCGGCCAGCAGAACTCGGTCTCCGTACGCGAGGTCCTCGACGTGGGCTCCGGTGACACGTACACCCAGTACCGCCCCGGCCAGTCCTTCGACGTCACCGACCTGCCGAACGGCACGTACTACATCGAGGTCATCGCCAACCCCGAACACCGCCTGCAAGAAACGAACCTCAAGAACAACGTAGCGCTGCGCAAGGTCCTCCTGACCGGCAAATCAGGAGCCCGAAAGGTGACGGTCCCCCCGATCGACCTGATCACCACCCCCTGACCCCACCCCCGACCCGTGCCGCGGCGAACAAGACCGCACCCGCACCCTCAGCCGCGCCGGGATCGGGGCGGGCTGTGGGGCGGGTGCGGTCATGGGGCGTGACCATGGGCGGGTCAGGCCTTCTTCGTCTCCCAGAAGATCTTGTCGATCTGGGCGATGTAGTCCAGGGCCTTCTGGCCCGTCGCCGGGTCCGTGGAGGCCTTGGCGGCCGAGAGGGCCTTCAGGGCGTCGTTGACCAGCTGGTGGAGCTCGGGGTACTTCTCGAAGTGCGGCGGCTTGAAGTAGTCGCTCCAGAGCACCGACACGTGGTGCTTGGCGAGCTCGGCGCGCTGCTCCTTGATGACCGTCGCGCGGGCCTGGAAGTGTGCGTCGTCGTTGCCGGCCATCTTTTCCTGGACGGCCTTGACCGACTCGGCTTCGATGCGGGCCTGGGCGGGGTCGTACACGCCGCAGGGGAGGTCGCAGTGGGCGCTGACCTTCACCTTGGGGGCAAACAGGCGGGAGAGCATGGAGCTGTCCTTCCTCGTGATCGTCTTCTCAGGTGGGACATTACTCCGTGAGAAGCGTGATTTCGCGAGTGCCCCCGTGGGCTTAGGACAAAAGTCCGGGGCCAAAATGGGACAGGTGGCGGAACGGACCGCGGGACCGGGAGGGTGTCGGGATGACGGAGCACGAGCGTGAGCCGAGAGCGCCGTTGGGGATCGCCGAAGTGACCGGGCCGTCCATGTACCCGACGCTCCGGCACGGCGACCAGCTCCTCGTCCACTACCGCGCCCCCGTCAAGGCCGGCGACGTGGCCGTGCTCAAGCACCCGCTCCAGCAGGACCTCCTCATCGTGAAGCGGCTGGTGGAGCGGCGCGACGACGGATGGTGGGTGCTCGGCGACAACCCGGGCGCCGAGGGGGACAGCCGGGTGTTCGGCGCCGTACCCGAGGAGCTGCTGCTGGGGCGGGTGAGGGCCCGCTACCGACCGCCCGCGGAAGGTCAGCGGTCCGTGCTCGGGACCGTCTCGTGGCTCGTCTCGGCGCTGAGGCCGGTGCTCGCCGACCGCTCCGTCTCCAGGCGCTTGCGCGCCCGGTAGGCGGCCACGTTGGCCCGGGTCGCGCAGCGGTCCGAGCAGTAGCGGCGCGACCGGTTGGTCGAGGTGTCCAGATAGGCGTTGCGGCACGGCGCGGCCTGGCACAGCCCCAGCCGGTCCACCCCGAACCCGGTCAGGTGGAAGGCCAGCCCCATCGCCGCCGTCGCCGCGTACCCCGCAGTCGCGTTGGACGGGTGCTCCGCCAGATGCATGTGCCAGCGCGGCCGCCCCTCCTCGTCCAGGAAGTCGTGCCCGGAGACCTGCGGGCTGACCGGGAACTCCAGCAGCAGCGAGTTCAGCAGGTCGACCGCCCGGCCGCCCTCGCCCTCGTCGGCCGCCGTGAAGACGGCGCGCAGCCGGGCCCGTACCGCCCGGAAACGCGTGAGGTCCGCCTCCGTCGCCCTGCGGGCCAGCTGGGTGCTCGCGCCGAACAGGGCACGGATGTCCTCCACCGAGGTCAGCGTGTCCGTGCCACGGGCCGGCTCCTCGGTGTTGACCAGGCGCACGGCGAAGTCCGAGTAAGAGGCCAGTTCCACTTGTAGTCCTTACGGCTGCGGTCTAGGTTGGTTCGTCGGAAGAGGACGTAATGGGCTTTCGCCCTGTCAGGGTATTACGAATGCGTGGAGGAGACGTCTCATGTCGCTCGTCGACACCGACTGGACGGACTGGCAGCGGAGCTGGGACCGCCAGCAGGAGTGGTACATGCCCGACCGCGAGGAGCGCTTCCGGGTCATGCTGGACATGGTCGAGGCCGTCGTCGGCCCCGAACCGAGGGTGCTGGACCTCGCGTGCGGTACGGGCAGTATCACCGACCGGCTGCTCCGGAGGTTCCCCGGCGCCACGAGCACCGGCGTCGACCTCGACCCGGCGCTGCTCACCATCGCCCGCGGCTCCTTCGCCGGGGACGACCGCGTCACCTTCGTCACCGCCGACCTCAAGGACCCGGACTGGCCGGGGCTGCTGCCCGAGGGACCGTACGACGCCGTCCTCACCGCCACCGCCCTGCACTGGCTCCACAGCGAACCGCTCGCGGTGCTGTACGGGCAGCTCGCCGGTGTCGTCAGGGAGGGCGGGGTCTTCATGAACGCCGACCACATGCCGGCCGACGACACCCCCCGTATCAACGCGGCCGAGCGCGCCCACCGCCACGCCGCGATGGAACGGGCGAAGGCCGAGGGGGCCCTCGACTGGGCCGACTGGTGGGATCTCGCCGCCAAGGACCCGGTCCTCGCGGAACCGACCGCCGAGCGCTTCCGTATCTACGGCGAACACGCGGACGGCGACACCCCCACCGCCGCCTGGCACGCGCGCACGCTCCGGGAGGCGGGCTTCGCGGAGGCGCGGACCGTCTGGTCCTCGCCGTCCGACAGCCTGGTCCTCGCGCTGAAGTAAGCAGGCCGCCGGGCCCTGAGGCAGGGACGCCGCGGGCGTCTTCGTACCGTCCCCCGGTACGGAGACGCCCGTACCGCCCGCTACAGCACCTTCGACAGGAACGACTTCGTACGGTCGTGCCGCGGGTTCGTCAGGACGTCCCTCGGGTGCCCCGACTCCACGACCACCCCGTCGTCCATGAACACCAGCGCGTCCCCGACCTCCCGCGCGAAGCCCATCTCATGGGTGACCACGATCATGGTCATGCCCTCCTCCGCCAGCCCGCGCATGACGTCCAGGACATCACCCACCAGCTCCGGGTCCAGCGCCGACGTCGGCTCGTCGAAAAGCATCAGCTTCGGCTCCATCGCCAGGGCCCGCGCGATCGCCACCCGCTGCTGCTGGCCGCCGGAGAGCTGCGCCGGGTAGCTGGCGGCCTTGTCGCCGAGGCCCACCCGGTCGAGCAGCCGTACGGCCCGCGCGCGGGCCACGGCCTTCGTCTCGCCGCGCACCTGGACCGGCGCCTCCATGATGTTCTCGATCGCCGTCATGTGCGGGAAGAGGTTGAAGCGCTGGAAGACCATGCCGATGTCCCGGCGCTTCCTGGCGACCTCGCTGTCCTTCAGCTCGTACAGCTTGTCGCCCTTCTGGCGGTAGCCGACCAGCTCCCCGTCCACCGACAGCCGCCCGGCGTTGATCTGCTCCAGATGGTTGATGCACCGCAGGAACGTCGACTTGCCGGACCCCGACGGGCCGATCAGGCAGAAGACCTCCCGCGGGGCGACCTCCAGGTCGATCCCCTTGAGGATGTGCGCGGCGCCGAAGGACTTGTGGACGCCCTCCGCCCTCACCATGGCGGTCATGCGGCGGCTCCCGTACGAGTGCTGAATCCGGCCAGATTCCTCTTGACCTTCTGGAACGGCGTCAGCGGCAGCGAGCGGCTGGAACCACGCGCGTAGTACCGCTCCAGATAGAACTGCCCGACGCTGAAGACCGTGGTCAGGATCAGGTACCAGGCCGCCGCGAGGAAGAGCATCTCCGCCGCCGCGCCCGAGGTGGTCCCGATGTCCTGCGCCGTCCTCAGCAACTCGGTGTACTGCACCGCCGAGACGAGCGACGTCGTCTTCAGCATGTTGATGACCTCGTTGCCGGTGGGCGGCACTATCACCCGCATGGCCTGCGGGATGATCACCCGGCGCAGCGTCTTGCCGTGGCTCATGCCCAGCGCGTGCGACGCCTCGGTCTGGCCCTCGTCGACGGAGAGCAGTCCGGCCCGGCAGATCTCCGCCATGTACGCGGCCTCGTTGAGGCCGAGTCCCAGCAGCGCCGTCAGGAACGGCGTCATGAACGAGGACCAGTAGTCCTTGTAGATCGGGCCGAGGTTGATGTACTCGAATACCAGTCCGAGATTGAACCAGACCAGCAGTTGTACGTAGACGGGCGTACCGCGGAAGAACCAGATGTAGAACCACGCGATGGACGACGTCACCGGGTTCTTCGACAGGCGCATGACCGCGAGGATCACGCCCCCGACCACACCCATCAGCATCGCCAGGACGGTGAGGAGGAGGGTGTTGCCGACCCCGGACAGGATCCGGCCGTCGAAGAAGTAGTCGGGGATGGCGCCCCAGTTCACCTTGCCCTGCGAGAAGGCGTAGATGAGCGAGACGAGCAGGGCGACGGCCACCACGGCGGAGACGTACCGGCCGTAGTGCCGGACCGGGATCGCCTTGATGGCCTCGGGCCCGGCGGGGGGCGTGTCGATCGGCCCCGCCTTTTCGATGTCAGCAGTCACAGGTGTTGTGCCTCTCAGCGCCGGATGTCCGGCCGGGACGCTCGGGTGGGAACGTCCCGGCGGGGACGGTCGGGAGCGTCCCGACGGGGGACGGTCGGGAACGTCCGGTCAGGAGCCGCCGTTGAGCTTGGCCTCGGTGACCGCGCCGGACTCGGCGCCCCACTTGGCGAGGACCTTGCCGTACTCGCCGTTCTTGATGATCGCGTTCATCGCCGCCTGGAGCGCGGCGGAGAGCTCCTTGTTGTCCTTCGCGACCGCGATGCCGTACGGGGCGGCCTCGACGGTGTCGCCGACCAGCTCGAAGTCGTTGCCGCCGCCCGAGGTCTTCACCGCGTACGCGGCGATCGGGGAGTCCGAGGAGCCGGCGTCGGCGCCGCCGGAGCGCAGCCGTACCTGGGCCTGCTGGTCGTTGTCGAAGGACTCGATGGCGAGCTTCTTGCCGGCCGGGCACTTCTTCGCCTGGTCCTTGGCGAGGTCCTCGGAGACCGTGGCGCGCTGGACGACGATCTTCTTGCCGCAGAGGTCGTCCCAGGTCTTGATGCCCTGGTCCTTGCCCTTCTGGGTGTAGATCGAGACACCGGCGGTGTAGTAGTCGACGAAGTCGACGCCCTCGCCGACCTTCTTGCCGTCCTCGACACCCTCCTGGCGGTCCTTGGTGTCGGTCATCGCGGACATGGCGATGTCGTAGCGCTTGGCGCGCAGGCCGGTGACCAGGGTGTCGAAGGTGCCGTTCTCGAACTCGAACTTCACCCCGAGCTGCTTGCCCAGCGCGTCGGCGAGGTCCGGGTCGATGCCGACCGTCTTGCCGGACTTGTCCTTGAACTCCACCGGCGCGTACGCGATGTCGGAGCCGACCTTGACGACACCCTTGTCCTGGATGGCCTTGGGCAGCTGGTCGAAGAGCGGTGCCTTGTTCGTGTCGGCGGACGCGGCGCTGTCCTTCTTGCCGCTGTCGGTCTGGTCGCCACAGGCGGTCAGCAGCATGGCGCCCGCCACCGCGATCGCGCCGGCCGCGGCGATCCGGGACTTCGCGGCGGTCGTACGACGTGTGGTGCTAGCGGTCATGATGAGAATCCTCCGGCGGGTCGGGCGGGTGAGGAACCGCCACAAAGACGGGACAATCCGGCTGGCACACGCCTTCGATTTTCGCAACGGTGTGTGATGAGAGGCATCTTGCCATTCGGACTGACCCGTTCAGGGGACCAGTCATGTCAAAATCGGGTAACGGGACTCACCCTCACCCCGTTCGCCCCGCCCATCACGGCGGGACCATTTACCGGGTTGTCTCTTTCCGACCGGAAAATCTCCCGTTCGTACCGGCTTGGACGCATGATTCGCGCGGTCCGCCGCAGGTGTCCACATTTTCGTTTATGAGGCATGTCACCGCGTCGGTGTGGAGTCGCAGGCGGCGTTGTCCGTCCGGTATGAAGGACGTTTACGCCCCGCATCCGGGGCCCGGAGCGCGTGTGCGGCGCGCCCGCGCGTACGTACCACCCCCTGGCCCGGCCGGCCGAACCGCCGGGCCGGGGCGCGTACGCGGTGTTCACCCACCCCTCCTCGACCAGGAGTGGACACCCTCAACCGATGAAGACCTAAGGGGTCACAGAAAACATGGCAGCGGAGATCGTCAATCCTCGCAGCGCGAACGGTACGGAGAGCGCGCCCGACGAGCCCTTCGATCCCGCCTTCGCGCTGCACCGCGGGGGCAAGATGGCCATCCGGGCGACGGTGCCGGTGCGCGACAAGGACGATCTGTCCCTCGCGTACACGCCCGGAGTGGCCAAGGTGTGCAGCGCGATCGCGGAGAACCCGGAACTCGTCCACGACTACACGTGGAAGTCGCAGGTCGTCGCCGTCGTGACGGACGGGACGGCGGTGCTGGGGCTGGGTGACATCGGCCCGGAGGCGTCGCTGCCGGTGATGGAGGGCAAGGCCATCCTGTTCAAGCAGTTCGGCGGGGTCGACGCCGTGCCGCTCGCGCTGGCCACCACCGACACGGACGAGATCGTCGACACCGTCGTGCGGCTCGCGCCGTCCTTCGGCGGGGTCAACCTGGAGGACATCTCGGCGCCCCGCTGCTTCGAGATCGAGCGCAGGCTCCAGGAGCGGCTGGACATCCCGGTCTTCCACGACGACCAGCACGGCACGGCCGTCGTCACCCTCGCCGCACTGAACAACGCGGCGAAGCTGACCGGCCGCACCCTCGGGGACCTGCGGGCCGTCATCTCCGGGGCGGGCGCGGCGGGGGTGGCGATCGCCAAGTTCCTGCTCGCCGCGGGCATCGGCGACGTGGCCGTCGCGGACCGCAAGGGCATCGTCAGCACCGACCGCGACGACCTGACGGACGTCAAGCGGGAGCTGGCCGGGATCACCAACCGGGCGGGGCACTCCGGCTCGCTGGACGCCGCGCTGTCCGGCGCGGACGTGTTCATCGGCGTGTCGGGCGGTACGGTCCCGGAGCCCGCGATCGCCTCGATGGCGCCGGGGGCGTTCGTCTTTGCGATGGCCAACCCGAACCCCGAGGTGCACCCCGACATCGCGCACCAGTACGCGGCGGTGGTGGCCACCGGGCGCAGCGACTACCCGAACCAGATCAACAACGTCCTCGCCTTCCCCGGGATCTTCGCGGGCGCCCTCCAGGTGCGGGCGTCGCGGATCACCGAGGGCATGAAGCTCGCGGCGGCGAACGCCCTGGCGGACGTCGTGGGCGACGAACTGGCGGCGGACTACGTGATCCCGTCCCCGTTCGACGCGCGGGTCGCCCCGGCGGTGACGGCGGCGGTGGCCGCGGCGGCGCGGGCGGAGGGTGTGGCGCGGCGCTGAGGTGAGGTGAGCCGAGCCGAGCGGTACGACGGGGGCCGCGCCGCGCGTCGTGGGGGTGACGCGGCCCCCGGGACGTCGTGTGCGTGACGGGGCGCCGTTGCCTCGCGTTCGTGACGCGGCCGCCGGCGCTCCCGGCCGTGGTGGGGCCACGATGCTCCCGGCGGCCGGCGGCCCCGATCGTGCCTCGGCCACGTCCCGGCGGCCCCGGCCGTGACGCGCGCGTCGGCGCCCCCGCCCGCGACGCGGTCCGTGTCACACGTCGTTCCGGTTCCGCCGCGCCCGGGCGTCGCCCTATCGTCAGGGCCATGTTCGCCGCCTACGCAGCCCGCATCGACCGTGACCATCCGCTGAACGGCCTGGAGCTGGGGGAACGCCCGGCGCCTGGGGCGCGGCCCGGCTGGACCACCGTGACCGTACGGGCCGCCTCCCTCAACCACCACGACCTGTGGTCGCTGCGCGGGGTCGGCCTGCCCGCCGACCGGCTGCCGATGATCCTCGGCTGCGACGCGGCCGGTGTCGACGAGGACGGCAACGAGGTGGTCGTCCACTCGGTGATCGGCGCGACGGGCCACGGTGTCGGGCCGCGCGAGACGCCCTCGATCCTGACCGAGCGCTACCAGGGGACCTTCGCCGAGCAGGTCACCGTACCCACCTGGAACGTCCTGCCCAAGCCGCCCGAGCTGACCTTCGAGCAGGCCGCCTGCCTGCCGACCGCGTGGCTCACCGCGTACCGCATGCTCTTCACCAACGCCGGTGTACGGCCCGGGGATTCGGTCCTCGTCCAGGGCGCGGGCGGCGGGGTCGCCACGGCCGCGATCGCCCTCGGCAGCGCCGCCGGGCTGCGGGTCTACGCCACCAGCCGTGACGAGGCGAAGCGGGCGAAGGCCCTCGAACTGGGCGCGGCGGAGGTCTTCGAACCGGGCGCGCGGCTGCCCCGGCGGGTGGACGCCGTCATCGAGACGGTCGGGGCGGCGACCTGGTCGCACTCGGTCAAGTGCCTTCGCAGGGGCGGCACGTTGGTGATCTCGGGCGCGACGAGCGGCGACGCGCCGGCCCACGCGGAGCTGACGCGGATCTTCTTCCTGGAGCTCAAGGTCGTCGGCTCGACGATGGGGTCGAAGGACGAGTTGGAGGATCTGCTCTCGTTCTGCGCGCTGACGGGGGTACGGCCGGTGATCGACGAGGTGCTGCCGCTGGAGCGGGCGCGGGAGGGCTTCGAGCGGCTGGAGGCGGGGACCCACTTCGGGAAGATCGTGCTTACGCCGACCCCGTAGCGGGCTCGTGGACGACATCCACGATCCGGCCGCCGAGATCGACCGTCCCGACGCCGTCGGGCCACGCGTCCAGCCCGAACGCCTCGACGACGGCGGCGCGCTGAACGGGCGTCTGCGGTCCGGTGGGGGGGGCGCGGCTTCCTTCTTTTGTCCTCAATCGCCGGACGGGCTTGTTTGTGCGTCTGCCCGGGGCGCGGGCGCGGCTTACTGATGTCCTCAATCGCCGGACGGGCTGGGTTTGTCGTGGTGACGGGGGGCGGGGCCTGCGGAGGTACGTATGTCCGGACTGCATGTTTTACGGCGCGTGCGAGCCCTTGTCTTGATTAACGGTAGCCATGCGCCACAAAACACGCTTTACGTCCGGCCACACGCACCTCCTCCGACCCCACCCCCCTCACGCCGCCGGGAACGGTGAACGACCCCGCCCGCCCCGGGGGTGGTTGTGGCCCGGCACGCGGGCGCGGCTCACGGATGTCCTCAATCGCCGGACGGGCTGGATGGTGCCCTGCGCGGTGCGCGGGCGCGGCTTACCGATGTCCTCAATCGCCGGACGGGCTTGAGGGGGCGGCCGCGCGGGCTGGGTTGGTCCCTGCGCGGTGCAGGGTGCCGGTCAAGGATGACCTCAATCGCCGGACGGGCTGGAGAGGGGCGTCCGGGCGGGTCGGGGGTGCGTCGGGACTGGTTGGCCTCCGTGCCGGTGATGGGTGCGGGTCAAGGATGTCCTCAAACGCCGGACGGGCTGGGGGTGCCTCCGGGCGGGCCTGGGTTGCCCCCGGGTGCGGGGCACTCGGTTCCGCCCTCGCCCGACGGGCCGTCGGTTGTCTTGTGCGCGGGCCTGGAAGGGGGACGGGCAGGGGTCGTGTCCGGAACGTAAAGCGTGTTTTGTGTCGCATGGCTACCGTCAAACAAAACGAGGGCGCGCACGCGACGTAAAACATGCAGTGCAGGACACGACCCCTGCCCGGCCCCCGGCGACAACCCGCACCCCGCCCACCGGCCCGCAGCGGGCACCATCAAGCCCGTCCGGCGATTGAGGACAATCAGTGGGCCGCGCCCACCACCGCGCCGCAGACGCCCGAGACCTCAGCGCGCCCCCGGACGAAGCAGCGCAGCGACACGCGCCGCAGCCGTCGACAAGTGCCGCCTCGCCTCGCTCAGTTGCGCCTCCGTCACCCCATGGTCCCGCGCAGCATCGCGGATGTCGTCGCGGAAGCGGTCCAGCAGGCGATCCAGCTCCCGAGCCGGGTCACGGGCCGGGTCACGGGCCGGGTCGTGGGCCGAGTCGTGGGCCGGGTCGCCCGTGCCCGTGGCGTCCCCTCCCCAGCCGGCGGAGCCGGCAGCCGCGGTCGCGTCCGCGGCGGCGTCCTTCGCCGCCCCCGCCCCCGGGCCGCCGCCCCCGTACACCCCCCGCAACTGCCCCGTCAGCTCCGACAGCCCCTCCCGCAACCCCGTCGGCCAGTCGCCCCGCGCGAAGTGCCCCTGCACCTGGTCCTGGACCTGCTTCGCGATCCGTTGCATCTCCTGCCGCGCCGTCTCCTGCGCCTCCCTCGCCTGGCGACGCGCCTGCTGCGCGTCCTCGCGGGCCCGGCGGGACTCGTCCTTCGCCCGGCGGGCCTGCTCCTTCCAGCCCTGTTGCGCGCGCCGCAACTCCTCCTTCGCCGCCGACCAGTCGCCCGGCGCGCCGGTCTCGTCGGAGGCGGCGCCCGCCTTGGACGACGCCCGGCGGTTCTCCGACGCCGCCGCCCGCATCTCGCTGCGCAACTGCCCCGCCGCGCCCCGCACGTCGTCGCGGATCTCCGCGGCCAGTTCGGAGACGGAGTCGCGGATCTCCAGCTCCAGGTCGGCCAGTTCACCGCTGCGCCCGGCCAGCTCCGCGCGTCCCGCGTCCGTGATCGAGTAGACCTTGCGGCCGCCCTCGGTGGCGTGCGTGACCAGGCCCTCGGCCTCCAGCTTGGCCAGGCGCGGGTAGACCGTGCCCGCCGAGGGGGCGTACAGGCCGTGGAAGCGCTCCTCCAGCAGCCGGATCACCTCGTAGCCGTGGCGCGGGGCCTCGTCCAGGAGCTTGAGCAGGTAGAGGCGGAGTCGTCCGTGGGCGAAGACCGGGGGCATGTCAGAGCTCCTTCGTGGCGGCGGGGGCGCCCGGCGCCGGGGGCGGGGGCGCGGCGGGGGAGTCGTACGGTTCCGCCGCCGGCCTGCGCAGCAGCGCGATCGAGCCGGACACCGTCGTCGCCCTGAGGCTCCCCGTGCCCGCCCCCAGCGTGCCGGTGATGTTCTTCGCCCCCCACCGCCCGCCGACCCGCAGGTCGTCGAAGGCGCTGGAGACCCTGCCGCTCGCCGTGTTCGCCTCCACCTGCGCGTCCGTCAGGTGCGGCAGCCGGATCGCGACCTCGCCGGAGACCGTGGCGACCTGGATCTCCGTGGGGCGGCCCGAGTGGTCCAGGTCGATGACCATGTCACCGCTGACCGACTCGGCCCGTACCGAGGAACCCGCGCCGTCGAGGACCGTCAGGTCGCCCGAGACCGACTGGAAGTGGAGGTCCCCGCTGACCGCCTGGGCCTCCAGGCCGCCGGAGACGGACTCCGCGCCGACCGGGCCGGAGAGGCCGACGAGCGTGGTGTCGCCGGTGACGCCGCGTACGTCCGTACGCCCCCGGATCCCCGAGACCACGGCCTCCGCGTTCACCACCCCCACCTCGACGGACGCCCCGGCCGGGACGGCGACCGAGACGACGGCCTTGCGGCGCCAGCCCTGGGGGTCCAGCCACTTGAGGAAGCCCTTCCAGGGCAGGTCCTCGTACGCGACGGTCAGCGTCGAGCCCTCCTGGGTCACGATGAGCGGGGGCCCCTGGATCCCGGAGATCTCCAGGTGGGCCGCGCCGTCCGTGCCGACGACGTTCACCGTGCCGTCGACGATGCGCACGCTGAGCTCCGTGACGGGGTCGTCGAAGACAAGCTTTCTCGGCTCTGAGACGGACCACTCCATGGTGCTGACCTCCCGGGGCCGGACATGACGCAACATATCGCGTCTCCTGGGAAACACGATATATCGTGGCTGGGGGAAGTCAAGGCCCACGCCTACAGCGCACCTGTGGTCCGATGGTCCCCGTCCGCCGACCCTCTCCGGAAGGAACGGAATGACCGGCCACGGCCTGCCCGACGCCGAGACGATCGAGACCCTCCTCGCCTCCCACGAGGGCGCGTGGGAAGCCGGAACGAAGGTGCTCTCGGTACGTGACCTGTCGCCCGGACTCGGACAGGCGGCGGTCCTCGGGGTGAGCGCCACCGCCCCGGACGGCCGCCGGTCCGGGTGGATCGTCAAGATCCCCGGCTGGGGTCACCGATCCCTGCTCGACTCGCGCGACAGCCAACTGGACCGCCGCGAGGCGCACTTCTTCGGCAGCGGCATTCCGGCGCTGCTGCCCCGCGGCCTGGCCGTACCGCCGGACGCGACCGTGGTCGGCCACCGCGGTCTCGACTGGATCGTCATGCGCGACCTCGGCCCCGTCCTGAGCCGGCCCTGGACCCCGGCCGCCGCCACGACGACCGCCCTGCGCGCCGCGCTGCTGTATGTCCCGGGGGCCCGGGACCCCGGCCTCCTCGACGTCCCCTGGCTGGAGCGCGAAGGCCACGCCGCCTACAGCCACCACGTCCCGGCCGCCCACGACAACCTCGACGCACTCGCCCACGAGCCGCGCCTCCGGGCCCTGTTCACCCACGAGCAGGTCCACGCCCTGCACCTCTGCCTGGACGCGGCCGCCGAGCTGACCTCACGCGCGGCCGCGCTGCCCGCCACTCTCGTCCACGGCGATCTCACTCCGCGCAACGCATGCCTGGACGGCGACCACGCCCTCGTCCTCATCGACTGGGAGCACGTCGGCGTCGGCCCCGTGGGCTTCGACCTGGGCACCTTCGTCTCCCTCTACCGTACGTTCGGCGGATACGGCGAGCTGGACGAGGCGGCCCTCCTGGACGCCTATGGCCGCGCCCTCGGTGAGCTGGCCGGCGCCGAGTCGCGCCGCGCCGCCGCCGTGGGGTTCGCCACCGCCCACCTCACGTGGGGACTGCACCTGCGTCTCGGTCCCGGTCTGACCGCGGTCCGCCAGGGCCTCCACAGCGACAACCCGGGGGAACTGGCCCGGCACCTGGACGATGTCCGCTCGGGATGTCTGCGCGCCCTGGCCTGGGCCTCGGTGGCCGGGGTGGCGGCGGGCCGCTGACCGGCCGCCCGGCCGATACTCCAGGCGCTACTCGCTGCTACTCGTCGTCCTCGTCGTCGTCCGACCTCGCCAACCACGTCGCCAGCCGCTCCACCGGCACCTCGAAATCCGGGTTGAGGTCGACAAAGACCCGCAACTGCTCGGCGAGCCAGGCGAAGGTGACCTCCTCCTCGCCGCGTCGCTTGTCCAGTTCCTCGATCCCACGGTCCGTGAAGTACATACGACCAGCGTAACGACCTGGTGGGGGAGCGGAGAACGCCGGAGGGCCCGGTCCGCGCGGCGTATCGCGCGGGCCGGGCCCTCCGGCCGTACCACCAGAGGTCAGGCGTCGAAGACCTCGTTGACCAGCTGGGCCTGCTCCGCCTGGTGGCGCTTGGCCGAGCCGACCGCCGGGGACGAGGAGTGCGGCCGCGAGATGCGGCGCAGGCGCTCACCGTGCGGGATGTCGGCGCCGACCGCCAGGTCCAGGTGGTCGATCAGGTTGAGCGCGATGAACGGCCACGCGCCCTGGTTCGCCGGCTCCTCCTGGGCCCACAGGTACTTGTCGGCGTTCGGGAACTTGGCGATCTCCGCCTGGAGTTCCTGGCCGGGCAGCGGGTACAGCCGCTCCAGGCGCAGGATCGCCGTGTCCGTCGAACCGCGCTTCTGCCGCTCGGCCTCCAGGTCGTAGTAGACCTTGCCGGCGCAGAAGACGACCTTGCGCACCGCGGCCGGATCGACGGTGCCCGCCGCGACCGCCGTGTCGCCGATCACCGGGCGGAAGCCGCCGGTGGTGAACTCCTCCACCTTCGACGCGGCCGCCTTGAGACGCAGCAGCAGCTTCGGGGTGAAGACGATCAGCGGCTTGTGGTGCGGGTTGTGGACCTGCCAGCGCAGCAGGTGGAAGTAGTTCGACGGCAGCGTCGGCATGGCGACCGTCATGTTGTTCTGCGCGCACATCTGGAGGAAGCGCTCGGGGCGCGCGGACGAGTGGTCCGGGCCCTGGCCCTCGTACCCGTGCGGCAGCAGCAGGGTGACGCCGGACGTCTGGCCCCACTTCTGCTCGGCCGAGGAGATGAACTCGTCCACGACCGTCTGCGCGCCGTTGACGAAGTCACCGAACTGCGCCTCCCACATGACCAGCGATTCCGGCCTGGCGAGGGAGTAGCCGTACTCGAAGCCCATCGCCGCGTACTCGCTGAGCAGCGAGTCGTAGACGTTGTACCGGGCCTGGTCGTCGCTCAGGTAGAGCAGCGGGGTGTAGTCCTCGCCGGTCTCCTGGTCGACGAGGACCGCGTGGCGCTGGCCGAACGTACCGCGCCGGGTGTCCTGGCCCGACAGCCGGACCGGCGTGCCCTCCATCAGCAGCGAGCCGATGGCGAGGGTCTCGCCCATGCCCCAGTCGATCGTGCCGTCGTCCACGGACGACGCGCGGCGCTGGAGCTGCGGCATCAGGCGGGGGTGGACGGTGACCGAGTCGGGGATGGCGACCTGCGACTCGGCGATCCGCTTGACGACCTCCTGGGAGACGGCCGTGGTGACCGCGACCGGGAACTCCGCCTGGGCGTCCGGGACATGGGTCGGGGCGGGCTGCGAGGTGGCCTCGCGGACCTCCGCGAAGACCTTCTCCAGCTGGCCCTGGAAGTCCTGGAGCGCCTGCTCCGCCTCTTCCAGCGTGATGTCGCCGCGACCGATGAGCGACTCGGTGTAGAGCTTGCGCACCGAGCGCTTCTTGTCGATCAGGTTGTACATCTGCGGGTTGGTGAACTGCGGGTTGTCGCCCTCGTTGTGACCGCGGCGGCGGTAGCAGATGAGGTCGATCACGACGTCCTTGTTGAACGTCTGGCGGAACTCGAACGCCAGCCGCCCGACGCGGACGACCGCCTCCGGGTCGTCACCGTTCACGTGGATGATCGGCGCCTCGATCATGCGCGCGACGTCGGTCGCGTACATGGACGAGCGGGACGCCTCCGGGGCGGCGGTGAAGCCGACCTGGTTGTTGATCACGATGTGGACCGTGCCGCCGGTGCGGTAGCCGCGCAGCTGCGACATGTTGAGCGTCTCGGCGACCACACCCTGGCCCGCGAAGGCCGCGTCGCCGTGGAGCGCGACGGGCAGGACGGTGAAGTCCGTGCCGGCCTTGTTGATGATGTCCTGCTTGGCGCGGGCGATGCCTTCGAGGATCGGGTCGACCGCCTCCAGGTGCGAGGGGTTCGCGGCCAGCGAGACCTTGATCTGCTCGCCGTCCAGACCGGTGAAGGTGCCGCTGGCGCCCAGGTGGTACTTGACGTCGCCGGAGCCGTGCATCGACTTCGGGTCGAGGTTGCCCTCGAACTCGCGGAAGATCTGGGCGTACGACTTGCCCACGATGTTCGCGAGGACGTTGAGGCGGCCGCGGTGGGCCATGCCCACGACGACCTCGTCCAGGCGCGCCTCGGCGGCGGAGTCGAGGACCGCGTCGAGCAGCGGGATGACGGACTCGCCGCCCTCCAGCGAGAAGCGCTTCTGGCCCACGTACTTCGTCTGGAGGAACGTCTCGAACGCCTCGGCCGCGTTCAGCCGGCGCAGGATCCGCAGCTGCTCCTCGCGCTCCGGCTTGCCGCGCGGGCGCTCGACGCGGTCCTGGAGCCACTTGCGCTGCTTCGGGTCCTGGATGTGCATGAACTCGATGCCGGTGGTACGGCAGTACGACTCGCGCAGCACGCCCAGGATGTCGCGCAGCTTCATCATGGACTTGCCGGCGAACCCGCCGACCGCGAACTCCCGCTCCAGGTCCCACAGCGTGAGCCCGTGCTCGGTGATGTCCAGGTCGGGGTGCTTGCGCTGGCGGTACTCCAGCGGGTCGGTGTCGGCCATGACGTGGCCGCGGACCCGGTAGGAGTGGATCAGCTCGAAGACCCGGGCGGGCTTGGTGACGTCCTCGTCGTGGGAGGCGTCGATGTCCTTGAGCCAGCGGACCGGCTCGTACGGGATCCGCAGCGACTTGAAGATCTCGTCGAAGAAGTCGTTCTCGCCGAGCAGCAGTTGGCTGAGGATCCGCAGGAACTCGCCGGACGCGGCGCCCTGGATGACGCGGTGGTCGTACGTCGAGGTCAGCGTCATGACCTTGGAGATGCCCAGCTTGTTCAGGGTGTCCTGCGAGGTGCCCTGGAACTCGGCGGGGTAGTCCATCGCGCCGACACCGAGGATGAGGCCCTGACCGGGCATCAGGCGCGGCACGGAGTGGACGGTGCCGATGCCGCCGGGGTTGGTCAGCGACGCGGTGACTCCGGTGAAGTCCTCCATCGTCAGCTTGTTCGTACGGGCGCGCCGGACGATGTCCTCGTACGCCTGCCAGAACTCGAAGAAGTTGAGCGTCTCGGCCTTCTTGATGCCGGCGACGACGAGCTGGCGGTCGCCGTTCGGCTTCACCAGGTCGATGGCCAGGCCCAGGTTGACGTGCTCGGGCTTGACGAGGGTCGGCTTGCCGTCCTTCTCCGTGAAGGAGTGGTTCATCGTCGGCATGACCTTGAGCGCCTGCACCATCGCGTACCCGATGAGGTGCGTGAAGGAGATCTTGCCGCCCCGCGCGCGCTTCAGGTGGTTGTTGATGACGATGCGGTTGTCGAACAGCAGCTTCACCGGGACGGCGCGCACGGACGTGGCCGTGGGCAGCTCCAGCGACGCGTTCATGTTCTTCGCGACGGCGGCGGACGGGCCGCGCAGGGTCACGTACTCCGGGCCCTCGGGCGCGGCGGCGGGGGCGTTGCCGTTCGTGGACGGCTTCGCCGCGGCCGGGGCCGGCGCGGTCGCGGGCTTCGGGGTGACCGGTGCGGTGGTCACGGGCGCGGGCTGGGCCTGCTGCGCCGGCTGTGCCTGCTGTACGGGAGCGGCGGCGGCCGGGGCCTGCGCGGGCCGCGCCTGCGGGGCGGGAGCGGGAGGGGCGGCCGGGGCCTGCGCCGGTGCCGCGGCGGGCCGTGCCGGTGCCGCGGCCTGCGGGGCCGGGGTGGCTGTCGGGGCCGGGGCGGCCGCCGGTGCGGCGGCCGGGGTCACCGCAGCCCCCGCGGCGGCGGTCTCCGCCGGCTTGTCCGCCGTGCCGGGCGTGCCCGGCTTGTAGTCGGCGAAGAAGTCCCACCAGGCGCGGTCGACCGAATTCGGGTCCTGGAGGTACTGCTGGTAGATCTCGTCGACGAGCCACTCATTGGCGCCGAAGGCGGCGGCGGGGTTCTTCCCCTGCCCGTCTTCATCGGTCGAGATACTCGGCTTACTGGGGGACTGAGACGACACGGCGTGAACCGCCCTCTTCCGCTTCACAAGGTGATGGACAGCGGGAATCAAGGCTACGCCTAACCGGGCCCGCAGGTGCAGGCCAGGCGGGCCATCGTCGTGCAAGTCACATCTGACGGCGGGTTTCAGCGTATGAAATGGCGGGAAACAAGCACGGTTCACCTCGCCGGGAGAGCGCCCGTGGAGCACTGTGCCCGGCTACGGCGGGTCCGCGGCCCGTAGTCCGCCCGTCCCCGACTCCGTACCCGGAGATCGTGCGTTAACAAGTCCGAACTCTACGTCAATCCCGGGCCTGGGGAATTCCCGGAAGAGTGACGCGTATCCGGCAGCCACGCGCGGATTCGGCCACTCCGATGCGCCCGCCGTGCAGATCGACCGCCCAGCGCGCGATCGCCAGGCCCAGACCGGTGCCCCCGTCGCTGCCGGGACCGTGCGGCGAGGGGGCGCTCCCGCGGTTGAACCGCTCGAAGACCCGGTGCCGTTCGGCCTCCGGTATCCCGGGACCCTCGTCCTGGACCTCCAGGTCCAGCGACTCGGGGCGGGGGCCGCGCCGGGCCCGTACCGTCACCCGCCCGTGCGGCGGGCTGTGCTTGACCGCGTTGTCGATGAGGTTGGCGACGACCTGGTGCAGGCGCTCCGCGTCCGCGTGCGCGGTCAGTTCCGGCGGCGAGACGTCCAGATGGAGGTGGACGTCCGTACGGGTGTGATTGCCGGATCCGGAGCTGAGCGCGCGCTGCGACGCGGCCAGATTGGCCTCTTTGAGTACGCCGGACAGGTACGGCCACACCTCGAAGCGCTGGGCCTTCAGGGTGACGACGCCGTTGTCGAGCCTGGACAGGTCGAGCAGCGTCTCGGTGAGCCGGCCCAGCCGTTCCGTCTGCCGCAGGGCGGTGCGCATCGTCTCCGGATCCGCGGCGGACACGCCGTCCACGACGTTCTCCAGGACCGCGCGCAGCGCCGCGATGGGGGTGCGCAGCTCGTGCGAGACGTTGGCGACCAGCTCCTTGCGGTGCCGGTCCACGGCCTCCAGGTCGTCCGCCATCCGGTTGATGGTGGCGGCGAGGTCGCCCAGCTCGTCGCGGCGGTCGATGCCGCTGACCCGGCGGGTGTAGTCGCCGTGCGATATGCCCTTCGCGACGGTGTTCATCTCGTCCAGCGGCGCGGTGAGGCCGTGGGCCACGAACTGGGTGATGAGGAGCGTGGCGATCACCGAGAAGACGGTGATGAAGCGCAGCTCGGTCTCCGTACGGAGGGCCACCATCAGCAGCCCGGTGGTGATGAAGACGGAGACGACCACCAGCGTGCCGAGCTTGGTCTTGATGGAGAAGGGGCGCAGACCGGTCTTCTCCGGGGCCCCGGCGCGGCGGCCGGGCTGCTTGGGCCGGCCGCCCGGTCTTGTCCGGGGTCCGCCGCGCTGTCCGCCGTACGGGCCGTCGAAGGGACCGCCGCGCGAGGTGCCGTAAGGACCGCCGCGCGGGTCGGTCCCCCGCCGCGCGCCGTCCCGGGGGCGGCTCATGGGGCCGGGGTCTCCAGGGCGTACCCGACCCCGTGGACCGTACGGATCCGCTCGGCGCCGATCTTCCGGCGCAGCGCCTTGATGTGGCTGTCGACGGTACGGGTGCCCGACGCGTCCGCCCAGTCCCACACCTCGGCGAGGAGCTGCTCGCGGGAGAGCACCGCGCGCGGGGTGCTCGCCAGGCAGACCAGCAGGTCGAACTCGGTGGGCGTCAGGTGGACGTCCTCGCCGCGCACCCGTACCCGGCGCTGCGCGTGGTCGATCTCCAGCTCGCCGAGGCGCAGGATGCCGCTGCGCGGGGTGACGGCGGCGAGCGCCGCGCGCTCCACGCGGCGCAGCAGCACGTGCACGCGCGCCGCCAGCTCCCGCATGGAGAAGGGCTTGGTCATGTAGTCGTCGGCGCCGACGCCGAGTCCCACCAGCATGTCCGTCTCGTCGTCGCGGGCGGTCAGCATCAGCACCGGCACGGGGCGCTGCGCCTGGACGCGGCGGCAGACCTCCAGGCCGTCGAAGCCGGGCAGCATCACGTCGAGGACCATCACGTCGGGCTGCCAGGCCTCGGCCGCGTCGACGGCCGCGGGGCCGTCCACCGCCGTCTGGACCAGGAAGCCCTCGGCCCGCAGCCGGGCGGCGATGGCGTCGACGATGGTCGCGTCGTCCTCGACGACCAGGACCCTTCGCTGGGCCCCCGGCGTCGCCGCGACCCCGTTGTGGCTGGTCTGTGTCTGCTCCATGGCCCCGCCCCTGCTGGCTGGTACGCGTTCCGCGATCGTCGATCCGTGATCTCCGATCTCCATGTCGATGTGGATGGAGATCGTGTGTGTCGGGAGCAGCGTAGAGGCAGGAACAGGGTCACGGCTACGCAGTGCGAGCGGCGAGATGAACGACGTCCGGTACGCCCCGGGCAACAGGGATCTCTTCGGCAGCAACTCCACCGAACCCGGCATTCCGTAGCGCTTCGCCGAAGGCGGGGGACGGCTGGGCGGACCAAATGGCCAGTACACCACCGGGGTTGAGGCGTTCGCGGCACGCCGCGAGCCCGGCCGGCGTGTAGAGGCTCCCGTTGTCCTCGGTGACCGTCCAGTCGGGCCCGTTGTCGATGTCGAGACACAGGGCGTCGTAGCTGTCCGTGGCGGTCTTCACGTGCTCGACCAGATCGGTGTGCAGGATCACCGTGCGCGGGTCGGCGAGCGCCGCGCCCGAGATCCGGGCGAGCGGGCCGGAGCGGTGCCAGTCGATGACCGCCTGTTCGCGCTCGACGACCACGATCCGGCCCCAGCGGGGGTCGGCGGCGGCGTGCGCGAGGGAGAAGCCGACGCCGAGGCCGCCGACGAGGACGGAGGGCCGCTGCTCGCGCCGGTCCTCGGGGAGGGCGGCGAGGGCGGCGTCGATGAGGAGGCGCTCGGAGCGGCCGTCGGAGGTGTCCATGAGGAAGCACCCGTTGGCGATGATCTCCAGCTCGGCGCCGCGCCGCCGGAGGACCACCTCGCCGTACGGGCCGTCGCGGCGGTCGAGGACGACGGGGCGGTCGTCGTGATCCGGTGAGTGGTGCGATTCCGGGCCTGGTGCCTGGGCGGATACGGGCATGGTGCGGCCTCTCCGGGGGACTGCTGGTGTCTGCGCTCTCGGTCCCATCCTGGTGCGCGGCGCGGGCCGCCGACAAACCGGTTCGGGTACGGGAAGCGTGACCCCCTTCAGGGCGTTACACCTCTCTGCCTCCCGCCCGCGGTACGCGTGCGGGAGTGATCGCTCAGAGCGAACGCCCCCAGGGGAACAACAGGAGGCTCACAAGCATTGAGCGGGTATAGCTCAACTTGAATGCCGAAGGGGAGATCATGGCTCTCACGTCCACATCGCTCACGCTTCCCGTGCTGCCGCTCGACGACGAGGTCGTGCTGCCCGGAATGGTGGTTCCGCTCGACCTGTCCGACGCCGAGGTCCGGGCGGCCGTGGAGGCCGCGCAGGCCGCCGCCCGCGCCGAGGGGGGCGGGGGCAAGCCGCAGGTGCTGCTCGTCCCGCGCATCGACGGCACGTACGCCGGTACGGGCGTGCGCGGCACCGTCGAGCAGGTCGGCCGGCTCTCCGACGGCGACCCCGGCGCACTGATCCGCGGCCGTGGCCGCGTGCAGATCGGCGCGGGGACGTCCGGACCCGGCGCGGCCCTCTGGGTCGAGGGCCTGAGCGTCGAGGAGCTGGCGCCGGACCCGCTGCCCGGGGCCGTCACCGACCTGATGAAGGAGTACAAGGCCCTCGCCGCGGACTGGCTGAAGAAGCGCGGCGCCTGGCAGGTGGTCGACCGCGTGCAGCAGATCGACGACGTGTCGCAGCTGGCGGACAACGCCGGGTACTCACCGTTCCTCTCGACCGCGCAGAAGGTCGAGCTGCTGGAGACCACCGACCCGGTGGCCCGGCTCAAGCTCGCCACCGACCAGCTCCGGGAACACCTCGCGGAGCAGGACGTCGCGGAGTCCATCGCCAAGGACGTCCAGGAGGGCGTCGACAAGCAGCAGCGTGAGTTCCTGCTGAGGCGCCAGCTCGAAGCCGTACGGAAGGAGCTGCGCGGCCTGAACGGCGAGGGCGACGAGGACGAGTCCGACGACTACCGGACCCGGGTCGAGGCCGCGGACCTGCCGGAGAAGGTGCGGGAGGCCGCCCTCAAGGAGGTCGAGAAGCTGGAGCGCTCGTCGGACCAGAGCCCCGAGGGCTCCTGGATCCGCACGTGGCTGGACACGGTCCTCGAACTGCCCTGGAACGTCAGGACCGAGGACGAGTATGACATCAGGGGCGCCCAGCGCATCCTCGACGCCGAGCACGCGGGCCTGGAGGACGTGAAGGAGCGCATCACCGAGTACCTGGCCGTGCGCAAGCGGCGGGCGGAGCGCGGCCTCGGGGTGGTCGGCGGCCGTCGCGGCGGCGCCGTACTGGCCCTGGTCGGGCCTCCCGGCGTCGGAAAGACCTCGCTGGGCGAATCGGTCGCGCACTCCATGGGACGCAAGTTCGTGCGGGTGGCGCTGGGCGGCGTCCGTGACGAGGCGGAGATCCGCGGACACCGGCGTACGTACGTCGGCGCCCTGCCGGGCCGTATCGTCCGGGCGATCAAGGAGGCCGGCTCGATGAATCCGGTCGTCCTGCTCGACGAGATCGACAAGGTCGGCTCCGACTACCGGGGCGACCCGGCGGCGGCGCTGCTCGAAGTCCTGGACCCGGCGCAGAACCACACCTTCCGTGACCACTACCTGGAGGTCGAACTCGACCTGTCCGACGTGGTGTTCCTCGCCACGGCGAACGTCCTGGAGGCGATCCCGGAGGCGCTGCTCGACCGGATGGAGCTGGTCAGGCTCGACGGCTACACCGAGGACGAGAAGGTCGTCATCGCCAGGGACCACCTGCTGCCCCGGCAGCTGGAGCGCGCGGGCCTGGAGACCGGCGAGGTCACGCTGGAGGACGAGGCGCTGCGCAGGCTGGCGGGCGAGTACACCCGCGAGGCGGGCGTCCGTAACCTGGAGCGGTCCATCGCCAGACTCCTCCGCAAGGTCGCGGCGGAACACGAACTGGGCAAGCGGGAACTGCCGTTCACGCTGGGCCCGGACGATCTGCGCAAGCTGATCGGCCGTCCGCACCACGTCCCCGAGTCCGCCCAGGACCCGGCGGAGCGCCGCACGGCGGTCCCGGGCGTGGCGACGGGCCTCGCGGTCACCGGCGCGGGCGGTGACGTCCTCTTCGTGGAGGCGTCGCTGGCCGACCCGGAGACGGGCGGCTCGGGGCTGACCCTGACCGGTCAGCTGGGTGACGTGATGAAGGAGTCGGCGCAGATCGCACTCTCCTTCCTCCGCTCGCGCGGCGCGGAACTGGAACTGCCGGTCGCGGACCTCAAGGACCGGGGCGTGCACATCCACTTCCCGGCGGGCGCGGTCCCGAAGGACGGCCCGAGCGCGGGCATCACGATGACGACGGCCCTGGCCTCGCTCCTGAGCGGCCGCCTGGTCCGCACGGACGTCGCCATGACCGGCGAGGTCTCGCTGACCGGCCGCGTCCTGCCCATCGGCGGCCTGAAGCAGAAGCTCCTGGCGGCCCACCGGGCGGGCATCACGACGGTCGTGATCCCGAAGCGCAACGAGGCGGACCTGGACGACGTCCCGGCGGAGATCCTGGACAAACTGGAGATCCACCCGGTGACGGACGTCCGCCAGGTCCTGGACATCGCCCTCTCCCCGGCAGAGGTGAGGCTCCCGGCAGCGGCATAAGCCTCCGGCCCCCTACTGACGACGGCCGCGCACTCCCGGACTTACGCTCCGGGCGGGCGCGGCCGTCGGCGTGTGCCTCCATGGTGATCGCCCGGCCGTTCGTGAAGCGACCGGCGTTCGTACGTGTCTTCCTCGGTCCTGGGCATGGTCAGCCGATCCGGATCTCGTAGCGCAGGCGCTGGAGTCGGGCGGGCATGGTGATCAAGTCGAGCTGGACGGGCCGGTCGTCGCCGTCGAAGGTGACGCGCGTTAGGTGCAGCACGGGTTCGCCGGGTGGGATGTCCAGGGCCGCCAGCTCCTCATCGTCGGGCATGCGCGCGGTCACGTCCTCGCGGACGCGGACGCCCACATAGCCCAGCTCGGCGAGGAGGGTGACGGCTCCGCCGGGGATCCTGGCCGTCCCGGCCAGGCGGGTGCCGCGCGCGATGGCGGTGGGGTAGTAGGTGTCCGTCAGCTCGCAGGGCCGGTCTTCGAGGTACATCACCCGCCTGCGCACGATCACGGTCTCATCTCCGCCGAGCCCCAGCAGGCCGGCCACGTCCGGGGCCGCCGGCACCTCGCCCGCGTGGACGACGCGCTGACTGCCCCGCCGCCCCCGCGCGGTCAGCTCCGCACCCCAGGCGTCCTGTTGGCCGTCGGGCCGGGGAGTCAGGTACGGCAATGAGGAACTGACCCACTCGCTGACGCTCACGACGTCCTCCTGCTTCTGGTGGCCCTGCGAGGGCGGTTGCCGACCATGGTGCGCCCTGCCGCTTCGGCAACCACCTCCCTGAGCCCGGGAGTCCGCGCGCTCCGGCGCGTGTCCGGCCCTGCGGGCACCCGGCCGTGCGGTCTCCCGGGGTGGAGAGCTGCGACGGCCGGGGGGTGAAGTCGGTGTCCGAGGTCGTGGACGACTTCGCGGCCCCGCCGCCGGGCGCGCCCGCAGGTGTCAGCCGGTGGCCAGGGACTTTACGCCTGACAGGGGGCCGTTGAACTTGTTGTGGTCTCCTACCGTGGGGCCCGAGGACGTGTACTGCCAGATCGTCTGGTACTCCCAGCCCGCCGGGAGTTCGCCGACCGTTTTGTCGTAGCGGGCGATCCAGAGCGGGTTCGTGGCGCCGAAGCCCGCGTAGTTGCCCGTGCAGTCGCGCCACCAGTTCGTGGACGTGTAGATCAGGGCCGCGCGGCCCGTGCGGGTCTTGTACGTCGTGAGGAAGTCGCGGATCCAGGAGACCAGTTGGGGCGGCGTCTTGCCGTAGCAGGCCGCGCCGTACGGGTTCCGCTCGATGTCCAGGACCCCGGGCAGTGTCCTGCCGTCGGGCGACCACGCCCCGCCGCCGTCCACGAAGTACGTCGCCTGCTCGGCGCCGCCGGAGTCGTCCGGGGCGGCGAAGTGGTACGCGCCCCGGATCATTCCGGTGGCGTACGAGCCCTCGTACTGCTGGCCGAAGTAGGGATTCTTGTAGTAGCTGCCCTCGGTCGCCTTTACGTAGGCCCACTTCACCCCGCTGTCCCACAGCTTGGCCCAGTCGACCTCCTTCTGGTGGCTGGAGACGTCCACCCCCTCCGTCTGTGCCACCCGCAGGCTCGCGGGCGGGCCGCCGCCCCGGCCCTCGTGCGCCAGGAGGCCCATCCCCATGTGCGCCGATCCCCTGGCCGGGGGGACCGGGGTGGGGGCGGCGGGCGTCGCGGTCGCCGTCGGCGGGAGCGTGAGGAGGAGCGCGGGGACGGCCAGGAGCGTGGCCGCCGTGGACCGTAACAAGCGGCCGGTCGTCGTGGGTCCGGGCGTGGGCATGGCTGGTGCCTCCAGGGGCGTCCGGTGATCCGGACGGGGAGTTGGGCGGGGGGATGCGGAGAGGGGGTGCGGACGGAGATACGGACGGGGATACGGACGGGCAGCACGACGCTACGCACGGTCACCCACCCGCGCGCGGCGCGGCACGCTGACGCCACTCCTACGAGCCTGCGAAATACTGTTCGGAAAGCCGCGGCAACGGCCGCCGGCCAGGCAAACCTTCAGGAGCGGAAAAGCGCGCGATGGCTGCTGACGTGCACGCGAGCGGTACGGCGCCCGACCGGGCCCCGGTCGGCGAGGGCGGGGTGGACCACGAGTTCCTCGCGCTGGAGCGCGAGCTGGCCGTCTTCCTGCGCCGCGCCAGAGCCAACTCCGGCGAGATGGCCCGCGAGGTCCATCCGGAGCTGGAGCCCGCCGCGTACGGACTGCTCGTACGGCTGGAGGAGAGCGGCAGCCAGCGCGCCACCGCCCTCGCCGGGTACTTCGGCGTCGGCAAGGCCACCATGAGCCGCCAGCTGCGCGCCCTGGAGGAGCTGGGCCTCGTCACCCGCGAGCCCGACCCCGCCGACGGGCGCGCCTCGCTCGTGCGGATCACCGACGAGGGCCTGGCCCGCTTCCGCCAGGTGCGGGACGCGCGCCGCGACATGTACGTACGCCGGCTCGCCGAATGGGACCGCACCGAGGTCGCCGAGCTGGCCCGGCTCCTTCATCAGCTGAACAGCCGCGTGTAGGCGGGAGCGGGGTCATGCGGATGTCTGTGCGTACGTCACAGCTCCACGTACCTCACAGCTCCACGTACGCCACCGTCGCGTCGTCACTCGTCTTCCAGCGCCGGAACGCCGCCCCGTCCGGATCCGCCGACTCCGCCGCCCGTACCCGGTCCACCAGCTCCTGCGGGCCGCTCTTGCGCACCAGCGCGAGGCAGTCCGCCCAGCCGCCCTCCCGGAACATCTCCACCCACCGCGCCGCCCCGTCCGTGAGGGCCAGGGCGCTCCGTACCTCCGCCGCGGGCGTCCGGCCCGTCACCGCCCTCGACGCGACCGCCGGGTCCGCCGCCGCCGTGAAGAAGCCGCCCTCCGCGTTGCGCAGCGCGTCCGCCGTCGCGACCAGGCGCAGCGCCTCCCGGGGGATCCGGTCCAGGCGGTCGTCCAGCACCGCCCGTACCGCGCCGTCCGGCGACTCCAGCAGCAGGGTCGAGTCCGACAGCACCAGGTGCTCCACCGCGTCCGTGCCCCAGCGGACCATGACGACCGTGGCCTGAGGCGTCCGTACGTGAGAAAGGTCACAGGTGTCACGGTGGGCGTCCGCCGTGCGCAGGATCGCCGCGGAGAGGATCGCGTCGAGGGTCATATCCCGCCGCGAACCGGACAGTTCGACCAGTGCGCCGCCCAGCCGGGCGGTGAACCAGGGCACACCGTGGACACAACCGTCACTACCGTCGCCCCCCGCCGGCGGAGTCACCCCGTCCAGGACCACCAGCACACCGCCCTCGCCGCTCGCGGGCAGTGACACGGCTGTCCAGTCCTCATTGGGGCGTCCGGCGGTGCCGGGGGCGGTGACGAGTTCGATGCGCATGGGGGCCAGTCTGCACGACCCCCGCACCCTTCCGCATGGGTCCTTCACGCCGTCTGCATGGTTGGTCAGTGGCCTTTACACCCAGGTCAGACGGTGTGTTTCGGTGCTGGGGCACCCCTCCGGGGAGCTGCGGGCGCGCATCCTGCCAAAGCGTGCGCGTAAGGTCCACCCGGCGTAACAGGTTCCGGTAGTGCGCCCCCTGGGAAGAGTTGTTGGTCAACTCCTCTGTGATGTTGACTCGTTCAGGTGGCGGAGCGGCCGATGTCTCGTCGCTGACCGGATGTCATCTCCGCTTCATGGGCGGACGAGAACAAGAATGTGAGCACCGGTGCGAAAGAAGCGGCCTCGGGGCAACGGCGTCACGCGCGGTGAGACTCCGGGCGGCCCCCTGAACCCTGGAGCGAACGGGACCACCGGCGTGCCCACCGGCGCCGCCGGCGCGTCTTCCGGCGTGCCCGCCGGACGCCGGGCGCGGGTGCGCAACCGGCTCGTCGTCGGCGTCGCCGTGGTGGGCGTGACCGTGGTCGCGGCCGGCGCTCCCGGCCTCCTCCTGGTCTCCGCCGACCTCAACGACGCGCAGAACCTGGTCACCCTCGCCCAGCTGAACCAGCAGGCCGTGACCCTCTCCCACTCCCTCGCGGACGAGCGCGACGAGGTCGTCGTGTTCATCGCGGCGGGGCGTGAGCCGGCGGGCGAGGGCGAGGGTGGCGACGACGGCAAGAAGACCGGGCACGAGGTCTCCGCGACCCGCAGCACCCGTGTCGACCGCCAGATCGACGAGATCCGCGCCGCCGCGACGGCCTCCCCCGGCCTCCTCCGCGATCTCGCCACCGTCCCCTCCCTCCGGCGCGCCGCCCTCACCGGCAAGGGCACGGCCCTGGAGGCGTACCGCGCGTACTCGGACGTCATCGCGAAGCTCCAGGCCCTCGCCGACGAGCTGGCCGAGAAGGCCCCGGCCGAGGCCGCCGACGGCACCCGCGCGCCCGCCGACCTCGGCCGCGCCGTCGAGCAGGCCTCCGCCACCCGCGGACTGCTGCTCGCCGCGCTCGCCGTGCCCGGCGCGCAGAGCGCGCAGCCGCAGATCGACCCGGTCACCGGTCTGGCCGTCGAACCGCCCGCCGGCGGCGACAGCAAGAAGAACGACGCGCTCCGCGACTCCCTCAGCGCGGCCGCCCAGCAGTCCCGCGTCCGGGAGCTGGGCGCCCTCGCCGACTTCGACCAGGCCGCGGGCGCCGAGGCCCGCGACTCCTTCGCGGCCACCGTCACCGGCCCGGACGTCAAGGCCGCCGACGGTTTCCTCACCCAGCTCACCGACCGGCCCGAGCTGTCCGAGTCGGAACGCCAGGCCGACCAGGAGAAGGTCGGTGCCGCGCTCTCCGCCCGGATCGACCAGATGCGCGGCGTCGAGTCCGGCCTCGGCTCCAGCCAGGTCGCCCGGCTGGAGACGCTGCGCGACGACGCTGTCACCGACCTGGAGCTGCGGGTCGCGCTCCTCGGCGGCTGTCTGCTGGTCGCCGTCGGCGTGTCCACGGCCGTCGCCCGTACGCTCACCCGGCCGCTCGCCGTCCTGCGGATCGGCGCGGCGCGGGTCGCGGGGGCGCCCGAGACCGAGGAGCCGATCAGGTTCACCGGCCGCAACGACGAGTTCGCCCAGGTCGTACGGTCCCTCAACGCGCTGCACGGGAAGGTGCTCGACCTCTCCACCCGTACGGACCAACTGGGCAGCGACCGCGACGACTTGATCGGCGCGCGCGAGAAGGTCGTCGCGCAGCGGTCCGAACTCCAGGAAGCCACGGCCGAGATCGGCGTCCAGCTCCAGCAGCTGCGCCACACCGTGCACCACACCTTCGTCAACCTGTCGCTGCGCACGCTCGGGCTGGTCGAGCGCCAACTCGCCGTCATCGAGGGCCTGGAGGAGCGGGAGCAGGAGCCGGACCGGCTCGCCACGCTCTTCAAGGTCGACCACCTGGCGACGGTCATGCGGCGGCACAGCGAGAACCTGCTGCTGCTCGCGGGGTACGAACACGCCCACGCGCCCACCGGGCCCGTGCCGCTCGTCGACGTGCTGCGTGCGGCCGTGAGCGAGATCGAGCGGTACGAGCGGGTCACGATCCAGGAGTTGCCGCAGCACATCCAGGTGGCCGGGTTCGTCGCGGACGACCTCAGCCATCTGGTGGCCGAACTGCTGGAGAACGCGGCGTCGTTCTCGCCGTCGGACGCCGAAGTGGAGCTGTCCGGGTGGCTGTTGGAGAACGGCGAGGTGATGCTCTCCGTCGAGGACCAGGGCGTCGGCCTGTCGGCGGCGCGGCTGGAGGAGCTGAACGCGCTCCTCGCCGACCCGACGGCGGAGCCGGAGGCGGGCACCGGCCAGGTGGCCGACGGCCTGGGACTGCGCGTGACCGGGCTGCTGGCCGCGCGGCATGGCGTACGGGTCGAACTGCGCGAGCACGAGCAGGGGGGCGTGGCGGCGGTCGTCGTACTGCCGCAGGCCCTGCTCCCGGCGGTGGCGGCGGAGCCGCGGGAGCCCCGGACGAAGGACAAGCCGGGGGACGAGCCGAAGGACAAGGCGCCGACCTTCCGGCTGCCGGGGTCGGTGGCGGAGTCCAACTCCAACGCGCTGCCGGGCCGTTCGGAACCGGGAGGCGATCCGGAAGCGGGACCGGAACCGGGACCGGAACCGGATCCGCTGGTGGTGGCGGCGGAACAGGCGATCCTGAAGGCGGAGGCGACCGGGTCGCTGCGCGTGGTCTCCGCCGAGACCGATGCAGGGGCGGACACCCGCGCTGGGGCCGGCCGCCGCGCGGGTACGCGGCCGGGCACCGATGCCGGGGCGGGCGACCGCGCCGGGGCCGGGGACGCCACGGTGGCGGGGGCCCGGAGCGATGCCGGCGACCGGGCCGGCGATGCGGACTTGGGCGCGGGCGCGGGCGCTGCGCGTGCCCGGGGTACCGGTACGGGTCCCGACGCGGCGGACGGCGCTGCGCGCGTCCGAGGCGCGGCCACGGGCGCGGGTCCGGACGCGGCGGGCAGCGCCCTGCCTCGGCGCGGCGGTGGGAAGTCGGCGGAGGCCGACGAGGAAGCGTTGTGGGCGGCTGCGGAGGGCCGTGGCGGGGCCACGGATCCCGTACAGGACGCGGCGGACGCCGTCGGTGTGGACGCGCCGGGGGCCCGGAGCGGGGCCGCTGCCCGCGCTCGGGACACGGACGCAGGCCTGGACACGGCTCCGGACGCGGCGGACGCTGCCGCGCGGGGGTTGGGCGTCGGTGGGGAGTCGCGCGAGGCTGCCGAGGAAGCCTTGTGGGCGGCTGCGGAGGGCCGGGGCGGGACCGGGGATCCGGTTCGGGGTGCGGCCGACGACGGCGCCCCGAGTGGGGCCGCCGCGCGCGCTCGGGACACTGATGCGGGTTCGGACGCGGCGGGCACCGCCCCGTCGCGGCGGGGCCGCGGTGGGAAGTCGGCGGACGTCGCCGAAGAAGCTTTGTGGGCGGCTGCGGAAGCCCGCGGTGGCGCGGCCGGATCCGTTCGGGACGTGGCGGACGCCGTCGCGCCGGGGCGGGACGCTGTGGACTCGGCGGACGCTGCCGAGGAGGCGCGTGGCGGCGTTGGGGGCCAGGGTCGGGACGCGGCCGGCGTCGGCGTGGACGCGGCGGATGCCGAGGAAGCGTTGTGGGCGGCTGCTGAGGCGCGGAGTGCGCGGAGTGGGGCCGCCGGGGCCGGGACCGGTCGGGACGCGGATGCCGATGAGGAGGCCCTTTGGGCCGCCGCTGAGGCGCGGAACGGCCGGGGTGGGGACGCTGGGGCCGGTCGGGACGCGGATGCCGATGAGGAGGCCCTGTGGGCTGCCGCCGAGGCGCGGAACGGCCGGAGCGGGGGCACCGGGGCCGACCGGGACGCGGACGCTGACGAGGAGGCCCTGTGGGCCGCCGCCGAGGCGCGGGGTCAGGAAGGCGGGGCCGTTGCGGGTGGCGTGCCCGTCTCCGGTGCCACCGACGCGTTGAGCGAGGCCCTCAGCCGGTTGAACACCGAGGACGCCGCCGCTGCCGCCGCCGCGGAGGAAGCCCTCTGGGCCGCCGCCGAAGCGCGGAGCGCCGCGAGCGCTCGGGCCGGCGGAGGAGTGGACGCGGCCGAGGCCGCAGCCGCAGCGCGCGGTGCGTCCGCGGGTGGTCCCGACGAGGAGCACGTCTCCGCCGCCGCCGCTCTGAGCGCCGCCGTCGACCGGCTGAACGCCGAGGACGCCGCCGCCGCGGAGGAGGCCCTGTGGGCCGCCGCCGAGGCGCGCAGCGCGGCCGGCGGTCAGGTCGGCGGCGTGGACGCGGCCGAGGCCGCCGCAGCGGCACTGCGGGCCGCCGCCACGGCGCGTGAGGCCTCGTCCGACGCTCCCGTACGAGGAGACGAGCCCGGCGCCCCCGAGGGCCCCCGTACCCGGCCCGGACGCGACGTCGCCCCCGCTCCCGTCACCCCGGGGCCGTACGCGATCGGGCCCGACGCCCATGAACGTACCCCCGACCAGGACACCTTCACGATGCGGCTGCCCCGGCAGCCGGGCGCGACTCCGCCCCGGACGGGGGACGGATCCCCCGCCCCCGCCCGGGGGGAACGCGTCACCGACAAGGGCCTGCCCAAGCGGACCCCCAAGATCGTCACGCCGGTTCCCCTCGCCCCCCAGGAGCGGACCGGGAGCATCGACGCGGAAGAGCTGCGCCGCAGGCTCGGTGGCTTCCACCAGGGGGCGAAGAACGGCCGGCGCGACGTCGAGGCCGAGCTCGCGGGGCTGACAGAGCCCGGGGAGCGGACGGCGGTACATACCGAAGAGACGGGGGAGACAGTCGAGGAGGCACGCAGTTGACTGCGACCGGCACATTCGGACTGAGCAGCGAAGCCCGTAACCTGCACTGGCTGTTGAGCAATCTGGTCGAGGAGGTACCAGGAGCGCGATCGGTCGCCGTCGTCTCGTCCGACGGACTGCTGCTCCTCTCCTCCGACCCGGAGCAGAACGCCGAGGCGGCCACCCCCGTGACCCGGGGAGGCCCGCGCGGCTCCAGCGCCGATCTGGCCACCATCGTGTCCGGCATCGGCAGCCTCACGATCGGCGCGGCCAAGCTCATGGACGGCGGCGGGGTCAAGCAGACCATGGTCGCCATGGAGGAGGGCAGTGTCTTCGTCATGGTGATCAGCGACGGCTCGCTGCTCGGGGTGCACGCCACCCCGGACTGCGACATGAGCGAGGTGGCGTACCACATGGCACTGTTCGTGGGCCGCGCCGGACACGTACTGACACCCGAAGTACGGGACGAGCTACGCAAATCGATGGAGAAGGCCGAATGACGCCCGCCGACGGTGCCACCGGTGCGACCGCCGACAGCACCGGCGGCGGCGCCGACGGCGGTACGGGCGGCGGCGCGGGCGGTACGGGTGGTACGCGCGGCGATCGCGGCCGCAGGCTGCCGGTGCGCGGATCGGACCGCAGGCCCACCCGGGTCCGGCCCTACTCGCTCACCGGCGGCCGCACCCGCTTCGGCCATGTCCTGCTCGTGGAGACCTTCGTCGCCGCGATCGAACCGGCCGAGGAACGCAAGGAGTTGACCGACGGCGGGCCGCCCGCCGGCGTGATGCCGGAGATGCTGGCGATCGTCGAGCTGTGCCGCCGTATGCGTACGGTCGCCGAGATATCGGCGCTGCTCAAGATGCCGTTGGGCGTGGTCAGGGTGCTGCTCAGCGACCTGGCCGACCAGGGAAAGATTCGTGTGTACGGGACAGGGCACGGCGACGGCCAGCCCGACAGAGCGCTGCTGGAAAGGGTGCTGAGTGGACTCCGCCGTATCTGACCTCTCCGATGTCGCCGAACAGGGGGCGACCGGAAAAGAGGCCACCGACCGGGAGGTCGAGGACAACAACAAGCCCGAGGGCGGTAATCGGCTCAAGGACGACAGCGAGCCCGGGGGCGGTGACCGGCTCAAGGACGACAGCAAGCCCGAGGGCGGCAACCAGCTCAAGGACAACAGTCAGCCCGCCACCGCCGACGCGCAGGACCTCTTCACCCGGGACCCCGGGAGGAAGAAGGCCACCCCTCCCCGGGTGGACGCGTCCGACGACGCGCCCCTCATGGTGCCCGAAGAGGACGCCAGGGCCTGGCAGTTGGACCGTACGCGTGCACCCGTCGCCACGAAGATCGTGATCGCGGGCGGGTTCGGCGTCGGGAAGACGACCTTCGTCGGGTCGGTCTCCGAGATCCCGCCGCTCCAGACCGAGGCGCTCATGACCCAGGCGGGCGCCGAGCTGGACGACGTCACGCACACGCCCGACAAGGTCACCACGACCGTGGCGATGGACTACGGGCGCATCACGCTCGACGACGACCTGGTGCTGTACCTGTTCGGTACGCCGGGCCAGCAGCGTTTCTGGTTCATGTGGGACGACCTGGTACGGGGCGCGATCGGCGCGGTCGTCCTGGCCGACACGCGGCGCCTGCCCGACTGCTTCCCGGCGCTGGACTACTTCGAGAGCTGCGGGCTGCCGTACATCGTGGCCGTCAACCACTTCGAGGGCACCCCGCCCTTCGAGCCGGAGGACGTGCGCGAGGCGCTGACCGTACCGGAGCACGTGCCGATACTGATCATGGACGCGCGGGAACGGCTCACCGCGGTCAAGTCGCTCTTCACCCTGGTGCGTCACGCGCTCGCGTCCTCACCGGAGTAACCGCCGTGCGGAGGGTGCTCATCGTCGGGGCCGGTCAGTCGGGGCTTCAACTCGCCCTCGGACTCCAGTCGCACGGCTACGAGGTCACTCTGATGTCGAACCGTACGGCGGACGAGATCAGGACCGGCCGGGTGATGTCCACCCAGTGCATGTTCCACACGGCTCTCCAGCACGAACGCGATCTCCGGCTGGACTTCTGGGCGGCGCAGGCGCCCAGGATCATGGGCCTCGGTGTCTCCCTCGCCGATCCCGCCGCGCCGGCCGAGCTGTCCCGTCCCGTGGACTGGCTCGGCCGGCTCGACGCGTTCGCCCAATCCGTGGACCAGCGCGTGAAGATGGCGGGCTGGATGGACACCTTCGCCCGGCGCGGGGGCCAGTTGGTCATCCACGGCGCGGCCGTCTCCGACCTGGACTACTTCTCGCGTACGTACGACCTCGTCCTGGTCTCGGCGGGCAAGGGCGAGATCGTCTCCATGTTCGGCCGCGACGCGGCGCGTTCGCCGTACACCAGCCCGCGCAGGGCGCTGGCCGTCGCGTACGTGCACGGACTCGGCCCGCGGCCCGAGCACCCCGACGACGACGCGGTCCGGTGCAACTTCGTGCCGGGGGTGGGGGAGTTCTTCGTGATGCCGACGTTCACCACCGGCGGGCGCGCGGACATCCTGTTCTGGGAAGGGGTGCCGGGCGGGCCGCTGGACGTGTTCGAGGGGGTACGGGACCCGGCGGACGTGCTCTCGCTCATCCTGGAGCTGATGGAGCGGTTCACGCCGTGGGAGTACGGGCGGGCGACGAAGATCGAACTGACCGACGCGAACGCGACGTTGTGCGGGCGCTACACCCCGACCGTCCGCGACCCGGTCGGCCGGCTGCCGGGCGGCGGCCTGGTCCTGGGCGTCGCGGACGTGGTCGTCGCCAACGACCCGGTGACCGGGCAGGGCTCCAACTCGGCGTCGAAGTGCGCGGCGGTGTACCTGGACGCGATCCTGGCGCACGGGGAGCGGGAGTTCGACGAGGCGTGGATGCGGGGGGCGTTCGACCGCTTCTGGGAGAGCGCGCGGCACGTCACCAAGTGGACGAACACGATGCTGGAACCGCCCCGGGACCACGTCCTGCGCCTGATCGCGGCGGGCGCGGAATATCCGGCGGTCGCGGACCGGATCGCGAACGGCTTCAACGACCCGGCGGACTTCGAGGACTTCTTCTACGAGGAGGAGAAGGCGGAGGGGTACTTGGCGGAGGTGGCGAAGGCGGACCCGTCCGGGGCGTGACCGGGCGGGGCCGGGGCTTGGGCGGACGGCTGCGGATGAGGGCGGCAACGCCCGACCAGCGGCGAGCAGGTACTCGTAGCCGCCGCGGCAGACCTCGTACCCCTTCTGCGGGACAACGCGGACAGGGCGGACCGGGACCGGAAACCGCCCGAGGAGAACATCGCCGCCCTGCGGGACGCGGGCCTGCTCCGCCTCTCGGTGCCCGCCGCCTACGGAGGTCACGCGGCCGGAACGCGTGCGCTGCTGGCGGTCCTGGAGGAACTGGGCCGGGGCTGCGGCTCGACGGCCTGGGTGCTGTCCATCTACTACAGCGGCGGCGTTTTCGCGGGTCTGCTGGGCGATCCGGTACGGCGGCGGATCTGGGCCGGGAATCCTGACGCGACGCTCTGCGGGGTGATCGGGGTGCCCGTGCCCGTCCGGACGGTGGACGGCGGCCTTGTCCTGGACGGCCAGTGGGGCTGGGCCTCGGATCTGCATCACGCGGACTGGATTGGTCTCGACGTCCTGACCGAGCGGGGAGGCGTTCCGGAGCGGGGTGTGGCGCTGATGACGACGGCGGAGCTGTCCACGGGGGACACCTGGCACATGACCGGTTATGCGGGGCACCGGCGGCGACAATGTGGTGGCGGAGGACGTATTCGTACCGGAGGAACGGTTCCTGTCCTTCGCCAGGTCGGCAACCGGCGCCTATCGGCGGGGCGCGGTGAGGGGGGCTCGGTTGGGCATGGGCAGGGCGGTGTACGAGCAGATCGTGGAGAAGCTGAGGGCCGGCCGACCCGTGGTGTCGGCCGCGACCCCGCATGCGCGGGCCGTCGACGCCCCGGGCGTGCAGGCGAATGTCGCGGACGCGGCGACGCTCGTCGACAGCGCGCTGCTCCAGGCGGGGCGCGCCGCCGACGACATCGACCGGGCCGCGCGGACCGGAGTGGCGCTGACTCCGGTGGTCCAGGCGCGCCTTCGGGTGGACATCGGGTTCGCGGCACGGCAGATCCGCCAGGCGGTGGACCTGCTGCTGGACGTGGGCGGGGCGAGCCGCTTCGACCTGTCGAGTCCGGTGCAGCGGATCTGGCGGGACCTCGGGACCTCGGGACCTCGGGACGTCGGGACCTCGGGACCTCGGGACGGCGTCGCGGCACCCGGCGTTCACGACGGAGATCAACCGGGAGCGGTACAGCCGTCTGCTGCTCAGCCTCGACTGATCCCGTGTGTCGGCGCCTCAGGCGTGTGGAGTGGCGATCGCGTCGTTGCCGAGGTGGGAAGGGGCCGGGTCGGTGTCCGGCGGGAGTACGGGTGGCTTGTACGACGGCATGGGGTCGGCCCCGGGATCCGGGCGTACGGCGCCGAGCAGCGGGTTCGCCGCGATGGGGGACACCTTGACGCGGGCGCCGGGGCGGGGGGCCTGGATGACCATGCCGTCGCCGAGGTAGATCGCCACGTGGGTGGCCTTGGGGAAGTAGACGACCAGGTCACCGGGGCGCAGCCGGTCCAGCGGCACGCGGGGGAGGTCGCGCCACTGCTGCTGGCTGGTGCGCGGGACGGTGACCCCGGCGCGCGCCCAGGCCTCGGAGGTCAGCCCGGAACAGTCGAAGGACGCCGGTCCCTCGGCACCCCACTGGTACGGCCTCCCGATCTGCGCGGCGGCGTACGCGACCGCGTCACGACCTCGAACGGAGGGAGCGGATCGCGCGACCCGCACGACTCCGCCACGCACCCCGGCCCCCACCTGACCGCCCGCCCTGCCCGAGCCGCCCGCCGGGCTCGGCCCGTCGGCTCGCGGAGGGCGGTACGACCGCGCCGGGTCGGCCGAGGCGGTGGGTCCGAACGGCCGGCGTGGGCCGTTGGGTCCGGCCGGGCGACGACTTGGCCTGTTGGCTCCGGCAGGGCGGTACGACTGCGTCGAGTCGGCCGATCCGATGGGTCCGACCCGTCGGCTTGGGCCGTCGGGTCCGGCCGGGCGATACGACCCGCCGGGACCAACCACACGCCTCGGGACCGAGGTTGCTGCCGCGCCGCCCGATTCTGCCGGGCCGGCGGGCCACGCCGGGCCGGGCACGCCTGCCGGGTCGGCCAGTCTCGTTGAGTCGACCGCTTCTGCGGAGCCGAGCCACCGAGGACCGTTCGGGCCTGCTGACCAGTGGGGCCCTTGCGCTCCGTTCGAAGCGTCTTCCGTCCCCGAGTCCGCCGGGTCGGTCTCCGGGCTTGTGCTCGGTACGTCTCCGAGGGCGCCCGAGGTGATCAGTTCCCGTTGGGCCTTGTCCGTGGCGGCCTTTTCCAGGGCGGCCAGCGCCGCGAGTTGGGCGGGGGTGAGGGAGGCGAGCAGCTTCTCGACCTCGCCGAGCCGGGCCCGTACGGTGTCGCGCTGCTTCTTCTGCCGTGCGGCGAGCACCTGTTGGCGGCGGAGGGCCCGGCGCGCGGCGTCCGCCAGGGCGTTCGCTCGCCGCTCGCCGCCGGTCAGCCGCGCGAGGGTCTCGGCGCGGCCGCGCGCGGCGCGTTTCATGAGGTGGCCCTCGTTCAGGGCGGATTGGGGGTCGCGGGCGAGGAGGAACCGCGCGTAGCCGGAGAGCCCGGACCGGCCCTGGTACTGCTCACGGGCCAGCCGGCCGGCGTCGTCGCGGCTGAGGGCGAGCGCGGTACGGGCCCGGTCGAGCCCGCTGGTGAGGCGCCGGGCCTCGGCGCGCAGCCGCGCCAGCTCCACGTCGGTGGCATTGAAGGCCTCACCGGCCTCCTCAGTCTCCTGGTACAGCCGCTGAAGCTTGATGAGCATCCCGGCGATACCACCGGGGCCGGCGGCGCCGGGGCCGGGCGCGCCCGGAGACGTTCCGCCGGGACCGCCGCCCGCGTCCCCCGGGCGGCCTTCCGATGCGATCGGGCCGCCCGGGGCGGATTCCGCCGGGCCCGGGCCCACCGGGGCGGACTCGCCCCGCCCCGGGCCCACTGGCGCCGACCCACCCGGAGCCCGGCCCCGCGTGCCGGAGGCACCTGGGCCCATCGGGCTGGCCGCAGGCGCGCCAGGCGTGCCCTGCCCCACCAGGACCGACCTACCCAGCCCGCGTCCCTGCGGGTTTGACTCACTCCGGCTGGCCCTACGTGGGCTGGACTCCACCGTCCCCTGGTCCACTGGGCCGAACGCACGCGCGCCCTGGATGCGCGAGCCCAACCCACCCGGTCCCCGGCCCTGCGGGCCCGACCCGCTCCGGGTGTACTTGCTGGGGTTGGACACACGCCGGCGGGCCGTGCTCGGGCCCGACGCATCCGGGCCCAGGCCTACTGGGTCGGACGCATCCGGGCCGTGGCCTACCAGGCCCGACGCACCCGGGCTCCGGCCCTGCGGGCCCGACGCACTCCGGGTGGACTTGCTGGGGTTGGACACACGCCGGCGGGCCGTGCTCGGGCCCGACGCATCCGGGCCCAGGTCTACCGGGTCGGACGCATCCGGGCCGTGGCCTACCAGGCCCGACGCACCCGGGCTCCGGCCCTGCGGGCCCGACGCACTCCGGGTGGACTTGCTCGGGCTGTGAGCCCGCGTGCCTGGGCTCACAAGGTTGGACGCATCCGGTCCTCGGCCCTGCGGGCCTGACCCGCTCTGGGGGGACTTGCTCGGGCTGGGCGCCCGCGTGCGTGGGCCCGGCGGGCTGGACGTATCCGGGCCCCGGCCTGCCGGGCCGGACGCGTCCGGGTCCTGGCCCCGCGGGCCCGACTCACTCCGGCTGGGCGCCCGCGTGCCCGGGCTCACGGGGTTGGACGCATTCGGGTCCTGGCCTGCCGGGCCGGACGTATCCGGGCCTCGGCCTGTCGGGCCGGACGTACTTGGGCCTCGGCCCTGCGGGCCTGACCCGCTCTGGGGGGACTTGCTCGGGTTGGACCCCCGGGTGCCCCGGCCCACCGGGCCCGACGCATCCGCGCCTGGGCCCACCGAGCCGGACGCATCCGCGCCTGGGCCCACCGAGCCGGACGCATCCGGGCCCCGGCCCACCGGGCCCGACGCATCCGGGCCTGGGCCCACCGGGCCCGACGCATCCGCGCCCCGGCCCACCGGGCTCGACGCGCCCGGGTCTCGGCCCACCGGCCCCCACTCCCCCCGGCTGGACTCCGCCGCGCCCCACCCGGCGAGTCCCAGGATCGTCGTCGTGGGGGACAGCGGGACCATCGTGAGAGCCGTGGCGGTGATCAGCGCCGTGGTGCAGACGGATCGCAGCGTTTTTGCTGACACTCCCTCACCTCCCTTTGCGGATGCGGATCGTCCGGTACCCGACGATGATGGGGGGAGGGAGCGGTGCTACTGGTGTGGCTATCGCACCATTGGGCGGTTCGGCGCAAGAACATCACCCTGGGCGGGACAATCCGGCGCCCCCGGCGCCCCCGCGCCCCCGGCGCGCCGTCCCCCGTCAGTCGGTGCGGTTCGGTTTCGACCAGGGCCAGCGCGGGCGGCCGCCTTCGCCGGGGGCGCGGCCCTCGGGGGCGTACACGTACTTCCAGCCCCGCTGGATCCCGAGCCGCTTCGTGTGGCCGGCCGGTTCGCGGCGGTACGTCAGGACCGTGGGCGGGCCCCCCTCCGCGTCCGGGACCGGGACCTCGTACCACTTGGGCGGGTTGCCCGCCGGTCCGGTCAGGATCGGCAGGACGCGCCCGTCCAGCGGGCCGCCCGTGAAGGGGGTGTCTTCGGTTCTCACCCTCCTATCCTCGCGCAGGCCGGGCGTCACCTCGCGGACGCGCCCCCGTCAGGCCAGCAGGCCCGACGCCTTCCACATCCTGCGGCCCGCCCCGCGCAGCACCCCGATGTCGTCCAGGAAGTCCGTCAGCCGCCGCGCCCCCGACTGCATCACCTCCCGCCGGTGGCCGCTCAGGCGGACCTGGGTGACGGCCTCCCGCCGGTCGAGTCCGACGTGGTCGTACACGCTCGGATTGACGAAGCAGACCGAGAAGACACGCGCGGCCTGGCCGCAGCTGAGGCGGGTGAGCTCCTGCTCCCACCGGGGCGCCGTCACCATCTGGCGCCTCAACTCCTCGCGCGCGTAACGGACATGCCGCGCCTCCTCCACCACATGGATGCGCGTCACGCCCCGTACCAGCGGCTGGACCCGCTCGTCGGGGAACGTCAACCTCTGCATCCAGTCCAGGATCTCCTCGCCGAGCAGCGTCGCGGCGAAGGAACCGGGTGTCGTGGACACCGTCTTCAGGACGCGCGCCATGTTGTGGTAGATCCTCGGCACCGGGTACGACGGCGTGCCGCCCTTGTCGATCATCTTCGCGAACATCATCGAGTGCCGGCACTCGTCCGCTATCTCCGTGAGGGCGTACCGGACGTGGTTGCTGGTCACGGGCTTGTCGTAGATGTGCCGGACCAGCAGCTGCATGAGGATGATCTCGAACCAGATGCCGAGCGAGGCGAGCGAGGCCGCCTCGTGCCTCGCCAGGTCCATCCGCTGCTCCTCGGACATCCTCCGCCAGAGCGGGGTGTCGTAGAGGGAGACCAGCTCCGGCGGCCAGAACCACTTGCCGCTCTCGGCCGGCGCGTCCCAGTCCAACTCCTCGTCGGGGTCGAACGAGTGCTTGGCGGACGCTTCGAGGAGCCGCGCGGCGACCTGCTCCCGGTCCCTGAGCGGGCCGAGCGCGTCACGGAGGATCTCCACGTCCCGCTCGGTGGCGGGAGCGGACGACGGGGAGGGGACGGGCGTCGGAACAGTGGCTCGGGGCATGGGCGGGAGCACCTCATCGCTGGGTTACCGGCGGTCACTCCTTATGAGACTACTTGTCAGTAGGGGCGTCAATCCCCCGGTGACGCCGGTTCCGGGCCGAGTTGGGGCGTCAGGCCGCGTCCTCCCCCGGGAGCAGCGCCGCTGCCAGCGCCACCTCCGTGCCCGCCAGTCCCACCGAGCAGAACACCGTGATCTGTCCGGGAGCGGTACGGCACGGCGCCGCGCCCGCCAGTACGGCCCCCAGCTCCACCATGCGCTCGGGCGCGAAGAGGTGGGGCTCGGTGTAACCGGCCGCCTGGGCACGGGAGTCGGTGAAGACCACGTCGGCCCGGGACACCAGCGCGGCGGGCACCTCGTGCCCGGAGGCGGTCTTGGGGCCGAGCGTGCTGACGTGTGTCCCCGGGGCGATCCAGTCCGTGTCCAGGACGGGGGTGGTGCTGTTGGTGGCCACGATCACCACGTCCCGTTCCCGTACGGCGTCCTCCACCGCGCCCACCGCCCTGACGCGGACGCCCAGTTCGTCCGCCGCGCGGCGCGCGAAGGCGGCGGTGCGCTCCGCGCTGCGGGCCGCCACCACGACGTCCTCCAGCGGCCGGACCGCGCCGAGCGCCCAGAGCTGCGTCCACGCCTGCCGGCCCGCCCCGACGATCCCCAGCCGGACGGGCCCCGGGTTGGCCGCCGCGTCCACGGCCAGCGCCCCGATGGCGCCGGTCCGCCGGGGCCCCAGCTCCGAGCCGTGCACCAGCGCCCTCAACCGGCCGTCGGCGCCGTCCCACACGGCCACGAGCTGCTCGGCGCCGACGACGGTGTCGTACGCCCGGAAGCCGTACAGCCCTCCCGTACCCGTACCCGTACCCGTACCCGTGCCTGAGCGGAGGCGTCCGGCCGTGACGACCAGCCCGGCCCCGTCGCCGAGGTCGGCGTTCAGGCGCGGGGGCGCGTGCAGGGCGCCGGAGTGGTGGGCGAGGAGAGCGGCCCGTACGGCACCCACGGCCGTGGCCGCGTCGAGGGCGCGCACGTCCTCGTCGTCGAAGAGGAGCGGGGACGCGGGACGGGAGGACACGGGATCCGGGGACATGGAAGGGGCACGCACCTTTCACGGCCGGGCACCTGGGGCAGGCACCACCGATCGCCGCTGATCGGCCTGGGGTGATCAGCCAGTGCTCATCAGCATGGCATGGGCCACTGACAAAACGGTCACCGCCCAAACGGCTGCCGCCAAAACGGATGTACGCCCGGACCGGGAACACGAACGATGGACCGACGCCGACCCGGCCCGGGGGTACGGGCACGGCACGCACCTCCTCCGCCACTTCCCCCGCTCCCGGCGCCTCCCCGCTCCCGCCGTTCCCCCCGATCCCGCCCCCCGCCGCTGTCAGCCCTGGTCGTTCCCGGTCGGCGGCGGGAAGCTGTCCCTCAGCGTGAAGGTGTACGCGGCCGGGCCGTTCTCCCGCAGGTGGCGCAGGTGCCGTTCCGCCTCCGCCACCGTCGGGCGGTGGCCCGCCGGCACCCACCACAGGGCCGTCATCGCCTCCTCCACGCGCTCGAACCACTCTCTTCGCCGAGTGAGCAGTTCGCGGTGCTGCCCCTGGTACATGAAGGCCTTCAGGGAGTCCGGGTCCCGCCACACCGACATGTTCACGATCAGCCACTCGTCGCCGAAGACGGGGACGTCCGTGGCGTTGCCGCTGTCGCTCTGCAACCTCCACACAAAGCCGTCGGACTCGTCGGCCACGGCGTTCACCGGGTCCAGCGCGTCGACGAAGTCCTTCAACTCAACGGAATCCAAGGGGTACTTGAGGCGGGCTATGTTCACCTGGGCAAGCTCGTACGTGGTCATGGCCGCACCCTAATCGTGTGGTTCTCGGCCGCGACGGCCATTTTCACCAGCCGGACGTCCGCTCCCCGCCGCGCCACCAGTTGCAGTCCGACGGGGCAGCCGTCGGCGGTGAAGCCGGCCGGGACGCTCGCCGCGGGATGGCCACTCAGGTTGAACGCCCACGTCAGCGCGGTGGAGTAGACCTCGCCGGGGCCTTCGTGCCCGTGCGGCCTGTTGGGCGTGACGGGGGTCAGCAGCAGCTCCGTCCCGGCGAAGAGGCGGTCGAGCCGCCGGTTGTTCTCGGCCCGGACGCGCGCCGCGTCGCCCGCTACCCCTGTGTCGGTCGCCGCGCCCCGTACCCCCAACTCCCCTGTGCCCGTTGCCCCGCCCCGTACCGCCAACCACGTCTCGCGCGGGTCCAGCAGCGTGAACGGCGGCCGCCGAAGCGGCAGTTGTACGACTCCGGCCGCCACCAGCCGGTCCACCGCCGCCCGTACGACCGCCGCCACCTCGGGATCCGTCCGGGCGAAGCCCAGGTCCGCCGAGTAGACGGCGGGCAGGGGCAGTTGAAGCGGCGCGGGGTTCCGTACCTCCGCCCGGGCGTCCAGCACGCAGTCCAGATACGCCCGCGCCTCCGCCGCCGAGCGGGTCAGTACCCCGGCCGACGCCAGGCCCGTCCGGTCGGGCGACGGCAGCAGGCCGTTGGTGGTCTTGAGGCCGAACACCCCGCACCAGGCCGCCGGGATCCGGACCGAGCCCGCTCCGTCGCTGCCCGTCGCCAGCGGCACCATGCCCGCCGCGACCGCCACCGCCGAACCGGCCGAGGACCCGCCGGGGGTGCGGTCGGCGCGGTAGGGGTTGACCGTACGGCCGTGCCGGCCCTGGCCCCAGGTCTGCCAGTACGTACCGGGGCCCGGCACGGCCGTCGAGCCGACCGGCACGGCACCGGCCGCGATCAGGCGTTCCGCCGCGTACGAACGGATCCCCGTCGGGCCCTTCACGGCGAACGGCAGTCCCGCGAGGGGCAGTCGGCGGTCCACCGTCCTCGCCCGCTCGCGGGCCTCCTCATCCCACACCTCGGCAAACGCGCACAGCTCGGGGTCCAGCCGCCCGATCCGCGCCAACGCTTCCTCGACCCGTTCGGTCACCGGCCCCCCCGCCCGCCTCACGCCCGCCTCATGCCCCCGCTCAGCCCGTCACGAGCGGCGCCGGAAGAGACCACGCAGCGTCGGCCTCCGTACCGCCTTCGCCCCCGCCTTCTTCTCGACCCCCGCCCCCGCGCCCGGAGCCGCCCCCGCGCCCGCCATCGCCCCGGCCACCAACTCCGCCCCCCGCGCCGCCCCTTCCTCCTCGTCCGGCTCCTCCTCGTCCTCCCGCCGGATCGACTCCAGCAGATCCGCCGCGAGCCCCGTGAAGGTCGCCTCCAGCCACGCGCACCCCAGCACGAAGTGGCACAGCGAGCCCAGGATCTCCACCGGCCGGGTCCGGAACGCCTCCGCCGCGTCCAGCATCCGTTCCACCAGCCGCCGCCCGATGTCCTCGCGGGTCGCCGGATCGCTCCAGGCGATCGCCAGCAGCGCGAAGCCGGCCGCCTCGGTGACCCAGTCCTCAGGCCCGTCCAGCAGGTCCAGCAGGATCCCGCGCCGCACCGACCCCTCCCACGGTTCGTCCGTCCCGTGGTGCGCGATGCCGAGGCAGGCGAACGCCTGCACGCTCCGTATCCACAGCTCCGGCAGGTGCTCCGTGAGGAACCGCCCCTGCTCGTCCTCGCGCGGCAGCGGCGGATGGACCAGGACGCCGAGCAGGTCGGCGGGGGCGATCGCCGCCAGCTCCACCGCGTGGTCGTACGCGGCGGGCAGGTACGGCCAGCGCAGCTCCGCCACCGCCCGCACCGCTTCCGCGACGGCGGCCGGCGGCTCGGGCACGGCGGCCCGGGCCACCAGGCCCTCGTACCGCCACACCGCCGTGGCCACCTCGCGCCGCGCCGGGCGCGGATCGGGTTCCGGTACGGCCCCGAAGCTCACCTCGCCCTTGGGGAAGGCCCGTTGGAGGGCCAGTACGGCGCTCGGCGCCTCGATCGCGGACGCGTTCAGCTGGAGGGCGCTGTCCCGGTAGGCCGGGTCCCCGCCCTCGGCCGCCCGCTCCAGGAACTGGTGGAGCACGTTGACCGTCGCCTCCCGCGCCCCCGTCACCCCCGACAGCCAGGGCAGGTTCTCACTGTGGCGCTGGAGGACCGTGTGCGCGTACCCGTGCTCGGGGTGGTCCCGCAGGTGGTCGGCCAGGGCCAGCAGATGCGTACGGCCCCCGTCCACGGCGAACCGCACCCCGTGGATCGCCGGGGCGGCCTGCGGATGGGCCGGATCTACCGCCAGCGCACGCTCCAGCCAGGGCAGGCCCGCCTCCGGGCGCCCCGACGTCGCGTACAGCTCGGCCACGTCCACGTACAGCGAGAGGTCCGAGGGGTCGCGGGCCAACTCCGCCTCCCAGCAGGCCAGGGCCTCGCCCACCCGCCCGGCGGCGCGCAGCGCGTAGCCGAGCATCACCGCCGGGGTGTGGCCGGGGTCGAGCCGCCGCGCGTGCTCGGCCCAGGCGATCGCCTGGTCGTACGCGGCGAATCGCCGGGCCAGGCCGGAGGCCATGGTCAGCAGGAGGGTGTGGTCCGGGTGCAGGGCGAGCGTGGCACGCGCGAGATCCAGGAACGGGCGCAGGGGCGCGGTCAGTTCGGGGGGCGGCGGGTCCGGTACGCCTCCGCCGACGATGCGGGCGATGACGCTCGCGAGGTTCTGCGGCGAGACCAGCCCGGCGAGGTCCTGGCGGGCGACCCAGGCGACCTCGGCCCAGGGGCGGTCCGGCTGTTCCCGTACCACCGCAGCCAGGGTGGACAGCGCCTCGTCCCAGCGGCCCGCGGCGGCGAGGAGATGCGCCTGGCACGCCACCGCACCGATGTAGGGGCTCCCGTCCGAGAACAGCTCCAGCGCCGCCTCCGCCCCGCCCGCGCGCCCGGCGAACTCCGCCAACGCCTCGTGCACCTCGGGGAGTCGGGGCGCCTCCGCGAGGGCGTTGCCGAGGTGGGTGGCGGCGTGCGGCAGGTCGCCGCCGTCCAACGCCAGGCGCGCCAGGGCCACTTCCCCCTCGGCGTTGAGCTTCTCCCCACCGTCCACGGGACAGTTGTGCAGATCTTCCAGTTCGTCGGCCATCAAGGCCCCCCTTGCCGCGCGGTCCCGCCGTGCCGCACCGGCGCGGCACACAGGAATGCGCAGACCCTAGCGGAGCTGTGTGGCAAGCCAGTTGCCGGGGAACATCCGAGGCCCCGGCCTCACTCCTCCCGCGCCGCCTCCTTCAATGCCGCCTCCATCACCGCCCGCGCGATCGGCGCCGCGTCGCCGCCCCCGCTGATGTCCGAGCGGTCCGCCTCCGCGTCCTCCACCACCACCGCCACCGCGACGGCCGGCTCTCCCGCGTCGTCGGCGCGGGCCCAGGCGATGAACCAGGCATACGGAACGCCCGCGTTGCCGATGCCGTGCTGGGCCGTGCCCGTCTTCCCGCCGACCACGGCGCCCTCGATACCCGCGTTCGTCCCCGTGCCCTCCTCGACCACGTCGACCATCAACCGCCGTACCTTCCGGGCCGTGGAGCCGTCCATCACCTTTCGGTAGGTGCGCTCGGCGGTACGGGAGACCGTCTTTCCCTGCGCGGACGTCGTACGGTCGACCAGGTAAGGACGCCTGAGTTCACCGCCGTTGGCGACCGCCGCGGCCACCATCGCCATCTGGAGCGGGGTCGCGCGCGTGTCGAACTGGCCGATCGAGGACAGCGCCAGCTGGTCCTTCGTCATGTGGCTGTCGAAGTTCGAGACGGCGACCCCGGACGGGATCCGGATCTCCGTGTCGTTGAAGCCGAACTTCTCCACCGTGTCGAGCATGCGGTCCATCCCGACCTTCACCCCGAGCCCCGCCATCACCGAGTTGCAGGAGAAGGTGATCGCGAAGGCCAGCGAGGCCCGGTCGCACCCCTCCACCTCGTTGGGCAGCGTGGTGGTCGTGCCCGGCAGGACGTACGGGTCGGGTACGGAGGTCGGCGCGTCGACGTCCGAGACGACCTTCGCGTCCAGCGCCGCAGCCGCCGTCACGATCTTGAAGGCGGAGCCCGGCGGATACGTCTGCCGGATCGCCCGGTTGAGCATCGGCTGGGCCTCCGCCCCGGTCAGCGCGGTCCAGGCCTCCGTGACGGCGGGGCCGGTGCCCGACAGCTGTTGCGGGCTGTACGACGGGCTGCTGACCAGCGCCAGGATCCGGCCGCTCGCGGGCTGGATCGCCGCGACCGCGCCCCGCCGCCCGGCCAGCCCGTCGAACGCCGCCCGCTGCATCGACGCCCGCACGGTGGTGGCGACCCGGCCGCCGGGCTGGCGGCCGCGCGTGACGTCGTTCCAGAAGGGCAGGGGCGCGAGCAGCGGGTTCGTACCGGTGAGGAGGTTGTCCTCGGCGTTCTCCAGCAGGGTCGTGCCGTACGTCTGGGAGGCGTAGCCCGTGACGGGCGCGTACAGGGGGCCGTCGGTGTACGTGCGCTCGAAGCGCAGCTGCTCGCCGGTGTCCTTGGAGCCGGTGACGGCCCTGCCGTCGACGAGGATGTTGCCGCGCCGCTGCTCGAAACGGGCCACGGTCTGGCGGCGGTTGGCGGGGTTGTCGTCGAGCGAGTCGGCCTCGATGACCTGGATCCGGCCCGCGTTGACGAACAGGGCGACCAGCAGGAGCAGGCAGAAGACGGTGGTGTGGCGGATCTGACGGATCATCAGCGCGTCTCCGTCCCCTCGGGCACCGGGACCACGAGGTCGGGCTCCTCCACCGGCTCGGGACGCGGCGCGCGGGCCGCGTCGCTGACCCGGATCAGCAGCGCCACGATGATCCAGTTGGTGACGACCGACGAACCGCCCTGCGCGAGGAACGGCATCGCCATGCCGGTCAGCGGGATCAGCCCCATCACGCCGCCCGCGATGACGAAGACCTGGAGGGCGAGGATGGAGGAGAGCCCGACGGCCAGGAGCTGTCCGAAGGGGTGGGGCAGGGCGAGGCCGGCGCGGTAGCCGCGGGCGACGAGCAGCGCGTACAGCAGGAAGATCGCGGTGAGTCCGACCAGGCCCAGTTCCTCGCCCGCCGTGGCCAGGATGAAGTCGGACTTGGCGGCGAACCCGATCAGGACGGACTCGCCGAGGCCGAGGCCCGTGCCGAACATCCCGCCGGCGGCGAACGCGAAGAGCGACTGCGCGAGCTGGCCGGGCCCCTGGCCCGCGTCGATGGAGGCGTACGGGGAGAGCCAGTCCTGCACGCGGCCGTGGACGTGTGGTTCGTACGACCCGACCACGAAGGCTCCGACCGCCGCGAGCAGCAGTCCGACCGCGATCCAGCCGATCCGCCCCGTGGCCACGTACAGCAGGATCACGAAGAGCCCGAAGAAGAGGAGCGAGGTGCCCAGGTCGCGTTCGAGGACCAGGACGATGACGCTGAGGAGCCAGATCGCGACGATCGGACCGAGCACCCGGCCGGTGGGCAGCTGGAGCTTCCACCAGAGGCGGCGGCCGGTGTAGGCGAGGGCGTTGCGGTTCGCGGCGAGGTACGAGGCGAAGAAGACGGCGAGCAGGATCTTGGCGAACTCCCCGGGCTGGAAGGAGAGTCCGCCGATCCTGATCCAGATCTTGGCGCCGTTCACCGCCGGGAAGAAGATCGGCACGATCAGCAGGACGAGCGCGGCGGCCACGCAGACGTAGGCGTACCGCTGGAGGACGCGCGCCTCGCGCAGGAACAGGACGGCCGCGATGAACAGCGCGACGCCGAGCGTCGACCAGACCAGCTGGGCGGGCGCCGCCTGGTCGCGCGGGGTCTCCAGGTCGAGCCGGTAGATGAGCACCAGGCCGAGGCCGTTGAGGAGGACCGCGATGGGAAGCAGGAGCGGGTCCGCGTACGGGGCGCGGAGCCGGACGGCGAGGTGCGCGAGGAGCGCGAGCAGGCCGAGGCCCGCGCCGTAGCGGGCCGCGTCGGGGGGGACGGCGTGGTTCCGGCCGAGCCCCACGGCGACGTAGCCGACGACCGAGATGACGACGGCGCAGACGAGGAGGGAGAGTTCGACACCCCGGCGCTTGGGGAGGCGTGGCTCGGGCGGGGGCGGGTCCGCCCTCGTTGCGGTCATGCTCCGCAACGTAGCAAGGAGGTGCGGCTTATGCCCGCTTATGTCGGGGTGCGAGGCATGTCGAACTCACGTCAGGTGGGCGCCTCGGTCCCGGTCAGCGCTGGTAAGGGTTCTGCTGGCCCTGGCCCTGTCCGTATCCCGGCCCGCCCTGCCCGCCGCCCTGTCCGTACGCCTGACCGCCGCCGCCCTGCCCGTACCCCTGCCCGGGCGCCGCGCTCTGCGCCAGCAGCTGGTCCGCCTGCTCCTTCTGCAACCGCTGCTCGGCGCCGCAGAACGTGCACTGGGTCTGGTACTTGGTGGAGAAGGGGAACAGCGGCACGAAGAACAGCGTGAACTTGGTGACCCGCTTGCGGAGGGTGTGGGCGGAGGGGTTGCCGCAACTGCCGCAGACCAGCGTCAATATGGCCAGTTGATAGAGATAGCCCTTGGTACCAAAAATGATCATGGGTGAGTCCTTCCGGGGCCCGTGTCTGGAGAGGGTGTCTGAAGAGAGCGTCTGAAGAAAGCGTCTGGAGAGAGTGTGCTGTAGGGAGTCTGCCGTACGGAGGTGACACGTTCGCGGGCATTTCCCTCCGCCGAGTGGGGAGTGATGAGGAATGACCCGTTTACGTGTCGCCCCGGCGCTGCGGCACTGTCAGGACCGGCTGTACGTGACGCTGCCGGACGGTACGGGCGTGGCCTGGTACGACAGGGGCGCCGGACGCGTCAGCCTCCTGCCGGGGGCGGGGCGCGAGGAGGTGCTGGCCGCGCTGGCGCCGTACCTGAGCGGTGAGGTGACCGTCGGGCCGCCGCCGGTGCCGACCCCCGCGGAGCTGGACCGGCTGGCGCTCCACCCCGACGACGACCTGGCGCCCAACCGGCCGGGGGAGGAGCTGTACGCCGTACTGGACGGGCTGCCCGCGCCGGGGCGGGCAGCAGCGGCACACCGGGGGGCGGCACACCGGGCGGCGCTGCGGCGGGATCCGCGTCAGGGCGAGCTGCTGGCGCGGCGGACCGTGGGGGACCAGCTGGACGGGCTCGACCGGTCGGACGCGTTGGGGCCGGGGGTGCGGGTCCGGGTCCTGCACTCCGTACCGCTGCCGGGGGCGGATCCGGCCGTCCGGATCGACCATCTGCTGATCGGACCGGCCGGTGTCCTGGCGATCCGTACGCTGCCCGCCCGCGACCGGCGGGTGCGTGTCGCCGACCCGATGGTCCGTACGGGCTTCTCGGCGCCCGTCCCCCTGCTCGGCCACCTCCGCGAGGCGGCGGAACGGGCCTCGGCGGCGCTGGCGACGGCGGTGCGGCCGGTGCTCGTGGTGGTGGGGGCGTCCCGGCTCCGGGTCGTGCCGGCGCCGGTGGACGTACGGATCGTGCGGGACACGGAGGTGGCGGCGCTGGCGGGGGTGGGGGGCCCGGGGGACCTGGCGGGCCCGGGGGGTGTCCTGAAGCCGGCCGACATCGAGTCCCTGTACGCGACGGCGCGGGACCGGAGGGCCTGGTCGGGGGGCCGGGGGGCGCGCTGAGGTTCCGGGGGCGGCGGCCGTACGCGGTCGCGCGTCATCCCGGTGCCGGGGGCAGCCGGCCCGCCCGTCCGGCGTCCAGGAGCGGGGCGAGGAGGTCCCCGTACCGCTCCAGCCGTACCGCCACATCGTCCAGCCGGAACACCAGTTGCTCCGCGTCCGTGCAGCTCTCGACCTCCTCCCAGGTCAGGGGGGTGGAGACGGTCGGCTCCCGGCGTGCCCGGACGGTGTAGGGGACGGCGGTCGTCTTCGCGGCGTTGTTCTGGCTGTGGTCGACGAAGACCTTCCCCGGCCGTAGCGAACGCTTCATGCGGTGCAGCGCCAGTCCGGGCCGGTCGCTCTCCGCCTCGACCGCGAGGCGTTTCGCGTACGCCGACACCTCCTCGGAGTCCGTCGGCTCCAGCGCCACCAGCAGGTGGAGCCCCTTGGAGCCGGAGGTCTTCGCGTACGCCGTGAGCCCGTCCGCCGCCAGCCGTTCCCGCAGCCACAGCGCCACCGCGCAGCACTCGACGGCCGTCGCGGGCGCCCCGGGGTCCAGGTCGAACACCAGCCGGTCGGCGCGGCGGGGCGCCTCGACCCGCCACTGGGGCGTGTGGAACTCCACGACCAGGTTCGCCGCCCACATCAGCGTGGGCAGGTCCGCGACCACCACCTGGCGGCCGACCTGCGCGGTCGCGCGGGGTACGTCGGCGATCCGCACCCAGGCGGGTGTACCGGGCGGCGGATTTTTTGTGAAGAAGCGCTGGCCCTCCGGGCCGTCCGGATAGCGCAGGAAGGAGACGGGCCGGTGTGCGAGATGGGCCAGGAGGGGGGCCGCCGTCCGGGCGTAGTAGTGCAGGACCTCGCCCTTGGTGGTGCCGGTGGCGGCGTACAGCACCTTGTCGAGGTTGCTCAGGCTCAGGCGCCGCCCCTCCACTTCTGTGATCGGCGTCATACGATGACAATCCCATAGGTTGGTCACATTCCGGTGAATCAAGACCATTCGGTTTCGGGACCTTCGGTTCAGGCGCATGAAAGGGAGGGACCGACGTGCGATCCATCTGGAACGGCGCGATCTCCTTCGGGCTGGTCAGCATCCCGATCAAGCTGGTGAACGCCACCGAGAACCACTCCATCTCCTTCCGCCAGATCCACAAGGAGGACGGCGGGCGCATCCGCTACCGGAAGGTGTGCGAGCTGGAGGAGCGGGAGGTGTCGTCGGCGGAGATCGGCAAGGCGTACGAGGACTCCGACGGGTCCATGATCCCGATCACGGACGAGGACCTGGCGTCGCTGCCGCTGCCGACGGCGAAGACCATCGAGATCGTGGCGTTCGTCCCGGCGGCCTCGATCGACCCGCTCCAGATGGACGCGTCGTACTACCTCTCGGCGAACGGGGTGCCGGCCGCGAAGCCGTACACACTGCTGCGGGAGGCGCTCAAGCGCAGCGAGAAGGTCGCCATCGCCAAGTACGCGCTGCGCGGGCGCGAGCGCCTCGGCATGCTGCGGGTGGTCGACGACGTGATCGCGATGCACGGTCTGCTCTGGCCGGACGAGATCCGGGCTCCCGAGGGGGTGGCGCCGGAGGCCCCGGTCTCGGTACGGGACGCCGAACTCGACCTGGCCGACGCGCTGATGGACACCCTCGGGTCGGTCGACCTGAAGACCCTGCACGACGACTACCGGGAGGCGGTCGAGGAGCTGATCGCGGCGAAGGCGTCGGGCGGGGCGGTGGCGGAGAAGGGGCCGGCCGAGCGGGGCGGCGGCAAGGTGCTCGACCTGATGTCCGCGCTGGAGAGCAGCGTACGGGCGGCGAAGGAGTCGCGCGGCGGCGAGTCCGAGTCGGAGGGGGACGAGGAGGAGGCGCAGGTGACGCGGCTTCCCCAGCGGAAGCAGGCGGCGAAGAAGACGGCGGCGAAGAAGCAGACGCCGGCCAAGAAGACGACGGGAACGAAGAAGACCACGGGAGCGAAGAAGACGGCGGGAGCGAAGAAGGCCACCGAGACGAAGAAGACGTCGTCTCAGCCGAGGAACAGGCGGTCGTCGGCCTGATGACAGACTGCGCGCGTGACCGAAGCGTCCCGTACCCGTACCCCAGCCGCCCGCACCTTCCGCACCCTCCGCACCCTCCGGATCATCCTGGCGGAGGACAGTGTGCTGCTCAGGGAAGGCCTGACCGCCCTGCTGGACCGCTTCGGCCACCAGGTCGTGGCGGCGGTCGGCGACGCGGACGCCCTGACGGCGGCGGTTGCCCGGCATACCCCCGACCTCGTGGTCACGGACGTACGGATGCCGCCGGGCTTCCAGGACGAGGGACTGCACGCGGCCGTGGCACTCCGTGAGAGCAACCCGTCCCTCCCGGTCCTGGTCCTGAGCCAGTACGTCCAGCGCACCTACGCGGCCGACCTCCTCGACTCCGGCGACGGCACGGGTGTCGGCTACCTCCTCAAGGACCGCGTCGGCCAGGTCGAGGACTTCGAGGCGGCGCTCCAGGCGGTGGCGGCGGGCGGCACGGTGGTGGACCCGGAGGTCGTACGCCAACTGCTGCGCCGCCGCCGCGACCCCCTGGCACGCCTGACACCCCGCGAGCGCGAGGTGCTCGCCCTGATCGCGGAGGGCAGGTCGAACGCGGCGGTGGCCCGCCAACTCGTGGTCTCCGAGGCGGCGGTGGGCAAACACATCGGCAACATCCTGGCGAAACTGGACCTCCCCCCGGCGGACGACACCCACCGCCGCGTCCTGGCGGTCCTCACGTACCTCCGCGCCTGACGCTCCCCGTAATACCTGTTCACGGCCACCCCACCGAAGCTGGTAAGGTTTCACCCGTCGCCGCACAAAGCGACAACGCCCCCGTAGCTCAGGGGATAGAGCATCGGCCTCCGGAGCCGGGTGCGCAGGTTCGAATCCTGCCGGGGGCACCAACCGCTGTGATCAGCGGAAACGTGCCTTGAGAAGCCGTTTGGCAGCCCAGCCGAAAAGCTGGAAATCCTGCCAAGCGGCTTTCTTATTGCCTACGACCGCCGACAGAGGGCACGTTGCCCAGCCCGGACTCGACCGGGACCAGGGTGCCGAGCACGGTCACGACGCCCGCAAGGGCCCGGCTTCGAGCCGCGGCCGCTGCCCTTGCGACGTGTACAGGTCACCCAACCGCCGGGACGAGAATCTTATTCGAGGACGGGAATAGTCCCCTTTCGGCATGGACGGCCGGCCCAACACCCCCCTAGCGTCCTCCTTGGGACCGGCAGACACCCGGCGAGGAAGGACCAGCCATGGCGGGTAAAGAGGCTCTCAGACGACTGACCGGAAGCGCGTTCGGGCCGAACTGCGATGACGACGACTGCCCGAACGTCTATGCCACCGAGAGAGGGTCGTTCGTCGTTCAGGGCGACACCTACGACGGCTTCAAGGCCCCTGACGGGGAGGGGCTCGTGGAAATTCCAGAGCATGTTTTGCGGGAGGCTTTCCGTGTTCTTGGATGGTGACGAGTGGCGGGCATTCTTTGACGGCTTCCAGCGCGAAGCCTTCCGCTTCGAATGCCAGCCGAAATACACCATGCCGAACGAAGCTGCCAGCTTGGCGAGTTTCCTTCGCGGCGAACCGAAGCCCGCGGACCACAATGCTCGCTGGCATGCGCGCGTGCGAGGATATGTGGGCGGCGGCAAATGGATTGGACGAGTGCGTGTCGTGCGTCACCCGTTGACCGATTACCAGCGCTATCAACTGGCGTGGGGAATTCCTGGGAACGTCGCGGCCGGCGAGGACATTCGGGTGCTCGACGCAACGGAACACGATTTCGGGTTGCCGATCGATCAGGATTGGTGGATGTTCGATCGATCCCGTGTCGTCCGACTGAATTACCGACCTGATGGCACACAGATCAATCGTGAAGTCATCCAAGACCGCTCCGAGGCATACCAGCAGTGGAAGAAGATCGCGACAGACGCGGCGATCCCCTTCGCGGAGTACATGAGAACACATGGTGACACTCGACCCTGAGCAGCTGGGGCGGTCGAAGAGCGACCTGGCGGAGATTCTCAGGGAACTGCGGAAGCGAGCCGGTCTCACCGGGGACCGGCTCGCCAGGCGGTGCGCCATGAGCCAAAGCAAAGTCTCGAAGATCGAGACGGGCAAGGTCACGCCCACCCTGGTGGACGTGGAGCGCATTCTTACCGCCCTGGAAGCTCCGCGAGAGCTGGTGGCCGAGGTGACGGCCCTGGCGCGCATCGCCAATACCCAGTGGCAGGACAAGCGGTCATCGTGGCGTCGTGGCCTGGAAAAACGCCAAGCCGAACTGGCCTCCCTCGAAAATACTTCTTCGGATATGAGGTACTTCCTGCCTGCGATGGTTACGGGACTGCTGGCGACGCCGGAGTACATCAAAGCCAGCCTTGACAACTCCCCGGGCGATACGTCAAGGACCGTCGCGAAAAAGCTGGAGCGACAGGCCGTCCTCTACGACACCAAAAAGTCATTCACATTTCTACTCACTGAGCAAGCGGTAATGTGGGCGATCGTCCCGCGTCCAGCCATGGTCATACAGGTCGAACGGCTTGCGTCATTGTCGCGACTGCCAAATGTCCGGTTGGGTGTTCTTCCGAACGGTACTTCACCGGCGCGCGGCCCGATGAATACCTTCACTACTTATGACGATCGACTCGCAACGGTCGAGACGTTCGCCGGCCGACTGGTTTTCCAAGACCCCAGAGACGTGATCCAGCACCTGGCCATATTTGCGGCATACGAGAGAATCGCCCTGTTCGGAGACGAGGCGCGCGCATTCCTTGCCGATTGCGTGCGGTCGATCATTCATGATCTTTAATCCAGGACGGGAATAATTGCGGGGCAGCGCGGGGCAGCGAAGTATTTCCCTGTAGGTTTTCCGGCAAGGGTCCTGTTCGGGGATCACGGATCGAGGGGAATTCTCATGAACGTGTGGTGGCCTGCCATGGTCGACGGTGGCGAGGACGACAGCGACTCCGGCAACAAGCACGGTGGAGGCGGCTCCGACGAAGGTGGGAACACGAATGACGGCCAGGGGCCGGCGGACGGGAAGTGATGACTGAGCCTCGGAAGGCGGAGGCCGGTCCTGATGGGCTGGCCTCCGCGCTCATGCGGAAGGCCGTACTGACGGCGGATTGGCTCCCCGCGTACCGGCGGGTGCCCCGGCACTTGTTCCTGCCTGACACGATATGGCCGGGCCGTGCCGGTATGAATCGGCAGGATGACCGAGTGATTCGGTCGGAAGAGCCGGACATGTGGTGGCGGGCTGCCTATCGGGATGCGCCGATCACCACTCAGTGGGACGACGGTGCGTACACCGGGCCTGGCAAGGGGAAGGTTCCTTCGAGCTCGAATTCCATGCCGACCATGGTTTTTTCCATGCTCGACGCCCTCAGTGTCGAAGACGGAAACCGTGTTTTGGAGATCGGTACGGGAACGGGCTGGAACGCTGCCCTTCTCTGTCATCGTGTCGGCCCTGAGAACGTGGTCACGGTGGAAGTGGACGAGGCCTGCGCCAGGGAGGCCGGGAGGCGTCTTCAGGGGGTTGGCTTCGCACCCCTGGCCGTCGTCGCAGACGGAGCACTGGGGTATCGGCAGAATGCCCCTTACGACCGTGTCGTAGCCACGTGCTCAGTCGGCAGCATCCCTCACGCCTGGGTCGAGCAGACCAGGCCCGAGGGCGTGATTGTCGCTCCCTGGGGGCCAACCTACGGTGGAGAAGGCGTTGTTCGGCTCGTTGTCGGCGACGACGGCACGGCGTCCGGCCGTTTCATCGGCTCGTCGGCCTTCATGCGGATGCGCGACCAGCGCACTCGACGAAGGCACGTCCGGGACTACTTGAACGGTCAGGATTGGCCCGCGGGCGGGATTGTCACCACCACGGAGCTATCCCCGGAATCGGTCGGGGAATGGCAGGTGATGTTCGCCCTCGGCGTTCAGGTCCCCGACGCCTTCCCCTGGGCCGAGACATACGACGACGGCTCGTACACCCTCTGGCTCCGCGACACGGCTGTCACGTCGTGGGCGACCGTGGACTACACGAAGGATCGCGCTGTATTCGACGTCGTACAGTCCGGACCACGGAAGCTCTGGGAGGAAGTCGAGACAGCTTTCCGGTGGTGGGAAGCTCAGGACCGGCCGAGTTTCGACCGATTCGGCCTGACGGTCACGGCAGAGTCGGAAGTCGTCTGGCTGGACGAACCGGAGAATGCTGTTCCCCGGACCTGAAGATCGAGAACGCGAACAAGCGGGACACCCGGCCGACCGCTGGCCACGGCCACGAGGCCGGGTGCGCGGGTTCGGATTCTGGTGGGGGGCTTCCGGATTGGCCCTCTGACCGGTGTCAGAGGTGCGCTGTAGCTTTCCCGCATGGGTGCGTACCTGGTGAGCGTCGGCGCTGAGGAGTGGTGCGGTGAGGAGGAGGACGGGTGGGGGCAAGTCGCTCGGCGCTCAATGCCGAGCTAGGGCGGCTGGGTCTGCCGCCCTATGAGGACGTGCCGCCGGAGACTCTGGTCGCTGGCGGGTTGGGGCAATCCGTGGGGACCCGCCGGCCCCGCGCACGGCTCAGGAGGGGAGCCCTCCTGAGCCGTGGACACGCGTACACACCACTGTCCGGGTCCCTCGGTGCTCGGCGGACCCGAACAGTGTCACCCCTCGGTCGTCACCCTCGCGGGGCGGGGCGGGGCGGGGCGGGGGAGCGAGATCAGCTTTCGAGAAGCCGCAGGCCCACCACACCGCCGATGATCGCGAGAATGCAGGCCACGCGGGCGGCCGACGCCGCCTCGCCCTGCACGATGCCCGCGACCACCACACCCGCCGCGCCGATGCCCACCCACACCGCGTATCCCGTGCCGACCGGCACGTCCCGCAGGGCGAAGGTGAGCAGTACGAAACTCAGCGCGGCGAAGGTGATGCCGATCGTGCTCGGCCACAGCTTCGTGAAGCCGCCGGACTCCTTCAGCGCCAGAGCCCGGACGACCTCCAGCAGGCCGGCCACCGTCAGGATCGCCCATGCCATGTAGCCCGTCCTCGCCGTCGTGCGATCCTCGGTCGATTGCGCGGCCCCGGTCACCGGGGCCCGCCCCTGCGCGCCGCGCGCATCAGGCGGTGTAGCCGCCGTCGACGGCGAGCGACGTGCCGGTGATCCAGGCCGCGTCCGGGCCCGCGAGGAAGGCAACCGCGCCGGCGGTGTCCGAGGCCGCGCCGAGGACCTTCGCCGCCGTCCGCCGGCGCTCCTCCTCCGCCTCCGCCGTGCCGTCCGGGTTCATGTCCGTGACGGTCGGGCCCGGGTCCACGATGTTGACCGTGATGCGCTGCGGTGCCAGGTCGTGGGCCAGCCCCTTGGTGAAGCCGATGAGGGCGGACTTGCTCATCGAGTACAGCGTCACTTCCGGTACGGGGACGCGGGTGGCCCAGCAGCTGCCGATGTTGATCACCCGTCCGCCGTCCGTCATGTGCGCGACGGCCGCCTGGGTGGCGACGAAGACGGCCCGCACATGGACCGCGAGCGTCCGGTCGATCTCTTCGAGGGTGACGTCCTGGAAAGGTCCGTAAGGGAAAATACCGGCATTGTTGACGAGGATGTCCAGGCCGCCCAACTCGGCCGCCGCGCGGGCGACGGAGTCGGCGACCGCCGCCGGGTCCGCGCTGTCGGCCTGGAGCGCGAGGCCCCTGCGGCCGAGGTCTTCTATGGACTTGACCACTTCCTGCGCCTTGTCGGCGGCGTTCACATAGGTCAGGGCGACGTCAGCCCCTTCCCGCGCTAATCGGAGGGCCGTGGCCGCGCCGATCCCCCGGCTGCCACCGGTCACCAGTGCGATTTTTCCTGCGAGTCGCGACATTTTGCTCCGCCTTGATTGCATTCCGGAATGGATGCTGCATAAAGCCTTAACAGGTAAGCTGAGTCAGGGTCAACCCCCTTGGAGGACGGGAATATGACGGAACGTGGCAGGCCGCTTGCGTTCGACCGGGCGGCGGCGTTGCGGCGCGCGATGGAGACGTTCTGGGAGCTTGGTTACGAAGGCACCAAGATGACCGATCTGACCGACGCGATGGGCATCAACTCGACCAGCCTCTACAACTCCTTCGGATCGAAGGAGCAGTTGTTCTACGAGGCGGTGGCCCTCTACGACAACACCGTCGGATCGGTTACCAACCGGGCGCTGCACGAGCAGCCCACCGTGCGGGGCGCGATCGAGGCGATGCTGCGCGGGAACATCGACGCCTTCACCGACCCCCATACGCCGAGCGGTTGCATGATCGTGCTCGCGGCGACCAATTGCAGTACGCGCAACAAGGGCGTGGGCGACCACCTGGCCTGGCGGCGGCGGAACGCGGTGGCGACGCTGGAGGAACGGCTGGAACAGGCCGTGGACGAAGGCGAGTTGCCCCTGGACGCGAACGTGGAGGGCATCGCCGCCTTCTACTCCACGGTGCTCCACGGGCTGTCGGTCGAGGCGCGGGACGGGGTGGCGCTGCGGAAGCTGGAGTCGACGGTGGACCTCGCGATGTCGGTGTGGAACCTGCTGGTACGGCAGATGGTGACGCCCTGACCGGCGCCCCTACCGCCGCCCCGACCGGCGCCCCGGCCGTTTTCCTGACGGACCGTCAGTCGCCCTGCGGGGGGCGGGACATGCGCAGGGCGAGGTCGCGGAGGAGGTCCTCGGAGGAGATGTCCGTACGGCCGGAGTCGTGGACCTCGGCCAGCTCGGAGTAGACGTACGTGAACGCCCCGATCAGCTGCATGATGGCCGGCAGCGCCGCCTCGGTGACCGCGTGGGCGGCCTCCAGGGGGGTCGCCTCGGAGGGCACGGCGAACGAAGGGAAGACCTCGGCGAGCAGCGACCCGATCTGCCCCTCGCCGGAGCCGCGGGCGGCGGTCGTGCCGGTGCTGCCGGTGCTCCCCGCGGCATCGGGGTGCCGCTCCGCCGTGCGGATCCATTCCGCGGACTGGGTGAGGATGCCGATGGCCCTGAGGACAACTTCGTTCTGCTCCATGCGTGGAGCGTAGGCGGTACGGGCGGGGCGGACGGCGGTACGCACCCCCGCCCGGACCGGCGCGTCCCGGCTCCGGGGCCGAGCGGCAATTGGCCAAAACCCGGACGCGGCGCGGAAGTCCGACCTACTCTCGATATGTGTCAGGCGCATCCGGCCGGGTGCTCGTTGTCGACGACAACCGAGTGATCAGGCAGCTGATCAGGGTCAATCTCGAGCTGGAGGGCTTCGAGGTCGTGACCGCGGCCGACGGTGCCGAATGCCTGGAGGTCGTGCACGAGGTCAGGCCGGATGTCATCACCCTCGATGTGGTCATGCCACGCCTGGACGGCCTGCGGACGGCCGCGCGGCTGCGGGCGGATCCGCGCACCAGCCGGCTGCCCCTCGCGATCGTGAGCGCGTGCACGCAGTACGAGGTCGAGGCGGGCCTCACGGCGGGCGTGGACGCGTTCCTGGCGAAGCCCTTCGAACCGGCCGACCTGATCCAACTGGTCCGCCGCCTCACCCACCAGGACGCCCCCCCATCCCTGGACGGCCGCCACGGCGCCGGCCACGCAGGCAGCACCCGCGGCTGACGCCGCCCTTTTTTGGAGCCCGGCCACCCCGGACGACGTCCCGCCCACGGCCGGGGCGCGCCCTCCGCTGCGGCTTCCCGCCACTCGCGGGCGGCCGCCGCGGCACGGCCCGCACAGGCAGCACCCCCGCCTGACGGCGCCCCCGGAGTCTGGTCGCCACCTGCCGACGGCGCCACGTCCGTGGCCCGGGGGGTCCGCCGGCAGCCGACGCCGATCCGGCGCGAACCCGGAGCTTGGCCGCCACCTCCGCCGACGGTGTCCCGTCCATGGCCTGCCCAGGGGCATCCGCCAGCAGTCGGCGGCGTCCTGACCAACGCCCGCCCAGGGCACCGCCGGGTTCGCGGACATGCGGGGGCCATCCGTTGCCGACGGCATCGCGGGACGAGACTCGCCGTCTGCGTGGCGGACGCTCGCGGCTGTCCGTTGCCCGGTCGGCTTGCCCGTACCCCGCCCCACTCGTCGCCGCCGACCGCATCGCGGAACGAGGTCGCGGAGGGGGCCCCCTCCTCCCCTACGCTGGTCCCGTGACCCCCGCCGATCTCTCCACGACCGTGCTGCGCGCCGTGCGCCGCGCGGTGGAGGACGGCGCCCTGCGCGTGGCCGTGCCCGACCGGGTGACGGTGGAGCGGCCCCGGCCCGGCGGAAGCGGCGACTACGCGACGAACGCGGCGCTGCGCCTGGCGGCCGACGCGGGGCTGGCGCCCCGCGAGGTCGCGGAGATCCTGCGCACCCGGGTCGCCACCGCCGAAGGCATCGCCCGGATCGACATCACCGGCCCCGGCTTCCTCAACTTCACGCTGACCGAGGACGACGGCGAAGACCTGGCCCGTACGGTGCTGAGCGCGGGCTCCCGCTACGGCCACGGCAACGCCCTGACGGGCACCACGGTGGTCTTCGCGCCCGCGCGGGAACCACGCGCCCGCGTCTGGACGGAAACGGTGGTCGCCCTGCTCCAGTGCCAGGGAGCGACGGCCTCGATCGCGCCTGCCGACACCGGGCCGGACGCGCCTGCGGCGCCGGGCCGGCTTGCCGCGCCCGCGCCCGCGGCCCCCGGGCCGGACGTGTCCGTCGGCCTCGGGCCTGGGGTGCCTACGACCCCTTGCCGGCGCACCGCCCCTGCGGCCCCCGGGCCAGGCGCGGCGCTCGCGCCTGCCGGCCCTGGGCCGGACGCCACCTTCGGCCCGGGCGCCGTGCCCGCGCCCGCGGCCCCCGGGCCCCGCGCGGCGCTCGCGCCCGCCGGCCCCCGCCCCGGTGGGGCTATGACGAATCCCACAGTCGCTCCGGCCGCACCGGCCCCCGTGCCCGAGACCCTCCGGGTCGTGCCCGTCCCCGACGGGGACGATCTCCTCGGGCGGCTGGGGGCCGACGCCGCCCGCTGGGCGCTGTTGCGGCCCGCCGCGCACGACCGGCCGGCCGCCGGTACCGCCGCCGACGCGCTGCTCGTACAGCGCGAGAGCAATCCCCTCTTCCGGGTGCGGTACGCGTACGCCCGTACCCGGGCCCTCACCCGCGCCGCCGAGCGGCTGGGCTTCGGGTCGGGTGGGGTCGAGGGCGTGGCGGTCGGAGAGGGCGGCCGGCCGCACCCCACCCACGTCGCCCTCACCCGGCTCCTCCGCGACCACCCCGCCGTCCTCGAGGCCGCCGCGCGGCACCGCGCGCCCGACCGGCTCGCCCGGGGGCTCGAACAGGTCGCCGACGCCGTGCTGCGTTTCCAGGAGAGCGGCCGCCCGCTGCCCCTCGGGGACGAGAAACCCTCGGCCGCCCACCGCTCCCGGATCGCGCTCGCCGAGGCCGCCGGGGCCGTGCTGGCCGGCGGCCTCTCCCTCCTCGGCATCGATGCCCCGGAATTCCTTTAGATCGTCCTGAGAGACCTGAAAGAGCCACACCATGAGCCGTTCCGCACACCCCGCAGGGCCCCGCCACGCCGATGTCTTCCCCGACGGGCACTACTCCGCCCCCGCCGCCGACCTCAACGTCCTGGACGAGAAGGTCTGGTCGCGTACGGTCCGGCGCAACGACGACGGCGTCGCGACCGTCGCCGGGATCGAGGTGACGCGGCTGGCCGAGGAGTTCGGCACCCCCGCCTACTTCCTCGACGAGGCCGACTTCCGGGCCCGCTGCCGCGCCTGGTCCGACGCCTTCGGCCCGAACGCCGACGTGTTCTACGCCGGCAAGGCGTTCCTCTCCCGCGCCGTCGTGCGCTGGCTCACCGAAGAAGGGCTCAATCTCGACGTCTGCTCCGGCGGCGAGCTGGCCACCGCCCTCGCCGGCGGCATGCCCCCCGAGCGCATCGCCTTCCACGGCAACAACAAGTCCGCCGAGGAGATCGAGCGCGCGGTCTCCGTCGGCGTCGGCCGCATCGTCCTCGATTCCTTCCAGGAGATCGTCCGCGTCGCGCACATCGCCCAGCGCCTCGGCCGCCGCCAGCCCGTCCAGATCCGCGTCACCGTCGGCGTCGAGGCCCACACGCACGAGTTCATCGCCACCGCCCACGAGGACCAGAAGTTCGGCATCGCGCTCGCCGACGGCCAGGCCGCCGAGGCCGTCCGGCGGGCCCTCAAGCTCGACGGCATCGAGCTCATCGGCATCCACTCGCACATCGGCTCGCAGATCTTCGACATGGCCGGATTCGAGGTCTCCGCCCGCCGCGTCGTCCAGCTCCTCGCCGAGATCCGCGACGAACACGGCGTCGAACTGCCCGAGATCGACCTCGGCGGCGGCCTCGGCATCGCGTACACCTCCGAGGACGACCCCAAGGAGCCGTACGACATCGCGAAGGCGCTGCTGGAGATCGTCACGCGCGAGTGCGACGCCGCCCGCCTCACCACCCCCCGGATCTCCGTCGAGCCGGGCCGCGCGATCGTCGGCCCCACCGCCTTCACGCTGTACGAGGTCGGCACGATCAAGCCGCTCGAAGGGCTGCGGACGTACGTCAGTGTCGACGGCGGCATGTCCGACAACATCCGTACGGCCCTCTACAACGCCGACTACAGCGTGGCGTTGGTCTCACGCCGCTCCGACGCGGAGCCCATGCTGTCGCGCGTGGTCGGCAAGCACTGCGAGAGCGGTGACATCGTCGTACGGGACGCCTACCTGCCCGCCGACCTGGCGCCCGGCGACCTGATCGCCGTCCCCGCCACCGGCGCGTACTGCCGTTCGATGGCCAGTAACTACAACCACGCGCTCCGCCCGCCCGTCGTCGCGGTCAGGGACGGCGAGGCCAGGGTCGTGGTCCGGCGCGAGACGGAGGAAGATCTCCTGCGGCTGGACATCGGATGATGGAATTGGTGTCTCGGGATCTGGACGGACGGTAGATACTTCCGTCCGGTGCGTGAGACTGGTTCACACTCAGTAAGAGGAAACGAGGTCGGATGATGCGTACGCGTCCGCTGAAGGTGGCGCTCCTGGGCTGTGGCGTGGTCGGCTCAGAGGTGGCGCGCATCATGACGACGCACGCCGACGACCTCGCCGCGCGGATCGGCGCCCCGGTGGAACTCGCCGGGGTCGCCGTCCGCCGGCCGTCCAAGGTCCGCGAGGGCATCGACCCCGCGCTGATCACGACCGACGCCACCGCCCTGGTCAAACGCGGCGACATCGACGTGGTCGTCGAGGTCATCGGCGGCATCGAGCCCGCCCGTACGCTCATCACCACCGCGTTCGAACACGGCGCGTCCGTCGTGTCCGCCAACAAGGCGCTGCTCGCCAAGGACGGCACGACCCTCTACGACGCCGCCGCGCAGCACGGCAGGGACCTCTACTTCGAGGCCGCCGTCGCGGGCGCCATCCCGCTGATCAGGCCGCTGCGCGAGTCCCTCGCGGGGGACACCGTCAACCGGGTCCTCGGCATCGTCAACGGCACGACCAACTTCATCCTCGACCGGATGGACACCGCGGGCGCCGGCTACTCGGAAGCGCTGGACGAGGCCACCGCCCTCGGGTACGCGGAGGCCGACCCGACCGCCGACGTGGAGGGCTTCGACGCCGCCGCCAAGGCCGCCATCCTGGCCGGGATCGCCTTCCACACCCGCGTACGCCTGGACCAGGTGCACCGCGAGGGCATCACGGAGGTCACCTCCGCCGACCTTGCCTCCGCCCAGCGCATGGGCTGTACGGTCAAGCTCCTCGCGATCTGCGAGCGCGCGGCCGACGGGAAGTCCGTCACCGCCCGCGTCCACCCCGCGATGATCCCGCTCAGCCACCCGCTCGCCTCCGTGCGCGAGGCGTACAACGCGGTCTTCGTCGAGGCCGAGGCCGCCGGGCAGCTGATGTTCTACGGCCCCGGCGCGGGCGGCGCCCCGACCGCCTCGGCCGTCCTCGGCGACCTGGTCGCGGTCTGCCGCAACAAGCTGGGCGGCGCCACCGGGCCCGGCGAGTCCGCCTACACCCGGCTGCCCGTCAGCTCCATGGGCGAGGTCGTCACGCGCTACCACATCAACCTCGACGTGGCCGACAAGCCGGGCGTGCTCGCCCAGGTCGCGACGGTCTTCGCCGAGCACGGCGTATCCATCGATACGGTGCGCCAGAAGGGAAAGGACGGCGAGGCCTCCCTCGTCGTCGTCACCCACCGCGCGCCCGACGCGGCCCTCTCCGGGACCGTCGAGGCGCTGCGCAAGCTCGACACCGTGCGCGGTGTCGCCAGCATCATGCGTGTTGAAGGGGAGTAAGGGACCCATGACCACCAGCATCGGCGCCCAGCGGGGCACCCATCAGTGGCGCGGCATCATCGAGGAGTACCGGGACCGCCTCCCGGTGACGGACGGGGCGGCCGTCATCACCCTCCGGGAGGGCGGTACGCCGCTGGTCCCCGCGCAGGTGCTGTCCGAGCGCACGGGCTGTGAGGTGCATCTCAAGGTCGAGGGCGCCAACCCGACCGGCTCCTTCAAGGACCGCGGCATGACCATGGCCATCACCCGGGCCAGGGAGGAGGGCGCGAAGGCGGTCATCTGCGCCTCCACCGGCAACACCTCGGCGTCGGCGGCCGCGTACGCGGTCCGCGCCGGGATGGTCTGCGCCGTGCTCGTACCGCAGGGGAAGATCGCCCTGGGCAAGATGGGCCAGGCCCTCGTCCACGGCGCGAAGATCCTCCAGGTCGAGGGGAACTTCGACGACTGCCTGACGCTGGCGCGCTCGCTCTCCGACAACTACCCGGTGGCCCTGGTCAATTCGGTCAATCCGGTCCGTATCGAGGGCCAGAAGACCGCCGCGTTCGAGATCGTGGACGCGCTCGGCGACGCCCCGGACATCCACGTACTGCCCGTCGGGAACGCCGGCAACATCACGGCCTACTGGAAGGGCTACACCGAGTACGCCTCCGACGGCCTCGCCGCCCGCACCCCCCGCATGTGGGGCTTCCAGGCGTCCGGTTCGGCCCCGATCGTGCGCGGCGAGGTCGTCAAGGACCCGCACACCGTGGCCACCGCGATCCGGATCGGCAACCCGGCGTCCTGGCGGTTCGCGCTCAACGCCCGTGACGAGTCTGGCGGGTTCATCGACGAGGTGACGGACCGCCAGATCCTTTCCGCCTACCGCCTGTTGGCCGCGCAGGAGGGCGTGTTCGTGGAGCCCGCCTCGGCCGCGTCCGTCGCCGGACTGCTCAAGGCCGTGGACGAGGGCAAGGTCGACCCGGGCCAGCGCATCGTCTGCACGGTCACCGGCAACGGCCTCAAGGACCCGGAATGGGCCACCGCCGGGGCGCCGCAGCCGTCGGTCGTACCGGTCGACGCGGCGGTCGCCGCCCGCCGCCTGGGCCTGGCGGACGCGTAGGCACGGCCGTTGGGACACGCCCCGGGACATGCTGGGGACACGCCCCGGGAGATTCTTGATCACGGGCGCACACGCAGGCACGCGACACGCATCGTGCGCCTCCTGTGCGCCCTATGTCGCCATGGAACCTTCCTTCGATAAGCTGGGGCCAACCCGCAGTGCCGCAACGTGCTGCCGCGCTGTCGACCCCGCGGCTCGGGCGTCCGGTATACCGTCGTACCGCCGAATCCCGCCGTACCGCAGATCCCCACACCCCTTCACGCCCCTCCACCCGCAGGCCCCGCCGATCCCCCCGCACGTCCCGCAGTCAAGGAGAGTCGTCAGAACGATGGCCGGTCCCTCGTTCCGCGCCGCCGCCGTACGGGTGCGCACCCCCGCCACCAGCGCCAACCTCGGTCCGGGCTTCGACGCCTTCGGCCTGTCGCTGGGGCTGTACGACGACGTGGTCGTCCGCGTCGCCGACTCCGGCCTACACGTCGACATCGCGGGAGAGGGCGCCGAGACACTTCCCCGCGACGAGAACCACCTGCTCGTACGGTCCCTGCGCACCGCGTTCGACCTGCTCGGGGGACAGCCGCGCGGCCTGGAGGTCGTGTGCGCCAACCGCATCCCGCACGGCCGCGGCCTCGGCTCGTCCTCGGCGGCCATCTGCGCCGGCATTCTCGCCGCCCGCGCGGTGACGATAGGCGGCGACGCCCGCCTGGACGACGCCTCGTTGCTGGAGCTGGCGAGCGAGATCGAGGGACACCCGGACAACGTCGCGGCCTGTCTGCTGGGCGGTTTCACCCTGGCCTGGACGGACGGGGGAGCGGCCCGCGCCATCAGGATGGAACCGGCCCGTTCCATCGTTCCGGTGGTTTTCGTGCCCGGCAGGCCCGTACTGACGGAGACGGCGCGCGGCCTGCTCCCGCGCTCCGTCCCCCATGTGGACGCGGCGGCCAACGCGGGACGGGCCGCCCTGCTCGTCGAGGCGCTGACCAGGCGTCCCGAGCTGCTGCTGCCCGCCACCGAGGACCGGCTGCACCAGGACTACCGGGGCCCGGCGATGCCGGAGAGCATCGCGCTCGTCAACCGGCTGCGCGCGGACGGCGTTCCGGCGGTCATCTCCGGCGCGGGCCCCACGGTGCTCGCGCTGGCCGAGGACGGTGCGGCCGACAAGGTCGCACGACTGGCGGGCGAGGGCTGGGCGGCGAACCGGCTGTCCCTCGACGCCGGAGGCGCGTGTGTGCTGCCGCTCGGTCCCGACCGGGCCTAGAACGGCCCTGACCAGCACGGACGCGGTCCGAACAGTGCGGACGCGGCCCAGTGGGCACGGACAGGGCAAGGACAGGGCACGGACAGGGCCCAGAAGGCCGGTAAGCCGGGATTGCCGGTGAGTGAGAGGGGGAATGTTTGTTGGAGCCGGTAGTGTTAACCTCAAGTCTGCAACCGACGTCTTTCAGGCGCGGTGCATCGTGTCCCGTTTCGGGACCACCTTTCTTCCGGGAGCCTCCCCAACTGCCTGAGCAGCCTGCCTGAGCAGTTTTGAGCACGCACCGGAACCGGCACGACACCCCCCGTTTTTCCCAGCGGTGGGCCGAGCAGGGGGACCTCGGGCCGGACCCATGGCACGTACGCATGTTTCTCCGCCGTACCCGGCGGGACCACCGCCCCGGCACGGTCCACAAGATGGGACCGCAGCCGGCAGCACAACCGGTCGCCGAGCCAGAAGGCCGACGTCCGCTCCAGGGAAGGACCCTTCGTGAGCGACACCACCGATCTGATGGGCGTGACTGCCGACAACAGCGTCGACACGACCGCGCCCGCCGAAGGTGCTGCCACTGGCACCACCGCACGGCGCCGCCGCTCCGGCACCGGCCTTGAGGGCATGGTCCTGGCCGAGCTTCAGCAGGTCGCGTCCGGCCTCGGCATCAGGGGCACCGCGCGGATGCGCAAGAGCCAGCTGATCGAGGTCATCAAGGAGACGCAGGCCGGTTCCCCGTCCGCGCCGAAGAGCGCCGACACGGGCGCCTCCGACGCCGAGACCAAGCCGAAGCGCCGCGCCACCTCCAAGGCCCGTACGGGCGAGTCCGCCGCTGCCGCCGCCGCGCAGGAGGCCGGACAGGCCGAGCAGGCCGTGGCCCAGCAGCAGATCGACATCCCCGGCCAGCCGGCCAGCGACGACCAGCCCGCGGGCGAGCGCCGCCGCCGCAGGGCCACCGCCCAGGCGGGCAGCCCCGAGGGCGCCCGTTCCGAGGCGAGGACCGACACCAGGACCGAGGCCGCGCCGGCCGACGTCAAGGTCGAGGCGCAGCCCGACACCAGGGCCGAGGCCGCCGTCTCCGTGTCCGCCCAGGGGAACGCGCAGGGCGACGCCGACGGCCGCCGCGACCGCCAGGACCGCGGCCAGCGCGGCGAGCGTGACCGCGGCGAGCGCGGCGACCGCCGTGACCGCCAGCGCGACCGCCGGGGCAAGGGCGACGAGCAGGGCGGCCAGCAGCAGGGCGGCCAGGGCCAGCAGCGCCAGCAGCGCGACAACCGGGGCGCGGGCGCCCCGGCCCAGACGGGCCCGCAGAACAACGGCCCGCAGAACAACGGCCCGCAGAACAACGGCCCCCAGGACGACTACGACGACGAGGCGGGCGGCCGCCGCGGCCGTCGCGGGCGCTACCGCGACCGCCGGGGCCGCCGGGGCCGCGAGGAGTTCGGCCCGGACCAGCCGCAGGTCGCCGACGACGACGTGCTGATCCCCGTCGCGGGCATCCTCGACATCCTCGACAACTACGCGTTCATCAGGACCTCCGGCTACCTGCCGGGCCCCAACGACGTGTACGTGTCCCTCGCCCAGGTCCGCAAGAACGGCCTGCGCAAGGGCGACCACGTCACCGGCGCGGTGCGCCAGCCCAAGGACGGCGAGCGCCGCGAGAAGTTCAACGCGCTCGTCCGGCTCGACTCCGCGAACGGCATGGGCGCCGACTCCGGCCGCGGCCGCCCGGAGTTCCAGAAGCTGACCCCGCTCTACCCGCAGGACCGGCTCCGCCTGGAGACCGACCCCGGGGTGCTGACGACGCGGATCATCGATCTCGTCGCCCCCATCGGCAAGGGCCAGCGCGGTCTGATCGTGGCCCCGCCGAAGACCGGTAAGACCATGATCCTCCAGGCCATCGCCAACGCGATCACGGTCAACAGCCCCGAGTGCCACCTGATGGTCGTGCTCGTGGACGAGCGGCCCGAAGAGGTCACCGACATGCAGCGGTCGGTCAAGGGCGAGGTCATCTCCTCGACCTTCGACCGCCCGGCCGAGGACCACACCACCGTCGCCGAGCTGGCCATCGAGCGGGCCAAGCGCCTGGTCGAGCTGGGTCACGACGTGGTCGTCCTGCTGGACTCCATCACCCGACTGGGCCGTGCGTACAACCTCGCCGCGCCCGCCTCGGGACGCATCCTGTCCGGTGGTGTCGACTCGACCGCGCTCTACCCGCCGAAGCGCTTCTTCGGCGCGGCGCGCAACATCGAGGACGGCGGCTCGCTGACCATCCTCGCCACCGCGCTCGTCGAGACCGGCTCGCGCATGGACGAGGTGATCTTCGAGGAGTTCAAGGGCACCGGCAACATGGAGCTCAAGCTCGACAGGAAGCTCTCCGACAAGCGCATCTTCCCGGCGGTGGACGTGGACGCGTCCTCCACCCGCAAGGAAGAGATCCTGCTCGGCAGCGACGAGCTGGCCGTCGTCTGGAAGCTGCGCCGGGTGCTGCACGCGCTCGACCAGCAGTCCTCGATCGAACTGCTCCTGGACAAAATGAAGCAGACGAAGTCGAACGCGGAGTTCCTGCTCCAGATCCAGAAGACGACGCCGGGCAACGGCAACGACTGACGTTTCCCCCGCTCGTACGCTCCCCAGAACCGCCCCGGCACCCCGTGCCGGGGCGGTTCTGTACGTTCCGCCCGGGTTGTGGAACCCCGCTCGGTCCTTCACCGTCTGTATATGTGACGATAAACAGCCCGGTGACGAGAAACGGTACGTTTCGGGCCTCGACCCCGGCGGGAGGTAGCGGTACCGGCACCACGGACTGAGGGAGACCCATGACCGAACCGAGCGGAGGGCCCCTGGGGGCCGGCGGCAGACGCCACAGGGCGCCCGGCGGGCACCGCCGGCCGGTCGTCGTCCTGGTGTGGTGCCTGGCCGCTCTGCTCGTGCTCTGCGGCGGCGGTCTCACGTACGTCTATTTCAAGCTCAACGGCAACATCAAGGGCGTCGACATCAACGCCCAGCTGGGCACCGCCCGCCCCCACGACGTCGACAACGGCTCCGAGGACATCCTCGTCCTGGGCTCGGACTCGCGGGCCGGCAAGAACGACGAGTACGGCCGGGACAGCGGTACGGCCCGCTCGGACACGGCGATGGTCGTGCACGTCTACAAGGGCCACAAGAAGGCCAGCGTGGTCTCCATACCGCGCGACACCCTGGTGGACCGGCCCGTCTGCACCGATTCCAAGGGCCGCCCGGTCCCGGCCGCGCACCTCGCCATGTTCAATTCGGCGTACGAGGTCGGCGGCCCCGCGTGCGCCGTCAAGACCGTCGAGTCGCTGTCCGGCATCCGCATGGACCACTACATCGAGGTCGACTTCACCGGCTTCAAGAAGATCGTCGACGAGCTGGGCGGGGTGAAGATCACCACCACGAAGGCCATCGACGACCCCAAGAGCCACCTGAAGCTGGCGGCCGGCACCCACACACTCCACGGGGAGCAGGCGCTCGGCCTGGTCAGGACCCGGCACAGCATCGGCGACGGCAGCGACCTGGGCCGTATCCAGCTCCAGCAGATCTTCATCAAGTCGCTGATCGGCCAGATCAAGAGCGTCGGGGTGTTCAGCAACCCCAAGAAGCTCTTCGACCTCGCCGACACGGCCACCAGCGCGATCACCCCCGACTCCCAGCTCGACTCGGTGAACAAGCTGATCGGCTTCGCGGGCGGCCTCAAGGACATCGGCGGCAAGAACCTCAAGATGATCACACTGCCGGTACGGTACGACCCCGCCGACGGGAACCGCGTCCTGCCGCTGAAGAAGCAGTCCGGACAGGTCTGGACCGCCCTCGCGCACGACCGCCCGATCCCGGCGTCCGCCACGAAGGACTCGGCGGGCGACAAGGAGAACGTGGGCCGGGTGGTCGAGGGCGGCTGACGTACATCCGTGGGCAGTACATCCGCCCGTACGCCCCCCGGAATACATCCGGGCGCCCCCCGGTTTGGGCAGATGCGGCCGGTCCTGGCAGACTGGTCCGTCGGCCCCGGTTCACGTACGAGCACTCCGCGCGTGCGACCCGGCGCCTTCCCCGCCCCCGGCGGGGATGTTCCTGAGGAGACACCTTGAAGCGCGACATCCACCCCGCGTACGTCGAGACCCAGGTCAGCTGCACCTGCGGTGCGTCGTTCACCACCCGGAGCACGATCGAGTCGGGCACCATCCGCGCCGACCTCTGCTCCGAGTGCCACCCGTTCTACACGGGCAAGCAGAAGATCCTCGACACCGGTGGCCGCGTGGCCCGCTTCGAGGCCCGCTTCGGCAAGGCCGCCGCCGCCAAGAAGTAGCGAGCATCCCGCGCCGGTCCTCGGTGCCCTCTCCCGGGCGCCGAGACCGGCGCTTTGGCGTCCCGAAGCACCTTCTCAGCCCCAGTGCAGCACCTTCGCGTCAACCCAGGAGACCCCGATGTTCGAGGCGGTCGAGGAACTGATCGGCGAGCACGCCGATCTGGAGAAGAAGCTCGCCGACCCGTCGGTCCACGCGGACCAGGCCAACGCGCGCAAGCTCAACAAGCGTTACGCCGAGCTGACCCCGATCATCACCACGTACCGCTCCTGGAAGCAGACCGGGGACGACATCGGGACCGCCCGCGAGTTCGCGGTCGACGACCCCGACTTCGCCGCCGAGGTCAAGGACCTGGAGAAGCAGCGCGAGCAGCTCACCGAGAAGCTCCGCCTGCTCCTCGTGCCCCGCGACCCCAGCGACGACAAGGACGTCATCCTGGAGGTGAAGGCGGGCGCGGGCGGCGACGAGTCGGCGCTCTTCGCCGGCGACCTGCTCCGCATGTACCTCCGGTACGCGGAGCGCGTCGGCTGGAAGACCGAGATCATCGACGCCACCGAGTCCGAGCTGGGCGGCTACAAGGACGTCCAGGTCGCGGTCAAGACCAAGGGCGGCAACGGCGCCACCGAGCCCGGGCAGGGCGTCTGGGCGCGGCTCAAGTACGAGGGCGGCGTGCACCGCGTGCAGCGCGTGCCCGCGACCGAGTCGCAGGGCCGTATCCACACCTCCGCCGCCGGTGTCCTCGTGACCCCCGAGGCCGAGGAGATCGAGGTCGAGATCAACCCCAACGACCTGCGGATCGACGTCTACCGCTCCTCGGGGCCCGGCGGCCAGTCCGTCAACACCACCGACTCCGCAGTGCGCATCACGCACGTGCCGACCGGCGTCGTCGCGTCCTGCCAGAACGAGAAGAGCCAGCTCCAGAACAAGGAGCAGGCCATGCGCATCCTGCGCTCGCGGCTCCTCGCCGCCGCGCAGGAGGAGGCCGACCTCGCCGCTTCGGACGTGCGTCGCAGCCAGGTACGCACGGTCGACCGCTCCGAGAAGATCCGTACGTACAACTTCGCCGAAAACCGGATCTCGGACCACCGTGTCGGCTTCAAGGCGTACAACTTGGACCAGGTGCTCGACGGAGAGCTGGACGCGGTCATCCAGGCCTGTGTGGACGCCGATTCCGCCGCGAAGCTCGCCGCCGCCCAGTAACCCGTCCCCGACCCACTCTCGCAGTCCGGAGGAACCAGCGTGCAGCCATCATCTGGGGGGCCCAGCGACCCTCAGCGGCTCCGCCGCGGGCCCGCGCCCCGCAGTCTGCTGCTCGCCGAGGTGGCCCAGGCCACCCAGCGGCTGGCGGACGCGGGCGTGCCCTCACCGCGCTTCGACGCGGAGGAGCTCGCCGCCTACGTGCACAGCGTCAAGCGGGGAGAGCTGCACCACGTCAAGGACACGGACTTCGACGCCCGGTACTGGGAGACGATCGCCCGCCGCGAGGCCCGCGAGCCGCTCCAGCACATCACCGGCCGCGCCTTCTTCCGCTACCTGGAGCTCCAGGTGGGCCCCGGCGTCTTCGTGCCGCGGCCGGAGACCGAGTCGGTCGTCGGCTGGGCGATAGACGCCGTACGGGCCATGGACGTCGTCGAGCCCCTCATCGTGGACCTCTGCTCGGGCTCCGGCGCGATCGCGCTCGCCATGGCGCAGGAGGTCCCGCGCTCGCGCGTGCACGCCGTGGAGCTGTCCGAGGACGCCCTCACCTGGACGCGGAAGAACGCCGAGGGGTCCAGGGTCACCGTGCACCAGGGAGACGCCCTGGCGGCCCTCCCGGAGCTCGACGGACAGGTCGACCTGGTCATCTCCAACCCGCCGTACATCCCGCTCACCGAGTGGGAGTACGTCGCCCCCGAGGCCCGGGACCACGACCCGGAGATGGCACTCTTCTCCGGCGAGGACGGCCTCGACACCATCCGCGGCATCGAGCGCACCGCGCACCGCCTGCTGCGGCCCGGCGGGCTCGTCGTGATCGAGCACGCGGACACCCAGGGCGGCCAGGTGCCCTGGATCTTCAGCGAGGAGTCCGGCTGGGCGGACGCCGCCGACCACCCCGACCTGAACAAGCGCCCCCGCTTCGCCACGGCCCGCAAGGCGATGCCGTGAGCGTGCGGACCCCCCGCGGCACCCACAGAGCTTCGAAGAACGAGGAGTCAGGCTGATGGCACGGCGATACGACTGCAACGACGCGACCGACCGTACGACGGGTCTGCGTGAGGCCGCGTCGGCGATTCGCCGCGGTGAGCTGGTCGTGCTGCCCACCGACACCGTCTACGGGCTCGGCGCGGACGCCTTCAGCGCCGAGGCCGTCGCCGACCTGCTCGACGCCAAGGGGCGCGGCCGCAACATGCCCACCCCGGTCCTCATCGGCTCCCCGAACACCCTCCACGGCCTCGTCACGGACTTCTCCGAGCAGGCCTGGGAGCTGGTCGACGCCTTCTGGCCGGGCGCGCTCACGCTCGTCGCCAAGCACCAGCCGTCGCTCCAGTGGGACCTCGGCGACACCCGGGGCACGGTCGCCATCCGCATGCCCCTGCACCCCGTCGCGATCGAGCTGCTCACGGAGGTCGGCCCGATGGCCGTCTCCAGCGCCAACCTCACGGGACACCCGGCTCCCGAGGACTGCGACGCCGCCCAGGAGATGCTCGGGGACTCCGTCTCCGTCTACCTCGACGGCGGCCCGACGCCCGGCATCGTCCCGTCCTCGATCGTGGACGTCACCGGCAAGGTCCCCGTGCTGCTGCGGGCCGGATCGCTCGACGCGGCCGAGCTCCGCAAGGTGGTACCCGACCTCGAGGTGGCCAATTGACCGCCCCTGAGGGGCGTGGCATAGCGGAGACCGCATACACCGGCAGCAACATCGACACCTTCCGCATCCTCCACGTCAGTACCGGCAACGTCTGCCGCTCGCCCATCACCGAGCGGCTGAACCGGCATGCCCTCAGCGCCCGCCTCGGCGCGCGCCTCACCGACGGGCTGATCGTGGAGAGCGCGGGCACCTGGGGCCACGAAGGGGCCCCCATGGAGTCCAACGCCGAGGCCGTCCTCGCCGACTTCGGCGCCGACGCGTCCGGGTTCGTCGGCCGCGAACTCCTCGACGAACACGTCATCCGGGCCGACCTGGTCCTCACCGCGACCCGTGACCACCGCGCCCAGGTGATCTCCATGGGCCACTCGGCGGGGCTGCGCACGTTCACGCTCAAGGAGTTCACCCGGCTGGTACGGGCCATAGACCCGGCCACCCTGCCCGACCCGCTGGACGAGGGCATGGTGGAGCGCGCCCGCGCCCTGGTCCGCGCCGCGGCGGCGCTGCGCGGCTGGCTGCTGGCGCCGAGCGCGGAGGCCGACGAGGTGTACGACCCGTACGGCGCCCCCATCACGTTCTTCCGCTCGATCGGCGACGAGATCAACCAGGCGCTGGACCCGGTGGTCACGGCGCTCACCGGCGTGCCCGCCCGGCCCGTGTTCTAGGACCCCCGCCCGGCCCGTGTTCCAGGACCGCCGTACGGCCCTCCTCCCCGAATGGAATTGGTGCCGACAGGAAGCCGTGCAACCATCTGCCAGAACCGTGTGTCCTCCTCCTGGGGGGACGCGGTATGCGTCCGCGCTTCCGGCGCGGGCTAATGTGTGGGCCTCGGATGGCCAGCGATTCCTGTGGGGCAGCCTGTGCGTGATTACCTGCTGACGCTCTGTGTGACGGCCGCGGTGACCTACCTGCTGACCGGCCCGGTGCGGAAGTTCGCGATCGCGACCGGCGCCATGCCGGAGATCCGCGCCCGTGACGTGCACCGGGAGCCGACACCGAGGCTCGGCGGGATCGCCATGTTCCTCGGGCTCTGCGCGGGTCTGCTCGTCGCGGACAACCTCCAGAACCTGAGCGGGGTCTTCGAGCGCTCCAACGAGCCCCGCGCGCTGCTCTCGGGCGCCGCGCTGATCTGGCTGGTCGGGGTCCTGGACGACAAGTTCGAGATCGACGCGCTGATCAAGCTCGGGGCGCAGATGATCGCCGCCGGTGTGATGGTGATCCAGGGCCTCACGATCCTGTGGATCCCGGTCCCCGGGGTCGGCACGGTCGCGCTGACCGCCTGGCAGGGCAATCTGCTGACCGTCGCGCTGGTGGTCATCTCGATCAACGCGGTGAACTTCGTGGACGGCCTGGACGGCCTCGCGGCCGGCATGGTGTGCATCGCGGCGAGCGCGTTCTTCCTCTACTCGTACCGGCTCTGGGTCGGGTACGGCATCGAGGAGGCCGCCCCCGCCACGCTGTTCGCCGCCATCCTCATGGGGATGTGCCTCGGCTTCCTGCCCCACAACATGCATCCCGCGCGGATCTTCATGGGCGACTCGGGCTCGATGCTCATCGGCCTGGTGCTGGCCGCGAGCGCCATCTCCATCACCGGCCAGGTCGACCCGGACCGGCTGGGCCTGTTCGCCGGCTCCGAGCGGGAGGCCACGCACGAGATGCTGCCGGTCTTCATCCCGCTGCTGCTGCCGCTGACGATCATCGCCATCCCGTTCGCCGACCTGGTGCTGGCCATCGTGCGCCGTACCTGGAACGGCCAGTCGCCGTTCGCGGCCGACCGGGGGCACCTGCACCACCGCCTGCTGGAGATCGGGCACTCGCACAGCAGGTCGGTCCTGATCATGTACTTCTGGTCCGCGCTGATCGCGTTCGGTGTGGTGCTCTACTCGGTGCACTCGACCGCGATGTGGATCCTGCTGCTCATCGTGCCGCTCAGCGCGATGGGCCTGGTGCTCCTGCTGCTGCCCCGGTTCACACCGCGGGCGCCGCGGTGGGCGGAGTCGTTCGTCCCGCCCCGCTACCGGCGCCGCCGGCGGGCGGAAATCACGGTCGAGGACATCGCGCCCGGACTCGCCCCCGACGCACGGGAGATGCCGGAGGAACGTACGCCTGTTCCCGCCGGCGTCAACGGCGCGACCGCGCTCGGCGCTCGTTCGCGTCTTCCTGAACGCGGCAAGGCCGGTTCACGGCGATGACACTTTTCCATTTACCGCATTGAGGTCCAATACCACGCAACATGCGCATTTCTGTTACGCACATGGGCACGGCCACTCTCACGTGTGACAGGTGGCACACCACCTGGGTAAAGACCTCATCAAATAGTTTGTGATACTGTTCACGAGACCCGGCGACAGAGCCGAAGGACCGTAGTGCGACGGTTCGTTGGCCCGAGAAACCTTCTCTCGGACCGGGCCTACGCTCGTCCATGACGACACCATCTGCCCCACCCAGCAAGCGGAGCTGCCGCCATGCCGTCCAACGACGTCCGGAACCTCCTTCACACCGCCGTGCCCACTGCCGCCGCCGGTGCCGTCGCCGCTGTCGTCAGTGGTGTGGTCGCGGGGGGAAAGGGCGCTCTGGGCGCGGGTATCGGCGCGCTGGTCGTGATCCTCTTCATGGGGATCGGGATGGTGGTGCTCGAACGGACGGCGAAATCGCTGCCGCACCTGTTCCAGGCGATGGGCCTCATGCTGTACACGGCCCAACTTCTTCTGTTGTTCATCTTCGTGGCCGCGTTCAAGAACACCACACTGTTCCATCCCAAAGCCTTCGCCGCCACGCTCGTCGCGGCCACCCTCGTGTGGATCGGCGCGCAGGCGCGTGCGCACATGAAGGCCAAGATCCTCTACGTCGAACCCGAATCCTCGAAGGGCAGCGCGCCCCAGAAATCGGGGTCCTCGACGTGAGGGGTAGGGCCGGGATAAGCGACTGTTCGGGACCCTGCTATCGTCCGGTGCCAACTGCGGCATTGCGGGCGCGGGCATCCGAGCTGACGCCTGTTGTTTCGACGCGAGGCTCGAAACCCGACCGCCGCTCCCACACCCGTTCCACCTGTCCAGTGCCGAACCGCGGCTCCGCGCCGCGCCGACACAACGAGGTTGCCGTACCTATGCGCCATGCTGAAGGAGCCCGCGGTGAGTGCTGACCCGACGCAGGTGCTCGCCTTCGAGACCGACTGCCACATCTTCGACGGGTGTGGTTTCCCGGCACCCGGCCTGCACTCGTTCCTGTTCAAGCCCCTTGTGGGGCACGGCGGTAACGGCACCAGTTGGTACTTCGACAAGACCATGCTGCTCGCCGTTCTCGGCTCGATCATCATCGTCGTCTTCTTCTGGGCGGCGTTCCGCAAGCCGAAGCTCGTCCCGGGCAAGCTCCAGATGGTGGCCGAGGCCGGATACGACTTCGTCCGCCGCGGCATCGTCTACGAGACGCTCGGCAAGCGCGAGGGCGAGAAGTACGTTCCGCTCGTCGTCTCGCTGTTCTTCTTCGTCTGGATGATGAACCTCTGGTCGATCATCCCGCTCGCGCAGTTCCCGGTGACGGCGATCATCTCGTACCCGATCGGGCTCGCACTGATCGTCTACGTCCTCTGGGTCTCGCTGACCTTCAAGCGGCACGGCTTCATCGGCGCCTTCAAGAACTTCGGCGGCTACGACAAGTCGCTCGGTCCGGTGCTGCCGCTGGCCATGGGCATCGAGCTCTTCTCGAACCTGCTGGTCCGGCCCTTCACGCACGCGGTGCGACTGTTCGCGAACATGTTCGCGGGCCACACGCTGATCCTGCTGTTCACGATCGCCAGCTGGTACCTGCTCAACGGCATCGGTATCGCCTACGCGGCGGTGTCGTTCGTGATGGTCCTCGTGATGACCGCCTTCGAGCTCTTCATCCAGGCGCTTCAGGCGTACGTGTTCGTCCTGCTGACCTGCACGTTCATCCAGGGTGCTCTCGCGGAGGGCCACGGTGAGTCCCACCCCGAGCCCGCCCGCGAGAAGCAGGGCGTGCTCGCCGAAGCCCACTGATCGTCTTCCCTTACCCCGACCTCCGCTCCCGTAATTTGTCCGGTGGCCAACCCCCACCGGTCCGTGAAAGAGAAGGAAGAACTGGCATGTCCCAGACTCTTGCTGCCGCTGTCTCCGGCTCGCTCGGCTCCGTCGGCTACGGCCTCGCCGCCATCGGCCCCGGCGTCGGCGTCGGCATCATCTTCGGTAACGGCACCCAGGCCCTCGCCCGTCAGCCCGAGGCCGCCGGCCTCATCCGCGCCAACCAGATCCTCGGTTTCGCGTTCTGTGAGGCGCTCGCCCTCATCGGTCTGGTCATGCCGTTCGTCTACGGCACCTGATCTCCAGATCCGCCGCAGACTCACTAGACGAAAGGCACTGATGTGAGCCATCCCCTGGTTCAGCTCGCGGTCGAGGAGTCGGAGAACCCGCTGGTTCCCCCGATCCCCGAACTCATCATCGGCCTGCTCGCCTTCATCATCGTCTTCGGTTTCCTCGCCAAGAAGCTCCTCCCGAACATCAACAAGGTTCTCGAAGAGCGTCGCGAGGCCATCGAGGGCGGCATCGAGAAGGCCGACGCCGCCAAGGCCGAGGCCGAGAGCGTCCTGGAGCAGTACAAGGCGCAGCTCGCCGAGGCACGTCACGAGGCCGCACGTCTCCGCCAGGAGGCGACCGAGCAGGGCGCCGCGATCATCCAGGAGATGAAAGCGGAAGGCCAGCGGCAGCGTGAGGAGATCATCGCCGCGGGTCACTCGCAGATCGAGGCGGACCGCAAGGCCGCGGCCGGCGCCCTGCGCCGCGACGTGGGCAAGCTCGCCACCGATCTCGCGGGCAAGCTCGTCGGCGAGTCCCTGGAGGACTCCGCCCGGCAGAGCCGCACGATCGACCGCTTCCTCGACGAGCTCGAGGACGGCGCGTCCAAGACGGAGGCCACACGATGAACGGAGCGAGCCGCGAGGCGCTGGCTGCCGCTCGTGAGCGCCTGGACGCGCTGACCGACAGCACGTCGGTCGACGCGGCGAAGCTCGCGGACGAGCTGGCCGCCGTCACGGCGCTGCTCCAGCGCGAGGTTTCGCTGCGCCGGGTCCTGACCGACCCGGCGCAGGACGGCGAGGGCAAGGCCCGGCTGGCGGCCCGGCTGCTGGACGGGCAGGTGGGCGGCACGACCGCCGACCTGGTCTCCGGCATGGTCCGCTCCCGCTGGTCCCAGCCGCGCGACCTGGTCGACGCGGTCGAGGAGCTGGCGGCCGTCGCCGACCTCTCCGCCGCCCAGCGGAGCGGTTCGCTGGACAACGTGGAGGACGAGCTGTTCCGGTTCGGCCGGATCGTCCTCTCCAGTCCCGACCTGCGCGCCGCGCTGACCGACAGGTCGGCCACCGTCCAGGCGAAGACCGCGCTGCTCAGGACCCTGCTCGGCGGTCGCGCCGAAGCGGTGACCGAGCGCCTGGTCGTGCGACTCGTCGCACAGCCGCGTGGACGTAGCCTGGAGGCGGGGATCCACACCCTGTCCAGGATCGCCGCGGAACGGCGCGACCGGCTGGTCGCCGTCGTCACGTCGGCGGTCCCGCTCAACGACAGCCAGAAGCAGCGCCTCGGCGCCGTACTGGCACGGCTCTACGGCCACCCGATGCACCTGAACCTGGACGTGGACCCCGCGGTCCTCGGCGGGATCTCGGTACGCGTCGGCGACGAGGTCATCAACGGCACGATCGCGGACCGTCTCGACGAGGCGGCCCGCCGACTGGCCGGCTGACCCGCACCACAGCAGAACAGCAGGACGAGCGGCCCGGTTGGGCCGTGCAGAGATTGCAGAAGATTCCTGGGGGTCGCCCCCAGACCCGCAGACCCCCAAAGAAACTTCGGGCCCAACAAGGAGAGCAGGGAACCCAGATGGCGGAGCTCACGATCCGGCCGGAGGAGATCCGGGACGCGCTGGACACTTTTGTCCAGTCGTACCAGCCGGACGCGGCCTCGCGCGAGGAGGTCGGTACGGTCAGCGTGGCCGGCGACGGTATCGCCAAGATCGAGGGACTTCCCTCGGCGATGGCGAACGAGCTGCTCAAGTTCGAGGACGGCACCCTCGGTCTCGCCCTCAACCTCGAGGAGCGCGAGATCGGTGCCATCGTCCTCGGCGAATTCAGCGGCATCGAGGAGGGACAGCCGGTCAGTCGTACCGGTGAGGTCCTCTCCGTCGCCGTGGGCGAGGGATACCTGGGTCGCGTCGTCGACCCGCTCGGCAACCCGATCGACGGCCTCGGCGAGATCGCGACCGAGGGCCGCCGCGCCCTCGAGTTGCAGGCCCCTGGCGTCATGGTCCGCAAGTCGGTGCACGAGCCGATGCAGACCGGCTACAAGGCCGTCGACTCCATGGTGCCGATCGGCCGCGGCCAGCGACAGCTGATCATCGGCGACCGCCAGACGGGCAAGACCGCCCTGGCCGTCGACACGATCATCAACCAGCGCGACAACTGGCGCTCGGGCGACGTGAACAAGCAGGTGCGCTGCATCTACGTCGCCATCGGCCAGAAGGGCTCCACCATCGCGTCCGTGCGCGGTGCGCTGGACGAGGCCGGCGCCCTGGAGTACACGACCATCGTCGCGGCCCCCGCGTCCGACCCGGCCGGCTTCAAGTACCTGGCGCCGTACACCGGCTCGGCCATCGGCCAGCACTGGATGTACCAGGGCAAGCACGTCCTGATCATCTTCGACGACCTCTCGAAGCAGGCCGACGCGTACCGCGCCGTGTCCCTGCTGCTGCGCCGTCCGCCGGGCCGCGAGGCCTACCCGGGCGACGTCTTCTACCTGCACTCGCGTCTCCTGGAGCGCTGCGCGAAGCTCTCCGACGAGCTGGGCGCCGGTTCGATGACGGGTCTGCCGATCGTCGAGACGAAGGCCAACGACGTCTCCGCGTTCATCCCGACCAACGTCATCTCCATCACCGACGGCCAGTGCTTCCTGGAGTCCGACCTGTTCAACGCCGGCCAGCGGCCCGCGCTGAACGTCGGTATCTCGGTCTCCCGCGTCGGTGGCTCCGCCCAGCACCGGGCCATGCGCCAGGTGTCGGGACGACTGCGCGTGGACCTCGCCCAGTTCCGTGAGCTGGAGGCGTTCGCGTCCTTCGGTTCCGACCTGGACGCGGCGTCCAAGGCGTCGCTCGCCCGTGGGCAGCGCCTCGTCGAGCTGCTGAAGCAGTCGCAGTACGCGCCGATGCCCGTCGAGGAGCAGGTCGTCTCCGTGTGGGCCGGTACCACCGGCAAGCTGGACGACGTACCGGTCGCCGACATCCGCCGCTTCGAGTCGGAGCTGCTGGAGTACCTGCGCCGCGAGCGCAAGGACCTCCTCACCAGCATCGCCGAGGGCGGCAAGATGTCCGACGACACGATCCAGTCGATCGGCGACGCGATCACCGCCTTCAAGCAGCAGTTCGAGACCTCGGACGGCAAGCTGCTCGGCGAGGACGCCCCGGCCGGCGCGGCCAAGTGACGACGGAAGGGACCTGACTCATGGGAGCCCAGCTCCGGGTCTACAAGCGTCGCATCAAATCCGTCACCGCGACCAAGAAGATCACCAAGGCGATGGAGATGATCGCCGCCTCGCGCATCGTCAAGGCGCAGCGCCAGGTGGCGGCCTCCACCCCGTACGCGACCGAGCTGACCCGCGCGGTCACCGCGGTCGCCACGGGGTCCACGACCAAGCACGCCCTGACCACCGAGGCCGAGTCCCCGGTCCGGGCCGCGATCCTGCTCGTCACGAGCGACCGCGGTCTGGCCGGCGGCTACTCCTCGAACGCCATCAAGGCGGCGGAGCGGCTGACCGAGCGGCTCCGCGGTGAGGGCAAGGAGGTCGACGCGTACATCGTCGGCCGCAAGGGTGTCGCCTACTACGGCTTCCGTGAGCGCAAGGTCACGGAGTCGTGGACGGGCTTCACCGACAACCCGACGTACGCGGACGCCAAGAAGGTCGCGGCTCCGCTGATCGCGGCCGTCCAGCAGGACACGGCCGAGGGCGGCGTGGACGAGCTCCACATCGTCTTCACCGAGTTCGTGTCGATGCTGACGCAGACGCCGGTGGCGAACCGGCTGCTGCCGCTCAGCCTCGACCAGGCGGCCGAGGAGGCGGGCACGAAGGGCGAGATCCTTCCGCTGTTCGACTTCGAGCCGTCGGCGGAGGACGTCCTCGACGCCCTGCTGCCGCGGTACGTCGAGAGCCGTATCTACAACGCGCTGCTCCAGGCCGCCGCTTCCAAGCACGCGGCCACCCGGCGCGCGATGAAGTCGGCGACCGACAACGCCGGGGACCTCATCAAGAGCCTGTCCCGGCTTGCCAACGCGGCCCGCCAGGCCGAAATCACCCAGGAAATCAGCGAGATCGTCGGAGGCGCGAGCGCCCTCGCCGACGCGACCGCGGGGAGTGACAATTAATGACGACCACTGTTGAGACGGCGACCCCGGGGAGCACGGCCACGGGCCGCGTCGCCCGGGTCATCGGCCCGGTCGTCGACGTGGAGTTCCCCGTCGACGCGATGCCGGAGATCTACAACGCGCTGCACGTCGAGGTCTCCGACCCGGCCGAGGCCGGCAAGAAGAAGATCCTCACGCTCGAGGTCGCCCAGCACCTGGGTGACGGCGTGGTCCGCGCGATCTCGATGCAGCCCACCGACGGCCTGGTCCGCCAGGCCCCGGTGACCGACACGGGCGCCGGCATCACGGTGCCGGTCGGCGACGTGACCAAGGGCAAGGTGTTCAACACCCTCGGTCAGATCCTGAACCAGCCCGAGGCCGAGTCGCAGATCACCGAGCGCTGGCCGATCCACCGCAAGGCCCCGGCCTTCGACCAGCTCGAGTCGAAGACCGAGATGTTCGAGACCGGCCTGAAGGTCGTCGACCTGCTGACCCCGTACGTCAAGGGCGGCAAGATCGGTCTGTTCGGAGGTGCGGGCGTCGGCAAGACGGTCCTCATCCAGGAAATGATCATGCGTGTCGCCAACCTGCACGACGGTGTGTCCGTCTTCGCGGGTGTCGGTGAGCGTACGCGTGAGGGCAACGACCTCATCGACGAGATGACCGAGTCGGGCGTCCTGGACAAGACCGCGCTGGTCTTCGGCCAGATGGACGAGCCGCCGGGCACCCGTCTGCGGGTCGCCCTGTCCGCCCTGACCATGGCGGAGTACTTCCGCGATGTGCAGAAGCAGGACGTGCTGCTCTTCATCGACAACATCTTCCGTTACACCCAGGCCGGTTCCGAGGTCTCCACGCTGCTCGGCCGCATGCCGTCCGCGGTGGGTTACCAGCCGACCCTGGCCGACGAGATGGGTGTGCTCCAGGAGCGCATCACCTCGACGCGTGGTCACTCGATCACCTCGATGCAGGCGATCTACGTCCCCGCGGACGACCTGACCGACCCGGCCCCGGCCACGACCTTCGCGCACCTCGACGCGACGACCGTGCTGTCGCGTCCGATCTCGGAGAAGGGCATCTACCCGGCGGTGGACCCGCTGGACTCGACGTCCCGCATCCTGGACCCGCGCTACATCTCGCAGGACCACTACGACACGGCCAGCCGCGTCAAGGGGATCCTCCAGAAGTACAAGGACCTCCAGGACATCATCGCGATCCTCGGGATCGACGAGCTGGGCGAGGAGGACAAGCTCGTCGTCCACCGCGCCCGTCGTGTCGAGCGCTTCCTGTCGCAGAACACGCACGCCGCCAAGCAGTTCACCGGCGTGGACGGCTCGGACGTACCGCTGGACGAGTCGATCACCGCGTTCAACTCGATCTGCGACGGGGACTACGACCACTTCCCCGAGCAGGCGTTCTTCATGTGCGGTGGCATTGAGGACCTCAAGGCCAACGCCAAGGAGCTCGGCGTCTCCTGACCCGGTCTTCCGACCTGGTGGACGCTCGGAGGGGGGCGGGTCATCCTGCCCCCCTCCGACGCATCCACCGGTACCCCATAGAATCAATACCAACACCCGGCCGCAGGGCCGGGTGGTGACCCGAGGAGCCACCCTTGGCTGCTGAGCTGCATGTCGAGCTGGTCGCCGCCGACCGTAGTGTCTGGTCCGGCGAGGCCACCCTGGTCGTCGCGCGCACCACGTCCGGCGACATCGGCGTCATGCCCGGTCACCAGCCCCTGCTGGGTGTGCTGGAATCGGGCCCGGTGACGATCCGTACGAGCGACGGCGGCACCGTCGTCGCCGCGGTGCACGGCGGGTTCATCTCGTTCGCCGACAACAAGCTCTCGCTGCTGGCGGAGGTCGCCGAGCTGGCGGACGAGATCGACGCCCAGCGCGCGGAGCGTGCGCTGGAACGCGCGAAGTCCGACGACGACGATGCCGCCGAGCGGCGCGCCGACGTCCGGATGCGCGCGGTGTCGGGGCGCTGAGAAGCGCGCTGCCACCACGGAATTACCCTCAGCCGCGGCCCTGGCTGGACTTCCAGACCGGGTCGCGGCTGAGGCGATGCAGGTGCGGTTCTGGGTCCGGTACTGGATATGGCGAGGAGGTCGGTGTTGATGGTCCTCGCTCTGCTCGTAAGCGGACTGGTCGTCGTACTGGTCGCGGTGGGGCTCTTCGTCTTCGGTCTGCGCCGGCGGCTGATCCAGCGCTCCGGAGGGACCTTCGACGCCAGCCTGCGGTGGGACGTGCCGGAGGAGACCGACCTCTCCGGCAAGGGCTGGGTGTACGGCGTCGCCCGCTACAACGGGGACAGCGTCAACTGGTTCCGCGTCTTCTCGTACGCCCCCCGGCCCCGCCGCACGCTGGACCGCGCGTCGATCGAGGTGACGGCCCGCCGGGGCCCGCAGGGCGAGGAGGAGCTGGCGCTGCTCTCCGACGCGGTGGTCCTGGGCTGTGTGCACCAAGGGGTACGGCTGGAGCTGGCGATGAGCGAGGACGCGCTCACGGGCTTCCTGGCGTGGCTGGAGGCGGCGCCTCCGGGCCAGCGGGTGAACGTGGCGTAGGCGTGGCGGACATGGTGAAGGGGGCGGCGCTTGAAGCGCCGCCCCCTTCCTTCATGCGGGTGTGTCACATGTCAGGTTCTACTGGAGACCGTTGCTGATCGCCGTGACCAGTTCACCGTTGGTGGTGTCACCGGTGAAGTCCCAGAAGAACGCGCCGCCCAGGCCCTGCTGCTTGGCCCAGGTCATCTTGCCCGCGATGGTGGCCGGGGTGTCGTAGCTCCACCAGTTGTTGCCGCAGTAGGAGTACGACGTCCCGCCGACGGTGCCGGTGGGCGGGCACGAGGTCTTGAGGATCTTGTAGTCCTCGATGCCGGCCTCGTACTTGCCGGGCGCCGCGCCCGTCGCCGAGCCGCCCGGGGCGGCCTGGGTGACGCCGGTCCAGCCGCGGCCGTAGAAGCCGATGCCGAGCAGCAGCTTGGCCGCCGGGACACCCTGCGCCTTGAACTTGGCGATCGCGTCGGCGGAGGTGAAGCCCTGCTGCGGGATGCCGGTGTAGGAGTTCAGCGGGGAGTGCGGGGCCGTCGGGCCCGCCGCGTTGAAGGAGCCGAAGAAGTCGTACGTCATGACGTTGAACCAGTTCATGTACTGGGCCGCGCCGGCGTAGTCCGACTTCTCGATCTTGCCGCCCGCCGAGCCGTCGGCCGTGACGGCGGCGGTGATCAGGTAGTTCGCGCCGAACTTCGCGCGCATGGCCTGCATCATGTTCTTGAAGGCGGCCGGGCCGCTGGCGTCGCAGGACAGACCGCAGGAGTTCGGGTACTCCCAGTCCAGGTCGATGCCGTCGAACACGTCGGCCCAGCGCGGGTCCTCGATCAGGTCGTAGCAGGACTGCGCGAACGCGGTCGGGTTCTTCACGGCGTCGGTGAAGCCACCGGACCAGGTCCAGCCGCCGAAGGACCAGAGAACCTTGATGTTCGGGTTCGCGGCCTTGAGCTTGCGCAGCTGGTTGAAGTTGCCGCGCAGCGGCTGGTCCCACGTGTCGGCGACCCCGTCGACGGCCTGGTCGGCGGTGTACGCCTTGTCCGTCGCGGCGTACGCGTCACCCATGACGCACTTGCCGCCGGTGACGTTGCCGAAGGAGTAGTTGATGTGCGTGATCTTCGAGGCGGAGCCCGAGCTCACGATGTTCTTGACGTGGTAGTTCCGGTCGTACACACCCCACTCGGTGAAGTACCCGAGCTTGATCTTGCTGCCGGTGGGAGGGGTGCCGGGGTCCGTGCCGCCACCGGTGGTGCGGACCGCGCGGGCGCCGCTGACGGGGCCCACCTGGTCGATGGTGTCACGGGCCTGGACGGTGTACGAGTAGTCCGTACCGGCGGTGAGGCCGGTGTTGGTGTACGAGGTGCCGGTGACCGTGGCGACCTTCGTACCGTTGCGGAAGACGTCGTAGTTCTTGACGCCCTTGTCGTCGGTCGCCGCCGACCAGTTCAGCGTGACCGCCGTGTTGGTGATGTTGCTGGCGGTCGGGGTGCCGGGGGCGGAGGGCAGCGCGTCACCGGGGACGCTGGGGCCGCCGTCGCAGGAGGCGCCGTTGAGCTTACAGCCGGAGGGCGATCCCGAGCCGGTGCCGTTGAACCCGAAGGAGATGGACGCGCCGGGGGCCAGCGTGCCGTTCCAGGTCTTGTTCTTGCCGGTCCAGTGGGTGCCGGAGCCGGTGACGTCCGCGTCCCACGCGGAGGTCACGGCGGTGCCGGCGGGGAAGTCCCACTCGACGGTCCAGGAGCTGAGGGTCGTGGTGCCGGTGTTCTTCACCGTCCACTTGCCCTCGAAGCCCGTGCCCCAGTCGGAGGGCTTGGTGAAGGTGGCCGTCGCCGACGCGGCGGCTTCGGCGGGGGCGGCGAGGCCGACCATCGCGGCCAGGGGCAGCAGCAGCGCGGTGAGACCCGCGACCGCTCTTGATCTGAATCTGGCCTTGAGAGGCTGGATGTTCAAAGGTGCTCCTCGATGGAGTGAGTACCGGACAATTCGGGGGTGGTCCGTGCACTGGGCACACCACGTCGGCTCACCGCAGTGTGTGCGGTGAGAGTAGGAAGGTCTGGACCAATCGTCAATAGGTCCAGACCACCGACGCCGATAGGTGGCCTAGACACCCAACTCCCGGGCGAGCACGGCCGCTTGCACCCGGCTGCGCAGCGAGAGCTTGGCCAGCACCCTGCTGACGTGCGTCTTCACCGTAGCCTCGGCCATGTCGAGACGTACCGCGATCGCCGCGTTCGACAGCCCCTCACCCAGACATGACAGCACTTCACGCTCCCGCCGGGTAAGCGCTTCCAGTGCTTCCCGTACGGCGGGGTCCGCCGCGTTCGCCGTACGCACCGCCGTCGGAGCCGCGAACTCCGCGATCAGCCGGCGGGTGACGGCCGGGGCGATCAGACCGTCGCCGCGCGCCACCGTCCGTACCGCCGTGAGCAGATCGGCCGCCTCGGTGTTCTTCAGCAGGAAGCCCGCCGCCCCGGCCCGCAGCGCCCCGAAGACGTACTCGTCCAGATCGAAGGTGGTCAGCACCAGGACGTCCGCGAGACCCTCCGCGACGACCCGCCGGGTCGCCGACACCCCGTCGAGGCGGGGCATCTGGACGTCCATCAGCACGAGATCCGGCCGGAGTTCACGCGCCAGGGACACCGCCTCCTCGCCGTCCGACGCCTCCCCGACGACCTCGATGTCCCGCGCGCTGCGCAGGATGAGGACCAGGCCGGCGCGTACCGCGGACTGGTCCTCGGCGACCAGGACCCGGATGGTCATCGCCCGTCACGTTCCTCTCCCACGGGCAACTGGGCCCGTACCCGCCAGATCGTGTGCCCGTCGTCGTCGGTGACGGGCCCGGACGTGAACACGCCGTCCAGCAGCGCCACCCGCTCCCGCATCCCCACCAGCCCGGCCCCGGAGCCGGGCGCCCGGGGGCCCGGGCGGTCCCCGTACGGACTGTCCACCCGTACGGTCAACTCCTCCCCGGTGTCTGCCGGTTCGACGCCCAGCCCGACGAACACCCGCCCGGGCGCCGCGTGTTTGAGGGCGTTGGTCAGCGACTCCTGCACGATGCGGTACGCGGCCAGCTCGACGGGCGCGGGCAGCTCACGGCCTCCGGGGCGCCGGTCGTCGAGCGTGAACTCCAGCCCGCTGGAAGCGCCGTTGGTCCCGGCCTGCGCCAGCAGCGCGTCCAGGGACCGCAGGCTCGGCGCGGCGGCCGGCTCCGGGTCACCGCCGCCGCTGTCCCGCAGGATCCCGATCAGCCGGCGCATCTCCGCCAGACCCTCGACGCTGTTCTCCCGGATCACGGTGAGCGCGTCGCGGGTCGTGCGCGCGTCGTCCAGCGAGAGCGCGGCCGTGGAGTGGATCGCTATCGCCGACAGGTGGTTGGCGACCATGTCGTGCAACTCGCGGGCCATCCTGGCGCGTTCGGCCGTCACCGCCTGGCTCCGGTCGATCTCCGCCAGGAGCGCCACCTGGCGGGTCCGCAGCCTGGCCGTCTCCGCCGCGTCCCGGTGGTTGCGCACGAGGGCGCCGGTGGCGGCGGGCGCGAAGCCGACGATGCCGACGGCCACGCCGATGAGCAGGGATTCCGGGGTACGGAGCCAGCCGAGGAACCCGGCCGTCGACACGACCGTGAGCAGGCCCATGACGCGCGGGATCCGGCGGGCGGCGGCGGGGGAGCCGTACAGGACGGCGGCGTAGGCGAGGTCGGTGAACATCACGACCGTGGCCAGGCTGCCCCGCGTGAACTGGTCCAGGACCAGGGCGAATGTGCCCACGACCAGGGCGGTCCTGGGCGCGGTCCGCCGTACCAGCTCCATCGCGGCCGTGACGGCCACGGGCACCAGCACCCAGGCGCCGTTCCACAGGCGCGCCTCCTGCGTGAAGACCCCCGCGGCCCACAGGACGACGCCGCCCACGAGGCCCGCCGCGGCGATCAGCACGTCGTCGCGGTGGGGGCGGAGGGGGCGGAGGGGGAGGACGGAGGCGGTCACCTCGCGGGAGGCGGTCATGGCTCCATGAAACACGGCGGGCCGCGCCGGGTCGTCGGCGTGGCGGGGGAGGGCCGGGTCCATCGAAGGATGCAGTGGGGAGCAGGGGGCATTCGTCACCGGCGACGACGCCCGGGCGGCGGCGGACCGGCAGGCTGGACGGTGTCCGCGCGGCACACCGGCCCGCATGCCCCACCGGGAGGAACCCCGTGATCGTCACCCTGGTCGTCGTCTGCGAGGTGGGCTTCTGGGTGCTGCTCGCCGCCGGCCTGACGCTGCGGTACGCGGCGGGGAAGCGGCGGCTCGGGGCCGCCGTCCTGCTCCTGGAGCCCCTGCTGGAGGTCGTCCTGCTGGCCGCCACGGCGGTCGACCTGAGGAACGGCGCCGAGCCGGACTGGACCCACGGCCTGGCCGGGCTCTACCTCGGCTGCACCGTCGCGTACGGCCGCTACACGGTCCGGTGGATCGACGGGCACGTCGCCCACCGCTTCGCGGGCGCCCCGCCCCCGCCGAAGCCGCCGCGTTACGGGACCCCCCGCGCCGTGCACGAGGGCAAGCTGTGGCTGCGGACGCTGCTGGGCTCGGCGGTGGCGGTCGTCCTGCTCCAGCTCGCGATCGGGTACGTCGGCGACCGTGGCGGCACCGGCTCCCTGCGGGCCTGGCAGTTCACCGCGCTGCGGGTCGCCGGGATCCACGGCGTGATCGCCCTGACGTACGCGCTCTGGCCGAAGAAAGCGCCGGCCTCCGCCACCACCGCCACCTCCGCCTCCGCCGACCCCAGCTCCCGGAAGGACAGCTGACCGGCTCCCGTACCGCCGCTACCGCTCCCCGCCCGGCACCCACAGCACGTCCCCGACCTCCTTGTTGGCCACCCGCGCCAGGATGAAGAGCAGGTCGGAGAGGCGGTTCAGGTACGTGGCCGTCAGGGCGTTCATGATGTCGCCGTGGACCTCCAGCGCCGCCCACGTCGAGCGCTCCGCGCGCCGTACGACCGTGCACGCCTGGTGCAGCAGCGCCGCGCCGGGGGTGCCGCCCGGGAGGATGAAGCTGCGCAGCTTCTCCACCTCCTCCAGGTAGCGGTCGCAGTCCGCCTCCAGCTTGTCGACGTACGCCTGCTCGACCCGCAGCGGCGGGTACTCGGGGTTCTCCACCACCGGGTTGCACAGGTCCGCGCCCACGTCGAAGAGGTCGTTCTGGATCCGGACGAGGACCTTCACGATGTCCTCGGGGAGCCGGCCCAGCGCGATCGCGGTCCCGATGCACGCGTTCGCCTCGTTGGCGTCGGCGTAGGCCGCGATGCGCAGATCGGTCTTGACCGTACGGCTCATGTCGCCGAGCGCCGTCGTGCCCTTGTCGCCGGTGCGGGTGTAGATACGCGTCAGATTGACCATACGACCAGCGTAGTGAGGACCCCGGAGGTGCTACGCCGTACGGGGGACAACCCGCTCAAGTGCCCGGCGCGGGGCCCCTGATGGGTCCCTCCGGTGTGATGTCCGTCATGTGAGACGTGACGCGCATCTCTTCACCGCCATCCGGCCGCCCGCGAACGCTAACCTCCGGCAGAGCACGCAAATGTAAACCCGGCGTTAAGACCGGGGGCGATTCAAGGGGTGTGTCGTGGCCAGGAAGCTCGCCGTCATCGGGGCCGGACTCATGGGGTCCGGGATCGCGCAGGTCTCGGCCCAGGCCGGCTGGGACGTCGTCCTGCGTGACGTCACGGACGCGGCCCTGGCCCGCGGGATCGACGGCATCAGAGCCTCGTACGGCAAGTTCGTCGCCAAGGGCAAGCTCGAAGAGGCCGACGCGGACGCCGCGCTGGGCCGGATCACCACCACCACCGACCTGGACGCCGTCGCCGACGCGGACCTGGTGGTGGAGGCCGTGTTCGAGCGGCTGGACGTCAAGCACGAGATCTTCCGCGCGCTGGACAAGCTGGTACGGGACGACGCCGTCCTCGCCTCCAACACCTCGGCCATCCCGATCACGAAGATCGCCGCCGTGACGGACCGTCCGGAGCGTGTCGTCGGGACGCACTTCTTCTCGCCGGTGCCGATGATGCGGCTGTGCGAACTGGTCCGCGGGTACAAGACCAGCGACGAAGCGCTCGCCACCGCGCGGGAGTTCGCCGAGTCCGTCGGTAAGACGTGCGTGGTCGTCAACCGCGACGTGGCGGGCTTTGTCACCACCCGGCTCATCTCCGCGCTCGTCGTGGAGGCCGCCAAGCTCTACGAGTCGGGCGTCGCGTCCGCCGAGGACATCGACACCGCCTGCAAGCTGGGCTTCGGACACGCGATGGGCCCGCTCGCCACCGCCGATCTGACGGGGGTCGACATCCTGCTCCACGCCACCGAGAACATCTACACCGAGTCGCAGGACGAGAAGTTCGCGCCGCCGGAGCTGATGCGCCGGATGGTGGACGCGGGTGACATCGGACGCAAGAGCGGGCAGGGGTTCTACAAGCACTGAGCCGGACCGGAGCCGTACCGGCCGTCACGACCTCACCCCACCGGGTGAATTCGGTATCGGTTCGCTCACGGACGGCAACTTCCACGGCTGCGCGACAGTCAGGCTGCGTGACGGTCGGGCCGCGTGACAGCCAGTGGGCTGCGAGACCGAACAGGCCATGGAGCACTGAGCACTCTCGGGGAGCGCATATGCACATCAGGGGCGACCACGCCGAACTGGTCGTCGAGGGCCGCCTCGACGTACGCAGCGCGGCGGACGCCCGTACGGTCCTGCACTCGGCCGTCGACGGCGGAGCCGGCGATCTCGTGCTCGACCTGACCGCTCTGGACTCCTGGGACGCCACGGGACTCGGCGTCATCATGGGGGCCCACCGACGGGCGGGACGCTGCGGGCGCAGACTCGTGCTGCGCCACGTCCCGCCGCAGATGCAGCGGCTGCTCGTGGCCACCCGGCTGCACCGCATCCTCGCGATCGAGGGCGGAATCGCGGCGGAGTCGCTGCCGCGGGTGTGAGGCGTGGGGCGTGGGGGCGTGAGGCTTGTGGCGCCAGGTACGCGAGGCGTGGGGCGTGAGGCGCCAGGGCACGAGGCGTGGGGCTTGAGGGCGTGAGGTCTGCGCGCCCCGCGCGTCCCGGTGCGCCGTACGTACTCCCCAATGCGCCGCACAATCCTCACGAGAACGTGACTTCCTGGGCAGGTCACCACCCCGCCTGTTCGTAGATACTGTCCGGAGCCTAGGGTTTCGGCCGTCTGCGGATCGACCGACCCATGGAGCAGGCACCGGACCGGAGCGACAGACAAGCGTGCGAGGCCGGGGGGCAACCGCACGCCACGATCTGGGGGACTTTCACGATGGACCCGATGAGCCGGGAAGCGGAAGAACACGGCCACGAGGGCGAACCCGCCGCCGCGAGCAGCGACCAGCGGCCGGCGCGCGAGCCCCTCACGCCGGCGCTCGGGCACCTCAAGGGCGCGGGTCCCACCACCCCCGCGCCGGCCCGTACCGTCCAGTTGATATCGGGCGACTTCCTGCTCACCGTCAACCCGGTCGACGGCACGGAGATAGAGCCCTGCCCGCCGGGCCGCAAACCCGCCGCACCCATCCGGCGCAGCGCCTCCGAGCGCACCGCCCTCCAGCGCGCCGGCCGCCCGCCCGTACCGGCCGGGCCCGCCGCACCGCCCCTCCCGCTCCTGGAGCGTGGCGCCGAGCACAAGGAACTGGTCGAGCTGCTGGGCCGCGGCCGTTCCGTACGCCTCACCGGACAGCCCGGATCCGGCCGCACCGCGCTGATCGAGGCCGTCGGCGCCGACTGCGCGGACCTCGCGCCGGACGGAGTCGTACGGCTCTCCGGCCACCGCCGCACCACCACCGAGCTGCTGTACGACCTGTACGCGGCGGTCTACCGCATCGAGCTGTCCCGCCCCGACCGGGCCGCCCTGCTCGAACGGGTCCGCGACATCGGGGCCGTCGTCCTCCTGGACGACCTGGAGATCGGCGGCGAAGCCCTCGACGAGCTGCTCGCCGCGACCCCCGAATGCGCGTACCTGCTCGCCACCGCGCCCGACGCCGACCCGCCGTCCGCCACCGCGCGCCTGCACGAGGTCCTGCTCGGCGGCATCGGGCGGGGGGCCTCGCTGGAGCTGATGGAGCGCGCCGTCGACCGCCCCCTCACCGACGAGGAGGCGAACTGGGCGGGGGACCTCTGGTTCGAGTCCGAGGGCCTGCCCCTGCGCTTCGTCCAGGCCGGTGCGCTGCTGCGCCAGCGCGACGTCCTGCGCGGCGAGTCCGCCGAGGCCCTGGACGAGTTCGAGCCCTTCGCGGAGACCACCGGTGACGTACCGCTCGTGGTCCGGCTGGGCGCCCCCGACGGGTACGACCCGCCGCTCCCCACCGTCGGCGAGGGCGCCGCGCCCGCGGCCCTGCTCGCCTCCCGGCTGAGCGAGTCCGCCCGCGAGACCCTGCGCTTCGCCGTCGCGCTCGGCGGCGAGGTGCCGCACCAGGCGCACCTGCCCGCGCTGATCGGCGACACCCACGCGGACGCCGCGCTCGGCGAGCTGATGGCCTGCGCGCTGATCTCCCCGGTCGGCACCCGCTACCGGCTGGCGACCGGCGTCGCCGCGCAGCTGGAGGCGGAGGGGTACGGCGAGGACGCGGTGTCCCACGCCCACACGGCGGCCCAGCACTACGCCTGGTGGTCGGCGCACCCCTCCGTCACGCCGGAGCGCGCCGCCGCTGAGGCCGACGCCGTCCTCGCCGCGCTGGCGCCGCTGGTCACGAGCCAGGAGCCGGGGCACGCCAGCGCGGCGGTCCTGCTGGCGCGCAGCGCCACCCCCGCGTTCCTGGCGGGGCTGCACTGGGGCGCGTGGGAGCGGGCCCTGCGGTCCGGCTCGGAGGCCGCGAGGCTGGCGGGGGAGGTCGCCGAAGAGGCGTACTTCCACCACGAGTTGGGCGTCCTCGCGCTGTGTGTGGGGAACCTGGAGCGGGCCCGCGCGGAGCTGGAGGCCTCGATCGGCATGCGGGGCGCCGTCGCCGACCGCAGCGGTACGGTCGCCGGGCGCCGCGCGCTGGCGCTCGTCACGGACCGCGAGGGCGGGCTGACCGGGATCCCCGGCCTGTCGGGCTTCGGGGTGGCGGGGAACGCGTTCGGCGCCCGTACGACTCCGCAGGGCGACGCGACACCGCCCACCCCGAAGGCGCTGGGGCCGGGCGGCTCGGCGGCGGTGGCGGCGCTGCCTCCGGGCGGTGGCGGGAACAACCTGCTGGTCAGCCGCCAGGGGACCCCGGTGGGCGGCACCCCGGTGGTCGCCGGAACCCCCTCGGCCGGCGGCCCGCCCGCGCCGCACCGCCGCCGGCGCCGCTCGGTCCTGGGCGGCGCGCGCCGGAACCTGGTCGCCGCGGGTACGGGCGCGGTGCTGGCCGCCGTACTGGGCACGGTCGTGACCCTCGGCGCGACGTCCAACAACGACAACAACCAGCTCGACCACGGGACACCGGGACAGTCGGTGGACCCGGAGGAGGGCGACGGCGGCGTACCGCAGGACCAGCCGGACGCGGGCTCGACGAACATCCCGGGCGGCGGAAACGCGGCGGTCCCGGGTGAGGCGGGCCCCCCGTCCCCCACGGGCACGGGCACGGCGTCGTCCACCCCCACCACGACGAACAGCCCGTCCCCGACGGCAAGCTCGACCTCGACGGACCCGGGCGACGACGACCCGTCCACCCCCACCAAGTCCCCGACGAAGTCCCCGTCCCACCCGACAACCCCGTCGGACACCCCCACGGACCCCCCGAGCGAAACCCCCTCGGACACGCCGTCGGAAACCCCCACACAAACCCCCTCGGCGGACGCCACGCCCCCGACGGCCAGCTCCTCCCAACCCAGCCTCAGCGCGGGCACCCCGACGGGAACCCCGGCCGGCGTCATCGCCTGACCCACGTACCCACACAACCGCCCGGCCCCCGAGAACCACGGCGGACCGGGCGGTTCGGCGCGCACACTCCACCCCCCTCGGGCATCGGAGCCGTCAGACGTGGACGACGCGGGCTCCATCGCTCGCGCCGACGTCCTCGCCCCGGGCCAGCCTCTCGAAGAGGGCGTCGTCCTCGTCGTCCGCGCCGGTGCCGGCCAGGGCCCAGCGCACCAGCGTCGCGGGGAGTTCGGCGGCGGGCGCGTGCTCGATCTCGCGATCGAACTCCGCGGCCCTGCCCGCGTCCATGGTCGCGCGCACGGCCGCGATCGTGCCGGGCAGCTCTACGAGTTCCCCGCCGATGACGGTCTTGAGGGTGGCATCCACGATGTACTCCTTCCCGCGTCGTACGGTACGCGCGTCCGTACAGCGGGTGGCCTTCTCGTCACCGAAATCCACTCGTCCGGGTCGGCCCACGGCCCCTGCACACATGCGTCCGACTGGGCACCTGATTAGGCTGAAAGGGGGATAAATCGGCCTGATCGTCCGAACGGAGGCGCATGAGTGATGGCGAAGATCCTTTTCATAGTGAGCGGGGCGACGTACTGGGTGCTCAAGGACGGCACCAGGTACGCCACCGGCTACTGGGCCGAGGAGTTCGCGAACCCGTACAAGGAGGTCACGGACGCCGGATACGAGGTGGTGGTCGCGACGCCCGACGGCGCCGTTCCGAACGTCGACATGATGAGCCTGCGCCCCTCCATGGTGGGCGGCGAACAGGAAGCCCTCGATCTTGAGGCCGTCATCCGCGACGCGGAGGTCATGCGGCGCCCGATCAAGCTGTCGGACGTACGGCTGGAGGACTACGCCGCGGTCTATCTGCCCGGCGGCCACGGCCCGATGTCGGACCTCGCGTTCGACGCCGACGTCGGCCGGCTGCTGACGGCCCAGCTCGCCTCGGGCAATCCGCTCTTCATCGTCTGCCACGCCCCCGCCGCGCTGCTCGCCACCAGGATCCACGGCGAGTCGCCGTTCAAGGGCTACAAGGTCACCGGCTTCACCAACGAGGAGGAAGAGGGCGTCGGACTGGCCTCCAGGGCGACATGGCTGCTGGAGACCGACCTGAAGGAGAAGGTGGGCGTCCAGTTCAGCCGCGGCCCGGCGTGGGAGCCGTACATGGTGGAGGACCGCAACCTGGTCACGGGCCAGAACCCCCACTCGGCGGCGGTCCTGGGGGAGCGGATGCTCAAGGTCCTGGTCTGAGGAACGTGGTCCAAGGAACAGAGGGGGCCGGCCCCCCGCCCCGCGTCAGTGCCCCGCGCTCTGTCCCCCGTCGACGTGCGAGATCTCCCCGGTGACAAAGGGGGCCTGCTCCAGGTACAGCACGGCCCGCAGGACGTCGTCGACCTCGCCCATCCGGCCGACCGGGTGGCGCGCGGCCTGGAACCCGCCGGGGTCGGTCGGGTGCATCGGGGTCCGGATGACGCCGAGCGAAACGGCGTTCACCCGGACGCCGCGGGTGGCGTACTCGATGGCGAGGGACTTCGTGACCCCGTTCAGCCCACCCTTGGTCAGGGACGTGAGCGCCCCGCTCACGTCGGCGTCGGCGTTCTCGACCAGGCTGCTCGAAATGTTCACCACATGCCCCCCGCCGTCCCGGGCGAGCATCGCGGCGATCACGCTCCGCGTGACTTCGAAGAACCCACGCACGTTCACCCCGACCACCAAGTCGAAGTCCTCGTCGGTGTACTCGACGAACGGCTTGGAGACGAACACCCCGGCACCGTTGACCAGTGTGTCCACACGTCCGAACCGTTCGAGAGTCGCCCCGACGACCCGGTCCCCGGCCCCGGCCTCGGTCACATCGGCGGCCACAGAGAGCACCCCGGAATCCCCCGACACCGGCGCGGCCCGGTCGGTGGCGGTGACGGCGTACCCCAGCCCCCGATAGGCCGCGACGAGCGCCCCGCCGATACCCCCGGAGGCCCCGGTGATGATGGCGACCTTCTGCCCGCTGCCCACAAGAGCCTCCCGCCCTCGGAACCACACCCAACCCACGCCGACCGCCCCCACCCTTCCGGATACATGCCGCTCCCCGGGGTCACACCCCCAACACCACGGCGTACGGAAACCATTCGGCTTATCCACCACCGACCCAGCCCACCTGCGGGAGCTACCCCCCCGTCGGGGGCGTCTGCGTCTCCGCAGCCCTGGTCACGCACCCCCCTCGCTCCAGGGCCTGGAGCAGTACGTTCATCGACTGCCGCGTCACGAACGCGCCCCGCGCGAGCGCGGAGTTGGACAATCCGGCCGCTGAGCCACCAGATCGAGGCGCACTCCGCGAGGCTGGCGCGTGTCAGGCGCCCACCGGGCCAAACAGGCCGTTCGCGAGCGGGCGACGCGTCGGCTGCCGGCGCAGTGGATCAGAACCCGGCGACCAGGTTGTAGACGACGTACGCGAAGCACGCGACGCCGGCCCAGAGAAGAATCGGCAGGAGCGAGCCGCGCAGCACCGTCAAGAACGTGATCCGATCCGCTCCCGACGGCAGCAGACGCTCGTGCCACACCTCGATGTGGTTCCTGGTCACGCAGTGCTCGGGTCGCATGAAGCCATCACATCATCGGCAGCTCGCCGGTTGTGTGGAGCTACCTGAAAAACCCCCTGGCGCTTCGGTGCCAGGAAAGTCGGTTCTACGGCGGCGCTGAAACTGAGTGGGAGACCAGTCGGCGGTCCTGGAAGCATGTAAGGCATGAGGAATCTTGGAGCAATGGCGGTGTTCGTTGATGACATCCTCTTAAGCAAGCTTTGGGAAGGCGCTAGTGATCGTCTGCTCGCTGCGTTCACTGACAGCATGGATGTCTTTCGTGAGATGAGCGCGCGGGAAGCCAAGTCGTTGGGTTACAGGCTTCCGCAGGGCCTGCCGACGCGGGAACTGGTCGGCTCGGGGCCCGTGGTGGCCGCCCGGCTCGACGCCATGGGTGTCACCGCATCCGCCGCGATGGACTTCGTCGCCGACATGGTGTCGTACATGGAAGCCTCCCACGACTCGTATTGCGGGGCTTGTCGGGGAGATGATGATTCATCTGGTTCGTGCACCCGCGGCTACAGCATCACCACGTGGGTGAGTGACATCGAGGACGCCGCCGCTGGCACCCGGACGCTTTCCGGCGCCGCAGACCAGTTAATGGCTCAGGCTATCGAGGAAGAGCACCTGTTACTACGGGCTGTGCTGAGCGTAGTTCCCGAGGCAACGGTCCGAGTGGTCTTGGGCGCGGCGAAGGCATGGCAGGACTTCGAGGGCACTTCCTGGGCCGGCGACCGGCTGCGCCTGGAGGCTTCGCAGTGCACTCCGCTGGTTGTGCTGACCGAGGGGCGTTCAGATGTGGCCATCCTCGAGCCCGCCTTCGCGCTGCTCCACCCCCACCTGACGGATCTGGTGCGGTTCATGGACTTCGGCCACCGGCCGGCAGGGGGCGCCGGGCCCCTCGCGGCGACCTTACGTACCTTCGCCGCCGCAGGTATCGCCAACCGTGTCGTTGGGCTCTTCGACAACGACACGGCGGGATGTGACGCGCTCCGCGCCCTTCGCCCCGACACGCTGCCGGCCAACTTGCGGGCCGTGCGTTATCCCGATCTCGAACTGGCACGCGGCTATCCGACCATCGGTCCGCCCACATGCGATGCCCCCGAGGGCCGCCGTGAGCGCGCCGATGTCAATGGAGCCGCATGTTCGATCGAGCTCTACTTGGGAATTGACGTTCTCAAAGGAGTCGACGGGTCTCTGCCTCCGGTGCAATGGCGATCCTTCATCTCCGGCATGGACCGCTACCAGGGGGAGATCATGGGCAAGACCGCACTCCAGCAGGCATTCCAGAGCAAGCTGCGAGCCGCCTCCGACTCACCTTCCGTGATGGCGTCGCAGGACTGGTCAGGGCTGCAAGCCATCTTCACTACGGTGCTGACTGCCTTCCACTAAGTGGTCGGCCCCGGAAATCCTTCGGGGTTATCAGGCTGCCAGGGCGATGGAGGATTCTTGGTGTCGGTCGGTGAGGGTGCCGGTCGAGCCGGGCCGGCAGATCGTCCAGGTCTGAGGTGGTGAACTTCCACTGGAACAGCTGTGCCGTGGCGTTGTAGCGGTCTTCGAAATCTCGGAGCCGGTCCCGGACTTGAGTCGGGTCCGTGAAGTCGTTGGGCGAGACAACCTTGCGCTGGACGATTGAGAAGAAGATTTCGATGTGGTCTATCCAGGAGGCGTGTACGGGGGTGTGGACCATGACCGCGTTCGGAAACGCCTTGGTCAGACGGTCGATGGCCTTCTTCCCCCGGTGGGAGGAGCCGTTGTCGAGGATCCAGAAGACGCGTCTGGCGCCGGCGTAGGGCTCCTGTGTCATGACCTGTTCGACCAGTGCCATGAACGGCACGATGCCGGTGGTGGCCTCGCAGCGGCCGAAGACCCTCGCCCGGTGGACGTCGTAGGCGGCCAGGGTCGGGTGGCAGCGGCAGCGGGCCTGGACCGAGGTCTTCTCGTCGCTGGAGACCACGTGCTCGTCCGCTCCGAGGGGCTCGCCATCGTAGGTGCGGGCGTACAGGTCAAGGACGCGCTGGGCCTTGGCGCGGAAGTCCGGGTCCCGGATGGAGATCCAGGACCGGTACTGCCAGGGCTTGAGCGCGTCCTCGCGCAGCCGGCGGCGCACGGTGGACGCCGAGACGGTGTCGGTGACGCCGCGCGCGGTCAACTCGGTGGCCGGCTCCGGGCACGACCAGCGCGACAACGGCACCCCGATCTCGGCCGGGAGCCGGCAGGCCGGCGCTTTGGCCTCGGCGACCTGCGGGAGTGAACCGGGCCGGGCGTCTGGAGCGTTTGCGGTCGGACAATGCGGAGCGCATCCGACTGCCCGTCCTAGGCCCGCCGACCGTCGGGTCGGCGGGCCTAGGTGATCGTTGGAGGTCTGCCGACTCCGGGGAGAGCGGCAGTTTGCCTATCCGCGGAGTCGGCGCGTCACTGAGGATCGAGGGCGCTCACCCGGCGGACCGAGCCTTGATCGTGTGGCTGAGGGCCGTCTGCTGTTCGTCGGGAAGGCGACGCTCGGCATGGAGCATTTGCAGGGCGGTGGTGATGCGTTCCTCGTCCTGGGGTGTGCCGAGGCTGCCCATGTATGGGGGCAGCAGCAGGCTCAGGGCTTCGAGGTCCGTGCGTGCGCAGAGATCGGCGAGGAGTGCACCGACCGGGTCGTCGTGCTGGTGTGGTGCGGAGCGGGCGGTGGCGCGCAGTCCTGCGGCGATGCGGTAGCGGAGCCATTGCTGGTGCGGTCCGGCCGGGACGTCGTCGATGTGCCCGGCTGCGGACTCGAAGTGTTCGCGGGCCTGGTCGGCCTGGCCCAGGTCGCGGTGGGCCCGGGCCATGTTGGCGTGAAGGGAGGCGTAAAAGCCGCGGACGCGGTCGTCGCCGACCTTGTCGGCCCGGTTCAGGCACTCCTGGTTCCAGCGCAGGGTCTCCTGCGCGGTGGGCTGGTGCCGGGCGAGGTAGTGCGCGGCGATGCAGGCGTCGTAGTCGTCCTGGGCCGCTTCCCACGCCTGGAGGAACAGGTCCCGGGCTCGGTCGTCTCGTCCTTCGGTCTCGGCCTGCATTCCTTGCACGCACAGGTGCACGACGATGTTCTCGGGGTCGGTCACGGTTCTCCTGAAGGGGCGAGGGAGCGGTGTTGAGGGAGGGTCAATTGGAGGTGCTCAGGGCCACCGGCATGACCAGGGTGGTGAAGCTGCCCTGGTCGGCAGAACGCACCACGACAGGACGGTCCGCGGCGGAGATCTCCAACAGGGCGTCGGGGCCCACGCTGGCCTCCAGGGCGGCAGCCAGGACGGCAGGGTCGAAGCCGATCTGCTGGGGGAGGTCGTCATGGCAGACGGCAGGAAGGGTGGTGGCGTGGGAGCGATCGGCAAGTGAGATGGTCAGCTCGTCTTCGGCGAAGCTCAGCGCGACGCGGGGAGCGTCGCCGTGGTCGTTGAGTGCGTCGCGCAGGGCCAGGCGGTCGACGATCACGCGGTATTCGGGCGGAGCCAGGGCTGCGAGCATCTCGCGGTAGGAAGGGAACTGGTCCTCGACCGTCACCAGGGTCCGGGACTCCGACGTACTCGACACTCGGGCCCCGTCCGGTCCGACCTGGATGGTGACCTGGTGGACCCGCGCCGCCCACTTCCCGAACTCGACCAGGTCGGCCGCGTGCACCAGGAGACGGCAGGGCTCTCCGTCAAGCGTTGCTGGCCTCAGGACGCGCATCGAGAGGCGATAGCGATCGGTGGCCACCAGGCGAACCTCGCTGTCATCGATCTCGATGAGGACGCAGCCAAGTACGGGATGTTCCGCGTCGGAAGCCGCTGTCGGCACCACCTGGCGGACCGCACTGGCCAGTTCCACGCCGCCGATCCGCGCTTCCGTGATGCTGCCGGCAGAGGAGAGGGAACGCAGAGCCGCAGCGATGGCGGCCTGGGCCGTCTGCGTCTTGTCCCGCATCCTCTCCGCGTGCCGCTCCAGTACCTCGCGGCCGTCGCGCTCCGGCCCGTCGAGCACCACAGCGACCTCGGCCAGCGGCAGTCCCGCATCTCGCAGACCTCGCAGGAGGGTGGCACGGGCCTCTTGCGCGGGACTGTAGAAGCGGTATCCCGTCGCCCCGTCAACCCACGCCGGCCTCAGGACACGGCAGTCGTCATAGAAACGCAGGGCGCTCGGAGCGAGACCCACTCGCCGCGCGAAGACACTGATGCTCAGTAGTTCCGTGGTGCCGTCCATGGCCCCGATTGTCGACGTTCATCCCACTTGAAGGTCAACTCGCCCTTCGGCACTTGCTTTACAGGGTGTCCGAGCGCGGCGGCGAGTGTGGTGAGTTCCTCATCGCCGAACCGGGCACGTTCGAAGTTCCAGATGGCGATCTCGAAGCGGGCGAAGCCGTACGGCCACTCGTACTCCAGGGCATCCAGTGTTGTCACGGTCCGGCAGCAGGGCACCTCCACGGCGAGGGAGGCGAACCCATCCCCGTCGTGCTCATCCATGAAGTCGCCCCACCATTCGGTGTCGATCTCGGCGCCACGGCGTGGGCAGCCGATCCGTTCCAGGTTCTGCCCGCAGTCAACGAAGACGGGCGTCTCGTGCCAGGTGACGTCGATGTCCACGGACGCGTTCCATCAGTGCGGTCTCGACCTGTGTTTTTTTCCTTGGCCTCGGGGGCGCGGGCTTCGCTCGGCACGCGGTGGGGGAGCGGGGTGTCTCGGGGGTGAGGTCGGGGGCTTTGGTGAGCGGTAGCTCGGCCCACACGATCTTGCCCCCCCGCCGGCGGGCGGAAGGTGCCCCACCTTCTGGTGAGCGACTGGACCAGCAGGAGGCCACGTCCACCCTCGTCGTCTGCTGACGGTGCCTTGGGCGTGGGATCTCGCCGGCTCTGTCCCACACCTCGACGTACAGGTTCATGTCCACGACGCGGAGTTGTACGCCGAGGACATGCTCCGCCTTGACGTCCGACCACTTCGGATCCGGGGTGTTCGGGCCGGTTGCCTTGACGGCGTTCGTCACCAGCTCGGAGATGATCAGCAGCGCGTCGTCCATGACATCGGTCGCGTCCCACCAGCGCAGGGTGCACTTGGTGAAGGTACGGGCGCAGCACACCGCCGAGGGAACAGCCGCCAGCGTCAACCGGTCCCAAGCGCGAAGTCGCGACATGCCACTACCTCTTGTCTGCCGGCGAGAGGTTGTCTTGAGTCGCGCGAGTCGCGAGCACATGGACTTGTGCTTGAAAGCGGTCTTCCAGGCAGTCGAGCAGCGCGTCTTGAAGCACGTCGTTCGTGGACAGATGGCACAGCGACGGCAGTACGACGTCGTGCGCGTCCGCACGTCGTAACGCGACTCCCAGCTCGTAGAAGGCTTCGTGCGAGCCGGACTCGGCGTCGTGAAAGACGGCCGCCAGCTGGAAGCCGGCCGCTTGGGCGAAGTGCCGCATCTCTTGTTCCGTTGCGTACACCTGCTGATCGGGGACGTCAGAGAAGAGCCGCATGTAGCCGTAGATGAGTGGTTTCACAACGTGCCTCCCTTGCATCGGGAGCCGTGCGGATTCACACGCGTGCCGCACCGGCCGGGTAAGCCGACACGTTCTTGTGACCCTCGGTCGCCATCGATGACCGAGCGTGTTCATGGCCGGACATGCCGCGCCGAGGTGCGTCCCACTTCTGGGCGCACCTTCGTCACTTCACCCCCGGCCGGAACTGATCGTGCCAGGCTTGCGTTTGCTCAGCATGCCTCAGCCTGGCAGTACTGTGCAAGGTAATCGAATGCATACCGTGCATACGCAATCTGACTTGCTGTGATGGGTGGGGTTCGGTCAAACTCGTCCGTGACAGCCGTGCACATGAAGGGATGGGGCGAGTGGCGCCGAAACGGCAAGCACCCCCGATTCGTCTCCGCCGCTTAGCGGCCGAACTGCGACGGCTGCGTGAGATAAGCGGTCTGACCAGGGATGACGTTGCTGAACGAACCGGCATCAACGCCGCGACGCTCTACCGGATCGAGACGGCCAAGGTGCGTCCGCAGCAGCGGACGCTGGTCGGACTGCTGGATCTGTACGGAGTCGCCGACCCGCAGCGCTCGGAGATCTTGGCGCTTTCGCGTACCGCGGACGAACAGGGCTGGCTGCGGCCGTATCACGCCGATCTGCCCAATGAATACACTGCGTACATCAGCTTCGAAGCCGAAGCGCGTGGCGTCCGGAACTACGAGTCGTCGTTCGTTCCCGGTCTGCTCCAGACCGAGGACTACGCACGGGCCGTGATCCGGGGCGGGGCTCCGGCGGCCACCCCCAAGGAGGTTGACCAGCGAGTCCAGGCGCGGGTCGAACGGCAGGCCGTCTTCGAGAAGCAACACCCGCTTGAACTGTGGGCGATCGTGGACGAAGCGACGCTGCGGAGAAGGGTTGGTGGCTCCAAAGTCATGGCCGACCAGCTGGACCGTCTGGTCGCGTCAGCCGCCGAGCCGCACATCACGGTCCAGGTCATCCCCTTTGACACTGGTGCGCACCCCGGGATGCCGGGCAGCTTCGTGCTGATGGACTTTCCGGAAACCTCAGATCCCTCGGTTGTCTACATCGACAGCATGGCCGGTGATCTTTTCCTCGAGGCTGAGGAGGACATCCGGCGGTACAGCCAGATCTTCGATCACCTGCGCGCCCAGGCGATGAGTCCGAATGACTCGGTTGCCTTCATCGGGACGTTGGTTCGAGAGGCCAAATGAGAGAAGGACAGAGATGAAGCAGGTGGATCTATCCAACGCTGTGTGGCAGAAGAGCAGCTACAGCAGTGCCAACGGTCAGTGTGTGGAGGTTGCCTACGTCAGTGACGTGGTGGCCATGCGTGACAGTAAGCGCCCGATCGGTCCAGCCCTGGTCTTCACCCCTGGCGAGTTCAGCGCGTTCATATATGGGGTTGCGGACGGGGAGTTCGGCCACTCGTAGCCGTCCACCGGCAGCCGTACGACACGAAGGGCCCGACCGGCTGCCCAGGTCGGGCCCTTCCGCCCGTCAGAACAGGCGCAGTTTGTCGTCTTCGATTCCTCGCATCGCGTTGTAGTCCAGGACCAGGCAGCCGATGCCTCGGTCCGTGGCCAGGACTCGGGCCTGGGGTTTGATCTCCTGGGCCGCGAAGACGCCCTTCACCGGGGCCAGGTGGGGGTCGCGGTTGAGGAGATCCAGGTAGCGGGTGAGTTGTTCCACGCCGTCTATGTCGCCCCGGCGCTTCAGTTCCACCGCCACCGTCCCGCCGTCCGCGTCCCGGCACAGAATGTCCACCGGGCCGATCGCCGTCGGGTATTCGCGGCGGATCAGGGTGTAGCCCTCGCCCAGTGTCTCGATGCGGTCGGCGAGGAGTTCCTGGAGGTGTGCCTCCACGCCGTCCTTGATCAGGCCGGGGTCCACGCCCAGTTCGTGGGACGAGTCGTGGAGGACCTCCTCCATCGTGATGATCAGTTTCTCGCCCGCTTTGTTCACCACCGTCCAAGTGGCGTCATCCTCTTTGAGGGTGCAGGGCGGGGACATCCAGTTGAGAGGTTTGTACGCCCGGTCGTCGGCGTGGATCGACACACTGCCGTCGGCTTTGACCAGGATGAGACGGGGCGCGGAGGGCAGGTGGGCGGTGAGCCGGCCCGCGTAGTCCACGGAGCAGCGGGCAATGACGAGACGCATGGTCGGCAACGCTACTCGACCGCCCAGGTCGCGCGCGATTCGCCCCGGAAGCCCCGTTCGTTATTGGCCGGTTGTGTTCCCATTCGCCTGGTGCGGGCCCGACCACACGCCTAACGTGGATACCTGAGGTCGCCGGTCGTGCACGCTGCGTCGTCGTCGCCTCTTTTCCGTGCCCGCAAGACCCCGGTCTTCGGGGTCGCGAGAGGAGAACCCATGTCGCTCGACGTCTCACCGGCACTGTTGGAACAGGCCGAGCGAGGCGAGGTCGACGAAGCTGCTTTCGTCGACTGCGTCCGGACCTCCCTGCCCTACGCGTGGGAGATGATCAGTTCTCTGGTGGCTCAGCTGAAGGTGGACGGTGGACAGTTCGCCGACAACCAGACGCCGCCGCCGGACGAGCAGGCACGTGGTCAGTTGCTGCGCGCCCTCGCGAGTGATGCCATTCGCGGTGCGTTGCAGCGGCACTTCGGAGTGCGTCTCGCCTTCCAGAACTGCCACCGTGTCGCGGTGTTCCCGCTGGACCCCTCGGTCGACGACCGGCTGGCCCGATTCACCTCGATCCGCGGCCAGTTGCTCAACCAGTCCCCCGAACTCCGGGACTGCTGACGTCCCCCGCCGCCACTCCGCCGCCTGAATCGGCGGAGTGGCGGCGGTCAGCGGTCAGTTCACCAGGGGGAGTACGTCGGCTCCCAGGCGCCGCACGTTCTCCTCCGTCGCCGCCAGGTCGCCCGACCCCTCGACGAGCAGGGCGAAGCGCGTGACGCCGGTACGTTCCGCCGTGGCGGCCAGGCGGTCGGCGGCGAGCCGGGGCGAGCCCACCGGGTGCAGGCCGCACAGCAGTTCCGTATAGGCGACGGGGTCGCGCATGGACCGCTCCCGGCCGTCCACCGTCACATGGGCGCCGAGCCCCTGCCGCAGCCAGCCCGGCATCGCCTTCACCAGGCTCTCCCTCGCCTCCGCCACCGTGTCGGCGATCTGGGCGACCCCCACCGAGACGTGCGACGCGCGCGGATCGTGTCCGGCGGAGCGGGCGTACGTACGCCACAGGGCGACCATCTCCGCCTTCTCGTCGTCCCCCGCGTGCATGCCCAGCAGCATTGGCAGCCCGCGCTCGCCCGCCAGTCGGACGCTCCGGGGCGACGTGCACGCGACGACCACCTCGGGGCCGGCCGCGTCCAGCAACTCGTCCGGCCGGGGTACGACCGCGACCTCGCGGAAGGCGAAGCGGTCGCCCGCCGCCCCCACCCGGCTCTCGCGCAGCCACCGCAGGAGCAGGTCGAGGGATTCGGGGAAGTCCTCCTCGAAGGCCCGCAGGCCGCCGCCGAACACCTCCAGGTCCACCCAGGGCCCGCCCCGGCCCACCCCGAGCGTGAACCGGCCGCGGGAGACGAGATGCAGCAGCGCGGCCTGCTCGCCGAGGGCCACCGGATGCACGTTCGGCAACACGCTGACCGCCGTACCCACCCTGAGGCGCCGGGTCCTGCCGAGCAGCAGCCCGGCCAGGGTGACGGCCGACGGGCACACGCCGTACGGCACGAAGTGGTGTTCGGCCAGCCAGACCGCGTCCAGTCCCGACTCCTCGCCGACCTCGGCGGTACGCACCGCCCGGTGCAGCGCCTCGCCCTGTCCCTGGCCCGGGAACTGGGCCGCGAGCACAAAAGCTCCCACACGCATCGCTCTCTGCCTCCTTGCGGCCGACGCGACTCCCCCTTACGGGCAACAACGTCTGACACGTGCCAAAGGCACGGCTCTCCACAAAGTTCTTGCGATTGTCCGGTAAGTCCCTCTTGTGGCGCTCTTGCCGCGCTCTCGCGGCGGGAGCCGTCCTGGGCCGTGTGCGACGTCTACCCGGGGGCGTGGGCCGTAGGCTGGACGGGAACCGTGCTGCCTGCCCCGTGAGGTGTCCTGTGTCCCCGCGCCGCAACCGCCCCCGAGGCGGCGAGAAACCGACCGACCCCACCGGTGACGAGGGGGACAGGTACGGCGGATTCCAGCGCTCGGAGGGGTGGCAGGGCGAGCAGTGGTCCGTACGCCACGTCGCCGGCGCGAGCGCCGCGGGCAAGCGCTACCGCTGCCCGGGCTGCGACCAGGAGATCCCCTCGGGGGTCGCGCACGTGGTGGCCTGGCCGGAGTACGGCGGGGTGGAGGACCGGCGGCACTGGCACCAGGCGTGCTGGAACGCGAAGGACCGCCGCACCTCGCGGGTGCAGCGGTCCCGTAACGCTCCTCGGTACTGACGCCTTCGGTCCCCGCGCCTCACACGTCCCGGCGGTCCAGTCACACGTCCCGGCGGTCCAGCGCGAAGAAGGCGCCCGTCATCGCGACCGCCGTCACCCCGATCATGATCCACAGCGGCTCCCAGCCGGACGGCCCCGCGCCGTCGCCGGAGACGCCCGCGTTGTCGTAGAAGACCGCGAGCTGGTTGGGGATCGAGTAGTCGAACAGCCCGTCGCGCAGCGTGCTGAGCGAGTCGGCGAACATGAACATCGCCAGCACCAGCGGCATCAGGACCACGCCGATCATGATGGTGATCGCCCCGGCCGAGTGCCGGATCAGCGCCCCGACGGCCAGCGCCAGCAGCCCCAGCGTCGCCAGGTAGAGGCTGACGCCGACGGTCGAGCGGAACCACGCCTCCCCGGACGGCGAGGGCGCGTCGGTGATCGCCACCTGGAGGGCGCCCACGAGCGCCGTGGTGACCACGGTGAGGACGAAGATCAGCAGAAAGAAGACCAGCGACTTGGCGCCCAGGACCCGGACGCGGCTGGGGCACGCGGTGAGAGTCGTGCGGATCATGCCGGTCGTGTACTCGGACGAGATGGTCAGCACGCCGAGCGTGATCACACAGATCGAGCCGAGCAGCACCCCGAAGAAGCCGAGGGTCAGCACGTCGTCGTTGAGCGTGTCGGTGGAGGTGGAGACCACCAGGGCGGTGAGCGTCCCGATGCCCACCATCAGGACGAGCATCACGCCGAGCGTCCACATCGTGGACCGTACGGACCGGAGTTTGGTCCATTCGGAGGCGACGGCGTCGCCGAGCGTGGCCCGGCGCACGGGGATCGGCGAGACGTAGCCGCCCACCGGACCCGTGCCCCACGGGGGCGCCGGAGGCTGCGGAGCGGACTGCTGCTGGTACGGGGTCGTCATCGGGCGTCCTCGTTGGTGCTGTCGCTGTCACGCGGGGTCGGCTGTGTCGTCTGAACGGCCGGGGCGGCGGCCGGCGCGGGAGCCGAAGCCGGAGCCGGTACGGGAGCGGGCGCCGCCATCGGGGTCGCGTACGGGTTCTGACCGGGCGGCGGTGGCGCGTACCACCCCTGCTGCGGCGCCTCCTGGACCACCGGCGGTACGGGGGTCCCGTACCCCTGGCCCTGTCCCCAGCCCTGCTGCGGCGGCGGCTGGAAGCCCTCCAGCGCGTCCGCCGTCGACCGGTAGTCCACCGCGCCCTGCGTCATCCGCATGTACGCCTCCTCCAAGGAGGCCTGATGCGGCGACAGTTCCCAGATCCGTACGTCCGTGTCGTGCGCGAGATCGCTGATCCGGGGGAGCGGCAGCCCCGTGACCCGCAGCGCGCCGTCCGGCTCGGACAGCACCTGGCCGCCCGCCTCCGTCAGCGCGGACATCAGCTTCTCCCGCTGGGGCGGGTCGACCGGCGCGGTCCGCACCCGCGCGAAGTCCGCGGAGTTCGCGGAGATGAAGTCCGTCACGCTCATGTCCGCGAGCAGCTGCCCCCGTCCGATCACGATCAGATGGTCGGCGGTGACGGCCATCTCGCTCATCAGGTGCGAGGAGACGAAGACCGTACGGCCCTCGGAGGCCAGCCGCTTCATCAGGTTGCGGACCCAGAGGATGCCCTCGGGGTCGAGTCCGTTGACCGGCTCGTCGAACAGCAGCACCTGCGGGTCGCCGAGCAGCGCCGCCGCGATGCCGAGCCGCTGGCCCATGCCGAGCGAGAAGCCCTTGGAACGCCGCCGAGCCACGTCCTGGAGGCCGACGACCCCGAGCACCTCGTCCACCCGGGCCGCCGGGATGCCCGACAGCTGGGCCAGCGAGAGCAGGTGCGTACGGGCCGTCCGGCCGCCGTGCACGGCCTTCGCGTCGAGCAGCGCGCCGACCTGGCGCGGCGCGTTCGGCAGCTGCCGGAAGGGATGCCCGCCGACCGTGACGCTCCCGGCCGTGGGCCGGTCGAGGCCGAGGATCATCCGCATCGTCGTGGACTTGCCGGAACCGTTGGGGCCCAGGAACCCGGTCACGGTGCCGGGCCGTACCTGGAAGGAAAGGTTGTGCACGGCCGTCTTGGCGCCGTAGCGCTTCGTCAGGCCGATCGCCTCGATCATTCGCCAGCCCCATCGACAGGTCAGGTCGTCGGGGCAGTGGCCGCTTCCGGACCGAAGGCCCCCCGTTTGAGTTAGGAGGATATCCGGGCCTTGACGGTTCCGGCCAAGTCGTTACAACGCTGCGGCGCGCCCCGCGACGGTGCGGCGCGCCCCCGTCAGGCGTCGCGCTTCTTGATCACGATCCAGCCGCCGACCAGCGCCGCCGCCACCCACAGCACCAGGATCCCCAGGCCCTCCCACGGCCCGTACGGCGCCCGGTCCGTGTTCATGGCGTCCGGCACCACCTGCAAGATCTTCCGGCCGGCCTGGTCGGGGAAGTACCGCGCGACGTCCTTGGCGCCCGGGACCGCCGCCAGGATCTGCGAGACCAGGAAGAAGAACGGCATCAGGATGCCCAGCGACAGCATCGAGCTGCGCAGCATCGCCGCCACGCCCATCGAGAAGACGGCGATCAGCGCCATGTAGAGCCCGCTGCCGATGACCGCGCGCAGGACGTCCGGCTCGCCGATGGTCGTGCTGTGGTCGCCGAGCAGCGCCTGGCCGAGGAAGAAGGAGAGGAATCCCGTCAGGAGTCCGACGACCAGGGCCAGCACCCCGGCCACGAAGATCTTGGAGAAGAGGAAGAGGGACCGCCGGGGCACGGCGGCCAGCGAGGTACGGATCATGCCCGACGAGTACTCGGAGCCGACCACGAGCACGCCGAAGACCACCATCGCGAGCTGGCCGAGGACCATCCCGGAGAAGCTGGCGAACGTCGGGTCGAAGGTGGCCTGCTGGGCGTCGGTGAGATCGCCGAACGTCGCGTTGTACACCGCGCACAGGACGGCGCCCAGCGCGACGGTCACCACCAGGGCGCTGATCAGGGTCCAGGTGGTGGAGGAGACCGTACGGATCTTGGTCCACTCGGACTGGAGAACCGCCGGTGCCGTTGTCAGTGCCATGGGTCAGGCTCCCTTGCCCTCGAACTCCCGGGGCGGGCCGCCGTCGGCCCCCGCGTGGGCGTGGTACTCGACGGACTCCGCCGTCATCTGCATGAAGGCGTCCTCCAGCGAGGCGCGCTGCGCGCTCAGCTCGTGCAGCACGATGCCGTGGCGCGCGGCCAGCTCGCCCAGCTCCTCGGTCTCGGCGCCGTCGATCTCCAGGACCCCGCCCTCCGCCTCGACCGGCGTGTACCCCTCCGCCGCGAGGACGTCGTTCAGCCGCTCGCGCTCCGGGGAGCGCAGACGCGCGTAACTCCGGGAGTTGTCGTGGATGAACTGTGCCATCGAGGTGTTCGCGAGGAGCCGTCCCTGACCGATCACGATCAAGTGATCCGCTGTCAGGGCCATTTCACTCATCAGATGGCTGGACACGAAGATCGTCCGGCCCTCCGCCGCGAGGGCCTTCATGAGATTGCGGATCCAGTGAATTCCCTCGGGATCAAGGCCATTGACCGGTTCGTCGAACATCAGGATCTCGGGATCACCGAGCAGCGCCGAGGCGATTCCCAGGCGTTGGCCCATACCAAGGGAGAAACCCTTGGACTTTTTCCGCGCGACGGCCGTCAGTCCGACCATGTCCAGCACCTCGGACACCCGGCGTTCCGGAATCCGATTGCTCTGCGCCAGGCAGAGGAGGTTGTGGTACGCGCTCCGGCCGCCGTGCATGGCCTTGGCCTCCAGCAGCGCCCCTATGTGCTTGAGCGGTTCGGTGAGGTCGCGGTAGCGCTTGCCGTCGATCCTGACCGAGCCACCGCTCGGGTTGTCCAGATCGAGCATCATCCGCATCGTGGTCGACTTGCCCGCGCCGTTGGGCCCCAGAAAACCCGTCACCACCCCGGGTCTGACCTCGAAGGAGAGCTGGTCGACGGCGACCTTGCGGCCGAAGCGCTTGGTGAGACCCTCAACCTCGATCATGCGGACAACCTAAGGGCACAAAAAGCCCCCCGCCACCGGAGTGGCAGGGGGCTTACGCGATCGTTACGCGCCGGGCGTCAGCCGCTGCGTACGCGGCTCGGCCACGGCGTGCCCGGCGTCAGCGCGACTGCTGCGCCGGCACCCCGCGGGAGATCGGCTCGTCGTCGGCCGGGGAGCCGGCGGCGGCCACCGCGGCACCGGTCAGCGTCGCCAGCATCTCGCGGACGTTGGTCAGCTGGGCGTTGATCGAGTCGCGGCGGTTGGTGAGCGCCGCCAGCTCGCGCTCCGACTCGCTGCGGATCCGGTCGGCCTTGGCGTTCGCGTCGGCCACGATGTCCTCGGACTGGCGCTGAGCGGTCTCCACCGTCTGACGGGCGCGGCGCTCCGCGTCCGTACGCAGCTTCTCGGCCTCCAGGCGCAGCTGCTCGGCGCGGTGCTCGATCTCCGCCAGGCGCTTCTCGGCCTTCGCCTGACGCGTCGCGAGGTCACGCTCGGACTGCTCACGCCGCTTGGCGAGGTTCGTCTCGAAGTCCGCGGCGGCCTGGGCGGCCTTGGCGCGGGTCTCCTCGAAGAGCGCGTCCGCCTCCTCGCGCTTGGCCTGCGCGTCCTTCTGCGCCTCCGAACGCAGCGTCGAGGCATCGCCCTTGGCCTTCTCGACGATGCGCGTGCCCTCGTCCTCGGCGCGCGCCTTGCGCTCCGTCGCGAACGACTCGGCGTCGTTACGGACCTGCTGGGCCGCCGACTCGGCGAGCTCACGGTGCTGTTCGGCCGCGCGACGGGCCTCCTCGCGCAGGTCCTTCGCCTCCTCCTCGGCGAGGCGGAGGATCTTCTCTACGCGGGCGCCGAGGCCGGCGTACGACGGCTCCGCGTCGCTGACCTGGGCCTGAGCATTCTGCGTTTCGAGATGCAGCTCCTCGATGCGCTTTTCCAGCGCGGTGATGCGGGCCAGGGCGCTGTCACGGTCGGCGACGAGTTTGGTAATGCGGTCGTCCACCTGACCACGGTCGTAACCACGCCGCACGAGCTCGAAGCCGAATGGGGAGGATGTGTCACTCATGGGGTTCCTGTCGAATGAGACCGGTGAGGTGATAGGGGGAATCCTAGGGGCCGGAGCGGCGTGTCATCGTGTTGATGCCGGTTTGATATGGAGAATGTCCAGCCTTTTGAGTGGCGCGAAGCGGTTTCCCGGAGCCCAGGGGCCGGTGGTCCGGTCCCAGGAGGTGTCCTGCCGATCAGGCCGGATCGGCAGGACACCCCCTAGCCGTCGGAAGACTTGCCACCCGAACGATTCGTTCCGGCCGCCGCACCCGCCTTGACCGGGTTGTCCTTCGCCGGACCCGACGGTGCCTCCAATGACCCCAACGCTTCGAGCACGTCCTGGACACGGGAGATCTCCGTCTGGATGTCCGCGCGTCTGCGCGTCAGGACGTCCAGGTCCCGCTCGCCGTCCTCGACCATCTGCTTGGCGGCCTGCTGGGCGTCCGCGCGCAACTTCTCGCCCTCCTTGGTCAGTTCGGCCTTCTTCAGCTCGGCCTCCTTGAGAAGACCCTCCGCCTTGCGCACGGCGGCGATCCTGACTCTGCTCGCCTCGGAGCTGGCCTCGGAGACCAGCTCCTCCGCCTTCCGCGCGGCCTCGGCCCGCTGTTCCTCCGCGGCCTTCATCAGGGCGTCGACCCGCTCGCCCGCCGTGCGCAGCTGCTCGGACGTCTCGCGCCGGGCCCGCTCGTGCAGTTGCTCGATCTCGGACTCCACGCGCTGACGCAGTTCCTCACCCCGCTCGCGTATGGCCGTGGCGTCGCGCCTGGCCCCCACGAGCAGGTTGTCCGCGTCCGTACGGGCCTTCTCCACCAGGGAGTTGCCCTCGATCGTGGCCTCCGCGTCGATGCGCTCGGCCTCCTTGCGGGCGGCGGCGACCATCCGGTCCGCCTGCTCCTCGGCCTCGGTGGCGGCGCGCAACGCCTCCTCCTGGGCCTTGTTGATGAGCTGGTCCGCCTGCTCCGCCGCGTCCGCACGGCGCTTGGCCGCGTCCTTGCGCGCCTCGTCGAGCAGCCAGTCCGTCTCCTCCTGCGCCTCGTTCCTGAGCCGCTCCGCCGCTTCCGCGGTCTCCGCCTTGACCCGCTCGGCCTCGGCCCGCAGCCGCTCGGCCGCCTGCTGCGCCTGGCCCATCGCCTCGGCGGCCTCGGCGCGCATCCGCTCGACCTCGCTGGTCGCCTCCGTGACCAGCCGGTCGGCCTGCGCGGCCGCGTCGCCCCGGATCCGGTTGGCGTCCTCCCTGGCCTCGGCCCTGGCCCGCGACGCGTCCTGCTCCGACGCCACGAGCGAGTCGGACGCCTCCGTCCTGGCCCGCTGCGCGTACTCCGCGCTGTCGGCCCGCAGCCGCTCCGCCTCCGCGATCGCGTCGCCGACCGTCCGCTCGGCGAGCGCCTGCGCCGCCTCGGACTCCGCGTTCGCGCGCGTACGGATCCGGTTGGCGTCCTCCGTGGCCCGCTCCCGCTCCGCGTACGCGTCGCCGCGGACCCGGTCGGCCTCCTCCTGCGCCTCCGTACGCGTACGCTCCGCCGCGTGCTCGGCGGCCGACCGCAGTCCGGCGATCTCCTGCTCGGCCTGGTCCTGGAGACCGGCCACCGCTTCCCGTACCTGCTGCGCCGTCTGCTCGGCGGCGGCCACCAGCTCCGTCGCGCGCCGGTCCGCCTCCTCGACCAGCCGCTGCGCCTCCGCCTGCGCCTCCTCCACCCGCTTGCGGGCCGAGGCGAGCAGTTCCTCGCTCTGTTCGCGGACGCTCGCGCGCTCCTGGTCCGCCTCCGCGCGGGCGGCGGCCAGCGTCTCCTCCGCCTCGCGGCGCCGCCGGGCCGCCTCGTCCTGCGCGGCGGCCAGCGCCTCCGCGGCCTCCACCCCGACCCGCTCGGCGGCGGCGGCCGCCTCGGCCCTGATCCGGTCGGCGGTCTCCTGCGCCTCGCTCTTGAGCCGCTCCGCCTCCGTCGCGGCCTCCGTGCGCAGCCGTACCGCGTGCGTCTCCGCCTCCGCGCGGGACTGCGCCGAGTCCGCCGCCGCTTCTGTACGCAGCCGCTCGGCCTCCTGCTCGGCCTGCGCCTGGAGTGCGCGGATCCGCTCGGCGGCCTCCGCGCGCAGCCGGTCCGTCTCCTCGCCGGCCTCCCGGCGGATCCGCTCGCTCTCGCCGCGCGCCTCGGTCAGCGCCTCCTCGGCCGACGCGAGGCGCTGCTCCGCCTCCGTGTGCAGCCGGGTCAGCTCGCCCGCCGCCTCGGCCTTGCGGGACTCGACGCCCCGCTCCGTCTCCTCGCGCAGGGCGGCGGCGGCCTCCTCGGCCGCCTTCTTCGTCGCCTCGGCCTGCTCCTCGCCCTCCGCCCGCAGCCGCTCGGCCTCGGCGCGCGTGCGCTCCAGCGTCTCCTCGGCCTGCCGGCGCAGCGTCGTGGCGCGCTCGATGGCTTCGGTACGGACCCGCTCGCTCTCCGCGGTCGCGTTCGACCGCGCCTCGTCCGCGTCGGCCTTCGCCTTGGTCAGCAGCTCCTCGGCGGACCTGGCCGCCTCCTCGATCTGCTGGACGGCCTCCCGCCGCGCCTCGCCCCGGATCCGCTCGCCCTCGGCGACCGCGTCGGCCCGCAGCTGCTCGGCCTCGCCGCGCAGCCGGCGCGCCTCCTCCTGGAGCTCGACGGTCTTGGCGCGGTACTCCTTCGTGTCGTCCTTGGCCGCGCCCTTGAGCTGGTCGGCCTGCTCGGCGGCCTCGCCGCGCAGCCGGTCCGCCTCGGCCTCGGCCTCGCGGCGGATCCGCTCGGCCTCCTCGCCCGCCGACCGGATGGTGGCCTGGGCGTCGTCGGACGCCTTGTTCAGGACCTCCTCCGCCGTACGGGCCGCCTTGGCGAGCTGGGCGGCAGAGTCCTCCGCCGCGACCGTACGGGCCCGCTCGGCCGCCTCCGCTACCAGCTTCTCCGCCTCGGCGCGGGCGTCGGCGAGCGCCTGCTCGGCCTCGGCCTTCGTCGCCTCGGCCTCCTGCGTGGCCTCGCCGACCAGCCGGGCGATCTCCGACTTGGCCGTACGCGTGCGCTGTTCGTTCTGCGACTCGGCGGCGGCCATCCGCTTGGCCGCGGCCTCCTTGGACTCGGCTTCGACCTTCTCGGCCTCCGCGCGGGCCTCCCGCAGCCGCTCCTCGGCCTGCTGCATCCGCTGCTCGGCGGCCCGGCTGATGTCGCCGGCCTGCTGGCGGGCCTGGTCGGACTCGGCGGTGCTGGACGTACGCAGCTGCTCGGCGTGGCTCGTGACCTCCTGCGCCTGCGCGGACGCGGCGTTCAGCAGCCGCTCGGCGTCCCTGCGGGCGCGCTGGAGGAGGGCCTCGGCCTCGGCGCGGGTCGACTCGGCCTCGGAGCTGAGCCGCCGGCGGGCCTCGTCGGTGACCCGGGCGGCCTCCGCGCGGGCGGCGGCGAGCGACTGCTCGGCCTCCGCGCGCGACTCGTCCAGCAGGCGGCGGGCCTGGGACTCCGTCCTGGCGCGCAGCTGCTCGGCCCAGGCGACGTTCTCGTTGACGTGCGACTCGACGGTCTGGCGGCGTTCGGCCAGCTCCTGGTCGAGGCGCTGGCGCCGCTGGACGGCCTCCGCGTGCAGCTCGGCCTGGAGCCTGGCCTGGTGCTCGGCGTGCTCCTGGAGGATCCGCTGCGTCTGGGCGCGGGCGTCGCGCAGCTCGCGCTCGGCGTCCGTGCGCATCTGCTCGGCCTGGATCTGGGCGTTACGGAGCAGCTGGTCGGCCTGGTAGCCGAGGTCGGCGTTGTCGTAGGAGGGACGGGTCGCCAGATTGCGGCGCGCCTCGTGCAGCTTGGCGCGCAATACCTCGACCTGGTAACCGAGGTCCTCGGCGTGCTGGACGGCCTTCTCCCGCGCGGTCTTCAGCCGTTCCATCTCGGCTTCGAACCGCGAGAGGTGGTCGTCGTCAGCTCGGTGGCTCTCCTGGCGTTCGTAGCCCCGCACTGCGCGGTCCCATCCGTCCCCTGGTCGCAACTGCCCTATAGAGCCCGTTCTTTCGGTGAACGGCCCCCCGGGGAATGGTGTCAGATCTTCGGTCGGGGCGCGGCCCCGGCCCGGCCCCGGCCCGGAGCGGTCCACTCTACCGGGCCGGGAATGCCCGGGGTCAGTGCTCCGGGGCCGAGGTGACCAGTTCCGTGAGGACTCCGTGACAGTCTTTGGGATGCAAAAAGGTGATGCGGGAGCCCATGGAACCGGTGCGGGGCTCGTCGTACAGCACCCGGACACCCTTCTCGCGGATGCCCTGGGAGTCGCCGTCGACATCGGCCGTACCGAACGCGAGGTGATGGACCCCCTCCCCGTTCTTGGCCAGCCACTTCCCGACGGCCGAGTCCTCCCGGATCGGCTCCAGCAGCTGGAGGTACGAGGCCCCGCCGTCGGAGGTCCCGTTGATCCTGAGCATGGCCTCGCGGACGCCCTGTTCCTCGTTGACCTCGGTGTGGAACACCTCGAAGCCGTAGGTGGCGCGGTAGAACTCGACGGTGGCGTCGAGATCGAAGCAGGCGATTCCGATGTGGTCGATGCGCGTCAGCATGGTCCCAGTGCAGCGGTACGGCGCCGGTTACGCAACGTGCGCGCCGTCACACGCACGGACGGGTGACCGGGGGCGCTACTCCTCAGTACATTGGAGTTAACCCTCGTTCACCTCCTCAGGCCGCACCGCAGCGGCAACACAAAGGGGATCGCGTCTGATGTCTGCTCTCACGTCCGATACGCACAAGACGAACAAGACCACCTCGGTGATCGTCGCGGGTGCCCGTACCCCCATGGGCAGGCTGCTCGGCTCCCTCAAGTCCTTCTCCGGCGCGGACCTCGGCGGCCTCGCGATCAAGGGCGCGCTGGAGCGGGCCGGGATCGGCGGTGAGCAGGTGGAGTACGTGATCATGGGCCAGGTGCTCCAGGCCGGCGCGGGACAGATCCCGGCCCGCCAGGCGGCCGTCAAGGGCGGCATCCCGATGAACGTCCCCGCGCTGACGATCAACAAGGTCTGCCTCTCCGGCCTCGACGCGATCGCGCTCGCGGACCAGCTGATCCGCGCCGGCGAGTTCGACATCGTGGTGGCCGGCGGGCAGGAGTCCATGACGAACGCGCCGCACCTGCTGCCCAAGTCCCGCGAGGGCTACAAGTACGGCGCCGTCGAGATGCTCGACGCCATGGCGTACGACGGGCTGACCGACTCCTTCGAGGACATCCCCATGGGCGCCTCCACGGAGAAGCACAACACGCGCCTGGGCATCGCCCGCCCGGCACAGGACGAGTTCGGCGCGCTGTCCCACCAGCGGGCGGCGGCGGCCCGCAAGAACGGGATCTTCGAGGCCGAGATCGTGCCGGTGGAGGTCCCGCAGCGCAAGGGCGACCCGCTGGTCGTCAGCGAGGACGAGGGCATCAGGCCCGAGACGACGGTGGACTCGCTGGCCCGGCTGCGGCCCGCGTTCGCCCAGGACGGCACGATCACGGCGGGCACGTCGTCGCAGATCTCGGACGGCGCGGCGGCGGTCGTGGTGATGAGCCGGGCCAGGGCCGAGGAGCTGGGCCTGGAGTGGATCGCGGAGATCGGCGCGCACGGCAATGTGGCGGGACCCGACAACTCGCTCCAGTCGCAGCCCTCGAACGCCATCCGGCACGCCCTCCGGAAGGAGGGCCTGGAGGTCGGGGACCTCGACCTGATCGAGATCAACGAGGCCTTCGCGGCGGTGGCGGTCCAGTCAATGAAGGATCTCGGGGTCTCCCCGGAAAAGGTGAACGTGAACGGCGGGGCGATCGCCCTCGGCCACCCGATCGGCATGTCCGGCGCCCGGCTGGTGCTGCACCTGGCGCTGGAGCTGAAGCGGCGCGGCGGTGGCGTCGGGGCGGCGGCCCTGTGCGGGGGCGGCGGCCAGGGCGACGCGCTGATCGTACGGGTCGCGAAGTAGCCGGTCCTCAGGATCCGTACGGCACGACAAGCAGGTGGCAGGAGGAACGGGAGCTGTGATGCAGGACGTCCCCGGGCTGGTGGCCCAGGCACGCGAGGGCAGGCCGCGGGCCGTGGCCCGGCTGATCTCCCTGGTGGAGGGGGCGTCCCCGCAGCTGCGCGAGGTGATGGCGGCGCTGGCCCCGCTCGCGGGCGGCGCGTACGTGGTCGGGATCACGGGGTCGCCGGGTGTCGGCAAGTCGACGTCGACCTCGGCGCTGGTGACCGCGTACCGGAAGGCGGGCAAGCGGGTCGCGGTGCTGGCCGTCGACCCGTCGTCGCCGTTCTCCGGCGGGGCGCTGCTGGGCGACCGGGTACGGATGTCCGAGCACGCGTCCGACCCCGGCGTCTACATCCGCTCGATGGCGACCCGCGGCCACCTCGGCGGGCTCGCCTGGTCCGCGCCGCAGGCGATCCGCGTCCTGGACGCGGCCGGGTGCGACGTGATCCTGGTGGAGACGGTCGGGGTCGGCCAGTCGGAGGTGGAGATCGCCTCCCAGGCCGACACGTGTGTGGTGCTGCTGGCCCCGGGCATGGGCGACGGCATCCAGGCGGCGAAGGCCGGGATCCTGGAGATCGGTGACGTGTACGTCGTCAACAAGGCGGACCGCGACGGCGCGGACGCGACGGCCCGCGAGCTGAACCACATGCTGGGCCTGGGCGAGGCCCGGGGCGCGGGCGACTGGCGGCCCCCGATCGTGAAGACGGTCGCGGCCCGGGGCGTGGGCATGGACGAGGTCGTCGAGGCGCTGGAGAAACACCGCGCGTGGATGGAGGAGCACGACGTCCTCACCACCCGCCGGGCCGCCCGCGCGGCCCGCGAGGTGGAGACGATCGCCGTCACCACCCTCCGCGAACGCATCGCGGACCTGCACGGCGACCGCCGCCTGGAGGCCCTGGCGGGCCGGGTGGCGGCGGGCGAACTGGACCCGTACGCGGCGGCGGACGAACTGATCGCCGGCCTCACGGAACAGGAAGACGTGCACCAGCCCTGAGCCGCCGCTTCCGGCCCGCGGTCCGTCCCGCGCCCCGCACGACCGCCCGGCGTGGGGGTCCGGGCGGTCGTGGCGGGGGGACGGAGGTGGATCGGCGGGGCAGTCGCGGTCAGTCGTCGTCGCCGTGGCCGCTGTGGTCGTCGTCGCGGTCGTCGTCGTCGTCACGGTCGTGGCGGTCGTCGGTCGTCCTCGCCGGCGCGACCTGGCCCGTCTTCGTGTGGACGGTCAGTGCGTGCGTACGGCCGTCCTTGCCGCGTACGCCGACGTCCCAGGCGCTCGCGTGGTCGTCGTCCAGGTCCACGGAGGTGACCGTGCCGGGGACGGAGGCCAGGGCCGCCGCGGCGGCCTCCTGGGCGTCGACCGTGGCGGCGCGCAGCGCGGCGCGCTCGTCGCGGTTCTCCCGGTCGTCGTCCCCGTCGTCGTGGCGGCCGTCGTCGCGGTGGTCGTCCGGGCGCACCGTACCGGCCGCGTCGATCCTCAGCTCGCGCCACCGGCCGTCCGTGCCGAGCACCTCCACCTCCCAGACGCTCCCGCGGTCGTCGTCCCGGTCGACCGAGGACACGGCGCCGGGGTACTTCCCGAGCGCGGCGGCGGCCGCCTCGCTCGCGGTCACGGCCGTGGGCGTGGTTGTGGTCGTGTCGCTCCTGTCGTCCGCCGACGGGTCCGTCGCGCCCGGGACGGTGACGGGGGACGGCGGAGCGGTCCTGGCCGCACCGTCACCGTCGTCCCGTCCTTCGCCGCCCACGGCGACCGCCGTGAACGTACCGCCGCCGACGAGTGCCGCCGCCGTGACGGCCGCGATCACCAGATTGCGCTTCATGGGGATTCCTTCCAAAGCCGGTCCGTAGCAAGTGACTTCACTCTGGACGGGCGACCCTGAAGGCAGCCTGAAGCCACCTGAAGAGATCTTCAGGTTCGGTTTGCGAAGCTGGGGGCATGCGGCTGCTGATCGTGGAGGACGAGAAAAGGCTCGCGGTCTCGCTGGCCAGGGGACTGACGGCCGAGGGCTTCGCCGTGGACGTCGTCCACGACGGCCTGGAAGGGCTGCACCGCGCCGGGGAGGGCGTCTACGACCTCGTCGTGCTCGACATCATGCTGCCCGGCATGAACGGCTACCGCGTCTGCGCCGCCCTGCGCGACGCGGGCAACGAGGTGCCGATCCTGATGCTGACCGCGAAGGACGGCGAGTACGACGAGGCCGAGGGGCTCGACACCGGCGCCGACGACTACCTGACCAAGCCGTTCTCGTACGTCGTCCTCGTGGCCCGGGTCAGGGCGCTGCTGCGCCGCCGGGGTACGGCCGGTGCCTCGCCCGTGCTGCGGGCCGGCGCCCTGCGCGTCGACACCGCCGCCCGCCGCGTCTTCCGCGAGGAGACCGAAGTGTCGCTCACCGCCAAGGAGTTCGCCGTCCTGGAGCAACTCGCCGTCCGGGTCGGGGAGGTGGTCGGGAAGCCCGAAATCCTGGAGCACGTCTGGGACTTCGCGTACGACGGTGACCCGAACATCATCGAGGTCTACATCAGCGCCCTGCGCCGCAAGATCGGCGCCGCGCGCATCCAGACCGTCCGGGGGGCCGGGTACCGGCTGGTGGCCACATGACCCGCGCGCCGGACCCCCGGGGCGGCCGGCTCTCCTCCGTACGCGCCAAGGCGTCCCTCGGCGCCACCCTCGTCGTCGCGGTCGCCCTGGTGGCGGCGGGGCTCGCGGTCCTGCTGTCGCTGCGCTCCGACCTCACCGACCAGGCGGACCGGGAGGCGGACGCCGCCGCGCGCGAGGTGGCGCTCGACATCATCGCCGAGCAGGTGCCCGGCAGGACCCCGTACAGCCGCCTGGAGCTGCCCGGCGCCGAGGAGCACCCGGTCCAGGTCGCCGACGAGCGGGGGCGGTTGATCGCCGTCAGCGACGACCTGGAGGGGATCAGCGGTACGGGGGTGGCGGCGGTGACGCCCGTACGGAGCCCCGCCCCGCGGCCGACCGCCGCCGCACAGGACGACGACGGCGCACAGGACGACGACGGCGCACAGGACGACGCCGCACAGGACGACGACGGCGCGGAGGACGACCACGGCTCCGGAAACGACGGCAGCGGCCGCCACAGCGGCGGCACCGACGATGACGACGACCCGGCGATCGGAGCCGTCGGGAAGCCCGGCGCCCTGACGACGGGCCGGGCCACGGTCGACGGCGCGACCGGCGAGTACCGCTTCTCCTCGATCGAGGTGACGGACACCTCCGGCCGTACGGTCGTCGTCCACGCGGGCGCCACCCTGGCCGCCCGCCAGAGCGCCGTCGGCACGGCCGCCGCGGCGATGCTCGCCGGTCTGCCGGTGCTGCTGCTGGTCGTCGGGGGAGTGACCTGGCTGGTGACCCGGCGCGCGCTGCGCCCGGTGGAGGGCATCCGGCGCGAGATGGCGGCCATCACCGCCTCCGAGGACCTGTCCCGGCGGGTGCCGGAGCCCGCCACGCACGACGAGGTCGCCCGGCTGGCCCGTACGACCAACGAGACGCTCACCGCGCTGGAGGCGTCCGTCGAGCGCCAGCGCCGCTTCGTCGCGGACGCCTCGCACGAACTGCGCAGCCCGATCGCCTCGCTCCGTACCCAGCTCGAAGTGGGCGACGCCCACCCGGAGTTGCTGGACGTCCCGGGCGCGGTCGCCGACACCGTACGGCTCCAGCAGCTCGCCGCCGACCTCCTGCTGCTGGCGCGGCTGGACGCGGGGGAGCGGCCGGGGCGGGCCCGCTTCGACCTGGGCGACCTGGCGGCCGGGGAGATCGCCGTACGGACGACGGACCGGGTGAAGGTCTCGCTGGAGCCCGGAGAAGAGCCGGGAGAAGAGCCCGGAGAGGACCCGGGAGAAGAGCCGGGAGGGCCGGGCGGATCACTGGAAGTGACCGGCAGCCGGAGCCAGTTGGCGCGGATCCTCGGCAACCTCCTGGACAACGCCCAGCGCCACGCCGCCTCGTCGGTCACCGTCTCCGTCCACCGGCGGGCCGGCCGGATCGTGCTGGCGGTCGCCGACGACGGCCCCGGAGTGCCGGAGGCGGAGCGCGAGCGGGTCTTCGAGCGGTTCGTACGGCTGGACGACGCGCGCGCCCGCGACGACGGCGGCGCGGGCCTCGGCCTCGCCCTCGCCCGCGACGTGGCCCACCGCCACGGAGGCACCCTCACGGTCGCCCGAGGCCCCCTGGGCGGCGCCCGCTTCGAGCTGTCACTGCCCCCGGCGTGAGGACACCCGGCGCGCGCCGGGCGTCCCCGCCCCCGCCGCTCAGATCTTGCCGCGCCGCCCGCGCAGGTGCTCCGCGACCGGCGTGAGCGACGCGCTCAGCTCCGCCAGCGCCTCGGCCGACAGCAGGTCGATGAAGTGCTTCCGTACGGAGTCGACGTGGAAGGGCGCGACCTTCTGCATGGTCTCCATGCCCGCGTCCGTCAGGACCGCGAACAGCCCGCGCCGGTCCGACTCGCAGTTCTCCCGGCGCACCAGGCCCGCCGTCTCCATCCGCGTGATCTGGTGCGAGAGGCGGCTCTTGGACTGGAGCGTGGCGGCGGCGAGGTCGCTCATCCGCATCCGCCGGTCCGCGGACTCGGACAGGTTGACCAGGATCTCGTAGTCGTTCATGGTCAGGCCGAACGGTTGGAGATCCTTCTCCAGCTGATGGGTCAACAGTCTGTTGACATCCAGGTGCGTGCGCCACGCGCATTGCTCAGCCTCGGTCAGCCAGCGGGTTTCCGTCTCGGTCTCCATATGAGCATTCTACCTAAGAAGTTGAATTTTGGACGAATCCTCGGTGGTGACGTGCCGCACCCGTCTCCTGGGATTCCCCGAAGGGCCCCGCGGAAACGGCGCAGACGTTCGACGTCACCCTCCGTAGACTACCCCTCACAGACCGAAGCGGCGCTGGAGATCCCCCAGCTGACCGGGCAACCGGGGAGCGGCGCCCTGTTGACCCGCGCCGGGACCGTGCCCGGGCACCCCGGGCCCGCCGCCCGGCACCCCCGCCTGCTGCGGCACGGCGCCCGTCGGCCGCTCGGCCATCAGGACCTCGGTCGACTGGAGCAGCACCGTCCCCGCGCCGACGAACTCGAACTGGTGCTCCTCGCCGGACGCCCCGCCGATCCCCGTCATGGCCCGCAGCCCGCCCAGCAGCCCCGTCATGTACCCGTGGTCGTAGTGGTGGCACGGGGACGGGCAGTCCGCCCAGCCCACCAGCGCCTGCGGATCCACCTTGAGCGGCGGCTCCATGAAGACCACGGGCCCGTTGGACGCCGCCACGAACTTCCCCGTACCGATCAGGGTCAGGAAGCCCGGCACGATCGACTGCTTGAGGGCGAGCGAGGGCTGGTACGCCAGCAGGTTCCCGGAGCGGATCGTCAGGTTCCCGTCCTCCAGGTCGTACGAGTTCACGTCGAAGGCCCGGTCGGCGAGCAGCATCTTCCCGCTGCCCTCCGCCACCACCCAGTCGGCCGCGTGCAGCGGCGAGTGGAAGCTCGTCCGCAGCAGCCCCTCGAACCGGCCGTGGCCGATCCCGTTGAAGTCGATACGCCCGTAGTAGGCGATCATCTTGCCCTTCTGGAGGAACCACTGGCTCCCCTTGAGCTCCACACAGAAGGTGTACGCGTTGACGTTGTCGTCGCTCGGCAGCGTCATCGGGTCATGGATCACGGGGCCGCTCACAACTTCTCCTCAGACGCCTGGACGTACACCGCACCGTTGCCGCTCAGCTCCAGCTGGAACGCCTCGCCCGAGCCGCGCCCCACCATGTCGCGCCAGCCGAGGGCGGTGGAGAGCTTGTTCCGTACGTCCCCGTGGTGGGCGACGTACGCCTGCGGGTCCACGTGGACCGGACGGCCGGGCGTGATCGGCACCTCGATCACCCCGCCGTGTGCCATCACCGCGACCGCGCCGTGGCCCTTGAGGGTGGTGGTGAAGAGCCCCTGCCCGGTCACCTGGCCGCGGACCATGCCCATGACCCCGCCCTGCGAGCCCATGAACATCGTGCCCTGCTGGAGCGTGCCGTCGAAGGCGAGCAGCCGGTCGGCCTCCACGTACAGGGTGTCGCCGGCCAGCCCGATCACCTGGATGTGGTGGCCGCCGTGCCCGAACATCACCGTGCCGTTGCCCTCGACGGTCATCAGCGGCGCCGCCTCGCCCGCCACCCGGCGCCCGATCATCGACGCGAGGCCGCCCTGGCCGCCCTGCGTGTTCGGGGTGAAGCTGACCTCGCCGCGGTACGCGAGCATCGCGCCGCGCTGGCTGTACAGCTTCTGGCCCGGCAGGACGGTCGCCTCGACCATCTTCGAGTTGATCTCACGGAACGGCATCAGACGTCACCCCCGATGGTGTTCCGCTCGCTCGGCTGCACGTACACGAGCCCGTCGCCCTCGAAGCGGATCTGGAAAGCCTCGCCCGAGCCCTCGCCCATGAGCGTCCGGAACGTCACGCCGGACTGGAAGTTCTGCTGGAGGTTGCCCTGGTGGGCTATGTACGCGCCGGGGTCGACCGACAGCGGGTACTGCGGGGTCACCCGCAGGACGACCGCCGGGCCGTCGGACATGATCGCCGCCTGGCCCGTGCCCTCGACGGTGGTGGTGAACAGGCCGTTGCCCGTCGCGCCCCCGCGCAGGCCGGTGAACGACGTGCCGGTACGGAGCCCCGCGTCCGTGCAGAGCAGGTTGCTGGACTCCACGTACAGCTTGTCGCCGTGCAGCGAGACGAGGTTGATCTCACTCGCCCGGTCGGCGAAATAGCAGGTCCCCTGGCCCCTCACCTCCATCATGACCATCTGTTCGCCGGTCAGCCGGCGGGTCACCATCCCGCGGATGCCCTCACCGCCGCCGGACATCTTCTTGAAGGCCATCTGGCCGTCGTACGCGACCATCGAGCCGTTCTTCGCCTTCACCGCGTCGCCGGACATGTCGACGGCGAGCACCTTGCTGCCTTGCAGTCGGAACTGAGCCACAGGACGACGGTAGTCCGCCGGGGTCCCCCGGGAACAGGGCATCCGGGCTCTTCCCCTCCCTGACCCGACCCTGATAAAGCGGCGCGGCGGCGGCCTGCGAGAATGGGCGGGCGCTTGTGCACGCGTTCACAAGATCCCGCCGACAACGACGAAGGTGCCTGCCTCGTGGACATCAGAACCGCCTCCGCCCTCCACCGCCTCCGCCTGGTCTCCGCACCCGAGGCCGTGTCCTTCCTGCTGCTGCTGGTCTGCTCGGTGCTCAAGCGCACGACGGACTTCAACGCCGTCCCGGCGATGGGCTACATCCACGGCGCGCTCTTCATCCTGTACGTGGTGTTCTGGGCCCTCGCCTGGCAGCGCACCCGGTGGTCCTTCGGGACGGCCGCCCTCTACTTCGTCCTCTCCGTCCTGCCGACCGGTGGCTTCTTCGCCGAGCGCAAGCTCAAGCGCGCCGCCGACGAGGAGGTCGCCTCGCGCGTCCCCGGGGGTGCCGGCGGAGCCGGGGAGGCTAAGGTCGGCGCATGATCGTTGCCTTCTCCGTCTCGCCCGTCGGTGCCGGTGAGGACGTCGGCGAGTACGTCGCCGACGCCGTCCGTATCGTCCGCGAGTCCGGTCTGCCGAACCGTACCGACGCCATGTTCACCTCGATCGAGGGCGAGTGGGACGAGGTGATGGACGTCGTCAAACGCGCCGTCGCCGCCGTCGAGGCGCGCGCCCCGCGCGTCTCGCTCGTCCTCAAGGCCGACATCCGACAGGGCGTCACCGACGGCCTGACGTCCAAGGTCGAGACGGTCGAACGCCACCTGGCGGGCTGACCGCCCGCGCCTGACCCCTCGTACGACCTCGCGGACCGACCCCTACTCCACCCGGGGCCAGTTCGCCCCTTACGCCACCCGCTCGGCCCGTCTCCAGTCGACACGCCGGACGATCTCCCTTTTTGTGGGGTTATCGACCTTGCTGATCAGCTGGAGGCACCGTGCGGCCCGACGGCTACGACTACGACAGCCACAGCTGCCTGTCCGGTCCCCTCATGGAACCGGACCCGGCGGCCGTCTACCGGGTGGGGTACCGGAGTCTGCTCGCCAAGGAGCCGCACCGAATACGCGCCATCCTGCTGATGACCCTGGCGCCCCTGCTGTCGGGCGTGCTGCTGCTCTACCTCGTGTGGCCCAGCCACCGGACCGAGCGGGAGGGCGGCCAGCGCTGGCTCATCGCCTTCGACCACGTGATGCTCGTGTCGATCGGGCTCATCGCCTTCTTCATGCTGGTGAACGTGGCCTCGGTCGCCCACGCCACCCTCGTCGCCCGGGACCCCGTCCCGGTGCCCGCCGAGGTCGGCACCCGGGTCGCGTTCCTCACCACGTACGTTCCCGGCAAGGAACCGCTCTCCATGGTGCGGGCGACCCTCGAAGGGGCCGTGAACCTGCGTCACCAGGGCCTTCTCGACATCTGGCTGCTGGACGAGGGCGACGACCCGCAGGCGCGGGCGCTCTGCGAGGAGCTGGGAGTCTGGCACTTCACCCGCAAGGGCGTACCGGAGTGGAACCGCCCCAAGGGCGTCCACAAGGCACGTACCAAACACGGCAACTACAACGCGTGGCTCGCCCGGCACGGCGACGACTACGACTTCTTCGCGTCCGTCGACACCGACCACGTACCGCTGCCCAACTTCCTGGAGCGGATGCTGGGCTACTTCCGCGACCCGGACATCGCCTTCGTCGTCGGACCGCAGGTGTACGGGAACTACACCTCGCCCGTCACCAAGGCCGCCGAGTCGCAGCAGTTCCTCTTCCACGCGCTGATCCAGCGGGCGGGCAACCGCTACCACGCGCCGATGTTCGTCGGCACGAACAACGTCGTGAGGATCACCGCCCTCAAGCAGGCCGGCGGCCTCTTCGACTCGATCACCGAGGACATGGCGACCGGGTTCGAGGTGCACCGCAGGAAGAACCCCCTCACGGGCCGGTTCTGGCGCTCCGTCTACACCCCCGACGTGCTGGCGGTCGGTGAGGGCCCGGCCTCCTGGACCGACTTCTTCACCCAGCAGCTGCGCTGGTCCCGGGGCACGTACGAGACGCTCATCAAGCAGTACTGGAAGGCACCCTTCCGGATGCCGCCGGGCCGGCTGGTCAGCTACACGCTGATGCTCGTCTACTACCCGATGACGGCCGTCAACTGGCTCCTCGGGATCCTCAGCTGCGTCCTCTTCCTCTGGCTGGGCGCCTCGGGGACCCAGGTCTCGTCCTCGGTCCTGCTGATGCTCTACAGCGACGCCGCCGCCTTCCAGGTCGGCCTCTACCTCTGGAACCGGCGGCACAACGTCTCGCCCCACGAGCCGCGCGGCTCGGGCGGCCTCGCCGGGATGGCGATGTCCGCGCTCTCCGCCCCGATCTACCTCAGGTCGCTCGGCTCGGCGGTGCTACGCACCCGGGGGCGGTTCGTGGTCACGCCCAAGGGCGGCGAGACCACCACCGACCGGCTGGCGACGTTCCGGATCCACCTCTTCTGGGCCGGCGTGCTGGTCAGCTCGCTCCTCGCGTCCGTCTGCCTGGGGCACACACACGCGGCGATGCGCACCTGGGCGGTCCTGGCCCTGGCGATCGCGCTCGCACCGGTGGCGATATGGGCGGGGACGGTACGGCGTGAACGGCACGCGGCCGGGCTCGCGGCGCGGCCGGTGGCCGGGGCCCCGGAGCGGGTCACCGCTCCGGATCACGTCACCGCTCCGGGCCAGGTCACCGGCCCGGATCAGGTCAACGCTCCGGATGGGGTCACCGACCCGGATCGGGTCCCGGCGGCGGTGTCGCCCGGCGCGGAGCCCGCGCCCGCACCCGCGCTCGCCTCTACGACAACGGCGCTCGCCTCGACGGCAACGGGAGGAATTGAGTCATGAGGTACCGGTACCGGCCGACGGGCAGGTTCAGGAAGACGCTGCTGGGCGGCGGGGCGCTGGTGGTTCTCGCCGGGCTCAACGCCCCCGCCGCGCTCTCCTTCGCGGGGGAGAAGTACCACGCGTACAAGATCTCGCAGCCCGGCTACAAGCAGCGCTACGGCTCCTGGGACCTGCTCGACGTACCGAAGGAGTTCCGTACGAACGCGATCCACGCGGCCCTGCTGCACACCGGCAAGGTGCTGATCATCGCGGGCTCGGGCAACAGCCAGAAGAAGTTCGACAAGGGTTCCTTCGACACCATCCTCTGGAACCCGGCGGACAACAGCTTCCGCAAGATCCCCACCCCCGAGGACTTCTTCTGCTCCGGTCACTCCCAACTGCCCGACGGGCGGCTGCTGGTGGCCGGCGGCACGGCGCGGTACGAAGTGCTCGACGGCGAGGTCGACCGGGCGGGCGGCGGGATGCGCGTCAAGAACGAGAACCCGGACCGGGCCGTCACGTTCAAGAAGGGCACGCGCTTCCGCTCCCCGTCGGGGGTCGAGTACGTCAGCAGGTTCGACGTCACCGTGCCCAAGGCGAAACGGCAGTTCAAGATCTCGTACGCGCGCACCGGCCGGATGATGCCGTGGAAGACGAAGGTGACGGCGGGCGAGGCGCGGGTCTTCGTGGAGGCGGCGAAGGCGGGGCCCGAGGCGCTGACGACCGAGGCGGCGCAGTACGAGATCCTCGGCCTCAAGGGCAAGGACGCGGACAACCTGTACGGGCTGGCGCAGAAACTCACCACGGAGAAGCAGGACTTCCAGGGCATCAAGGCGGCGTACGAGTTCGACCCCAGGGCCGAGAAGTACGTCCCCGTCAGCCCGATGAAGGAGGCCCGCTGGTACCCGACGCTGGTGACCCTGGACGACGGCAAGGTGCTCGCCGTCTCCGGTCTGGACGACGTCGGAGCCGTACTGACCGGGGACAACGAGATCTACGACCCGGCGACGAAGAAGTGGTCCAAGGGCCCGACCCGCTACTTCCCGACCTACCCCGCGCTGTTCCTCACCAAGGGCGGCAAGCTCTTCTACTCCGGGTCCAACGCCGGGTACGGGCCGGCGCAGAAGGGCCGGCAGCCGGGCGTGTGGGACGTCAAGAAGAACACCTTCACCCGGGTCAACGGACTCACGGACGTCGACCAGACGGAGACGTCGGCCTCGCTGATGCTGCCGCCCGCGCAGGACCAGAAGGTGATGGTCCTGGGCGGCGGCGGGGTCGGTGAGTCGTCGCTGGCGACGGCCCGTACCGCGATCGTGGACCTCAAGCGGGACAACCCCGGCTTCGAGAAGGGGCCCTCGCTGCCGCAGGGCACGCGCTACCTGAGCAGTGTGCTGATGCCGGACGACTCCGTCTTCACGACGGGCGGGTCGTCGGACTACCGGGGGCGGTCGGCCAGTGACATCCACAAGGCGCAGTTCTACGACCCGCCCCGCAACGCGTTCCGGCCGGCCGCCGACCCGACGGTGGGGCGCAACTACCACTCCGAGGCGCTGCTGCTGCCGGACGGGCGGGTGGCCACCTTCGGCTCGGACCCGCTCTTCGACGACGCGGACAACACCAAACTCGGCACGTTCGAGCAGCGGGTGGAGATCTACACGCCGCCGTACCTGCACGGGCGCGGCGGCAAGGACCGCCCGGTGCTGGGCAAGGGGCCGGCCGCGCCGGACGCGAACGGCCGGGCGACCTTCGCGACGGCGGACGCGGAGCGGATCACGAAGGCGCGCCTGATGCGGCCGAGCGCGGTCACGCACACGACGGACGTGGAGCAGCGGTCGATCGCCCTGGATCTGACGAAGGGCGCGGGGGAGGTGACGGTGGAGGTGCCGAAGGACCCGACGCTGGTGCCGCCGGGCTGGTACATGGTGTTCGTGACGGACGCGGAGGGGGTGCCGTCGGAGGCGAAGTGGCTGAAGGTGGGGTGAGTACGGGGGCGGGGCGGGGCGGGGCGGGGGCTGGGCCGGGCCGTGGGCGCGTGTGGTGGCCCGGCGCCCGGCCCGCCCCGCCCCCCGTTCAGCCCTTCGCTCTCCTCGCCAGGCCCAGGGCGTAGTCCGGCCACCACGTGCCGGCCGCCGGGCCGCCCCGGCAGGGGCCGTCCGATTCGCCGGGGCGTTTGATCCACAGGTAGGCGTCGACCAGTGTGTCGCCGGTGCGGGTGGTCGGGGGTGTGCCGAGCGCCCGGCCCGGCGGGTTGCACCACGCCTGGGCGCGGTCGCCGGGCAGCGGGCCCCGGCCGTTGCGGCTGGTGTCGACGGTGAAGTGGGCGCCGCCCAGCAGGGCGGAGAGCTTGGCGCCGAAGGCCCTGACCGTGTCGTTCGACTGGAAGTTCGACACATTGAGTGAGAATCCGTCGGCCGCGTTGACGCCGGCCCGCTCCAGGGGGTCCGCGAGCCGGGCCGGGTCGGAGATCCAGGCCGGGTTGCCCGCGTCGAGGTAGACGCGGGTGCGCGGCTGCTGCTTGAGCCGGCTGACCGCCTGGGCCAGCAGCGTGTAGCGCTCCTCGTGGTGTTCGGCCGGCGTGCAGCCGTCCGCGAGGTGCGCGATCGCGTCCGGTTCCAGGATCACCACGGCCGGGGTGGTGCCGAGGGCGGTGGCGAAGGAGTGGATCCAGTTCCGGTACGCGGAGGCGTCGGCGGCGCCGCCCGCCGAGTAGAGGCCGCAGTCGCGGTGGGGGATGTTGTACGCGACGAGGACCGGGGTCCGCCCGTCGGCGGCCGCGCCCCGCACGGCGTGCTCGACCTGCGGTACGGGATTGTCGCCGGAGGGCCACACGGCGACCGGGCGGTCGGCGATGCGGCGCAGGGCCTTGGCGTCGGCGGTACGGCCCCGGCGCTCCCAGCGGGCGACCTGGCGGGCCGCGTCGCTGTCGGGGTCGACCCAGAACGGCGAGGCGGAGTCCTGGGCGGCCTCGCCGTGGCCGACGGAGGAGCCGCCGGGCCGCCGCTCGCCCGCGCCGGAGGACGACGAACACCCACTCAGCGTCAGGGCGAGGACGAGGGCGACGATCGACGTGGTGACAACGGCTGAGCGCGGGCGCGGTCCGTGGCCGGACATCCAGCCCCCTCGGGAGTGGCGTGGGCAGGTCCGGCACATCGTGACATAACGGTCAGTCGGCGGGGGGCTGCGACACCGCGAGGGTGATGCCGAGCGGGGTCCGCTCGTAGAGCACCTGGTGACCGTACCGCCGCGAGGTCAGCAGCCCGGATTCCCGCAGCACGGAGAGGTGGGCGGAGACGGAGGAGGGCGCGAGCCCGAGCCGGTGGGCGAGCGCGGTGGTGCCGGCGGGCTCGTCCAGGGCGCACAGGACGTCGGCGCGGGCCCGGCCCAGGAGCCGGGCGAGGACGTCGGGGGTCCGGTCGGCGGCCTCCGTCCACAGACCGCCGATGCCGCGGGCGGGGTAGATGAGGGCGGGCTGCCAGGGAGCCTCGTACCCGCTGACGACGCGGGGCCAGCAGAAGACACTGGGCATGAGCACGAGCCCCTGACCGCCGAGGACGCGGTCGTGGTCGCCGTGGGTCCCGACGATGGTGAGGGTGGCGCCGCCGGATCCGTTGCCCGGGCTGCCCTCGCCCCACTTGAGCTGCGGACTCAGCTCCCCGAGCAACCGCTCGAAGCCGCTGTCCGCCAACCGCCGCGAATGGTAGGCGACATCGGCCTCCAGCAGCGCGCGCAACCGTGGCCACTCGGGCTCGATCAGCGCCCGCCAGGCCCGCTCCAGCAGATCGGCCAACTCCCGTACGGCCCGGGCGGGGTCGGCCAGCATGGCCCGTCCGGCGGGGGTACGGGCGGCGCCGGGGGTGTCGGCGAGGGCGAGCGCGATGTCGGTACGGGCGGCTTCGGGCGAGGTGGCCCGTACGCTTTCGATCTCCTCCTCGAAGGACGCGAGGGCGCTGAGCGGCGCGGGGCAGAGGAAGTCGGGGTTGTGCCCGGCATCGGGCATCAGCAGATACAGCGGCCCGAGATCGATCCCGGCGGCGGCGTCCCGCACGCGTCGGAGCCAGGGCAGGTGATACCCGTGCCGCTCGGGCCGCGCGAGGGTCCGTACGGCTTCCTGCGTCTCCCAGAGCGGGGACACGGCAAACCGGAAACGAAGCAGATCGCTCTCGCCGAAGTGAAGGTGAAAGGGCATGACCTGACGGGCTCCGGGGGGTGTCGGGGCTCGGAAGATTCGCCCACACCCGAAAGTCTACCGACGGGGGTCGGGCACCGGCAGTCTGCGCGTATGCCCGAGAAGGACGCCCCACCCACGCCCGAAACCGCGACTGCCGATACACCCGACGCCGGACTCCGTACTACGACCGGAACGCCCGCCCCCGGGCCCGCTGACAGGAGCGACGCAGGTGGCGACCCGGTTGCCGCCGGGGCGGCCGGTACTGGCGGTGGCCCGGTTGCCGCCGGGGCGGCCGGTACTGGCGGTGGCCCGGTTGCCGCCGAGGCGGGTGCCACCGGGTCTTTCGGCGCCGGGGCGGCCGGCACCGCCGGTGTCCCCGACGGCCGGGTCGTCGCCGGAGCGACCGCCGCTGAAACCCTCGCCCCCGGCGCCGTGGGCGCCCCCGCCCCCGCTCCCGCCACCCCCCGGGGCTACCGCCCCGTCTTCGCCGTGCGCGAGTTCCGGTTCGTCTTCGCCGCGCACCTCCTCTCCCTCCTCGGCGTGGTCGTCAGTGAGATCGCGCTCACCGTCCTCGTCTACGACCTCACCGGCTCCCCGTTCCTGAGCGCGCTCACCTTCGCGCTCGGGATGCTGCCGTACCTCTTCGGCGGAATTCTGTTCGCCGGCGTCGCCGACCGGTATCCCGCCCGGCGGACCCTCGTGACCTGCGACCTGGTCTGCGCCGCCTGCGTCGCGGTGATGGTGGTGCCCAGCACCCCCGTCGCCGGACTGCTCGCGCTGCGCTGCGCCGTGGCCGCCGTCTCGCCCGTCTTCACCGGGACCCGGATGGCCGCGCTCACCGACATCCTCGGCGAGGGGGACCTCTACGTCCTCGGCCGCTCCCTCCTGCGGATCGTCTCGCAGAGCGCCCTGCTCGCGGGGTACGGCGTCGGCGGGATCCTCCTCGCCGTCGTCCCGGCGCGCGGGGCGATCGGCATCACCTTCGGGACGTTCCTCTGCTCGGCCGCCCTGCTGCGGTTCGGCACCCGCAAGCGCCCCGCCCGCAGCGGAAGCGGAAACAGGAAGCAGGACAACTCCCAGCCCGCCAGCATGATGCGCGAGTCCCTCGCGAGCGCCGGCTTCCTCCTCCGCGACCGCCGCATCCGCGTCCTGCTCCTCCTCTTCTGGATCCCCGCGATGTTCGTCGTCGCCCCCGAAGCCCTCGCCGCCCCCTACGCCGACGCCATCCACGCCGGCCCCGCCGCCCTCGGCCTCATGATGTGCGCCATGCCGATCGGGCACATCTCGGCCGAGCTGTACGTCGGTACGGCCCTGTCCCCGCGCGCCCGCAGCCGTATCGTCCTGCCCGTCGCCGCCCTCGGCCTCGTCCCCCTGCTCGTCTACGCCGCCCGCCCCGGCCTCGGCTGGGCCCTGCCCGCGCTCGCGCTCTCCGGCGTCGGCGCCGCGTACGTCATCGGCCTCGACCAGTGGTTCGTCGCCGCCGTCCCGGAGGAGCGGCGCGGCAGCGCGATGACCCTGCTCACCGCCGGCCTGATGACGATCCAGGGCCTCGGCATGGCACTGGCGGGGGCCGCCGCCGAGTTCCTTCCCGTCCACCACGTCGTCGCCTGGTCCGGCGGGATCGGCACCGTGTGCTGCCTCCTGCTCGTACGGGAAGCACGGAGAACCGCCCCGAAGGCCGCCCCCGAGACCGGGGCCGAGGCGACCGAAGTGCGAGACGGGTCGGGGCGCCAAGTGACCACTGGGTAAGGTCGTGGCCGTGTCAAAGCCGCTCAGCCTTCCCTTCGACCCGATCGCCCGCGCCGACGAACTCTGGCAGCAGCGCTGGGGCCCGGTGCCCTCCATGGGCGCGATCACCTCGATCATGCGCGCCCACCAGATCCTCCTCGCCGAGGTCGACGCCGTCGTCAAGCCGTACGGACTGACCTTCGCCCGCTACGAGGCCCTCGTCCTGCTCACCTTCTCCAAGGCCGGCGAACTGCCGATGTCGAAGATCGGCGAGCGGTTGATGGTCCACCCGACGTCTGTCACCAACACCGTGGACCGGCTGGTGAAGTCCGGTCTGGTGGACAAACGCCCCAACCCCAACGACGGCCGCGGCACCCTCGCCTCCATCACCGACAAGGGCCGCGAGGTGGTCGAGTCCGCCACCCGCGACCTCATGCGGATGGACTTCGGCCTGAGCGCGTACGACGCCGAGGAGTGCGCCGAGATCTTCGCGATGCTGCGCCCGCTGCGGGTCGCCGCCCAGGACTTCGACGAGGAGTAGACGAGGCGTGGGGGGAGAAGTACCGGCCCCCGCGAAGATCGCCCGGAACGTGCCGGTTACGCTGAGTGCCATGAAACGAAGCGTGCTGACCCGCTACCGGATCATGGCCTACGTGACCGGTGTGCTGCTGGTCCTGCTGACTCTCGGCGTGATCGCCAAGTACGTGCTGGACATCGACGGCGCCAGCGGCTTCACCAGCGTCGTCGGTATCGCGCACGGCTGGCTCTACATCGTCTACCTGGTCTTCGCCTTCGACCTGGGCGCCAAGGCCAAGTGGCCCGTCAAGCGCCAGATCTGGGTCCTCCTCGCCGGCACGGTCCCGACGGCGGCGTTCTTCGTGGAGCGCAAGGTCACCCGGGAACTGGAGCCGAGGATCACCGAGGACACCCCCCTCACGGCAAAGGTGTAACCCCCGCGCCCCCCAAGGATCCGCCCTACGCCTGCCCCCGCGTGCGCTGCGCGGGCGGCAGCCGTCGGGGGGAGCGGAGATGAGTTGTTTCTCGATGCCGTTCTCCTCGAATCTCCTCGAAGAAGCCGCGCGCTTTCGCGCCCCCCGGCGGTCGAATGCGGCGGGATGATACGGTCTCCGGCGTTCGTGTTCGATTCAGAGTGAGGAAGTGGGGAGGTGGGGTTGATGACCGCGCTCAAGGCCACCGCCGTGTGCTCTGCCCAGACCACCCTCACGTCCTGGGCTGTGGCCTGACCTCATCCGGATTTGCCCTCGCTGGGAGCGTGAGCTCGCGGGGCAACCCCACACGAACCCACCATGAAACGGATCTCCATCCATCATGAGCATCAACTGGATCACGCGTGCCGAGACCAGCGCCGACATCCCCGCCCTTCGCGCCATCAGCCTCGCCGCGTTTGACACTCCTCTGGAGGCCGACCTCGTCGACGCCCTGCGCGCCGACCCTTCGTGGATCGACGGACTGTCCATCGTCACCACCGACCAGGACGGCAAGCTCATCGGCCACGCTCTGCTGACCCGCTGCCACATCGGCGACACCCCGGCCCTGTGCCTGGGCCCCGTCGCCGTCCGGCCCGAGTACCAGAAGACCGGCGCCGGCTCCGCGGCAATCCGCGCCGCGTTGCAGGCCGCCAAGGAGCTGGGCGAGCACTTCGTCACCGTCCTCGGACACCCGACGTACTACCCGCGGTTCGGCTTCACTCGCGCTTCCGAGTACGGCATCGGACTCAGCATCGACGTCCCGGACGAGGCCATGATGGCCCTGACCCTCGACGTCGAGCATCCGCTGCCCGGCGGCACTGTCCGCTACGCCGCACCGTTCGGCATCTAGTCGAAGCCCGCCGTGCCGGGGCCGCCACCGAACCTCGGCACGGCGGTTCCGGACCGCTCACACACAGCGCGCCAGATCGCCTGCGATCCCGCCAGACGGGGTGGTCTAGGGCTGGCCTGACGCGGCTGATTCGGCCGCTCGCTCGATCTTCGCGCGGTGGGCGGCGCGGGCGGCCTCGTCGATCCGCGGCTCGTGTTCGGGGCGCATCCCCGTTCGGCCGTCCAGGCCCTCGCGCAGGATGTCGGCGTGGCCCGCATGCCGGTTGGTCTCGCCGAGGACGTGGACCAGGACCGCGAAGAGGTTCGTGCGGGCATGCGGCTCCGGCCACCACGGCACGTGGCCGGGGGTATCGAGGGCGAGCGCGTCGATCGTCACGTCCGAGTGTTCCCACGTGCGCCGGTAGAACTGGATGATCTGATCGCGCGTCTCGTCCCCGGCCGCCCACAGATCGCTGCCGTCGTGGTCCTGCCACCGGGGCAGCGGTTCCGGGGACGGCCGGCCGAAGACCTCGCCGAAGTACCTCGCCTCAACCCCGGCCACGTGTTTGACCAGGCCGAGGAGGTTCGTCCCGGTCACCGTCAACGGCCGGCGGGCGTCGTATTCGGACAGGCCGTCCAGCTTCCAGAGCAGCGCCTCGCGGTCCCGCCGCAGTCTGCCGCGCAGGCTGTCCTTCGCGAATTCATCGATCATGCGGCAGGAGCCTGCCACGGGTTGCCCACGGCCACCGATGAGTTTTCCGCCCCGCGGGAGTCCCATCGGGAACAACTCACGCCACGGCCACTGCACTACGGCCCCTACGCGAACCGGAGAGATCGACATGTCAACAGAGGCCCGTTTAGTCTCCGCCGACGGCACCGAGATCGCGTTCGAGCAGTCGGGCACCGGACCCCCCGTCGTCCTGGTCGCCTCGGCCCTCGCCGACCGCTCCGACACCACCAAACTCGCGTCCCTCCTCGCCCCGCACTTCACGGTGATCAACTACGACCGGCGCGGGCGCGGTGCCAGCGGTGACGGCGACGCCTCCACCCCCGACCGCGAGGTCGAGGACATCGCCGCCCTGGTCGAGTACGTCGGCGGTACGGCGTCGCTGTTCGGGTCGTCCTCCGGAGCCGTCCTCGCCCTGCGCGCGGCCGCCGCCGGAGTGAACGTCGACCGACTGGCCCTGTACGAGCCGCCCTTCGTGGTCGCCGAAGGCGACGACGGACCGCCCAAGGATCTCGCGCGGCAGATCACCACGCTGCTGGCGGAGGGCCGGCACAGCGACGCGGTCGCGTACTTCATGACCAGGGTGCAGGGCATGCCCCGCATCGCCGTGTTCTTCATGAAGCTCATGCCGAAGATGTGGAAGAACCTCACCGGCCTGGCCCGCACGCTGCCCTACGACATCGCGGTCATGGGCGACACCCAACGGGGCCGACCGCTCGACCCGGCGGAGTGGAAGGGCGTGGCTGTACGCACCCTGGTCCTCACCGGCGCCAAGAGCCCGGCCGCCTTCCAGCGCGCCGCCCGCGCCCTCACCGACATCCTGCCGCAGGCCGACCACCACACCCTGCCCGGCCTCAACCACGGCGCGGTCGTCATGGCGCCGAAGAAAATCGTCCCCCGGATCACCGAGTTCCTCAAGCAATGAGCCTGCCGCGCAGACCGAGGGCTGTACGGCTGCGGGTGTTGGCCTCGGAGACGCGAGCGCTGAGGAGTTCGGCCGGGGTCAGGGGGCGGACCCGGTTCGGGTCGGCGTCCCATTCCCGGCCGCCGGCGAGGGGGCGGAGTTGGAGGTAGGGGCCCACGTGGCCCATGACCATGCCGACGCGGTCGCGGGCGGGGTCGTGGACGGTGTCTCCGACGGCCGGGTGGCCGTCTGTCACCGGCCGGTACCCTTGACGATCACGGCGGCGAGAGCCAGCGCGACGGGGGCGGAGCAGACGCCCAAGTAGACGAGGGCGTAGCGGGTGGCGCGGCCGGCGTCGTCGTCCGTGTCGCCTTCTGTCTCCGGCCAAGGGGTACGTACATCCATCGCGGGCAGTTGAATCCCGGCCGCCGTCAGCGCTTCGGCGAGCGCGTCCCTCGCGTCAACTGCCTCCTGGATCTTGGCCGTTCCGACCAGGCCCTCCGGCGGTACGAGAACGCTGTGTGCGGGGGCGGGAGTTGCTCCCGGTGTACGGCGGGGGAGCGGCGAGTGGGGAGGCTGCGGCGTCATGGGGGGCCTTCCTTCGGCTGTTTCTGCGCGGAATCTCCGCCCCGTTCGCGAGTCGCGTATTACTGTGCGTGAGGGGCGTGTTACGAGAATGCGCCACCGGGGGTACGGGCCCCGCTGCGTGCGGGTGCTGCTTCCCTCGCATCCGAAGCACGTTCCACACCTTCCACGGAGGGCAGCACCATGCCGACGAGACGAGTGGTCACCGGCCGCAGCAGGGAACCGCGCGCACGGTTCGCGGAGGAACTGCGCGCCATGCGGGTTCAGCGCGGCGAAAGCCTGCGGCAGCTGGGCGAACGGGTCGGCTGGGACTGGTCGTTGTTCGGCAAGATGGAGAAGGGCGAGACGGTGGGCGGCCCGGAGGTCGTCCAAGCGCTTGACACGTACTACGGAACGCCGGGGTTACTGCTGGCCCTGTGGGAACTGGCCGTGAGCGACAAGGCACAGTTCCGCGAGCGCTACCGGCGGTACATGTCGCTGGAGGCCGACGCTGTGAGCCTGTGGCACTTCGCGGTGAGTGTCCCGCCGGGTCTATTGCAGACGCGCGGCTACGCGCGAGAGGTTCTGGCGGCTGGTGGCCTCAAGGGTGAGGAGTTGGACCAACAGGTCGAGGCGCGGATGGGTCGGCGGGAGCTGCTGGCGGGCGACGACGCCCCGCCGTTCCGCACGATCCTGTCGGAGGCTGTGCTGCGGACGCCGTTGCGGGACGCGGCTGAGTGGCGGGCGCAGCTGGAGTACTTGCTGGATGCGAGCGAGCGCAGGAATGTGACAGTGCAGGTGTTGCCTTTCAGCGCGGGGCTGCATGGCTTGCTGAGCGCTGACATGTGGTATCTGCGGCTGCCGGACGCTCGGACGGTGGCGTACGCGGAGAACGGCTACCAGGGCGAACTGATCGAGGAAACGGCACCTGTTGAGCGGTTGCAGCTCAGGTACGATGCGGTGCGCGACATGGCTCTGTCCCCTGCCGAGTCGCGGAAGTTCATCCTGCGCCTGTTGGAGGAAGTGACGTGCGATCCGTCGACCTGAGCGTTGTGACTTGGCGTAAGAGCAGCTACAGCAATCAGGACGGTGGCGCTTGCGTCGAAGTCTCAGACGACTTCGACGCCATCGTCCCTGTCCGGGACAGCAAGAACCCGCATGGCCCTGCGCTCGCCTTTCCGGCCGATGGCTGGTCGTCGTTCGTCTCGGCTGTGAAGAACGGCGCGTTGGGCGTCTGAGCGCCAGTTGTACGAGACGGGCTCCCGCAGATCGGTTGTGCCGGTCTGCGGGAGCCCGAGTAGCCGGAGTTCACCCTGCGCACTCTGGAGGACGTGCCGTGAGCGTCACCACGTGGCGTAAGAGCAGCTACAGCAATCCGGACGGTGGTGCCTGCGTCGAGATCTCTCAGGCGCCCATCGACCTGAGCGCCAGCACGTGGCGTAAGAGCAGTCACAGCAACTCGGACGGCGGCGCTTGCGTCGAGGTCGCCGACAGCTTCGTCGCCGTCGTTCCCGTCCGGGACAGCAAGAACCCGCTCGGCCCCGTGCTCGCCTTCCCGGTCGGCGGTTGGTCCTCCTTCGTGGCGGCCGTGAAGAACGGTGCGCTGGGCGTCTGAGACGACCGCCGTGCACTGCCCCGTGCCTCTCCCATCGACATTTACTTGGACGTCCTAGTAAATTGGAACGCATGGAAGGCAAGGAGGGTGAAGGTATGGACGCTCACGCCGTCGAAGAAGGCCGCCGTCGCTGGCAGGAACGGTACGACAAGGCACGCAAGCGGGACGCGGACTTCACCACGCTGTCCGGGGACGTGGTGGAGCCGGTGTACGGGCCCCGGCCCGGGGACACGTACGAGGGCTTCGAGCGGATCGGATGGCCGGGGGAGTACCCGTTCACGCGCGGGCTGCACCCCACCGGGTACCGGGGCCGGACCTGGACCATCCGCCAGTTCGCCGGCTTCGGGAACGCCCTCCAGACGAACGAGCGCTACAAGACCATCCTCGCCAACGGCGGCGGCGGGCTCTCCGTGGCCTTCGACATGCCGACCCTGATGGGGCGCGACTCCGACGACCCGCGTGCCCTGGGCGAGGTCGGCCACTGCGGCGTGGCCATCGACTCCGCCGCCGACATGGAGATCCTCTTCGGGGACATCCCGCTCGGCGACGTCACGACGTCGATGACGATCAGCGGCCCGGCCGTCCCCGTCTTCTGCATGTACCTCGTCGCGGCGGAGCGCCAGGGCGTCGACCCGGCCGTCCTGAACGGCACGCTCCAGACCGACATCTTCAAGGAGTACATCGCGCAGAAGGAGTGGCTCTTCCAGCCCGAGCCGCACCTGCGCCTGATCGGCGACCTCATGGAGCACTGCGCGAGCTCCATCCCCGCGTACAAGCCGCTCTCGGTCTCCGGCTACCACATCCGCGAGGCGGGGGCGACGGCCGCGCAGGAGCTGGCGTACACGCTGGCCGACGGCTTCGGGTACGTGGAGCTGGGCCTGAGCCGGGGCCTGGACGTGGACGCCTTCGCGCCCGGGCTGTCGTTCTTCTTCGACGCGCACCTCGACTTCTTCGAGGAGATCGCGAAGTTCCGCGCGGCCCGGCGGATCTGGGCGCGCTGGATGAAGGAGGAGTACGGCGCCAGGACGGACAAGGCGCAGTGGCTCCGCTTCCACACCCAGACGGCCGGGGTCTCGCTCACCGCGCAGCAGCCGTACAACAACGTCGTACGGACGGCGGTGGAGGCCCTTTCGGCCATTCTGGGCGGCACCAACTCCCTCCACACGAACGCGCTCGACGAGACCCTCGCCCTGCCCAGCGAACAGGCCGCCGAGATCGCCCTGCGGACGCAGCAGGTGCTCATGGAGGAGACCGGCGTCGCCAACGTGGCGGACCCGCTCGGCGGCTCCTGGTTCGTGGAGCAGCTGACCGACCGGATCGAGGCCGAGGCCGAGAAGATCTTCGAGCAGATCAAGGAGCGCGGGCTGCGGGCCCACCCGGACGGGCAGCACCCGATCGGCCCCATGACCTCGGGAATTCTGCGGGGCATAGAGGACGGGTGGTTCACGGGCGAGATCGCCGAGTCGGCGTTCCAGTACCAGCGGTCCCTGGAGAAGGGCGAGAAGCGGGTCGTCGGCGTCAACGTGCTCCACGGGTCGGTCACCGGTGACCTGGAGATCCTGCGGGTCAGCCACGAGGTCGAGCGGGACCAGGTCAAGGTCCTCGGCGAGCGCCGGGCCGCGCGGGACGACGCGCGGGTCACCGCCGCCCTGGAGGCCATGCTGGCGGCCGCGCGGGACGGCTCGAACATGATCGCGCCGATGTTGGAGGCCGTACGGGCGGAGGCGACGCTCGGCGAGATCTGCGGGGTCCTGCGGGACGAGTGGGGCACGTACACGGAACCGCCCGGCTTCTGAGCCGGGGTTCCGGCGACGCGGGCTCTCTTCCCCCGGACCGGCTGTACGGGTCCGGGGGATGCTCTTTGGCATTTAGCTCTGCGTAAGAGCTAAAATCGGTGGTATGACCACCGAGATGTCTCAAACCGGTGAGGGCACCGACCACGCCGACGCCCTCGCGGACGCGCTCGCCGGCGTCCAGCGGCTCGTCCGGCGGCGGCTGCGACGCGAGCTGGACGTCTCGCCGATGCGCGGCGCGCAGATCGAGCTGCTGCGCCTGGTCGCGGCCCGCCCCGGCATCGGGGTGTCGGCCGCCGCCCGGGAGCTGCACCTCGCCAACAACTCCGTATCGACCCTGGTCAACCAGCTCAGCGGGGCGGGATACCTGCGCCGCGAGACCGACCCGGACGACCGGCGCTCCGCCGTCTTGCTGCCCACCCCCGAGGCCACGGAACGGCTCGCCGCCTGGGCGTCGCGGCGGGGCGCGCTGATGCGGGAACAGCTGGCGCGCCTGACCGTGGAGGACAGGGCGGCCCTCGCGGCCGCCGTCCCCGCACTGAACAGACTCGCCCGGAACCTGCACGACGAGTACGGAGAGGGGGAGCGCGCATGACCAACGAGCGGAGAACAGACGAGAGGAACGACGCCGTCACCTGCACCGGGCTCGACTACGCCTTCAACGACACGAAGGCCGTCGACAACCTGGACCTGTCGGTCGGCGCCGGCGAGGTCTTCGGGCTGCTCGGCCCGAACGGCGCGGGCAAGACCACCGCGATCCGCTGCGTCACCACCCTCCTCCCCGTCCCCGCCGGCATGGTCCGGGTCTTCGGCCACGACGCGGCGAAGGAGCGCATGGCGGTACGCCGCCTGCTCGGCTACGTACCCCAGCAGCTCTCCGCCGACGCGACCCTGACCGGCCGGGAGAACGTCACCCTGTTCGCCCGGGTCTTCGACGTCCCCCGCCGGGAGCGGGCAGAACGGGTCGCGCAGGCCCTCGCGGCCGTCGACCTCACCGACGCGGCGGACCGGATGGCCAAGACGTACTCCGGCGGCATGATCCGCCGTCTCGAACTGGCCCAGGCACTCGTCAGCGCACCCCGCCTGCTGATGCTGGACGAGCCGACGATCGGGCTGGACCCGATCGCCCGTACCAGCGTGTGGGAGCACATCAACGCCGTACGGAAGGCGACCGGCATGACCGTTCTTGTCACCACGCACTACATGGACGAGGCCGAGCAGTACTGCGACCGGATCGCCCTGATGCACCACGGTCGGATCCGGGGCCTCGGCACCCCCGGCGAGCTGCGCGGCGAACTGCGCGACCGGCGCGTGGCCGCCGGCACCGCCACCCGGAAGGACCCGCTCCCGACCCTGGAGGACGTCTTCCGCGACGTGGCGGGCAGCGGCCTGGACGAGGAGGGAGGGGACTTCCGTGATGTCCGTACGACCCGGCGCACCGCCTCCCGAGTCGGCTGACGGCGCGTCGGCCGACGGCCGGGGCGGCGGCGCGAACGGCGGTCCGGGCAGCGGTCCGGACAGCGCCCCGGCCCCCGGCAGCAAGCCCGACCTCAGCAAGCTCAACCTGCTCCTCGTCCCGCCGCGCCCCCGCACCGGCTGGCGGGTCCTGCTCGCCCGGGTCGCCGCGATGTGCGCGGTGGAACTCCAGAAGCTCCGCCACGACCGGACCGAGCTGTACACACGCGCGGTCCAGCCCGCGCTGTGGCTGCTGATCTTCGGCGAGACGTTCACCCGTATCCACGCGATCCCGACGGGCAACACGCCCTACCTGGACTTCCTGGCGCCCGGCATCATCGCCCAGTCCGCGATGTTCATCGCGATCTTCTACGGGATCATGATCATCTGGGAGCGGGACGCAGGTGTCCTCACCAAACTGCTCGTCACCCCCACCCCCAGATCCGCCCTGATCACCGGCAAGGCGTTCGCCGCCGGGGTGAAGGCGCTGATCCAGGCGGTCGTGGTGATCGTCATCGCGGCGGCGCTCGGCGTCGGCCTGACGTGGAACCCGCTGCGGCTGCTCGGGGTGGCGGTGGTGGTGATCCTCGGCTCGGCCTTCTTCGCCTGCCTGTCGATGACGATCGCGGGGATCGTGCTGACCCGCGACCGGCTGATGGGCGTCGGCCAGGCCATCACGATGCCGCTGTTCTTCGCCTCCAACGCCCTGTACCCGGTGGCGATCATGCCCGGCTGGCTCCAGGTGATCAGCCGGATCAACCCGCTGAGCTACCAGGTCGACGCCCTGAGAGGACTGTTGCTCGGCACGTCGTCCCACCATCTGCTGCTGGACTTCGGGGTGTTGGCGTTCGCCGCCGCCCTGGGCGTCGCGGCCGCCTCCTCGCTGCTGGGCCGTCTCGCGCGATAGGGTCGGCGACCCTCGACGGGGGGAGGGCGACGGCGCATGGCGGCGAGGGTCAGGTACGACCAGCGGGTGCTGGCACTGATAGAGGTACGCGGCGGATCCCGGGACTGGACGGAGGCCGAGCGGGTCTTCGAGGCGCACGGCTGGCCGGTCGTCGGCCACGAGCCGCGCGGGCAGGGGGAGTCGGCGGGCATCCTGACCGCCGATCCGGCGGCGCGGGTGTACCGCGTCGAGATCCGGCTGTACGGGGCGTCCCGCCGGGCCGAGCGGGGCGCGACCTGGCAGGTGCGGAACGCGGCGCGGACGGCGCAGCTGGAGATGTACGTACGGCGGGCGGACCGGCTGGACCGCGACAGCGAGGTGCTGTCGGAGTGGCTGGCCCATTCGACGGCCCACCGGACGGGACCGCTGTCCCGGGTGGCCCGGCGGCTGGCACGGGCGGGAGTCTTCGACGCGGGGACACAGGTGACGGCGGGAGGGCCCGGGGAGGCGCTCCGGCTGGCCCGTGCGGGCCTGGACGGCGGGGCGCGGCGGGCGGTCGCCGTACGGCCGATGGACGGGCGCTGGAAACGCCCGGCGCGGTTACGGCGGGAGAGGCAGTTCGACCGCCGGATGGCCACGTTCGCGATCGGTACTCTGGTCCTGTCGGGGAGCGCGGCCATCGCGGCGGAACAGGCCGGTGTGCTCCGCTACTTCTGGGCAGGGGTGGCGCTGGTCGCGGGGTGTGTCGCGCTGTTGGCCGGAGGGACCTCCGACCGGGGCCGTCGCCTGTCGAACACGGCGATCGCGGGCGGGGCCGTCACGACGGTACTCGGCGTCACCCTGAGGGACCCAGGTATGTCCGGGGCGGACGGGCTCCGGCTGCTCTACGGGCTGACCCTCGTGACCGGGCTGGGGCTGCTGGTGCGGCAGTGGACCTGGGGCGAGTGGGCCACCTGGGCCGTTCCCCTCGCCGCCACGCTGCTGATCTCCAGTTTCGCGGGGGCCGGGTCCGTCCTGCACGCCCTCTACGCGGATGCCCTCTCGCTGACACCGGACGATCTCGACGTTCCTCCGGCCTGGCAGTTCCTCTCGGCGCTCAAACTCGTCGCGCTCCTGCTGCCGGTCCTGCTGGTGCCCGCCGTGTGGGGTCTCGCCAAGCACTACCACTACGTGGTGCCGGGCGAGCGCTTCAGCGGGCTGATGTACGTCACGATCCTGGTGGCGTTCCTGGTGGCGGGCGGCAGCTTCGCCCTGGATTCGGCCGAGACCGCGGCCTCGCGGACGGAGAAGGCCGCCCGGCAGGGGCGGGAGGCCCCCCACTACTTCGGCGTCGAGCCCGCGTGGACCTGCGTCGAACCGACCGTCCCGCTCGCCTCCCTCTCGGGCGAGGGGCCCCGGCTCGACCCCGCCCGGCCCTACCTGGCCTTCGGGGTCGCGGGCGGCAACGCCGTGCTGTGGGACCGGCGTTCCGGCGGACCGCTCAAGGTCCCGGCGGAGAAGGTACGGCTGGTGCCGGCGACGTCGGCGGAGGCGCGCTGCGGCCGTTGACGCGCCCCCTGGTACGGCCGCCGGAAGCGGTGCCGTACCGCCGTTCGGCCCTCGCGACAGTCGTGGGGAGGAATGGGTGTACACGCCGCTTTTCCCTGGCGCGCCCGGAGGGGGGAGGATGTACTCATGCAGCCTAGGAACATGTCCATGAGCGGCGTTGTCGACCTCGCCGCGGTGAAGGCGGCCGGTGAGGCCAAGGCGAAGGCGGAGCAGGCACGCGCCGAGGCCGCCCGCCACGGCGGGACCGCCGCCGTACCCCCCTCCAGCCTGGTGATCGACGTCGACGAGGCCGGCTTTGAACGCGATGTCCTCCAGCGCTCCTCCGAGGTCCCGGTCGTCATCGACTTCTGGGCCGAGTGGTGCGAGCCGTGCAAACAGCTCAGCCCGGTGCTGGAGCGCCTCGCGCACGAATACAACGGCCGTTTCGTCCTGGCGAAGATCGATGTCGACGCCAACCAGATGCTGATGCAGCAGTTCGGGATCCAGGGCATCCCCGCGGTCTTCGCGGTGGTCGCCGGGCAGGCGCTGCCCCTCTTCCAGGGCGCGGCCCCCGAGGCCCAGATCCGCGCCACGCTCGACCAGCTGATCCAGGTCGGCGAGGAGCGCTTCGGCCTGACCGGGATCGCCGTCGACGCGGACGCGGAGGGCGCGCGGGCGGCGGAACCGGAGGACGCCGTACCGGCCGGACCGTACGACGCCCTGCTCGAAGCCGCCGTGCGGGCCCTGGACGCGAACGACTTCGGCGGAGCGGCGCAGGCGTACCGCAACGTCCTCGCCGACGACCCCGGCAACACCGAGGCCAAGCTGGGCCTGGCCCAGGCCGAACTGCTCTCGCGCGTCCGGGACATGGACCCGCAGCGGGTGCGCGAGGACGCGGCGGCCAAGCCGGCGGACGTCCGGGCGCAGATCGCCGCGGCCGACCTGGACCTGGTGGGCGGGCATGTGGAGGACGCGTTCTCCCGGCTGGTCGAGACGGTCCGGCGGACGGCGGGCGACGACCGGGACGCGGCGCGCGTACGGCTGTTGGAGCTGTTCGAGGTCATCGGCGGGGACGATCCGCGGGTGACGGCGGCGCGGCAGGCGCTGGCGAGGGTGCTGTTCTGACGGCGCGGGATTCCGTACGGGATCCTGGGCGGGCGCCCTTTCCGGCGCCCGGCATTCCGCATTCGGCCAATTCACACGTACAGCAGTCGCGTTTTGCTAAAACTTGGGGAACGCGGCTGCTGTTACTGCCAGTAAATCAACCGGCTTGCTCTGTCCGGTTTTTGGCCCCCATCCCCCCTTCTGTCGGCCCCGTTCGCGGCACCCTGAGTGGTGGGCCGGCGGCGGTGGGTGGCGGGCCGGTTATCTTGCCGTTACTAGCCAGTAACGAGCCCCCTTGTGTAGAGCTCGTGAATGCACGACGATCGGCGACGCTCGGTCCAATACCGCACCGGCACGGCAGCCAGCCGCGCCCGCCGGTCGAGGGTTCCCCGCCGAGTGGACCGGCGGCACCGCCGCCGGCCCGGACAGGGGGGTTCCTGCTCACGGGCAGGGCCTGTCCAGAGGTTGCGCGAAGGCGTGGCCAGTGGTTGTCGCTCGGGGGTGATCGCCGGAGAATCGGACGCGGCCGCACGCACGCACGGTGCGGTTTGCGCACCCGATCCGGGCGCTCCCCTTCCCGAGGACGTAGCACTTCTCCCATCCCAGGACGGGCCAGACCCGATCCGGAGATGTACGTCCGAGAAGGAGGAAATACATGGAGTCCCCAGCCCAAGTTCGTGGCGGGACCAGATGGCGGCGGTTCGCCGTCGTCATGGTGCCGAGTGTGGCCGCCACGGCCGCGATCGGTGTCGCTCTCGCACAGGGCGCGCTCGCCGCGTCGTTCAGTGTGTCGGGGCAGAGTTTCAAAGTGAAGGCCTCCGAACTGGTCGGCCAGAACATGGTGCAGTACGGCGGTGTCGCCCCCGGTCCGAAGGGCAACCAGGCCGTCGTCGTCTCGGGCTTCAAGTCGGCCACGATCACCGACATGTGCCAGTCTGTGGTGACGCCGGACGTGCCGCTCCTGGGCACGATCACCCTGAGGTTGAAGGCGGGCTTCGGCGAGAAGAAGGTTCTCGCGGACAACCTGTACCTCGACGTCGCGTCACTGGATGTCGACAACGCCGTGTTCGACACCATGGAGATCGGGCTGCCGGCCAAGGATCTCCAGTCGCCCGGCAGGAGGGCCGACGAGAAGGAATCCTCGCCGGGCGCCCCCTACGGCTTCGGCCAGCAGGCGAAGACGGCAACGCTGACCGGAGTGAGGCAGACGGCGTGGGCCACCACGGCCGGCTCCTTCACCCTGCCGAACCTGAGCCTGCGGCTCAGTCGCGGCACCGACGAGTGCTTCACGGACGCTCCCTAGGCGTCCGCCCCGAGCGGGTCGGACCATCGCGGCGCTCGCCGGGTCGTTCGGCTCGCTCGGACCCTCCTCTCCACGTGACACCCTCCCAGGGAGCTGTATCCATGAAGGCCGAGTCCACAGAGTCCCGCGGATTCACCTACTGGCGGCTTCGGTTCCGAGCCTGGCGTGGTAGCCGCCCCTTCTGGGCCGGCCTGTTCACCCTCCTCGGCGGAATCCCGATCGCCTACTTCCCGTACGGGAATCTCAAGCTCGGCAACCTCACGCTGGCCATGTCCACCACGGCCGGGGCGGGTTCGCTGATCATCGGTGTCCTGCTGGTCACCCTGGGTCTGACGATGTGGTACCACAGCCTCGTCCGGGTGTTCTCCGGCGTGGCCGCGATCCTGCTGGCCCTGGTCTCGATCCCCATCTCCAACTTCGGCGGCTTCCTGCTCGGTTACCTCTCCGCGCTGGTGGGCGGCGGGCTCGCGCTCGCCTGGGTGCCTGTGAAGCACCCCGTGCCCGAGGAGCCGGAAGAAGACGAGCACTACGACGAGTTGGCCGAGCCGTACAACAGCACCTCGGCGCACGACGAGTGGACCTCGGAGCCCCACCGCCCCGGTGGTGACCCCCTCCTCCCCGCCCCGCGCGAAGGGGCGGAACCGAACGTGACGGAAACGACTGCCGAGGCCAATGGCGGGAGGAACAGTGCGGGGTGACCACGCGCAGTGGACCGCGGCCGGGGACGACGACCCCCCGGTGCGGAGGGGGCCGCGGCACGCGGCGCCCAAGAAGTCCCTCCTGAACAAGCTCCAGATACCCGCCGGCAAGGCGATGGCCCTGGCCGCGATGCCGACCGCCGTCTTCGTGGGCATGGGGCTCACCCCCCGGCTCGCGCTGGCCAGTGACAGTCAGGACATCCCCTTCCTGCCGGGGCCGTGCGTGACCCGTTCCGACGACCCCGACCCCTCGGAGTCGCCCAGCGGATCGGCCTCGCCGTCGCCCTCCGCGTCGGACTCCGCCGACCCGTCCGATCCGTCCGACCCCTCGGACCCGTCGGCGCCGGCACCGTCCGACAGCGGTACGGCCCCCGAGCCGCAGCCGTCCGCGACGTCGACCCCCGCGCCGCAGCCCCCGGACCCGCCGCAGGGCGATCCGCAGCCCGGGGACACCACCCCGCCCGCCCCGCAGCCGACGAAGACCAGGAACCCGCTGGACCCGCTGGGCCTCGGCGACGCGCTGGGCGACCTGCTCGGCGGCGGGGGCAAGAAGACGACACCCCCGCCGGAGCCGGACCACACGGCGACGGCCGCCCCGGAGCAGCCCGTACCGTCCCCGTCGGAGACGCGGTCGTCCAGCGACAAGCCGACGTCCACGCCGAAGCCGGACCGGCCCACCGAGCACCCGACCGGGCAGGCCACCGGCGCCGCCAAGGCCGCCGAGGACGCCATCAGGGACGCCGCCGACCAGGCCGGCGCCACGGTGGAGGAGCTGGGCGAGGACGCGAAGGGGCTCGACGCCCGCGCGGACGAGGAGATCCCGGAGGACGCGGACGGCAAGGAGCCGTTCCCGTGCCCGACCGCGGACCCCGAGGCCCTGGCGAACGCGAAGCTGGACGCGGGCGTTCCCCGGCTGGCCAACGACCCCTGGACGCTCAAGAGTTCACTGCTGACCCTGAACGGTCTCGACTACCAGGGCATCGTGGAGGTGGAGACCGGGAGCGGTGAGATCAAGAAGGTGCTCAAGTTCACGGCCTCGTCCCTGGACATCAAGGATCTGCACCAGACATGGATCCACCCGGACGGGGGGCTGGGTCACACGACGGGCGGACCGGGCACCACGTCGACCATCCGGGGCGCCGAGGTGACCATGTACACGGAACAGTTGAAGGGCAACCTCTTCGGTCTGATCCCGATCACCTTCAGCCCGGCGACCCCGCCGCCGCTGAACATCCCGTTCGCGTTCTTCACGGACGTCACCGTCCTCCAGGCGGGCCAGTTCGGCGGCACGCTGACGATCCCGGACCTCAAGAACTACGTCACGGACTGACCGTACGAACACAACGAACACGCGAAGACCGCGGGCACCGCGACCGAGCACCCCGTACGGCAATGGGCCGCACCCCGATCCGGGATGCGGCCCACCGCCGTACAAGCAGCGATCACCCGCGATCAGTCGCGGCCCTGGCCGCCCAGGTGGTGCACCCGGACCATGTTCGTCGTGCCCGGGATCCCCGGAGGCGAACCGGCGGTGATGATCATGATGTCGCCGTCGTTGTAGCGCTTGAGCTTCATCAGCTCGACGTCCACCAGGTCGACCATCTCGTCCGTGCTGTTGACCCACGGCACGATGAAGGACTCGACGCCCCAGCTCAGCGAGAGCTGGTTGCGCGTCGACTCGTCCGTGGTGAAGGCGAGGATCGGCTGCGCGGCGCGGTAGCGGGAGAGGCGGCGGGCCGTGTCGCCGGACTGGGTGAAGGCGACCAGCGTCTTCGCGCTCAGGAAGTCGGCGATCTCACAGGCGGCGCGGGCGACCGAACCGCCCTGCGTACGGGGCTTCCTGCCCGGGTTCAGCGGCTGGAGGCCCTTGGAGAGCAGCTCCTCCTCGGCGGCGACCACGATCTTCGACATCGTCTTGACCGTCTCGACCGGGTACGCGCCCACCGAGGACTCGGCGGAGAGCATGACCGCGTCCGCGCCGTCCAGGATCGCGTTCGCGACGTCGGACGCCTCGGCGCGGGTGGGGCGGGAGTTGGTGATCATCGACTCCATCATCTGGGTCGCCACGATCACCGGCTTGGCGTTGCGGCGGCACATCTCGATGAGCCGCTTCTGGACCATCGGGACCTTTTCGAGCGGATACTCGACGGCCAGGTCACCGCGGGCCACCATGATGCTGTCGAACGCCGCGACGACGCTCGCCATGTTCTCGACGGCCTGCGGCTTCTCGACCTTGGCGATGACGGGGACCCGGCGGCCCTCCTCGTCCATGATCTTGTGCGCGTCCAGGATGTCGTCACCGTCGCGCACGAACGAGAGCGCGATCATGTCGCAGCCCATCCGCAGCGCGAAGCGCAGGTCCTCGACGTCCTTCTCCGACATCGCGGTCACGTTCACCGCCGCGCCGGGCAGGTTGATGCCCTTGTGGTCGGAGATCACCCCGCCCTCGATGACGATGGTCTTGACCCGGGCGCCCTCGACCTCGACGACCCGCAGCTCGACGTTGCCGTCGTTGATCAGGATCTGGTCGCCCTTGGAGACGTCCCCGGGCAGACCCTTGTAGGTGGTGCCGCAGATGGACTTGTCACCCGGGACGTCCTCCGTCGTGATGGTGAACTCGTCCCCCCGGACCAGCTCGACCGGACCCTCGGCGAAGGTCTCCAGACGGATCTTGGGGCCCTGGAGGTCCACCATCACGCCGACGGCGCGACCGGTGTCGGCGGCGGCCTGACGGACGCGGTGGTACCGCTCCTCGTGCTCGGCGTGACTTCCGTGGCTCATATTCAGGCGGGCCACATTCATTCCGGCCTCGATGAGCGACTTCAGTTGCTCGTACGAGTCGACGGCGGGGCCCAGTGTGCAGACGATTTTGGAACGGCGCATGAGGCGGATCCTATCGGTTTGTTTCGGCGCGGAATATTCCGTCTGGTGGAAAGTACAAATGGGCGGACTGCCGCTCAGGAGAGAGGCGTTCGCATCTCGTCCTTTCGTACGTTCTCCGTGCCGACCAGCGCGAAAGTCCGCTGCGCGATTTCCAGCTCCTCGTCGGTCGGGACGACGGCCACCACGACCCGCGCACCGTCCTGCGAGATGATCCGCGGCTCGTCGGAACGTACGGTATTGCGTTCCGGGTCCACCGTGAGACCCATGGGCTCCAGACCTGCGACGGCGGCCTCGCGGACCGCCGCCGCGTTCTCCCCGACACCCGCCGTGAAAGCCACCGCGTCCACCCGGCCGAGCACGGCGGTGTACGCGCCGATGTACTTCTTCAACCGGTGGATGTAGACGTCGAAGGCCAGCCGGGCGCGCTGGTCACCCGCGTCGGAGCGGCGCAGGATCTCGCGCATGTCGTTGTCCCCGCAGAGGCCGGTCAGACCACTTCTCTTGTTGAGAAGTTCATCGGTCCCGTCGGCGGACATCCCGGCCACCCGCTGGAGATGGAGGGGGACGGCCGGATCGATGTCACCGGATCGGGTGCCCATCACCAGCCCCTCCAGAGGGGTCATTCCCATCGAGGTGTCCACACACCGCCCGCCCCGGACCGCCGACGCGGACGCGCCGTTGCCCAGATGCAGGACGATCACGTTCACGTCCGCCGGGTCCTTGCCGAGCAGCGAGGCGGTTTTACGCGAGACGTAGGCGTGCGAGGTCCCGTGGAAGCCGTACCTGCGGATGAGATACGTGTCCGCCGTCTCGACGTCGATGGCGTAGCGGGCGGCGTACTCCGGCATCGTCTGATGGAAGGCGGTGTCGAAGACGGCGACCTGCGGGAGGTCCGGGCGCAGCTTCCTCGCGGTACGGATGCCGGTGAGGTTCGCCGGGTTGTGCAGCGGCGCCAGCGGCACCAGCCGCTCGATCTCGGCCAGTACGTCGTCGTCCACCAGGACCGGTTCGCCGAAGCGCGGGCCGCCGTGCACGACCCGGTGGCCGAAGGCCGCCAGCGCGGGGGAGTCGAGGCCGAGGCCGTCCTCGGCCAGCTCCTCGCCGACCGCCTTGAGCGCGGCCGTGTGGTCGGCGAAACCGCCCCTGCGCTCGCGCTTCTCTCCTGTACGGGGGGTGTGGACGAGCCTCGGGTCCTTCTCGCCGATGCGCTCCACGAGGCCGACCGCGAGGCGGCTCGCGTCCGCCATGTCCAGGAGTTGGTACTTCAGCGACGAGGAACCGGAGTTGAGGACGAGTACCCGGGTGGGAGAGTCGGTCGGAGAGTCCGTCATGCCGTTCCGTCCTGAGCCTGGATCGCCGTGATCGCGACCGTGTTGACGATGTCCTGCACGAGCGCGCCCCGCGACAGGTCGTTGACGGGCTTGCGCAGCCCTTGGAGGACCGGGCCCACCGCCACGGCGCCGGCCGAGCGCTGCACGGCCTTGTAGGTGTTGTTCCCGGTGTTGAGATCAGGAAAGATGAAAACGGTCGCCTGCCCGGCCACGTCCGAGCCCGGCATCTTGGTCGCCGCGACGGACGGCTCGACGGCCGCGTCGTACTGGATCGGGCCCTCGATCCGCAGCTCGGGGCGGGCCGCCCGTACCAGCTTCGTCGCCTCCCGCACCTTCTCGACGTCCGCGCCGGAACCGGACGTGCCGGTGGAGTACGAGAGCATCGCGATGCGCGGCTCGACCCCGAAGCGGGCGGCCGTGGCCGCCGCCTGGACCGCGATGTCCGCGAGCTGCTCCGCGTCCGGGTCCGGGTTCACCGCGCAGTCGCCGTACACCAGCACCTTGTCGGCGAGGCACATGAAGAAGACCGACGAGACGATCGAGGCGGTCTCCTTGGTCTTGATGATCTCGAAGGCCGGGCGGATCGTCGCCGCCGTCGAGTGGACGCAGCCCGACACCATGCCGTCGGCAAGGCCCTCCTCCACCATCAGCGTGCCGAAGTAGTTCACGTCCGCGACCACGTCGTACGCCAGCTCCACCGTGACGCCCTTGTGGGAGCGCAGGTCGGCGTACCGCTCGGCGAAGCGCCGGCGCAGGTCGGAGGCGGTCGGATCGATCAACTGCGTGGCCGGGGCGCTCAGATCGATGCCCAGGTCGGCGGCCCTCTTGCGGATGACGTCCGGGTCGCCGAGCAGTGTCAGGTCGCAGACGTCCCTGCGCAGCAGGACGTCCGCCGCCCGCAGCACCCGCTCCTCGGAGCCCTCGGGCAGGACGACGCGGCGGCGGTGCGAGCGGGCCTGCTCCAGCAGTTCGTGCTCGAACATCATCGGGGTGATCCGGCCGCTGCGGGCCACCGACATCCGCTCCAGCAGGTCCGCCGTGTCCACGTGGCGCTCGAAGAGCCCGAGCGCGGTCTCGGCCTTGCGCGGGGTCGCCGCGCTCAACTTCCCCTCCAGGCCGAACAGCTCGGTCGCCGTCGGGAACGACCCGCCGGCCACCGAGATCACCGGCGTGCCCGGCGCCAGCCGCGAGGCCAGCGTCAGGATCAGCTCCGCAGGCCGCTCGTCCAGTGTCAGCAGGACCCCCGCGATCGGCGGGGTGCCCGCCGAGTGCGCGGCGAGCGCGCCCACCACCAGATCGGCGCGGTCGCCGGGGGTGACCACCATGCAGCCCGGGGTGAGCGCGCCCAGGAAGTTCGGCAGCATCGCCCCGCCGAACACGAAGTCCAGCGCGTCCCTCGCCAGGCCGGCGTCGTCGCCGAGCAGCACCTCGCCGCCGAGGGCCTGGGTGATCTGCGCGACCGTCGGCGCGGCGAGGGCGGGCTGGTCGGGCAGGACGTAGCAGGGCACCGGGAGCTGCGACACGAGCCCCTCGGCGATGGCCGTCCGGTCCTCGGCGGCGACCCGGTTGACCACGACGCTCAGGACGTCGCAGCCGAGGGCCTCGTACGCGCGGTGGGCGTTGCGGGCCTCCGACCGTACGGACTCCGCGGACTGGTCCTTGCCCCCGACCACCGCTATCACCGACGCGCCGAACTCGTTCGCCAGCCGGGCGTTGAGCGACAGCTCGTCGGGGAGCTGGGTGGCGGCGAAGTCGGTGCCGAGGACGAGGACGACCTCGTACTCCCGCGCCACCCGGTGGAAGCGGTCCACCAGGCGCGACACCAGCTCGTCCGTGCCGTGCTCCGCCTGGAGCGCGGTCGCCTCGTGGTAGTCGAGCCCGTACACCGCGGAGGGTTCCTGTGCCAGCCGGTAGCGGGTGCGGAGCAGCTCGAAGAGCCGGTCAGGGCCGTCGTGCACCAGCGGGCGGAAGACGCCCACGCGGTCCACCTGGCGGGTCAGCAGCTCCATGACCCCCAGCTCGACGACCTGCCGGCCGTCCCCGCGATCGATGCCGGTCACGTACACGCTGCGCGTCACGCGTGCTCTCCTGTCCTGTCGGTCCCGGTGAGGATGTCTTCCCGGTGGGGATGTCTTCCCGGTGGGGATGTCTCCTCGGTGAGGATGCCTCTCGCTGGGGATGCCTTGAGGCGGCAATTCCCTCTTGACAATACCTCTGGATACGGCTAGGAGCCGTTGGTCCCGTCCCCCGGACGTGGGGCGGCCGGATGCGTGCCTTCGCCGCCCCGCGTGGGAGGATCGGAAGCGGCTCATGCGTGGGGTGCGGAGGGCCCGCCCCCCGGAAAGCACGGCACTAGCGAGCGGGAGACACGGCACGATGCGTATCGGAATTCTCACCGCGGGCGGCGACTGCCCCGGCCTGAACGCTGTGATCCGGTCGGTCGTCCACCGGGCCATGACCGGGTACGGCGACGAAGTCATCGGCTTCGAGGACGGCTTCAAGGGACTCCTCGACGGCTACTACCGCCCGCTGGACCTGAACGCGGTCAGCGGCATCCTCGCGCGGGGCGGCACCATCCTCGGCTCGGCCCGCCTGGAGCGCGACCGGCTGCGCGAAGCGGCCGAGAACTGCGCCGAGTTGGCCCGCCGGTACGACATCGACGCGCTCATCCCGATCGGCGGCGAGGGCACGCTCACCGCGGCGCGGCTGCTGTCGGACGCGGGGATGGCCGTCGTCGGCGTCCCCAAGACGATCGACAACGACATCTACTCGACGGACCGTACGTTCGGCTTCGACACGGCCGTCATGGTCGCGACCGAGGCGATCGACCGCCTCAAGACCACGGCGGAGTCCCACCAGCGCGTCATGGTCGTGGAGGTCATGGGCCGCCACGCGGGGTGGATCGCGCTGGAGTCCGGCATGGCGGGCGGCGCGCACGGGATCTGCCTGCCGGAACGGCCCTTCGAGGTGGACAGCCTCGTGAAGATGGTCGAGGCGCGGTTCTCCCGGGGGAAGAAGTTCGCGGTCATCTGCGTCGCGGAGGGCGCGCACCCGGCCGAGGGCTCGATGGAGTACGGCAAGGGCGAGATCGACCAGTTCGGCCACGAGCGCTTCCAGGGCATCGGCAACCGCCTGGCCGCCGAGCTGGAACACCGCCTCGGCAAGGAGGCCCGCCCGGTGATCCTGGGCCACGTCCAGCGGGGCGGCACGCCGACGGCGTACGACCGGGTGCTCGCCACCCGCTTCGGGTGGCACGCGGTGGAGGCGGTGCACCGGGGTGAGTTCGGCCGGATGACGGCGCTGCGCGGGACTGCGGTGGAGATGGTTCCGCTGGCGGAGGCCGTGACGCAGCTGAAGCGGGTCCCGGAGAACCGGATGCGCGAGGCGGAGTCGGTCTTCTGACCGGTCCTCCAGCCGGTCCTCCCCTTGTGGCCAACGGGCCTGCTGGAAACAGCTGTTCTGTGCCAAGCTGGGGCTCTGACAGACCGGAGAGCAACGGGGGAACCATTCCATGCCACCCATGCGGATCGCCGTCGCCGTCGAGGCGGCGGGCGGCGACGCCGAAGAGACCGACGCCCTGACCCGGGACCTCCAGGAAGAGCTGCTGCTGCTCGACGCGGCCGAGTCCGTCGAGCGGCCGGCGGGCGGAGCGGCCCCGGCCGGTTCCAAGGGCGGTACGGTCACGACGCTCGGCGCCCTGCTCATCACCGGCGCGTTCTCGCGGGCGGCGCTGAACACGCTGGTCAGCCTGGTGAGCGAGTGGCGGCAGCGGGCACAGGCGCGCCGGGTGGAACTCACCGTGGGCGACGACTCGCTGATCGTCGAAGGCGTGTCGAGCGGTGACCAGAAGGCGCTGATCGAGGCGTGGCTCCAGCGGCGGTCCGGCAGCGACCCGCAGCCGTAGGCCCGGGAAGAGACCGTGAGCCGCGTCGCCCTGCTCATCGCCACCACGGACTACATCGACTCCGGACTGCGCCGCCTGCGCTCGCCCGCCGCCGACGCCCGCCGCCTGGGCGCGCTGCTGGAGGACCCGGCGATCGGCTACTTCGACCGGGTCATCCCGCTGGTCAACGACTCGAAGGCGGAGATCGAGGAGCACATCGAGCGCACGCTCCGCGACCTCGCGCCGAACGACACCCTGCTGCTGTACGTGTCCTGCCACGGCATCCGGGACAAGCACGGACGCCTCTTCTTCACGACGCTGCGCACCAAACGCGACCTGCCCGAGTCGACCGCGATCTCCGCGCGCTTCGTCGAGGAGCAGATGAGCCGCTGCCGCGCCCGGTCCAAGGTGCTGCTGCTCGACTGCTGCTTCGGAGGGGCGTACGTCCAGGGCATGGCGCCCTTCGCGCCCGACGACGGGGAACTGTCGGTGCAGGCGGCGGGGAAGGGCACGTATGTCATGACCGCCTCGGACGTCCTGGAGTTCGCCTTCGAGGGCGAGACGGTGAAGAGCCGGTCGGGCGTCTTCCACTCCGTGTTCACCGAGGCGATCATCGACGGCCTGAGCACCGGGCGCGCGGACCTCGACAACGACGGTGTGATCACCGCGCACGAGCTGTTCCAGCACGTCGAGCGGCACGTCAGGGAGAGCGGGGCCCCGCAGACACCGACCGAGTTCCGCTCCGGCGTCCAGGGCAACATCCCCCTCGCGACCGCCGCGTTGTGGCACCGGGGGCGGACCGCGGAGAGCGATCCCTTCGTGGGTGACAGCCTCTCCCTGGGGGAGCTGCTGCCGGCGCTCGTACCCGGCCCCGACCGCGGTCTCTGCGCGCCCGACTGGCCGCCGAACGGGCAGCTCACCGTACCGCTGGGGCGGATGTACGACCCGGCGCAGGGCCTCCAGGAGACCCTGACCCTCGATCTGTCCGGGGGCGCGCCGCACATCGGCGTCGTGGGCGGCAGGTGGAGCGGCAAGACGTCGGTCCTGCGCACCCTCGCCTGCTCGCTGGCGCTCACCCACACCCCGGACGAGGTGCAGATGTACGCCCTGCACGGCGAGCCGGACGGGATGACGCGCCTGGACGCCCTGCCGCACGTGGGGATGGTGGCGGACTACTCCCGCGCCGACGACGTACGCACCCTGGTCGACGGCGTCATGGCCACGCTGAAACGGCGCGAGAGGCTCTGCAACACCCTGCGCATCCGGTCCCCGAAGGCCTTCCGCCAGAAGCGGACGCAGGGGCTGCTGGAGGGCGAGTCGAACGGCGAGGTGTTCCTCCTCGTCGACTCCTGGCCGGACTTCGCGGCCCGCTACCCGGAGGAGTCCCGCCTGCTGCTCGCCGTCGCCCAGCAGGGTGTCTACTACGGCATCCACCTCGCGGTCTCCGCCGACCGGTGGAAGGACCTGCCCGACGACCTCCTCCCGCACCTCGGTACGTGGGTCGAACTCGCCCTGGCCGACCCGCAGGAGTCGCGGATCGACCGCGACCTCGCCGGCGGGATCCCGCCGGGCCAGCCCGGCTTCGGGCTGACCCGGGGACGGCGGTACGTCCGGCTGGCGGTCCCGGCGCTGGCCACGGCGGGGAGCCCGGCGGAGGCGACCGCGCTCCCGGAGACCGGGGACGAGGGCGCGGAACTCGACGCGCTCCTGCACAAGGTGGCCGCGGCGTGGCGGGGGCCGGGCGCCCGCCCGCTGAGCACGTACCGGGACGACGGCGACTCCGTACCGCGCCTCCTGGACCTGCTGCCGCTCCCCGAGGGCTGGTACGACGACCCCGCGTCCGCCTGGACCGCGAAGCCGGAGCGCAGACTCACCACTCCGGTGGGCGTGGACGCCAACGGCGCGCCGGTCGTGCTGGACCTGAAAGAGGCCGCCCTGGGCGGCTGGGGCCCGCACGGGGTGTGTGTCGGCGCCACCGGTTCCGGCAAGTCGGAGCTGCTGCGCACCCTGGTCCTCGGGCTGGCGGTCACCCACTCCCCCGAGACGCTGAACTTCGTCCTGGTGGACTTCAAGGGCGGTGCCACCTTCGCGGGGATGGCACTCCTGCCCCACGCGGCGGCCGTCATCACCAACCTGGCGGACGACCTGTCCCTGGCCGACCGCATGGGCGACGCGATCCGCGGCGAGATCAACCGCAGGCAGCAGGTGCTGCGCGACGCGGGGAACTACCCCAACATCCATGAGTACGAGCGGGCGCGCGCGGCGGGCGCGGCTCTGGTGCCGCTGCCGACCCTGGTCATGGTCATCGACGAGTTCACCGAGCTGCTGGCCGCCGAGCCCGGCCTCCTGGACCTGCTCGTCCAGATCGGCCGCATCGGCCGCTCGCTCGGCATCCACCTGCTCCTGGCCTCGCAGCGGCTGGAGGAGGGACGGCTGCGCGGGCTGGACACGCATCTGTCGTACCGCATCGGTCTGCGGACCTTCTCGGCCGCGGAATCACGCGCGGTGCTCGGCGTACCGGACGCCTACTCGCTGCCGTCCGTGCCCGGTTCCGGCTATCTGCGGTTCGACATGGACCACATGGTCGGCTTCCGGGCGGCGTACGCGTCCGGCTGGGCCGGGGCGGACGCGTACGCGGACGACGGGGACTCCCCGATGGACCTCATCCTGAACCGCCTGGAGAACCAACGCCCCTTCGCCCACCAGATCTGGCTGCCGCCGCTGGAGTCGGCACCACCGCTCGACGCACTGCTGCCGGGCCTGACGGTCGTCGAGGGGCGCGGCCTGACCCAGCCCGGCTCTTCGGTCGGAGGCGCGCTCGTCGTGCCCCTGGGCCTGGTGGACAAGCCGTACGAACAGCGGCGCGACGTCCTGTGGCGCGACTTCTCCGGCGCGGCGGGCAACCTGCTGATCACCGGTGGCCCCCAGTCCGGCAAGTCGACCCTGCTGCGCACCCTGGTGTCGTCCTTCGCCCTCACCCACACCCCGGAGGAAGTCCAGTTCTACGGGCTCGACTTCGGCGGAGGCGGCCTGTCCGCCGTGGCGGAACTGCCGCATGTGGGCGGCGTCGCCTCCCGGCTCGACCCGGAGCGGGTCCGGCGGACCGTGACGGAGGTGGCCGGGATCCTGGCCCAGCGCGAGGAGTCCTTCCGCTCCTCCGGCATCCTCTCCATGGAGGTCTACCGGCACGGTCGTGCGGTCGGGGAGATCACCGACCAGCCCTGGGGTGACGTCTTCCTCGTCGTGGACGGCTGGGGAAGTTTCCGCCAGGAGTACGACGCGCTGGCGGCGACGATCACCGACCTCGCGTCGCGTGGCCTCGACCACGGAATCCACGTCGTCCTCACGGCCCACCGCACCGCCGACGTGCGTCCGGCGCTCAAGGACCAGCTGCTGACACGCCTCGAACTCCGGCTCGGTGACCCCGCGGAGTCGGAGTTCTCCGCCTCCGTCGCCGCGAACGTCCCGGCGGGCACCCCCGGCCGCGGACAGACGCCCGCGAAGCAGCACTTCATCGCGGCGGTCCCGCGGATCGACGGCGTCCCCTCCGACAAGGGACTCGCCGAGGCCACCGCTTCCCTGAGCCGCGCCGTCGCCCAGGCCTGGCAGGGGCCGGTCGCCCCACCGGTCCGGTTGCTTCCCGCCGAACTGCCCGCCCACAGCCTGCCGAAGGGCGACGCCCAGCCGGCGTACGGTGTCGCCTTCGGCATCGACGAGAACACCCTGCGACCGGTCTACGTCGACTTCGAGACCGATCCCTTCTTCCTGGTCCTCGGGGAGAGCGAGTCGGGGAAGACCGCGCTGCTGCGCCTGCTGGCCAAGCAGATCTGCGAGCGGTACACGCCCGACGAGGCGCGTGTCGTCGTGGTCGACTACCGGCGGACCCTGTTGGGCGGTGTCCCGGACTCGCACCTGATCGAGTACGCCGCCTCGCCCACGACCATCGACACGCACATGGAGGCGCTCAAGGAACTCTTCGACAAGCGCATGCCGTCGAAGGACGTCACGCCGCACCAACTGCGCGACCGCAGCTGGTGGTCCGGTCCACGGCTGTTCGTGATCGTGGACGACTACGAGCTGGTCGCGAACGCCCGCGGCAACCCGTTGGCGGTGCTCGCCGACCACCTGCCCTTCGCCCGTGACGTCGGCGTCCACTTCCTGATCGCCCGCAGCTCCGCAGGCGCCTCGCGCGCCGCGTACGAGCCGTTCACACAGCGCCTCCGGGAACTGGGCGCGCAGGGCGTGGTGCTCTCGGGCGACCCCACGGAGGGCGAACTCCTGGGCAACGTCCGCGCCCGCCCACTGCCGCCCGGCCGTGGCTACTTCCTCTCGCGCCGAAGGGGCGCCACCCTGATCCAGACGGGCTGGCAGCCAATGGGCCCACCCGGCGAATCAAGCCCGTCCGGCGTTTGAGGTCGCCGCTAACCGCACCGGCACAATCCAAGCCTGTCCGGCGTTTGAGGTCGCCGCTAACCCGCACCGGCACAATCCAAGCCCGTCCGGCGTTTGAGGACATCGGTAACCCGTGCCGAGTACGGGGCGCACCGGCACAATCCAGCCCGTCCGGCGATTGAGGACAAAGGCGGCGCCCCCGCCTAGCGCCACCGATACTGGAGCTCCGGGCGACCCACGTGCCCGTACTGCGGACTCCGTTCCGCCCGCCCCACCGTCACCAGATACTCCAGATACCGCCGCGCGGTAATCCGCGAAATCCCCGCCCGCACCCCCGCCTCCGCCGCGGTCACCCCCGAAGGAGACTCCCGCAACGTCCGCGTCACCGCCTCCAGCGTCGGCCCGCTCAACCCCTTCGGCAGCGACGCGGGACCAGGCGTACGGAGCGCGCCCAGCGCCCGGTCCACCTCGTCCTGCCCGCTCGCCTCCCCCGACGACGCGCGGAACTCCGCGTACCGCACGAGCCGGTCCCGCAGTGTCGCGAACGTGAAGGGCTTGAGCACGTACTGGACGACCCCGAGCGACACCCCCTCCCGTACGATCCCCAGATCCCGCGCCGACGTCACCGCGATGACGTCCGCCTGGTGGCCGCCGGCCCGCAGGCTCCGCAGGAGGTGGAGGCCGTGGCCGTCGGGCAGGTACAGGTCGAGCAGGATCAGATCGATCGCCGTACGCTCCAGCACCCGCCCCGCCTCCGCCCGCGAACGCGCCACCCCCGCGACGGCGAAGCCGGGCACCCGGCGTACGTACAGCTGATGGGCGTCCGCGGCGACGGGATCGTCCTCGACGACCAGCACCCGGATGACGCTGTCGCTCACGACACGGCCCCTCTCGGCCGGGGAACGGCGCCCACGCCACCCGAACCGGACCCACCACCCGAGCCGGACGCGCCCACGCCACCCGAACCGGACACACCCCCGCCGGACGCGCCACCCCCGCCGGCGGCGACCGGCAGCCGTACGGTGAACTCCGCCCCGCCCTCCGGCCCCTGCGACAGCTCCACCGTCCCCCGCGCCCGGTGCACCGCCTGCTGGACCAGCGCCAGGCCCAGCCCCCGCCCCGGCCCCCGCGTCGACCAGCCGCGCCGGAACACCTCGGCCCGGTCGCCGGGTTCGACCCCGCCCCCCGTGTCCCGTACCCCCAGCAGCAGCACCCCGTCCTCCACCAGCGCCGTCACGGTGACGCGAGCGGCACCGACGGAGCCGGAGCCCCCACCCCCCGCCGCCCCGGCGGAACCCGCCGCGTCCACCGCGTTGTCGATCAGGTTCCCCAGGATCGTCACCAGGTCCCGCGCCGGCAGGGACGCGGGCAGCACCCCGTCGTCGATCCGGCTGTCCTCCGCCAGGACCAGCTCCACACCCCGCTCGTTCGCCTGCGCCGCCTTCCCCAACAGCAGCGCCGCCAGCACCGGTTCGGCCACCGCGCCCACCACCCGGTCCGTCAGCACCTGCGCCAGCTCCAGTTCGGCCGTCGCGAACTCCACCGCCTGCTCCACCCGGTCGAGTTCGATGAGCGACACCACGGTGTGCAGCCGGTTCGCCGCCTCGTGCGCCTGCGACCGCAACGCCTGCGTGAAGCCGCGCTCCGAGTCCAACTCGCCCGACAACGCCTGGAGTTCGGTGTGGTCGCGCAGGGTGATGACCGTGCCCCGCCGCTCACCCCCCACCACAGGACGGGTGTTGACCACCACGATCCGGTCGTCGGTCATGTGCACCTCGTCGACCCGCGGCTCCGACGCCAGCAGCGCCCCCGTCAGCGGCGCCGGCAGCCCCAGCGCCGCGACCGGCCGCCCCACCGCCGAGTCGTCCAGGCCGAGCAACTCCCGCCCGCCGTCGTTGATCAGCGCGATCCTGCGCTGTCCGTCGAGCATCAGCAGCCCTTCGCGTACGGCGTGCAGCGCGGCCTGGTGGTAGTCGTGCATGCGGCTCAGCTCCTCCGCGTTCATGCCGTGCGTGTGCCGCCGCAGCCGCGCGTTGACGACGTACGTCCCCAGCCCGCCCAGCGTCAGCGCGATCCCCGCCGCCAGGAACAGCACCCGCACCTGCTCGGTCACCTGTGTGGAGATGCGGTCGACGGTGATGCCGACACTGATCAGCCCGGTGATCCTCCCGCCGTCCTTCACGGGTGTCACGGCGCGCATGGAGGCGCCGAGCGTGCCGGTGTAGGTCTCGGTGAACGTGTGCCCTTCGAGCGCCGGGGCCGTACGCCCCAGGAAGGGCATGCCGATCTGCTTCGGATCGGGATGCGTCCAGCGGATCCCCCGCGGATTCATGATCGTCACGAAGTCGACCCCGGTGTCGTGCCGGACCCGCTCCGCGTACGGCTGGAGGGCCGCCGTCGGGTCGGGCGTCCGGATCGCCTCCCGTACGGAGGGCGAATCGGCCATGGCGCGCGCCGTGGCCAGAACCTGCCTGCGCGCCGTCTCGTCCGCCTGGGCGCGATCGGTGACGTACGCGAAGACCGCGTAGCCCGCCACGACGGCCGCCACCAGCACCACCTGCATCGCGAAGAGCTGGCCCGCCAGGCTGCGGGGGCGGGGGAGGCGGCGGAGCAGCCGTCGGAGCAGACGCATGGCCCAAGTCTGCCTGTCCGGAATCGTATGAACGAAATGAACGCAAGGGTGACCGGCGTCACACGGTGGTGGATAGTCGCCGGGACCCCAGTCGGGACGACGGGGGCATCGCAGGGACGAGTCAAGGAGGACCCGTGGCCGCAGCAAGGCGGGACCGTACGCATTATCTGTACATAGCGGTGATCGTAGCCGTCGCGCTCGGCATCCTGGTGGGCTTCGCGGCTCCTGGCGTCGCCGTCGAACTCAAGCCGCTGGGCACGGGCTTCGTGAACCTGATCAAGATGATGATCTCCCCGATCATCTTCTGCACGATCGTGCTCGGGGTCGGCTCGGTCAGGAAGGCCGCCAAGGTCGGCGCGGTCGGCGGACTGGCCCTCGGCTACTTCATGGTGATGTCGACCGTCGCCCTGGCCATCGGCCTGGTCGTCGGCAACATCCTGGAGCCGGGCTCGGGCCTGCACCTCACCGAGGCCACGAAGGGCGTGGGCGCGGCGCAGGCGGAGGGCGCGAGCGAGTCCCTGCCGGACTTCCTGCTCGGCATCATCCCCAAGACCATGGTGTCGGCGTTCACGGAGGGCGAGGTCCTCCAGACGCTGCTGGTCGCGCTGCTCGCGGGCTTCGCGCTCCAGGCGATGGGCAAGGCGGGTGAGCCGGTGCTGCGGGGCATCGGGCACATCCAGCGGCTCGTCTTCCGGATCCTCGCCATGATCATGTGGGCCGCCCCGGTCGGCGCCTTCGGCGCGATGGCGGCGGTGGTCGGCGAGACGGGCGTGGACGCGCTCAAGTCCCTCGCCGTCATCATGATCGGCTTCTACGTCACCTGTGCGATCTTCGTCTTCGTCATCCTCGGCGCGCTGCTGCGGTTCGTCGCCGGGATCAACCTGCTGCTCCTGCTCAAGTACCTGGGCCGTGAGTTCCTGCTGATCCTCTCCACCTCGTCGTCGGAGTCGGCCCTGCCGCGCCTGATCGCCAAGATGGAGCACATGGGCATCAGCAAGCCCGTCGTCGGCATCACCGTACCGACCGGTTACTCCTTCAACCTCGACGGCACCGCCATCTACCTGACGATGTCCTCGCTCTTCATCGCGCAGTCGATGGGCGACCCGCTGTCGATCGGCGAGCAGATCTCGCTGCTGCTCTTCATGATCGTCGCGTCCAAGGGCGCGGCGGGTGTCACCGGCGCGGGTCTGGCGACCCTGGCCGGCGGCCTCCAGTCGCACCGCCCCGAGCTGGTGGACGGGGTCGGCCTGATCGTGGGCATCGACCGCTTCATGAGCGAGGCGCGGGCCATGACGAACTTCGCGGGCAACGCGGTGGCGACCGTCCTGGTCGGCACGTGGACCAAGGAGATCGACAAGGAGCGGGCGGGCGAGGTCCTGGCGGGCCGGATCCCGTTCGACGAGACGACGCTGCTGGACGACCACGGTCCGCGGGCCGGCGACGCGCACGACGACGCGGACGCCCCGGCGTCCGAGCCCACCGGGAAGATCGTCACCGAGAAGACCCAGGCCGGGGTCTGACCCCCCTCCATACCCCTGGCCTTTCCCGGGACCGGCCCGTACGACGCACACGTACGGGCCGGTCCGCGTTTCCGGATTCGCCTGTCGGTGGCGTGGGTCTGTTCCGTGTGTCTCTTCCGTGAGTCTGTTCCGTGGGTCTGTGGCGTGGCCAATTGTCGCATTTAGGCGGTTGGTCGCTTTTTCGTCTACGGTTCGGATCATGAGCGCAGACCCGGTCTGGTCGGTACGCCCGCTTCGCGCGGCTGATGTGGACGGCGCCGTGGAGTTGTTGATCCGTACGAGCGCGGCCGACATCCGGCACCTCTTGCGTACGGACCTGTCCGTCACCCTCCAGGACGCCTTCGGCGGCGCGCTGGTCGCCGAGGGGGACGGGCGGCTGGTGGGCGCGGCGAAGGTGTCGGACGACCCGGTCTTCCCCGGGACGGCCACCGCCCTGGTCGCGGTCGACCCGGCGGAGCGCGGGCGGGGGATCGGGACGGCGCTCGCGGACCGGCTGATCGGCGCGTGGGACCGGGCCGGCGGCGGGACCGTGAGCAGCATGCTGCGGGACGACCTCCCGCGCGGGCGGGCCTTCGCCGAGCGGTACGGCTTCGGCGTCGTCCATCACAGTGTCGGCTTCCGCTTCGACCTGGCCGGTCACGAGGTGGAGTTGGAGCAGCGTGCCCGGTCCGCGCTGGAGCGTGCCGGGGTACGGGTCCGGCTCGCGACCCCGGTCGCGGAGGAGCGGACGATCGCGGAGTGCCTGGAGCGGTGCGGGCAGGGCCTTCCCCTTCCGGTGGACGCCCGCCCCGACCCGGGGGTGTGGCTCACGCGCCTCCCGTCCGACTCCGTCTTCCTGCTCGCCGAACCGCCCCCGCCGGAGGAAGGTCCCGCCGCCGGGGCGGCCGCGGTGACCGGGGCCGTACGCCCTGTCGGCATGACGATCCTCCTCCCGCGGACGGACGCCAACAGCTGGCACGTGGCCTTCACGGGCACCGACCCCGACCACCGGGGCCGGGGCGTGGCGACGGCGGTGAAGGCGGCCTCGCTGCTGTACGCGTGCCGGGCGGGCGTCGAGAGCGTGACCACCCACAACGACGAGTCGAACGAGCACATCATCCGCGTGAACGCGTCGCTGGGGATGGTTCCGGACGTGGGCTACTGGACGCTGACCCGTAGGAGCGGGTCCGGGCAGGGTGAGGCGCCGGGGCGGGGGTGAGGTGCCGGGGGTGAGGCGCTGCGGGCGGGGGCGGGGAGCCGCTGCGGACGGCCCCGGCCGTGCCCGATCGGCGTACGTCAGCGCCGCTCGTCCCGTACGTTCTCCCGGAACCGGCCCGCCACGTTCCCCGGCGGGCTGAACGTCACCACGACGTAGTTCTCGAACCACTCCCCGCCCCGCCCGGTCGCCCTGGCCGCGCCGATCCTCTTCGATCCCCGCCACACCAGCTGGGTGAAGTGGCCCGTGGCGCGGCTGAATTCGCCGGCCCGGAAGTCGTACGAGGCGACCTCGTCGTACCACGCCTTCACGGCGGTCGGTCCGGGCAGGTGGTCCGGATCGGCGGACCCGGTCCAGTACAGGTTCTCGCCGTATCCCCGGTCCAGCCCCCGGTGGGCCTCTCGCAACCGTTCGTGCGAAGAGACCTCCCGCGCACGGGACTTGGCGTACCGGTTCAGCTTCCGGTCCAGCCGCACCGGCCGCGCGCCGTGTCTCGCGCGGTAGGCGTTGACCGCCTTCACCACCTGCTGGAGGAACGCCCGGTCGGTGGTGTCGGGGAGGGGCCGGCGGGAGTCAGCCGCCGAGGGGGAGGAGACCGACTGGCTCGGTGGGGTGGCGCCCGCCGTCACACCGACCAGGGCCGCCGTCGCGAGCAGGACACCGATTTTCTTGCGTTTCAGCACGTTTCATCTATGGCCAGCCAACTCACCCGTGAATCAGCGGATTTGGCCAAGAACGGGGTCGGTAACCGGCCGCTGTCCGGGAGCCGGGCCGGCCGGGTTTCCCGCCGCTCTGGCAGGTCTCCGCGGCCCTGGGCGGTGAAGGAGTTACGGTCGCGGGGCCGGACCGGTCGGCCGGTGGCCGTGCCGGGCACCCCCTGCTGATGCGGAGGCTCCTTTCGTGATCCCCCTTTCCCTCGAAGCCGTCGCGGCGGCCGTCGGCGGCCGCCTGTACGACGTACCGGACCCGTCCGTGCTGATGAGCGCACCCGCGGTGGTGGACTCGCGGGCGGTCGAGCCCGGTGGGCTGTTCGCGGCCCTGCCCGGAGAGCACGCCGACGGGCACGCCTTCGCGGGGAACGCGGTGGAGGCGGGTGCGGTGGCAGTCCTGGCCACGCGTCCCGTCGGTGTCCCGGCCGTGGTCGTGGCCGACGTGCTGGACGCGCTCGCCGCGCTGGCCCGTACCGTACTGGCCGCCGTACCGGAGGCGACCGTCATCGGGCTGACCGGCTCGGCGGGCAAGACCGGCACCAAGGATCTGCTCGCGCAGGTGCTGCCCGAGATCGGTCCGACGATCGCGACGGTGAAGTCGTTCAACGGCGAGATCGGCATGCCGCTGACGGTGACCCATCTGGACCGGAGTGTGCGGTACGTCGTGCTGGAGATGGGCGCGCGCGGCATCGGCCACATCGCCCATCTGACCCGTATCGCCCCGCCCGCCGTCGGCCTGGTCCTCAACGTGGGGACGGCGCACGTCGGCGAGTTCGGAGGGCGGGAGCAGATCGCGCGGGCCAAGGGGGAGCTGGTGGAGGCGCTTCCGGAGGGCGGGCTGGCGGTCCTGAACGCCGACGATCCGCTGGTCGCCGCCATGGCGTCCCGTACCCGCGCGCGCGTGCTCACCTTCGGTGTGGGGAACGAGGCGGACGTACGGGCCCTGGACGTCGCCGTCGACAGCTCGGGCCGGCCGTCGTTCACCCTGGCGGCCGGGGGCGCCGCCGGTGCGCGGGCCCGGGTCGACCTGTCCCTGCACGGTGTGCACCACGTGTCGAACGCGCTGGCCGCGGCGGCCGTCGCGATCGGGCTGGGGGCGGGGGTGGAGAAGACGGCGGGGGCGCTGTCCCGCGCGGTCCTGGTGGCCTCGGGGCGCATGGAGGTCACCGACCGGCCGGACGGGGTACGGATCATCAACGACGCGTTCAACGCGAACCCGGACTCGATGCGGGCGGCGTTCGCGTCTCTCACGGCCATGGCCCGCGACGGCCGCCGAACGGTCGCGATCCTGGGCGAGATGAAGGAACTGGGCGCCGACGCGGCCGAGGAACACCGGGGAGTCGGCCGCGTGGCCGCGGCGGCGGGTGTCGACGTACTGATCGCGGTGGGCACGGACGACGCCCGAACCCTGGCCACGGCGGCACACACCGCCAACCCACGACTGAGGGTGACCCACGCCAAGGACCGCGACGAGGCCCTGACACTGGCCCGCGCCCTGCTCCGCCCGGAGGACATCGTCCTGGTAAAGGGCTCCCACAGCACCGGCCTGGAACACACGGCACAGCGCTTGGCGGTCGCGGGGGACACGCCCTAAGGCCTGTCCGGCGGATCTTCGCGGGGCGGCCGCACTGGGCGAGCTCCGCCTGAGCTCAGCCGCCCGCTGCCGCCCGCCGGCCCTTTTCTCGGCGCCATTTCGGCGCCTTCCGGCGCCGTCGGCGCGGCTTCGCTCGTCATCCGGCTGAAGCCCTGGGGACGAGACCGGTCACCACCCCGGATCAGTCGGACGCTGGTGCCCGCACGGAACGATGACGCCGTCCTGGTCGACGACCTCGGAGGAGCTGGCCGAGTTCACCCACACCGTGATGCCTTGGCGATGGACGACGACGTTGAACGGCGACTCCTCGGGCTCCGACTCCGTCACCACGGTGAACTGTTCGCCGGGGCGCATCCAGTGGTCGGTTCCCCAGGGCTCCACCCACAAGCAGAGCACGCTCTCGGTCTCGTTGCTCACGCTTGTCCTCGACATGCCAGAACCCTAACGAAAGGGAACGCCGCATCGGAAAACCGGAGTTCACCAGAGCGACGGGGCACGTCCCAAACGCCAATTCTTCCCGGGCAACCGGGCCTCTGGCCCCGGTGTTCGTCGTAGGGTGATCGGCGGTTGACGGAGACCAACGACCTAGGGAGCCACGCGCCCATGACGCGGTATCTGATCTCGTTCGACGACGGCACGATGATCATCCCCGAGGAGGACTTCCCCGAAGTGGCGGCCGCCTCGCACGAGGTGGTGCGGCAGGCGCAGGAGGCCGGTGTGTGGGTCTTCGGCGGCGGGCTGCACACGCAGCGGGCGAGCGTCGTGGCCACGGACGGGACCGTCACGGACGGCCCGTACCCGGAGACCAAGGCGGTGCTCGGCGGCTTCTCGGTCATCGACGTGCCCACGCGCGAGGAGGCGCTGGAGTGGGCCGCCAGGATCGCCGCCTCGTGCCGGTGTGCGCAGGAGGTACGGGAGATCATGGACGACCCGGAGGTCTGACCCGGACGTCTGACCTGGCCGGCCTGACCGACCGTTTGCGTCAACGCCACGCTCACGAGAGAGGGAATGGGGAAGGCGCGCCCGGCCGCACACGAGGATGCGGCCATGACTTCCGCAATGGATTACCTCGCAAACGCCGACGTCGTTCGGATCGCCACCGAGCTGAGCGACGGAGGCGAGGTCGTGACCCCGATCTGGTCGGTCGTCGTCGACGACACGGCCTACGTCCGCAGCGCCTACGGCCCCGAGTCGAACTGGTACCGCCGGGTCAGCCGCAGCGGCCGGGCGAAGTTCGTGGACGGTTCCACGCGCTACCCGGTGACGGTCGAGCACGTCAGCGACGATTCGGTCAACGCGGACGTGGACGGCGCGTACAGGACGAAGTACGCCGCAAGCCCCTCACTCCCGGACCTCCTCAACCCGGACGTCCGGGGCTTGACCCTGCGCGTGATCCCACAAGAAGCCTGAGCGAAACGCCTCGCGCCCGGGGTGCTCCCTAGGGCGTGTCCGCAAAGTGGGGTCTGGCTCGCGGCGTTGTCGGACCCACCCAGTACGTCCAGTACGGGGTGAGTCCTCCGCCTTGCGATCGCACGCACCAGATGCCGCGAGCCCCGCCCTCCGGGCGGACGACCCCACTTTGCGGACACGCCCTAGCCCGGGAGCATCCCGAGCCGTCCCTCGATGCGGAGGCGGGTCGCGTGGGCGCGGAGGTCCTCGTACGGGGTGAGGAGGCGTAGCGCCGCTCTCCAGTGCTCGTGTGCCTCCGTCGGATCCGTGCCGGCCAGCGCCGTCGCCAGGCCGTCCAGGGCCAGCGCTTCGTGCCACGCGTCGTCCAGTTCGTGGTGGGCGGCCACGGCCCTGCGGTGGAAAAGCGCCGCCTCCCGTGCCCGGTCGAGGTGAACGTACACCTCACCCGTGCCGCTCCACGCCAGAGCCTCACGACTGCGGTCGCCGAGACGGCGGTGGAGGGTGGCGGAGCGGTGGTACGAGACCAGCGCCTCGTCGTACTGCTCGTTGGCCTGCTGGGCATCGCCCAGGGTGAGCAGCCAGTAGCCCTCCAGCCAGTGGTTCCGCAGGCCGAGGGCGAGGTCGAGTGCCTGCCGTGCCGTACTCAAGGCCCTTTCGGGGTCGCCCTGTTCGCGCTCGATGCCGCTCAGGAGGCGCAGCGCGTTGCCCTCGCCGCTCCGGTTGCCGATGGCGCGGTGCGCGGCGAGGGCCTCGCGCGCGGCGTCCGCCGCTTCCGCGAGGCGTCCGGCGTGGTGGTGGCTCGCCGCGAGGTTCGCCTGCGCGGTGGCCGACAGGCGCGGGGAGCGCTGTTGCCGGAAGAGGCGCAGGGCGTCTTCGAAATGGGTTGCCGCCAGGTCGAGTTCGCGGCGGCGGAGGTGCACGAGACCGATGAGGTTGAGGGAGTACGCCTCGCCCGAGCCGTCTCCCGTCTCACGGCGGATCGTCAAGGCCCGGCGGTGACACTCCAGACTGTCCGCGAGGCGGTGGATCTGGCGGTGGTCCATGCCCATCAGCGTGAGCAGCTGCGCCTCTCCGCCACGGTCACCCTCCCGCCCGGCCGCCGCGAGCGCGGCGTCCCCCATGGCCAGCCACGCGGTGACCGGGGCGGCGGAGGGGCGCGTCCACCAGAAGACGATCGCCGACCGCCAGGCGGGGCCGTCGTGTCCGGCCGCGACGGCGGCGTGTACGGCGGGCGGCAGATTGCCGTGTTCCCGCTCGGACCAGTTCATGGCGGAGTCGTAGTCGGGGAAGGACAGGGCCGGCTGGTCGCCGGCCGCTGTCAGCGGCACATGGGCTTCGAGGGGGTTGAGCCAGTCCTGGGCGGCGTCCGCCGTGCGCGCGTACCAGTCGAGAAGGCGGAGCAGAGCGGCGTCGCGGGACGCGGACGACTCGTGGTCCTGTGCCTGGTCGGTCGCGTAGGCGCGGAGCAGGTCGTGGAACTGGTAGCGGTCGGGGGCGGGTTGCTCCAGGAGGTGGACGCCCGCCAGGAAGTCGAGCAACTGGCGCGCCCGGCCGAGAGGTAGCCCGGCCAGCGCGGCGGCGGCCTGGGGGCCGAAGTCCGGGCCCGGATGGAGGCCGAGGAGGCGGAACAGCCGGGCGGCCGGTTCGGGCAGTGCGCGGTAGGACCACGCGAAGACCGTCCGTACGGCCTCTTCCTCCTCGTCGCCCGTGCTCAGGGCGTCCCAGAGCCCGCTCTCGTCCCGCAGGTCGGCGATCAGGTCGTCCAGGCGCATGTGGGGCCGGCTGGCGGCGCGTTCGGCGGCGATGCGCAGGGCCAGGGGCAACCGGGCGCACAGGTCGGCCAGTTCGGTGAGTTTGTCCAGGTCGTCAGCGGGGCGGTAGCCGGCGGTGATGGTACGGAGCAGGGCGACGGCCTCCGCCTGCGGCAGGGTGCCCAGGGTGAGGCGGCGCGCTCCGTTCCGTACGGTGAGGCCGGACAGGCGGCTCCGGCTGGTGACGACGACCAGGCAGCCCGCGCTGCCCGGCAGGAGCGGCCGGACCTGGCTGACGGTGGCGGCGTTGTCCAGGACGACGAGGACACGGCGGTCCGCGAGCAGGGAGCGGTAGAGGGCGGAGGCCGCGTCGAGATCCTGGGGGATGGAGCCGGGCCGCACGCCCAGGGCGGGCAGGAAACGGTGGAGGGCCTCGTGCCCGGTGACCGGTCGGCCCGGATCGTAGCCGCGCAGGTTGATGTACAGCTGGCCGTCCGGGAACCGGTCGCGGACCTGGTGCGCCCAGCGGAGGGCGAGCGAGGTCTTGCCGGCGCCCGCGGTCCCGGCCACCACGTACACGGAGACGACGAGCGGGCTGCCGTCCTCGCCGGCGAGGACCGCGTTCAGCTGGTCGAGTTCGCGGGTGCGGTTGACGAAACCGGGCACGTCGGCGGGGAGCTGCCGGGGAGTCGGGCTGCCCGGCGCGCCCTCGCCGTCCGTGCCGTGGTCGTGGAAGTGGATGCCGCCCAGCACGCTCCGTGCCTGTACGACGCCGCGCGACGACCCCGAGAAGTCGTTGCGCGATCCGCCGGGCCGGGTCCCTTCGCCGCCGTGTCCGTCGATCGCCTACTCCGGCCGGGGCGGTGGGGTGGAGGGCGTCTTCGGCGCGGGAAGGTCCGCGATCTCGCGTGCGAAGTAGGCCGCGATGTCCTCACCGGAGTCGTAGAGATCCGCGATGTAGCGCTCCCAGCGCCTCACCGTCTCCGGGTCGGTGTACCGGATCGCTCCGTCCGGACGACCGGAGTCGGTGTAGAGGATGCGGTAGAGGGTCCGGCCGCCCAGAGTGACCACTTCCGGCAACAGCCCCGCCGTCTCGGCGGCGGCCACGGCTTCCGTCGACACGACGCGGACGGGCCGGCCGCATTCCGCCTGGAGGCGCAGGGAGTGCAGCTCCCACTGCACGTAGGGGGTCAGAGGCTGTGCGACCACCCGGACGCGACGGAAGACGTGACCGCGGTCGGTGTGCGCGCGAATGGCGGTGAGGAAGTCCTCGCGCTGTCCCTCGACAAGGCGCAGCGCCTCGTCCCAGTCACCACGGCGGAGAGCGTCCCGGCCGGGGTCTCCGATCTCCTCGAAGTGCTGGAGCCGTTCGAGTTTCCACGAGCACCCGTTCCGGATGTCCGTACTGCGGTCCTTGAAGTCCCCGCGGTAGTCGTCGCGGACCAGCTTCTCGCCGAGTTCCGGTGGCAGACGGGGTACGTACGGATCAGACATCGGCGATGTCCGGCTTCGCGGCCCTGAGGGTGTTCCCGGGGATGACCACCAGGCGTTCGTCGTCCGCGAGCGACACGCCTGCGGGCAGCCGGTCCTCGTACGCGGCGGTGAGGTCCCTGCCGATGACGGCGATGTCGCCGTTGTCCAGCTGCCAGATGTCCGGGCATTCGTCCACGCCGGCCGAATTGCCCAGCTCCTGGGGCGGCTTACCGAGCCGCCGCTCGAACGACGCGGACGGGTCGGCTTCCCAGGCACGCGGCATCCCGGTCTCCACTCAGCTGGTCCGTCTGTGCGGGCGGTACCCACTGTATGGAGGGTGGTTACTCCGGGCAATGCCGGTCGTGAGGTTCCGGGCGGTCAGAAGCGGCGTAGGCGCTTGTCGGCCAGGGGTGGGGGTGTGTAGTAGATGTCGTTCTGGTTGACGTTCGTGCCCGGGGGGACGATCTCGTCGATGCGGTCCAGGATGTCGGGGGGCAGTTCCGTCTCCGCGCCCGCCAGGAGGTCGTCCAGGTGCTCGGGGCGGCGGGGGCCGATGAGGACCGACGTGACCGCCGGGTGGGAGCGTACGAATGCCGTGGCCAGGTGGGACAGCGGCATGCCCGCCTCCGCCGCCAGTTCCGTCAGGCGCGCGACCGCCTCCGCCTTCGCCCGGTTGGCCGGTACGGACAGGTCGAAGGCCGCCGGGCCCCGCGCCGCGCGGGCGCCCTTCGACGGGTCCGCGCGGCCCGAGAGCCAGCCGGAGCCGAGCGGGCCGTAGGTCAGGACGCCCATGCCGTACCGCTGGGCGGTGGGCAGGACGGCGGCCTCGACGCCGCGCAGCAGGAGGGAGTACGGGGGCTGTTCGGTACGGAACCGGTGGTGGCCGCGGCGTTCCGCCGTCCACTGCGCCTCCACGATCAGCTCGGCGGGCGTGCACGAGGAGCCGATGGCCCGGACCTTGCCCGAGCGGACCAGGTCGGAGAGGGCGGCGAGGGTCTCGTCGACGTCCGTGCGGGGGTCGGGGCGGTGCAGCTGGTACAGGTCGATGTGGTCGGTGCCGAGCCGCCGCAGGCTGTTCTCCACCGCTTGTACGATCCAACGCGGCGAGCCGCCCTGGCGGTTGAGGTCGTCGCCCGTCGGCCAGCCGAACTTCGTCGCGAGGACGACCTCGTCGCGCCGGCCCTTGAGGGCCTTGCCGACGATTTCCTCCGACTCGCCCTCGCTGTAGACGTCGGCGGTGTCCACGAGGTTCACCCCGGCGTCCAGGGCGCGGTGGATCATCCGTACCGACTCGCCGTGGTCGGTGTTGCCCATCGCGCCGAACATCATCGCGCCGAGCGCGACCTCGCTGACCGACATGCCCGTACCGCCCAGAATCCTGCGCTTCATCGCTCGGTCCTCGATCCTTCCGCCCGGGGTGGCCCACCTTCCACACAACCATCCGCGTGTCCGGCTCGCACGGGTGAAGGGGAGCCCCCCTCCACCGGGGGTCCGGTGGTACCCCTCTCGCGCGGCGCGGCGCCGCCCGCCCCGCCCTACGCTGGACGGATGAGCGACATGCCGTCCTCCGGCGGGGGCAACCCCGAGCTGCGGGAGTTCCTGCGCTCGCGCCGCGCGCGCGTCACCCCCGAGGACGCGGGGCTGCCCCTGCACGCCGGGGCGCGGCGGGTCCCGGGGCTGCGGCGCGAGGAGGTCGCCCAGCTGGCGGGGGTGAGTGTGGACTACTACGTACGGCTGGAGCGGGGGCGCGGCAGCAACGTCTCGGAGAGTGTGCTGGACGCCGTCGCGCGGGCCCTGCGGCTGGACGACACCGAGCGCGGTCACCTCTTCGCCCTGGCCAGGCCCACCCGTAAGCAGGGCAGGCCGCTGCCGCCCCAGCGCGTACGGCCCGGGATGTACCGGATCCTGGACACACTGACCGACACCCCGGCGCTGGTGCTGGGCCGCCGGCTGGACGTCCTGGCGTCCAACCCGATGGCGCGGGCGTTCTACACGGACTTCGAGGTGCTGCCGCGGCGGGAGCGGAACATGGCCCGCTTCCTCTTCCTGGACGAGGCGGCCCGCGACCTGTACGCCGACTGGGCCGCGTCCGCGCGCGGGACGGTCGCCGCCCTGCACCTCTACGCGGGGCGCAACCCCCACGACCCCCGGCTGGCCGAGCTGATCGGCGACCTGTCGCTGGGGGACCAGGACTTCCGCCGCTGGTGGGCGGACCATGACGTGCTGCGCCGTACGTACGGGAGCAAGCGGTACCACCACCCGCTGGTCGGCGAGCTGACGCTCGACTACGAGGCGCTCAACCCGACCGGTGACCCGGACCAGACCCTCGGCATCCACACCGCCGAACCGGGCAGCCCCTCGGCGCACGCGCTGAGCCTGCTGGCGGGGTGGACGCGGGAGCCGGCGGCCGGGCATTCCCCGGCTTGACCCCCGGCTTGACCCCTGTGTTGCCTGCTGCCCGTTGACCCTTGCCTTGACGTGGGCGTCAACCCTTACCGTCGTCCACATGCGCATCGGCGAGCTGGCGGAACGGGCGGGCACCACCACCCGGGCCCTGCGGTACTACGAATCACGCGGGCTGCTGCCCGCCCGGCGGGCGGTGAACGGCTACCGCACGTACGACGAGGACGATCTGCGGCTGCTCCAGCAGATCAGGACCCTTCAGGACTTCGGGTTCGACCTGGAGGAGACCCGGCCGTTCGTGGAGTGCCTGCGCGCCGGGCACCCGGCCGGCGATGCGTGTCCCGCCTCGCTCGACGTCTACCGCCGCAAGCTCACCGAGCTGGACGAGCTGATCGGCCAGCTCCAGTCGGTCCGCGCACAGGTCGGGGCGCAGCTGGCGCAGGCCGAGGCGGAACTCCCGGGCGGTCCGGAACCGCTCTGCGACCTGACGGACGCGCTTGCCCAGGGAATTCATCGAACTCATCGCACTCACGGAGGTACGAACGCATGATCACGATCGACGGAGTCGACGCCGTCACGGACGCGGACTTCGACACGGTGGTAATAAGGGCCGAACTGCCGGTCCTGGTGGAATTCACCGCCGACTGGTGCCCGCCGTGCCGGCAGCTCGCGCCCGTCCTGAGCGCCGTCGCCGCCGAGGAGGCCGGCCGCCTGAAGATCGTCCAGCTCGACGTGGACACCAACCCGGGGATCACCACGCGGTACGGCGTGCTCGCCATGCCGACACTCCTGCTGTTCCGCGACGGGGAGCCGGTGAAGTCGATGGTCGGCGCCCGGCCGAAGCGCCGCCTGCTGGAGGAACTGGCCGACGTGCTCTGACGCCTCTCAGGGCGCCTCCGAAGCCTTTCCGTCCGCCCCCGATCCCATTCGCGCGCATCAAAAAAGCCCCCACCGAATTGACGGTCGGGGCTTGCGTTCGCGTATATTGGTTGTTTCATGTCTTGAGCGCGATCTGTGGTCGATCTGTCGTTGATCTGCGTTAAAGACATGTCTCAAGTAATGGATGCAGCATATTGGACAGGGGCTCAATTGTCAACCGAGGAATTGCAGAACGAACAGCAATTCGTCACTCTCCTCTACGAGCGACTCGACGCCCTGAGGGAGCGGGCCGAGGACGCGGTGCGGGCCACCGCGGGAGAGGTCAGCACCGGTCGGCAGGCGAGGGTCGAGCGTGACATCACCGTGGCCGAGCAGTCCGGCCGCGTCTCGTCCCTCAACGCCGTCGAGTCCGGCCTGTGTTTCGGCCGGATCGACCTCGCCGACGACACCACCCACCACATCGGGCGCATCGGCATACGGCAGGACGACGAGGAACGCACCCCTCTCCTGGTCGACTGGCGCGCCCCCGTCGCCCGCCCCTTCTACCTCGCCACCGGCTTCGAGCCCATGGGCCTGCGGCGGCGCCGCCACCTGACCACCCGGGACCGCCGGGTCACCGCCCTGCACGACGAGATCATGGATCTCACCGACACCCGCCGCACGGGGTACGAGGACGCGGACGCCGACGCCGTCCTGCTCTCCGCGCTCAACTCCGCGCGTACGGGCCGGATGGCCGACATCGTCCAGACCATCCAGGCCGAGCAGGACCGCGTCATCCGCGCCCCGTACCGGGGTGTGCTGGTGGTCGAGGGCGGGCCCGGCACCGGAAAGACGGCGGTCGCGCTGCACCGGGCCGCGTACCTCCTCTACGCCTACCGCGAGCAGCTGGCCCGCCGCGCCGTGCTGATCGTCGGGCCGAACCCGGCCTTCCTCGGCTACATCGGCGAGGTGCTGCCCTCGCTCGGGGAGACGGGCGTGCTGCTGGCGACGACGGGGGAACTGTTCCCCGGTGTACGGGCCGTCGGGACGGACACCCCGGCGGCGGCCGAGGTCAAGGGGCGCCTCGCCATGGCGAAGGTGCTGGCCGAGGAGATCGCCGACCGGCAGTCGCTGCCCCGGCCGAGCATCGAGATCGCCCACGAGGACCACGGCACGCTCGTCCTGGACCGCGAGACGGCGGCCGAGGCCAGGCAGCGGGCCCGCGAGACCGGGCTGCCGCACAACCTGGCCCGGCCGGCCTTCGCCTTCCGGGTCATCGACGCGCTCACCGCGCAGCTCGCGGAGCGCATCGGCGCGGATCCGGAGGGCGGGCCCAACCTGCTGTCCCCGGAGGACGTGGCGCAGCTCGGCAAGGAGGTCGCCACCAGCCGGGAGGTGCAGGCGGCGATCGAGTCGCTGTGGCCGGCATTGACCCCGCAGCGGCTGGTCGCCGACTTCCTGGCCGCGCCCTGGCGGCTGGACGCGCGTGACGCGGCGGCCGTACGCCGTCCCGGGATCAGGACGGGCGCGGACGCGCCGATCGACTGGACGCCGGCGGACGTGCCGCTGCTGGACGAGGCGGCGGAGCTGCTCGGCGAGGACGACAGCGCGGCACGCGCCGCCGCCGCGCTGGAACGGCAGGAGCAGATCGCCTACGCGCAGGGCGTGCTGGAGCTGTCGTACGGCTCCCGTACGCAGGAGTTCGAGGACGAGGACGAGTCGGAGGTGCTGGCGGCCCACGACATCATCGACGCGGAACGGTTCGCGGACCGGCACGAGGAGGCGGACACCCGCAGCGCCGCGGAGCGCGCGGCGGCCGACCGGACGTGGGCGTTCGGGCACATCGTCGTGGACGAGGCGCAGGAACTGTCCGCGATGGCCTGGCGGTTGCTGATGCGCCGCTGCCCGAGCCGGTCCATGACACTGGTCGGCGACCCGGCGCAGACCGGGGACGCGGCGGGCTGCGACTCGTGGCAGCAGATCCTCCAGCCGTACGTCGGCACGCGCTGGGAGCTGTCCCGGCTCGGCGTCAACTACCGTACGCCCGCCGAGATCATGGAGGTCGCGGCGGAGGTACGGCGGCTCACGGACCCGCTCTTCGAGCCGCCGAGGTCCGTACGGTCGACGGGTACGGCCCCGCTCGTACGGGCGGTCGCACCGGCCCGAATGCCGTGCACGGCGGCGGAGTTGGCGGCCGAGTGGGGGGAGGAGCACCCCGGCGAGGGCCGCCTCGCGGTGATCGCGCCGCCCTCGCTCGTCCCGTCGCTCGGCGCCGAACTGCCCGACGCGTCCTGGGGTGTCGCCCCCGACCTGACCCGCCCGGTGGTCGTGCTCGACCCCCGCCAGGCGAAGGGGCTGGAGTTCGACACGGTGATCGTGGTCGACCCGGAGGCGATCCTGGACGGCTCGCCGCGCGGGACGAACGACCTGTACGTGTCCCTGACGCGGACGACACAGCGCCTGGCGATCGTCCGCAACGCGGAGGTTCCGTCGCGGCTGAAGTCGACCAGCGCGACCGGCACGAGCGGCGGGGAGGCGCCGGGGACGCCGGAGGTTCCGGAGACGCCGGGGACGCCGGAGGCGCCGGACGGGGAGCGGGGGCGCGGCTAAGGGCCGCGGTCCTCGTAGTCCCGGTGTGGCCCGCGGGGCCGCTTCACGGCGGCCGGGGGTCCGGACGCGTCCCGGCTCCGGGCCGGAGGTGGGCCGGCCGGGGGGCCGGAGGTGCCGGGCGGCGCGGGAGCGCGGCAGGTTGGTGCCGGGCGGTCGCCGGGGACGGTCCGGGGAGCCCCCGCCCGGGATGTCGCTGGTGTCGGTGGGGACTAACATCCACATATGGGTGATATTCGATCTGACCGGTTCGACATCCCCCTGGGGGAAGCGGGCGCTGGCGCGGCCCCCGGGGTGGTGTGAGCGTGGCGGAGGACGACGCCTCGATCACAGCGGAGATCGAACGAGCCCTGACGGACGTGGGAGGGGCCACCGGCGCGCACATCGGGGTCGTGTACCTGCTGGAGCCCGGGGACCGGGCCGTACGCATGGGCTTCGTGACCGGCCTGTCGCGGAGGGTCGCCGCGCCCTGGACCCAGGTGGCGCTCGCCTCGACGGTCCCGGTGGCCGAGGTGGTGCGTGAGGGGCGGCCGGTGTGGGTGCCCAGCCACACGGAGATGGCCCGCCGCTTCCCCCGTACGGCCCTCGCCCTGCCCTACCACGTGGCCCTCGGCGTCGTACCCCTGTCGTCCGGCACCACCCGCTGGGGCGCGCTGCTCCAGATCTGGCCCGGTACGCACCCGCCCGAGCTGTCCGACCGGGAGACGCGGGCGTTCGACGCGGGCGCCCGCCGCATCAGCGACCTGCTGCTGCGGGCCGCGGAGGAGGGGCGTCCGGTACGGCCCGCGGAGCCGCGCACGGTCGACCCGCCGCCGGCCCGGCACGCGGCGCCCGGGGCCGAACTCACCGAGCGCTTTCCGGAGGGCGCCTGCGCCCTGGACCTCGAAGGCCGCCTCACCTTCCTCAACCGGACCGCCGCCGAGCTGCTGGGCGGCACCCGCGACAGCCTGCTGGGGGCCCGGCCCTGGGAGGTGCTGCCCTGGCTGAACGACCCGGTCTACGAGAACGCGTACCTCGGCGCGCTGTTCAGCCGGCTGCCCGTCTCCTTCAGTGTCCTGCGGCCCCCCGACCGGTGGCTGGCCTTCCACCTCTACCCCGACGCCACCGGGGTCAGCGTCCGCGTCACCCCCGGCATGGCGCCCGGCGACGGGCACGACCCGGTCCTGACACCGGCGCCGGCCGCCGCGGGGAACGCGCGCCCGGGCGCCCTCTTCCAACTGCTGCACCTGTCGTCCGTCCTCACCGACGCCGTGGGGGTACGGGACGTGACGGAGACGGTCACCGACCAGATCATGCCGGTCATCAACGCCCAGGCATTGGCGCTGGTCACCGCCGACGCGGGGCGGCTGTCGGTGGTCGGCTTCCGCGGGTTCCGGAAGGAGATCGCGGTCGGCTTCGACGGCCTCGCGCTGACCGCGGACACGCCGGTCGTCCGGGCGGTCCTGAACGGCACCCCTCTCTTCTCGACGGACGGCGACGAACTCCGGCGTACGTCCCCGAACGTCCGACTGAGCCCGGAGAAGGCCTCGTTCGCGTACCTCCCGATGTTCGCCTCGGGGCGGACGATCGGCTGCTGCGTGCTGGGGTACGACCGGCCGCACGCCTTCCCGCCGGACGAGCGCACCGCCCTCATCTCCCTGGCCGGGGTGATCGCGCAGGCGTTGGAGCGGGCCCGGCTGTACGACTCCAAGAACCAGGTCGCCCTCGGCCTCCAGGCCGCGCTGCTGCCCCACGACCTGCCGAGGGTCCCCGGGCTCCAGGTCGCGGCGCGCTACCTCCCGGCGACGCGCGGCCTCGACATCGGCGGTGACTTCTACGACCTGATCCGGCTGGACGACACGTCGGTCGCGGCGGTCATCGGGGACGTACAGGGCCACAACGTGAACGCGGCGGCGCTGATGGGGCAGGTCCGTACCGCCGTCCACACGCACGCGAGCGCGGGCGCGCCGCCGGACGAGGTGCTCGCGCGCACCAACCGCCTGCTGATCGACCTGCGGTCCACGCTCTTCACGAGCTGCCTGTACGCCCACCTCGACCTGCGGCACCACCGGGCGCGGCTGGCGACGGCCGGGCACCTGCCGCCGATCCTGCGCCATGCCGACGGCCGTACGGAGATCCTGGACGTGCCGACCGGGATCCTCCTCGGCATCGAGCCGGAGGCGGAGTACCGGACGGTGGAGGTCCCGCTGCCGCCGGGCGCGGTGCTGGCGCTCTACACGGACGGGCTGGTGGAGGTCCCCGGCACGAACCTGGACACGTCGATCGCGGCGCTGGCGGGGCGGTTGGGGCGGGCGGACACGGGGTCGCTGGACGCGCTGTCGGAGGCGTTGGTGCGGAGGGCGGGGCGGACGCGGCAATCGTTCCGGGGGAGCGACGATATCGCGCTGCTGCTGTTGAAGGTGGCGTGAGGGGGGCGTCCTCAAGCGCCGGACGGGCTCGACGTGTCCTCAATCGCCGGACGGGCTGGCGTGTGTCCTCAAGCGCCGGACGGGCTTGATCTGTCCTCAGGGCCGGACGGGCTGGGTGTCCTCAAACGCCGGACGGGCTGGGGTTCCTGCCCGTCCGGCGCTTGAGGACACCCCGGAGGGTCAGGGAGTCGGGCGGAGCCAGATCGTGGACAGGGGGGGGAGCGTCACGTGGAGGGACGCCGCGTGGCCGTGGGACGGGGTCGACTCCGGCTTCAGCGGCTCCGGATTCAGGACGTCGCTCCCGCCGTACCTCGCCGCGTCCGTGTTCAGGACCTCCGTCCACGCCGCGTACCGCTCCGGCACCCCGAGGCGGTATTCGTGCCGGACCACCGGCGCGAAGTGCGACACCGCCAGCAGCGGCGACCCCGCCGCGTCGAAGCGCAGGAACGCGAACACGTTGTCCTCCGCCGCCCCGCCGTCCACCCACGAGAAGCCCTCCGGGGAGGTGTCCCGCTCCCACAGCGCGGGCGTCGCGCCGTAGACCGTGTTCAGGTCGCGCACCAGGTCCCGTACCCCCCGGTGGTCCGGCGCCGCCTCGTACGACGGGTCCAGCAGCCACCAGTCCGGGCCGTGACCCTCCGACCACTCCGCGCCCTGCGCGAACTCCTGCCCCATGAAGAGCAGTTGCTTGCCGGGGTGTGCCCACATGAAGCCCAGATAGGCCCGTTCGTTCGCGCGCTGCTGCCACCAGTCCCCGGGCATCTTGGAGACCAGCGCCCGCTTTCCGTGCACGACCTCGTCGTGCGAGATCGGCAGGACGTAGTTCTCGCTGTACGCGTACACCATGGAGAACGTCATCTCGCCGTGGTGGTACTTCCGGTGCACCGGCTCCTTGGAGACGTAGTCCAGCGAGTCGTGCATCCAGCCCATGTTCCACTTCAGCCCGAACCCGAGCCCGCCGAAGCCGTCGGGGCCGACGAGGTGGGTCGCGCGGGTGACGCCGTTCCACGCCGTGGACTCCTCGGCGATGGTCACCACTCCCGGGCAGCGGCGGTAGACGGTGGCGTTCATCTCCTGGAGGAACGCGACCGCGTCCAGATTCTCCCGGCCGCCGTGCTCGTTGGGGGACCACTGGCCCGCCTCGCGGGAGTAGTCCAGGTAGAGCATCGAGGCCACGGCGTCGACGCGCAGGCCGTCGATGTGGAACTCCTCGCACCAGAACACCGCGTTGGCGACGAGGAAGTTACGGACCTCCGTGCGGCCGTAGTCGAACTCCAGCGTTCCCCAGTCGGGGTGTTCGGCGCGCTGCGGGTCCTCGGACTCGTACAGCGGCCGCCCGTCGAAGCGCGCCAGCGCCCACTCGTCCTTGGGGAAGTGGGCGGGGACCCAGTCCACGATGACGCCGATGCCGGCGCGGTGCAGGGCGTCCACCAGGAAGCGGAAGTCGTCGGGGGTGCCGAGGCGGGAGGTCGGGGCGTAGAAGCCGGTGACCTGGTAACCCCAGGAGCCGCCGAAGGGGTGCTCGGCGACGGGCATCAGCTCGACGTGCGTGAAGCCGAGATCCTTGACGTAGGCGGGGAGTTGCTCGGCGAGCTGACGGTACGTCAACCCCGGCCGCCAGGACGCGAGATGAATCTCGTACACGGAGAACGGCGCCTCGTGCACGGCGCGGTCGGCGCGGTGCGCGAGCCACTCCTCGTCCTGCCAGACGTGGTGGGTGTCGGTCACGATCGACGCGGTGGCGGGCGGGACTTCGGTGCGGCGGGCCATCGGGTCGGCGCGCAGGGTGTGCGTGCCGTCGGGGCGGGTGATGTCGAACTTGTACAGCGCGCCTTCGCCGATGCCCGGCACGAACAGCTCCCACACGCCGGTGGCGCCGAGCGAGCGCATGGGCAGGCTGGTGCCGTCCCAGTAGTTGAAGTCGCCGGAGACCCTGACGCCGCGGGCGTTGGGCGCCCAGAGGGTGAAGCGGGTGCCGGTGACGCCCTGGTGGGTCATCGGGCGGGCGCCGAGCGCCTTCCACAGCTCCTCGTGGCGGCCCTCGCCGATCAGGTGCAGGTCGAGGTCGCCGAGGGCGGGGAGGAAGCGGTACGGGTCGTGGACCTCGACGTCGTCGACGCCGTCGGTGTCGCCGTAGCGGATGAGGAGGGAGTACGCGGGGACGGCGGGGAGGTCGAGGACACCGGAGAAGAAGCCGTCGCCGTCGTCGTGGAGGGGGGTGCGGGTGCCGCCGGGTCCGCCGGGTCCCTCGGGTCCGTCGGTGAGCACGGTGACGGCGTGTGCGTACGGGCGCAGGGTGCGGATGACGATGCCGCCGCCGGGGAGGGGGTGGGCGCCGAGGAGTCCGTGCGGGTCGTGGTGCGAGCCGCTGAGGAGGCGTTCGCGGTCGGTGGGGTCGAGGGGTGGGGCGGAGGGGTTTTCCGGGTTGGCCGGCGATTCCGGTGTTTCCGGGTTGTTCTCCTTGGCCTGCTTGGCCTGCTTGGCCTGCTTGGACTGTTTGGCCTTGGCCTTTTCGCCGCTCGCGGGCTTGCGGGGGCGGCCGGCGGGGGGCGCCGGGACGGACGGGGTGCCGGACGGGGTGTCGGGCGACGACGGACGGGCGGTCACGGGTGGTGCCTCCTCGTGGGGCGGGGTGAGGTGTCTCGGTGCGGTGCGCGGCCTGGGGCCTCGCGGTGTCCTCAATCGCCGGACGGGCTTGATTGTCGCGGGCCGCGGTGGGGATGCGCGAGCGGTCGGCGGGCGTGCGTGGCCTGGGGCCTTGCGTTGTCCTCAATCGCCGGACGGGCTTGGGGTTTGGCCTGGCGGTGGGGACGCGCGGGTCGCGGGTGGGTGTGCTTGGCCTGCGGCCTCGCGGTGTCCTCAATCGCCGGACGGGCTAGGTGGGCGCCCTTGCGGTGGGGATGTGCGGGCCGGAGGTGGGTGTGCTTGGCCTGCGGCCCCGGGGTGTCCTCAATCGCCGGACGGGCTTGATTGTTGCCCCTGCGGTGGGGATGTGCGGGCCGGAGGTGGGTGTGCTTGGCCTGCGGCCTTGCGGTGTCCTCAATCGCCGGACGGGCTTGATGGGTGCCCTTGCGGTGGGGATGTGCGGGCCGTGGGTGGGTGTGCTTGGCCTGCGGCCTCGCGTTGTCCTCAAACGCCGGACGGGCTTGATAGTGCCCGTCCGGGCACGCTTGATGGTGCTCAGTCCGGCCGGACTGATCGTGCGCGGCCCGGTGGGTCCGATGGTGTTCGGCCCAGACGGGGCGACCGTGTTCGGCCCGGACCGGGCGACCGTGCGGGGGCCAGACCGGGCGACCGTACTCGGCCCGGACCGGGCGGTCGTGCTCGGTCCAGACAGGTCGACCGTGCTCGGCCCGGACCGGGCGATCGTGCCCGGCCCCGCCGGTCCGAGGGAGTTCCCCGCAGCCGAGGTGAGCGCTCCCCGTCGCGGTGGCTGGCGAAACAAGCCCGTCCGGCGATTGAGGACACAGGCAGGTCGGCGGGATCGTCACCGCTCGCCCGCCAGCCGGCGAATCGCGGCCATCGGGACCGGGAGCCAGTCCGGGCGGTGGCGGGCCTCGTACAGGACCTCGTAGACCGCCTTGTCCGTCTCGTACGCCCGCAGCAGCTCCGGCTCCGCGCGCGGATCCGTGCCCGACGCCTGCGCGTAGCCCTCGCAGAACGCCGCGCGGCACCGCGTCGCCCAGTCCGCCCGCCACGGTTCGTGCGAACGCGCCGCGTAGTCGAAGGAACGCAGCATGCCCGCCACGTCGCGGACCGGTGGCTGCGGGCGGCGGCGCTCCGCCAGTGGTATGGCCGGTTCGCCCTCGAAGTCGATCACCGACCAGCGGCCGTCGGGGGTGCGCAGCGCCTGGCCCAGGTGCAGGTCGCCGTGGACCCGCTGGGCCGGGCGGCCCCGGGCCGCCTCGTCCAGGCCCGCGAGCGCGTCGAAGGCTGCCCGCAGGCCGGGGACGTACGGCATCAGGGCGGGGACCGCCTGCGCCGCCACGTCCAGGCGGGCCGTCATCGCGTCCGCGAACTGCGCCGTCTGCGCGCGGCCCAGCGTCACGGTCGGGAGCGCCGCGGCCAGCGCCAGATGCACCTCGGCCGTGGCCCGCCCCAGCGCGCGTGCCTCCGACGTGAACTCCCGGTCCGCGCCCAGCGCCGCCAGCGCCAGCTGCCAGCCGTCCCGCGACCCGCGCAGATACGGCTGGAGCACACCGAGGGTGAGCGTGTCGTCGCTGCCCGTCGCGTCGTCCGCCTCGAACCACGCCACCGGCGCCGGCACCCGGTCGCAGCCCTCCGCGGCGAGGGCCAGCGGCAGCTCCAGATCCGGGTGCGGGCCGGGGAAGACCCGGCGGAGGATCTTGAGGATGTACGCGTCCCCGTGGACGGCCTCGCCGCGGGCGTCCCCGTAGACGAGAGAAGAATTGGACTGCTCCGCGTCCAGCAGCTTTCCGTTCAGGGCCGCCGGGATCGGCCGCGCGCGCTCGAACCGCAGCGGTCCCCATGACCCTGGGTTGCGCAATCGTTCCAGCAGCAGCTCCGCGACCCGCGGGTCGTGCAGGCCCTCGTACACCGTGAGCCCGGCCAGCGGGCCCCGCGTCGCCCGGCCGAGGCGCGCCGCCGCCAGGTGCGGGGGCAGGGCCTCCCGGACGCCGAGCAGCAGCTGGTAGCAGTCGCCGGCCGAGGCGGAGACCCCGGCGGCGCCCTGTTCGACCCGTACCAGCAGGTGGAGCAGGGACGGGTCGCCCGGGTGCACGGGGCGCAGCTCGGTGACCGTCACCGGTTCAAAACCGGTGACCGGCCGGCCCTTGCCGGCGAACCAGCGCTGGCGGGGCAGCCAGTCGTGGAGCAGGGGGGCGAGCGATCCGAGGAGCGCCGCCGCGTCGGTGGGTGACACGGCGCGGTCGGAACCCCCGTACGGCGTGATCCGGGTGGATGCAGCCTTCGTCATGGCCTCGCGTCCTTTCCCCGGGCACACCACAGGATGCGCAGAGTGTCCCGGATTGCGGCATCTGCTGTCCGGCTGTGCGGGACGTGTCGGGTGACGATGATCCGTACGGACTCGATTCCGTACGCGTCGGACGTGGGGAACGTGCCCCGTGCGGGGCGGTGGAAACACCGCCCCGCACGTCATCCGGTCGCGTCAGCTCGACGCGACATCCTTCCTGAGCCTGAACCAGTAGAAACCGTGGCCCGCCAGAGTGAGCAGGTACGGCCACTCGCCGATGGCGGGGAAGCGCACCCCGCCGATCAGCTCCACCGGGTGCCGGCCGCTGAACTCCTTGAGATCCAGCTCGGTGGGCTGGGCGAACCGCGAGAAGTTGTGGACGCACAGGACGAGGTCGTCGCCCTTGCCGTCCTGGGAGGGCGCCTCCCGCAGGAACGCCAGCACCGCCGGGTTCGACGACGGCAGTTCCGTGTACGAGCCGAGCCCGAAGGCCGGGTTCTGCTTGCGGATCTCGATCATCCGCCGGGTCCAGTGCAGCAGCGAGGACGGCGAGGCCATCGACGCTTCCACGTTGGTGACCTGGTACCCGTAGACCGGGTCCATGATCGTCGGGAGGTAGAGCCGGCCGGGGTCGCTGGACGAGAATCCCGCGTTCCGGTCGGGCGTCCACTGCATCGGGGTCCGTACGGCGTCCCGGTCACCGAGCCAGATGTTGTCGCCCATCCCGATCTCGTCCCCGTAGTAGAGGATCGGGGAGCCCGGCAGCGACAGCAGCAGGGCCGTGAACAGCTCGATCTGGTTGCGGTCGTTGTCGAGCAGCGGGGCGAGGCGGCGCCGGATGCCGATGTTGGCGCGCATCCGGGGGTCCTTGGCGTACTCCGCGTACATGTAGTCGCGTTCCTCGTCCGTGACCATCTCGAGTGTCAGCTCGTCGTGGTTGCGGAGGAAGATGCCCCACTGGCAGTTGGTGGGGATCGCCGGGGTCTTCGCCAGGATCTCCGAGACCGGGTAGCGCGACTCGCGCCGTACGGCCATGAAGATCCGCGGCATCACGGGGAAGTGGAACGCCATGTGGCATTCGTCGCCGCCCTTGGCGTAGTCACCGAAGTAGTCGACGACGTCCTCGGGCCACTGGTTGGCCTCGGCGAGCAGTACCGTGTCGGGGTAGTGCGCGTCGATCTCCTTGCGCACCCGCTTGAGGAAGGCGTGGGTGGCCGGGAGGTTCTCGCAGTTGGTGCCTTCCTTCTGGTAGAGGTACGGCACGGCGTCCAGCCGGAAGCCGTCGATGCCCAGGTCCAGCCAGAAGCGCAGCGCGGAGATGATCTCCTCCTGCACGGCCGGGTTCTCGTAGTTGAGGTCCGGCTGGTGCGAGAAGAAGCGGTGCCAGTAGTACTGCTTGCGCACCGGGTCGAAGGTCCAGTTGGAGGTCTCCGTGTCGACGAAGATGATCCGGGCGTCCTCGTACTGCTTGTCGTCGTCGGCCCAGACGTAGTAGTCGCCGTACGGTCCTTCGGGGTCCTTGCGGGACTCCTGGAACCAGTCGTGCTGGTCGCTCGTGTGGTTCATGACGAAGTCGATGACCACACGCATGCCGCGCTGGTGCGTGGCGTCGACGAACTCCACGAAGTCGGCGAGGTCGCCGAACTCGGGGAGGACGGCGGTGTAGTCGGAGACGTCGTAGCCGCCGTCGCGCAGCGGCGACTTGAAGAACGGCGGCAGCCAGAGGCAGTCGACACCGAGCCATTGGAGGTAGTCCAGCTTGGCGGTGATGCCCTTGAGATCACCGATGCCGTCTCCGTTGCTGTCCTGGAACGAACGCACCAGAACCTCGTAGAAGACGGCTCGTTTGAACCAGTCGGGATGACGGTCCTGGGCCGGGGTGTCCTCGAACGTGTCGTGGACGGGCTCGTTGACGATCATGATGTGGGTGACCCTCCGATCGGCGGGGACGGTCGCAGGACCACGACGTGCGCGGGCGTGACGCCCGGCTCTAGGCGCACGTAGTTGGCCCTGCCCCAGTGATAGGTCTCGCCGGTGAGCTCGTCGCGCACCGGGACGGTCTCGTGCCATTCGAGGCCGAGCCGCTCCATGTCCAACGAGACCGTCGCCTCCTGGGTGTGGTGAGGGTCGAGGTTGACGACCACCAGAACGATGTTCGAGCCCGCCCGCTTGCTGTACGCGATGACCGCTTCGTTGTCGGCATCGTGGAAGTGGATGTCGCGCAGCTGTTGCAGCGCGGGGTGCCGCCGTCTGATCCGGTTGAGCGTGGTGATCAGCGGCGCGATCGTACGGCCCTCACGCTCGGCCGCTTCCCAGTCCCGGGGCCTCAGCTGGTACTTCTCGGAGTCACGGTACTCCTCGCTGCCCGGCTTGGCGGGGGTGTTCTCGCAGAGTTCATATCCCGCGTACACACCCCACGACGGCGCCATCGTCGCGGCGAGCACCGCGCGCACCTCGAACGCGGGTCTGCCGCCCTCCTGGAGGTAGGCGTGGAGGATGTCGGGCGTGTTCACGAAGAAGTTCGGACGCATGTACGCGGCGGTCTCGCGGGACAGCTCGACCAGGTAGTCCGTCAGCTCCCGCTTGCCGGTCCGCCAGGTGAAATACGTATACGACTGCTGGAAGCCGACCGCGCCCAGCGTGCGCATCATCGCGGGGCGCGTGAACGCCTCGGCCAGGAAGATGACATCGGGGTCGGTGCGGTTGATGTTGTTGATGACCTTCTCCCAGAAGACCACCGGCTTCGTGTGCGGGTTGTCGACGCGGAAGATCCGTACCCCGTGGGACATCCAGTACCGCAGCACCCGCACGGTCTCGCGGACCAGGCCGCGCATGTCGGCGTCGAAGGCGATCGGGTAGATGTCCTGGTACTTCTTCGGGGGGTTCTCGGCGTACGCGATGGAGCCGTCCGCGCGGTGGTGGAACCACTCCGGCTTCTTCGCGACCCAGGGGTGGTCGGGGGAGCACTGGAGCGCGAAGTCGAGCGCGATCTCTATGCGCAGGGTGCGCGCCGTCTCCACGAAGTGGTCGAAGTCCTCGATCGTGCCGAGGTCGGGGTGGATCGCGTCGTGGCCGCCGTCCGGCGAGCCGATCGCCCAGGGCACGCCGACGTCCTCGGGGCCCGGCGTCAGCGTGTTGTTGGGGCCCTTGCGGTGGGTGGTCCCGATGGGGTGGATCGGGGGCAGGTAGACGACATCGAACCCCATCGCGGCGACCGCGGGCAGCCGCTCGGCGGCCGTACGGAAGGTGCCGCTGACCGGCGGCTCGCCCTCCTTCACGACCGCGCCCTCGGAGCGCGGGAACAGCTCGTACCAGGAACCGAACAGGGCACGCTTGCGCTCGACCAGCAGGCGCGCGGGGCGCGAGGAGGTGACCAGTTCGCGCAGCGGGTGACGGCCGAGCGCGGCGGTGGCGTCCTGGGAGAGGGCGGCCGCCAGCCGGTCCCCGGCGGGGCGGTCCCGGTCGCGCAGCGCGTCGGCGGCGGCGAGCACGGCCTCCCGGCCGTCCTTCTTCGGTACGCCGACGGCGGCGCGCTCGTACAGGTCGGCCCCCTCGGCGAGGACCAGTTCGGTGTCGATGCCCGCCGGGATCTTGATCCCGGCGGTGTGGCGCCAGGTCGCGACGGGGTCGCTCCAGGCCTCCACGGTGTAGGTCCAGCGGCCTTCCTCGGTGGGGGTGACCTCGGCGCCCCAGCGGTCGGTGCCGGGGGCGAGCTCGTGCATGGGGGTCCACGGGCCGGGGCGGCCCGATGGATCCGTGAGGACGACATTCGCCGCCACCGCGTCATGGCCCTCGCGGAAGACGGTGGCGGTGACCTGGAAGGTTTCACCGCTCACCGCCTTCGCGGGGCGCTTGCCGCAGTCGACGAGCGGATGGACGTCCAGGACGGGAATGCGACCAATCAGCGGTTTCACTGGATCACCTGGGTGCTGTGCGGGCGTGACAGGCAGGGCGGGTGCTTCGGGTGCTTCGGGTGGTACGGGTGGTCTGGTGGAAGGGGTGGTGGGAACGGGGGAAACGGGGGGAACGCGCGATGTGGATGAGGTCGTGTGGGGGCTCCGTAAATTCTGTGGTCTTTTGGGATGTTTTACCGTTCTTTGTAGCTGCTCGGTCGGCGACTGAGAGGCTGCGGCCATGTCGGCTCCCGTCCGCGTTCACTCGAATAGCGCTGGATCGTGTGCCGTACGTACCGCATGAGCCTTCCCAATATTTTCCGCCGGACAATCTGTTCGCGTGTATCTCCTACGTCATCAGCAGATGAACGGCTACCCTCTCCATCCTCTCGGTCATCCCTCCCGCCGCCTCCCCAGGGGGGCGCACATCTCAATGCGCCGTGGTTGGAACGGGGGGCGTACGGCTACCGTCGGGGGGACGGTGGGACGCACATCGTCGTGTGTCCCCTCCAGCCCGTACGTCCCCTGCGAAGGTGGAGCACGTGAAGGCAATCCGTCGGTTCACCGTCCGCCCCGTCCTGCCCGACCCGCTGCGACCACTCGGCGACCTGGCGCGCAACCTGCGCTGGTCCTGGCACACCGAGACCCGAGAGCTCTTCGAGTCCGTCGACCCCGCCGGCTGGCGGCAGGCCGACGGCGACCCCGTGCGGTTCCTCGGGGGCGTCTCCGCGGCCCGCCTCGCCGAGCTGGCCGAGGACCGCGCCTTTCTGCGCACCCTGAGCGCCGCCTCCGCCGACCTCGACACCTATCTGCACGGCCCCCGCTGGTACCAGGAGAACGACGGGGGCGGTGGGGACCTGCCCGCGGCCATCGGCTACTTCTCGCCCGAGTTCGGTGTCACCGCCGCGCTGCCGCAGTACTCGGGCGGGCTCGGCATCCTCGCCGGCGACCACCTCAAGGCCGCCAGCGACCTCGGCGTCCCGCTGATCGGCGTGGGCCTGCTCTACCGGCACGGCTACTTCCGGCAGTCCCTGTCCCGGGACGGCTGGCAGCAGGAGCAGTACCCCGTCCTCGACCCGAACGAACTGCCGCTGACCCTCCTGCGGGAGGAGGACGGCAGCCCCGCGCTGGTCGCGCTCACCCTGCCGGGGCGGCGCACCCTGCACGCCCGCGTCTGGCAGGCGCAGGTGGGCCGGGTCCCGCTGCTGATGCTCGACTCGGACACCGAGGAGAACGGCCCCAGCGAGCGGGACGTCACCGACCGGCTGTACGGCGGCGGCAGCGAGCACCGGCTGCTCCAGGAGATGCTGCTCGGCATCGGCGGGGTGCGCGCGGTGCGCACGTACTGCCGGCTCACCGGCCACGCCGCGCCCGAGGTGTTCCACACCAACGAGGGGCACGCCGGCTTCCTGGGCCTGGAGCGCATCCGTGAACTCGCCGACACCGGGCTCGGGTTCGACGCCGCTCTGGAGGCCGTCAGGGCCGGTACGGTCTTCACCACCCACACCCCCGTGCCCGCCGGCATCGACCGCTTCGACCGCTCGCTCGTCGCGCACCACTTCGGCGACGACGGCGAACTGCCCGGGGTGGACGCCGAGCGGATCCTCGCCCTCGGCCTGGAGACCTACCCGGGCGGCCAGCCCCACCTCTTCAACATGGCCGTGATGGGGCTGCGGCTCGCCCAGCGGGCCAACGGCGTCTCCACCCTGCACGGCGCCGTCAGCCGCGAGATGTTCTCCGGGCTGTGGCCGGGCTTCGACCCGGAGGAGGTGCCGATCGGCTCCGTGACCAACGGGGTGCACGCGCCGACCTGGGTCGCGCCCGAGGTCGCCCGGCTGGGCGCCGAGCGGGTCGGCGTCGAACGCGCCGAACACGCCCTGTCCGTGGGCGGCGAGCCCCGCTGGGACTCGGTGGAGGACATCCCGGACGCCGACATCTGGGCCGTACGGAGGTCGCTGCGCGGGCAGTTGGTCGAAGAGGTACGGGAGCGGCTGCGCGCGTCCTGGCTCCAGCGGGGCGCGGCGGAGGCCGAACTGGGCTGGATCGACGGCGTGCTGGACCCGGACGTCCTGACCATCGGCTTCGCCCGCCGGGTCCCCTCGTACAAGCGCCTCACCCTGATGCTGCGCGACCGCGACCGGCTCAGGGCGATGCTGCTCCACCCCGAGCGGCCCGTCCAGATCGTCGTCGCGGGCAAGGCGCATCCGGCGGACGACGGCGGCAAGCGGCTGGTGCAGGAACTGGTGCGGTTCGCCGACGACATGCGGGTGCGCCACCGCATCGTCTTCCTGCCCGACTACGGCATGCGGATGGCGAAGAAGCTCTACCCGGGCTGCGACGTCTGGCTCAACAACCCGCTGCGGCCGCTGGAGGCGTGCGGGACCAGCGGGATGAAGGCCGCGCTCAACGGCTGCCTCAACCTGTCGGTGCTGGACGGCTGGTGGGACGAATGGTTCGAGCCGGACTTCGGCTGGGCCATCCCGACGGCGGACGGGGTGACGGCCGACGAGAACCGCAGGGACGACCTGGAGGCGGGCGCGCTCTACGAGCTGATCGAGGACCGGGTCGCGCCGCGCTTCTACGACCGGGACACGGTCGGTGACGGCGGCAGCGGCGACGGGGGCGACGGCGAGGGGCTGCCGGGCCGGTGGATCGAGATGGTCCGGCGCACCCTGGTCACGCTGGGGCCGAAGGTGCTCGCGGGACGGATGGTCCGTGACTACGTGGAGCGGCTGTACGCGCCCGCCGCCCGCGCCCACCGCACCCTGGACGCCGCCACCGCGACCGAACTGGCCGAGTGGAAGGGCCGGGCGCGGGAGCTGTGGCCCCGGGTGTCGGTGGACCACGTCGAGACGGTCCCGTCCGCGACGGCGTCGGTGGAGACCACGGCCGGCGGTACGGCGGAGCTGGGCGCGACCCTCGCGCTGCGGGTCCGGATCGGCCTCGGCGACCTGCGCCCCGACGAGGTGGAGGTGCAGGCGGTGGCCGGCCGGGTCGGCTCCGACGACGCGATCGCGGACGCGCAGACCTTCCCGCTCAAGCCGGCCGGCGGACCCGATCCCGAGGGGCGCTGGGTGTACGAGGGGCCGCTCTCCCTGGACCGCACGGGCCCGTACGGCTACACGGTCCGCGTTCTGCCGGCGCACCCGCTGCTCGCGACGAGCGCGGAGCTGGGGCTGGTCGCCCTGCCCGCGGAGTCGGCGGGGGACGGCGCGGGGGTGCTGATGCGGTGACGTAAAGGCTGACGTGCTGAGGCGTCGAGGTGCCGAGGCGCTGACGTGCCGCCGGTCGGGGCCGGGCTCCCGGGAGCCCGGCCCTTGGCATGTCCCCCCATGATCCGCATAGGTCCAGACCTTGACGTGTCCATGCGTTGGTTCTAAGTTCCTCGTTCCAACAGGGTTCACAACGTCACCCAAAGTTCACATGGGTGAACCGAGTTGAGGACCTCCACTGACCCGGAAGGCCCCCCACATGCGCCCCGGACCCATCGCGAGAGTCCTCGGACTCTCCGCCGCCCTGGCCGGCGTCACCGCCGGCGTCTTCATGGCTCCCGCCTCCGCCGCCAAGGCCCCGGAGGGGGTGAAGGCCGCGGTCGCCGCCCCGGCCGTCGCCGCCGCCCCGGCGGTCTTCACGCACCCCGGCGTGAACCTCAACACCGCCCAGCTCGACTTCGTCCGCGCCAAGGTGCAGGCCGGGGCGCAGCCCTGGAAGGCCGCCTACGACCAGATGGTCGCGAGCAAGTACGCGTCCCTGTCCCGTACCGCCAAGCCCCGCGCGACCGTCGAGTGCGGCTCGTACTCCAATCCCAACAACGGCTGCACGGACGAGCGTGAGGACGCGATCGCCGCGTACACCGACGCGCTGATCTGGTACATCACGCGCGACGACGCCTACGCGCAGAAGGCGATCCAGCTCATGGACGCCTGGTCCGGCACCATCAAGGACCACACCAACTCCAACGCGCCGCTCCAGACCGGCTGGGCGGGCTCGTCCTGGCCCAAGGCCGCGGAGATCATCAAGTACGTACGCGGCAACTGGGCCAACTCGGGCCGGTTCGACACGATGCTGCGCAACGTCTACCTGCCGAAGCTCCTCGCCGGTTCCAACTCCAACGGGAACTGGGAGCTGACGATGGTGGAGGCGTCCACCAGCATCGCCGTCTACCTCAACGACAAGGCGGCGTACGACAGTTCCATCAGCCGCTACCTGACCCGGGTGCCGGCCTACATCTACCTGGCGTCGGACGGCGCCCTGCCGAAGACGGTCCCGAGCCAGAACCTCAACACCACGGCGAAGATCGTCAGTTACTGGCAGGGCCAGAGCACGTTCGGCTCGGCGATGACAGGCCTCACCCAGGAGACCTGCCGGGACTTCGTCCACACCGGTTACGGCATCTCGTCGGTCTCGCACGTCCTGGAGACCGCGCGCCTCCAGGGGCAGGACCTGTACCCGCAGGTCGGCGAGCGGCTGCGGCAGGCGCTCGGCTTCCAGTCCCGGTACGAGATCCAGGCGCAGCCCGTCCCGTCCAACCTGTGCGGCGGCAGTGTGGTCCGCGGCCTCGGCCCGATCACCGAGGTAGGGTTCAACACCCTGAACACACTCCACGGGGTGGCGATGTCCAACACCCAGACGCTCACCGAGCGGCAGCGGCCCTCCGGGACGAACAACCTGTTCGTCGCGTGGGAGACCCTGACGAACGCGGGCAACCCCCACTAGCCGATACCGGCGCCCACACATGAAGAAGTGCCGCCCGGAGTGAGGACACTCCGGGCGGCACTCTGCTTCACGCGCTGTGGGTCAGAACTGGAGCTTGAAGCTGTTGATCCGGCCGGTGTCCGCCGACGCGACGTCCTGGACGCGGAGCTTCCAGGCACCGTTGGCGACCTCGGAGGAGGCGTTCACGGTGTACGTCTCGACCACGTTGTCCGCCGAGTCGCCGCTGCTGGCGGCCTTGACCCGGTAGGCCGTGCCGTCCGGGGCCACCAGGTCGATGACCAGGTCACCGCGCCAGGTGTGCGTGATGTCCACGCTGACCTGGAGGTTGGTCGGGGCGTTGCCCGCGATGCCGGTGACGTTGACCGTCGAGGTCACCGCGGCGCCGTTGTCCGGGATGGCGACCTGGGTGTTGGACTCGAAGACCTTGCCCGGGTCCGGCGGCGGGGTGCCCGAGCGGGTGCCGACGTTGATGGCGGCCCAGGCGTCCTGCACGGCCTTGTACTCGACGCTGCTCGTACCGCCGTAGAGGTCACTGGCGACCGCGAGCGTGCCGGTACGGGCGGCCGCGTAGTTCGTGGAGGTGCCGAACTTCGTGGAGAGCGCCTTGAACCAGATCTGCTCGGCCTTGGCCCGGCCGATGCCGGTCACCGGCAGGCCGTCCGAGGTCGGCGAGTCGTAGGTGACGCCGTTGATGGTCTTGACGCCGCTGCCCTCGGAGAGCAGGTAGAAGAAGTGGTTCGCCGGACCCGAGGAGTAGTGGACGTCGATGCCGCCGAGGCCCGAGTACCACGCGTCCTTGGACGCGCCGTCCTTGCTCGGCTTGTCCATGTAGCGCAGCGGGGTGCCGTTGCCGTTGATGTCGATCTTCTCGCCGACCAGGTAGTCCGCGGGGTCCGCGGGCTGGTTGGAGTAGAACTCGACGGCCGCGGCGAAGATGTCGGAGGTGGCCTCGTTGAGGCCGCCCGACTCACCGCTGTAGATCAGGCCGGCGGTGTTGGCGGTGACGCCGTGGGACATCTCGTGGGCCGCCACGTCGATGGACGTGAGGGGCTTCGCGTTGCCCGAGCCGTCGCCGTACGTCATGCAGAAGCAGGCGTCCTGCCAGAAGGCGTTGACGTAGTTGTTGCCGTAGTGCACACGGGAGTAGGCGCCGACTCCGTCACCGCGGATGCCGGTGCGCCCGTGCACGTTCTTGAAGTAGTCCCACGTCTCCGCGGCGCCGTAGGCTGCGTCGGCGCCCGCGGTCTCCGCGTTGGAGGCCACGCCGTTGCCCCAGACGTCGTCGGGGCCCGAGAAGAGGGTGCCGGTGCCCGACGTACCCCGGTTGAGGTTGTACGTCTTGTGGTTGCCGCGCGTCGAGTCGGTCAGGTTCCAGGTCGAGCCCGACTGGACGGACCCGAGGGTGACCTGGCCGCTGTACTGCGTGTTGCCCACGCCGTTGTCGACGCCCTGGTACTCGAAGATCTTCTTGCCGGTGGCCGCGTCCGTGATGACGTGCAGCTCGTTCGGGGTCCCGTCCTCCTGGAGCCCGCCGACGACCGTCTCGTACGCCAGGGTCGGGGTGCCGTTGGCGGCCCAGACGACCTTGCGCGGGGCGCGCTCGGCGGCGGTCTTCTTCGAACCGTCCGCCACGGCGAGGCCGAGGGCCTGCTTCTCGGCGACGGCCGGAGTCACGTCCGCGGAGAGGTCGACGTTCTTCAGAACGGCCTTCGACGACTTCGTGACCGACTCGGTCTTCCCCGCCTTCGTCTCCTCGACGATGAGGTCACCGCCGAGGACCGGCAGGCCCGCGTAGGTGCGCTCGTAGCGGGTGTGCGTGGTGCCGTCGACGTCCTGCACGACGTCACGGACCGCGAGCTTCTCCTGTGCGCCCAGGCCGAGCTCCTTGGCGGTCTCCGCCTTGGAAGCGTCGGCCGCCTTGATCAGCGCGGTGCGCTGGGCGGGGGAGAGATCGCGCGGCAGCGCACCGGGGTCCGCCTTGCCGGCGACCGGTGCCTTGGGGGCGCTGTCGGGCTGTGCGGTGGCGGTACCTGCCTGCACACCGACGGTGAGAAGAGCTGCTGCGGCGATCAGAGCGCCGGTCGCGGTGGCACGACGGCTGGGCGTGGGTCTCACGCGAACTCCTTCTGCGATGGGGGTACCGGGCCGCACGGTGAGCAGCCCGGGCAGAGCCTGCGGAGCGAGTGCTGCCGTACGGAACGACGCCGTACGGGTGGTGCGGAGAACGGGGGAAGAGTCGCAGTCGTGACACCCGTCTGTCAGGACCGCGTCAAGAACTTGGCCGGAAATCGTCCGGTGCCCGAAAGGCCCTGTTCGTTAAGCGGACGTTTCGCCGGTGATCACCGCGATGCCGTCCCGGGTTCGCCCCGCCCCGACCTGCCGGACTTCGTGCCGGTCAAACTCGAATGTGTCATCGATGAACACAGTGTTGACCACGGGAAAGCGAACACGCGCGCGGCCGGGTCGAACTGTGGCGCATTCCATGCCACGGCCCGGACCCCGCGCGGGCCGGCCCGGCTGCCCGGGTCGGCCCGCCCGCGTCACGCCAGGCTGTCGCGCCACGCGCGGTGCAGGCCCGCGAAGCGGCCCGTGCCCGCGATCAGGTCCGCCGGGGGGCCGTCCTCGACCACGCGGCCGTGTTCCATCACCAGCACCCGGTCCGCGATCTCGACCGTCGAGAGGCGGTGGGCGATCACCACCGCCGTACGGCCGTGCAGGACCGTGTCCATCGCCCGCTGCACCGCCCGCTCGCCCGGGATGTCCAGCGAACTGGTCGCCTCGTCGAGGATCAGCACCGCCGGGTCGGCGAGCAGGGCCCGCGCGAAGGCCACCAGCTGGCGCTGGCCCGCGGAGATGCGGCCGCCGCGCTTGCGGACGTCCGTGTCGTACCCGTCCGGCAGCGTCGCGATGAACTCGTGCGCCCCGATGGCCCTCGCCGCCGCCTCGATCTCCTCGCGGGTCGCGTCCGGGCGCCCGATCGCGATGTTCTCCGCGACCGTGCCCGAGAACAGGAACGCCTCCTGCGTCACCATCACGATCCCGCGCCGCAGTTCGGGCGTGTCCAGCTCCCGCAGGTCGACCCCGTCGAGCAGGACGCGGCCCTCCGTCGGGTCGTAGAAGCGCGCCAGCAGCTTGGCGAGCGTGGACTTGCCCGCGCCCGTCGAGCCGACGACCGCGACCGTCTGGCCGGCCGGGAGGGTCAGGTCGAAGCGCGGCAGGATCTCCCCGCCCGTACGGTACGAGAAGCTCACCCCGTCGAAGACGACCTCGCGGCCCGGCAGATCGCCCGCGCGGGCCGGCAGCGGACGCGGCGACGCGGCCTCCGGCACCGAGGGCGTCTGGGCCAGCAGCCCCGCGATCTTCTCCAGCGAAGCGGCCGCCGACTGGTACGAGTTGAGGAACATCCCGAGCCGGTCGATCGGGTCGTACAGCCGCCGCAGGTAGAGCACCGCCGCCGCCAGCACCCCGAGCGCCAGCGTGCCGTCCGCCACCCGGTACGCGCCCCAGAGGACGATCCCGGCGACCGCCACGTTCGCGACGAGCCGGGAGCCGACGACGTAACGGGCCATCTCCAGCAGGGCGTCGCCGTTGCTGAGCCGGTGGCGGTCGTTGAGCCGCTCGAAGTCCGCGTCGTTGGCGCGCTCGCGCCGGAACGCCTGCACCGGCCTGATGCCGTTCATCGTCTCCGCGAACTTCACGATGACGGCGGCGATCGCGGTCGAGCGGATGCCGAAGATCCGGCCCGCCCGCTTCTGGTAGAGCCGCACCAGCAGATACAGGGGCACGAACGAGAGCACGGCGAGGCCGCCGAGCCCCAGGTCCAGATAGAGCAGCATCGCCGAGATGTAGACGAACGCCAGCACCACCGCGATGAGTTCCTGGAGGCCCTCGCTGAGCAGCTCCCGCAGCGACTCCACGTCCGTGGTCGACCGGGAGATCAGCCGGCCCGACGTGTAGCGCTCGTGGAAGTCCACACTCAGCGCCTGGGCGTGGCGGAAGATCCGGCCGCGCAGGTCCAGGAGCACGTCCTGGTTGATCCGCGCGGAGGCCAGGATGAACGCCCACTGGAAGCCGCCCGAGCCCAGCGCGCAGATCAGGTACCCGGCCCCGACGGCGACGACGGGACCGTGGTCGCCGTCCCGGAAGGCGGGCACCCCCCGGTCGATGGCGTACGCGACGAGCAGCGGGCCCGCCTGGGACGCGGCCTGCTGGAGCAGCAGGAGCAGCGTGGCCACGATCACCCGGGGGCGGTGGGCGCGCAGCAGCGAGCGCAGCAGGGTGCCGGTGGCGCGCGGGGGCGCGGGCAGGGCGTCCCGGTCGAAGGGGTCGCCGGACGCGGGGGTCTTCGCGAGGGAGGGCGGCGCGTCGGGCACGGGACCTTCCGCCGGCTGCCCGCCGCCCGTGTCCGTACCGGTCGTGGTGGACGTACTCATCGGGCGTTCTCCTCCGCGGCCTCAACCGCCTCCATGGCCTCAACAGCCTCCATGGCCTCGGCGGCCTCGACAACCTCAGCGGCCCGCACGGCCTCCAGCGCTCCGGCGGCTCCCGCCCCCGCGCCCCCGGCCTGCGCCCCCGACATCAGCCACGCGTACTCCTCGCTGCTCCGCAGCAGCTCCTGGTGCGTGCCGACCGCCGTGATCCGGCCCCCCGAGATCAGCGCCACCCGGTCCGCCAGCAGCACCGTCGACGGACGGTGCGCCACCACCAGCGCGGTCGTCTCCTTCAGCACCCGCCGCAGGGCCGCCTCCACCAGCGCCTCCGTGTGCACGTCCAGCGCCGAGAGCGGATCGTCGAGCACCAGGAAGCGCGGCCGCCCCACCACCGCCCGCGCCAGCGCGAGCCGTTGGCGCTGGCCGCCGGAGAGGCTGTGCCCCTGCTCGCCGACCTGGGTCGCCGTACCCTCCGGCAGCTCCCTCACGAATCCGGCCTGGGCCACGTCCAGCGCCCGCGCCAGGGCCTCCTCGCCCGCGCCCTCGGCGCCCATCAGCACGTTCTCCCCGGCGCTCGCCGAGAACAGCGTCGGCTCCTCGAACGCCACCGACACCAGCTCCCGCAGCCGTGCGCGCGGCATCAGCCCGACGTCCTGGCCGTCGAGCGTGATCCGCCCCGCGGTCACCTCGTGCAGCCTCGGGACCAGGGCGGTCAGCGTCGTCTTGCCGGAGCCGGTCGCCCCGACCAGCGCCATCGTCTCGCCCGGCCTGATGTGCAGATCGATCCGGTCCAGTACGGGCACCGAGTCCGCCTCGGCGTCGGGATAGCGGAACGACACCCCCTCGAACCGCAAACCACCCGCGCCCTCCGGCGCCGCGCTCCCGGACCCCGCCGCGTCGATGTCGTCCTCGACCTCTTCCGGTACGTCCATCACCTCGAAGAAGCGCTCGGTCGCCGTCGCCGACTCCTGGCTCATCGCCAGCAGGAACCCGATCGACTCCACCGGCCACCGCAGCGCCAGCGCCGTCGACAGGAACGCCACCAGCGTGCCCGCCGACAGGTCACCATCCGCGACCTGGATCGTGCCCAGCACCAGGGCCGCGCCGATGGCCAGCTCCGGGAGCGTCATGATCAGCGCCCAGATCGCCGCCAGCAGCCGGGCCTTGGCCAGCTCGGTGGTCCGCAGCGTCCCGGCGAGCGTGTGGAAGGCGCGGGACTGGCTGCGGTGCCGGCCGAAGCCCTTGATGATCCGGATGCCGAGCACGCCCTCCTCGACCACCGTCGTCAGATCGCCGACCTGGTCCTGCGCCCGCCGGGCGACCGCGGTGTACCGCGACTCGAAGAGCGAGCAGAGGACGACCAGCGGCACCACGGGAGCGAGCAGCACCAGCCCGAGCGACCAGTCCTGCATGAGCAGGATCACGAAGCCGGCCAGGATCGTGACCGCGTTGACCAACAGGAACGTCAGCGGGAACGCGAAGAACATCCGCAGCAGCATCAGGTCCGTCGTACCGCGCGAGAGCAGCTGCCCCGACGGCCAGCGGTCGTGGAAGGCGACCGGGAGCCGTTGCAGGTGCCGGTAGAGGTCCGCGCGCATCGACGCCTCGACCCCGGCCAGCGGACGCGCCACCAGCCACCGCCGGAATCCGAACAGCACCGCCTCGGCGATCCCCAGGAGCAGCAGGTACAGCGCTCCCAGCCAGATGCCGCCGGTGTCCCGGTCGGTGACCGGGCCGTCCACCATCCACTTCAGGATCAGGGGGATGACCAGGCCGAGGCAGGACGCGACGATCGCGACGAAGGCCGCACTGGCGAGGCGGTGGCGTACGGGTCGCACGTAGGGCCACAGTCGCAGCAGTGACTGTGCGGTGGACCGTTCCTTGGTGGCTGCATGTTTTTCGGGCATCAGGGGCGAGCCTACGGTTCACCACTGACATCGCTCATGTGGTTTTCCCGACACCCGGCTCCGCCCGCACCCGGAACAGCAGCACCGACCTCCCCGGCAGCGTCACGCCCGCCCCGGCTTCGTGCACCGTGCCCGGTTCCTCGGTCTGCTCCTCCAGCGAGGTGTCCACGACCAGTTCGTACGCCTCCGCCCACGGCGGCCCCGGAAGGACGAACTCCACCGGCTCCGGGCCCGCGTGCAGGACCGTGAGGAAGCTGTCGTCCGTGATCTTCTCGCCCCGCGCGTCCCGCCCCGGGATGTCCCGCCCGGAGAGGAAGAGCCCGAGCGTCGAGGCCGGCGCGTACCAGTCGCCGTCCGTCATCTCCGTACCGCGCGGGGTGAACCACGCCAGGTCCGCCAGGCCGTCGGGCGCCTGCGGCCGGCCGGAGAAGAAGGCGCGGCGGCGCAGGACGGGATGCGCGTGGCGCAGCGCCAGCAGCCGGCGGGTCAGCCGGTACAGGCCGTGCGCGCCCGGCTGGTCCAGCAGCGACCAGTCGAGCCAGCTGACCGCGTTGTCCTGGCAGTAGGCGTTGTTGCTGCCCCCTTGGGTCCGGCCCATCTCGTCGCCCGCGACCAGCATCGGCACGCCCGTCGACACCAGCAGGGTGGTGAGCAGGTTGCGCAGCTGGCGCCGCCGGAGGGCGTTGACGGCCGGGTCGTCGCTCTCGCCCTCCACCCCGCAGTTCCAGGAGCGGTTGTCGTCCGTCCCGTCCCGGTTGTCCTCGCCGTTGGCCTCGTTCCGCTTCTGCTCGTACGACACCAGGTCGCGCAGCGTGAAGCCGTCGTGCGCGGTGATGAAGTTGACGGAGGCGTACGGCCGCCGGCCGCCCCACGCGTACAGGTCGCTGGACCCGGACAGCCGGTAGCCGAGATCCCGTACGTCGGGCAGCGCGCCGCGCCAGAAGTCCCGTACGGCGTCGCGGTACCGGTCGTTCCACTCCGTCCACAGCGGCGGGAAGGCCCCCACCTGGTAGCCGCCGCTGCCGACGTCCCACGGCTCCGCGATCAGCTTCACCCGGCGCAGCACCGGGTCCTGTGCGATGACCGCGAGGAACGGCGACAGCATGTCGACGTCGTGCATCGAGCGGGCCAGGGCCGCCGCCAGGTCGAAGCGGAAGCCGTCGACGCCCATCTCCGTGACCCAGTAGCGCAGCGAGTCGGTGATCAGGCGCAGCACCTGCGGCTGGACCACGTGGAGGGTGTTGCCGCAGCCGGTGTAGTCCGTGTAGGCGCGCGGGTCGGGCTGGAGGCGGTAGTAGCCGCGGTTGTCGATGCCCCGCAGGGAGAGGGTCGGGCCGTGCTCGCCGGCCTCGGCGGTGTGGTTGTAGACGACGTCGAGGATGACCTCGATGCCCGCCGCGTGCAGCGCGCGGACCATCGCCTTGAACTCCTCGACCTGCTGGCCCCGGGTGCCGCCCGCCGCGTAGCCCGCGTGCGGGGCGAAGTAGCCGATCGAGTTGTAGCCCCAGTAGTTGTGCAGCCCCCGGCGCAGGAGGTGGTCCTCGTGGGCGAACTGATGCACCGGCAGCAGCTCGACGGCGGTCACGCCGAGCCGCTGGAGGTGGTCGATCGCGGCGGGATGGGCGAGACCCGCGTACGTGCCGCGCAGCTCCTCCGGGATGCCGGGGTGCAGCTTGGTGAAGCCCTTCACGTGCAGTTCGTAGATGACGGAGTCGGCCCAGGGGGTCTTCGGGCGGCGGTCGTCGGCCCACTCGTCGTCGGGCGCGTCGTCGTGGACGACCACCCCCTTGGGGACGTACGGGGCGGAGTCGCGCTCGTCGCGGACGGTGTCGGCGACCTGCCGCTGCGGCCAGTCGCGCACATGGCCGTAGACCTCGGGCGGCAGCCGGAAGTCGCCGTCGACCGCGCGGGCGTACGGGTCCAGCAGCAGCTTCGCCGGGTTCCAGCGGGCGCCGGTCCAGGGGTCCCAGCGGCCGTGGACCCGGAAGCCGTACCGCTGGCCCGGGCGGACGCCGGGCACGAAGCCGTGCCAGATCTCGTGGGTCAGCTCGGTCAGCGGGAGCCGGGTCTCGATCGTCCCGGCGCCGCGCGGGCCGTCGTCGAAGAGGCACACCTCGACGGCCTCGGCGCCCCCGGCCCAGAGCGCGAAGTTGGTGCCCGCCACCCCGTCGGGCCCGACCCGGTAGCGCGCCCCGAGCGGGGTCGCGGCCCCGGGCCACACGTCCAGGCGGCGTATGCCGGTCTCCGCTCTCCCCCTCTCCCGCACCGATTCCCGCACTGCCTCCTGCTCGGCTGCGCTCGTCACCTCGACCGGCCTCCCGCGGCTCGTCGGCCCCGCGGATCGGTGCGCACGGCGTCCCGGCCGTGGCTCTCCTCGCGTGGTCCTTCCTTGTTCTTCCCTCATGAGACCCCGCCCTCACGTTTCCCCCGGAGGGGGGTGGTCGTTGGGCGGGGCGTGAGACACGTACTGAAGCGGGCAGGGACCGGCACGGCCGTCGCGCTGGCGGGAGCGGGACTGGTGGCGGCGGCCCTGGCCGGCCTCGTGGGATGCACCAGTGGCGGGAGCCTGCTCGAAGGGAAGTCGGGGGCCCCGGGCGACACGATCAGGATCACCCCGGAGGACGGCGCGACGTCCGTCCGGGTGTCCGGGCGGATCGAGGTGAGGGTGCCGGACGGCCGGATCGAGCGCGTCACGGTGGCGCGGGTCGAGGACGCGCAGCGCACCGAGCTGCCGGGCCGTATCTCCCCGGACGGCCGGACCTGGCGCCCGGGCGACGGCGCGCGGGTCGCGCCCTCGGCCAGGTACAGCGTGGACGCGGTCGCCGTGGACGGCGCGGGCCGGCGCTCCGCCCGGCACAGCACGTTCACGACGGCCGTGCCCAAGGACCGCTTCATCGGCTACTTCTCGCCGGAGAACCGCTCCACCGTCGGCGCCGGGATGATCGTCTCGTTCGACTTCAACCGGGCGATCCGGAACCGCGCGGCCGTCGAGCGGGCCATCGAGGTCACCGCCGACCCGCCGGTGGAGGTCGTCGGCCACTGGTTCGGCGACGAGCGGCTCGACTTCCGGCCGCGGGAGTACTGGGCCCCGGGCACCGAGGTCACCGTCGCGGTGCGGCTGCGGGACGTCGAGGGCGCGCCAGGGGTCCTCGGCATCCAGGAGCGGACGACCGGCTTCACCGTGGGCCGCTCGCAGATCTCCCTCGTGGACGCGGAGGAACACACCATGGAGGTACGGCGCGACGGCGAGCTGATCTCGACCCTGCCGATCACGGCGGGCGCCGCCAAGACCCCCACGTACAACGGGAAGATGGTCGTCACAGAGCTGCACGACGTCACCCGCATGGACGGCAGGACGGTCGGCTTCGGCGGGGAGTACGACATCAAGGACGTGCCGCACGCGATCCGGTTGACGACCTCGGGGACCTTCCTGCACGGCAACTACTGGGCCGCGCCCGGCACGTTCGGCACCGCCAACGTCAGCCACGGGTGTGTCGGGCTGCGGGACGTGAAGGGCGGCGGCGAGGAGACGCCGGCCGGGTGGTTCTTCGACCGGACCCTGATCGGGGACGTCGTGGAGGTCGTCCACTCACGTGACCGGATCGTGGCTCCCGACAACGGACTCGGCGGCTGGAACATGGACTGGGCGGCGTGGAGGAAGGGCTCCGCACTCCGCTGACCTGCGCCCGCCGGGACCGACGGCCGGCACCCGTTGGAACGGAACGGTGACAATCGCGAGATCGTCCCCAGGCATGCGATGTGATTGTCTGACGCTGGGCGCGGGCAATCGGCGCGCGAGAGTGCGGGCCGTGGCGGGGCCAGGCCGTGCGAGGGGAGACGACCATGGTGAACGGCTTGCCGATATCGGGGACATCGGCGGGACCGGTCCGCGGGCCGCGGGGCCGCGGACACGACGGACGGCGGGGGCGCGGGAGGCGCGGACTGCTGGCGCTGGCGCTGGGAGGAGTGCTCCTGGTGGTCACCGCGTGCGGGGGCGGGGACGACGGCGCCGACCAGGGCGCCTCCGGTGGCAAGGGCGCCGGCAAGGGCGCGGCCTCGGTGAAGAACGCGGCGTCCGTCGCGGTCGTGACGGTCGCGCCGAAGGACGGCTCCAAGGCGGTCGCGACCACGGGGGTCCTCAAAGTCTCCGCCGACCAGGGCACGTTGACCTCGGTCACCGTCAAGGACGACAAGGGCAACGAGGTCGAGGGGAAGCTGACCCCCGACGGCGCGGACTGGGAACCGACCCAGCACCTCGCCGGCTCGACCAAGTACAAGGTGCACGCGATAGCCAAGGACGCCGACGGCCGGGAGTCCGCCAAGGACACCACCTTCACGACGCTCGTGCCGCAGAACACCTTCATCGGCCAGTACACGCCGGAGAACGGTTCGACCGTCGGCGTCGGCATGCCGGTCTCCATCAACTTCTCCCGGGGCATCACCGAGCCCGACGCCGTCGAGAAGGCCATCACGGTGACGGCGGAGCCGTCCGTACCCGTCGAGGGCCACTGGTTCGGCAACGACCGGCTGGACTTCCGGCCCGAGAAGTACTGGGCCGCGGGCACGAAGGTGACGGTCAGGCTCAACCTCGACGGGGTCGAGGGGCGCCCGGGCGTCTACGGCGAGCAGGCCAAGTCGTTCTCGTTCACCATCGGCCGCAGCCAGGTCTCGACGGTCGACGCGCGCGCCCACACGATGAAGGTCGTGCGGGACGGCAAGCAGATCAAGAACATCCCGATCACCGCGGGCGCGCCGTCGACCACCACGTACAACGGCCAGATGGTGATGAGTGAGAAGTACGAGGTCACGCGGATGAACGGCGCGACCGTCGGCTTCGGCGGGGAGTACGACATCAAGGACGTGCCGCACGCGATCCGGCTGTCCACCTCGGGCACCTTCGTGCACGGCAACTACTGGGCGTCCTCGGGGACGTTCGGCTCCGCCAACGTCAGCCACGGCTGCGTGGGGCTGCGGGACGTCAGGGGCGGCGGCAAGAACGGCACCCCCTCCGCCTGGTTCTTCGAGCAGTCGATCATCGGCGACGTGGTGATCGTCAAGAACTCGAAGGACAAGCAGATCGCCCCGGACAACGGCCTCAACGGCTGGAACATGTCCTGGGCGGAGTGGACGAAGTAGCTCCCCTCGTACGTACCGCCGCTCCTTGAACGGCCGGGCCCGGCGCACTGTGACCAAGTGCACCGGGCCCGCTGGCGTTAATCTTCGTTAACCTGCCACCCATGGCTACCGTGAACCTCGAAGTCTCCGACGGCGTCGGCACGATCCGGCTCGACCGTCCCCCGATGAACGCGCTGAACGCCTCGATCCAGGACCGGCTGCGCGAGCTGGCCGAGGAGGCCGGCCGGCGCGAGGACGTACGGGCCGTGATCCTGTACGGCGGCGAGAAGGTCTTCGCGGCCGGCGCCGACATCAAGGAGATGCGGGACATGGACCACGCGGCCATGGTCCTGCGCTCCCGGGCGCTCCAGGAGGCGTTCACCGCCGTCGCCCGCATCCCCAAGCCCGTCGTCGCGGCCGTCACCGGCTACGCGCTCGGCGGGGGCTGCGAGCTGACGCTCTGCGCGGACTACCGGATCGCCGCCGACAACGCGAAGCTGGGCCAGCCCGAGATCCTGCTGGGGCTGATCCCGGGCGCCGGCGGCACCCAGCGGCTCGCCCGGCTGATCGGCCCCTCCCGCGCCAAGGACCTCATCTTCACGGGCCGTCAGGTACGGGCCGACGAGGCGCTCGCGATCGGCCTGGTCGACCGGGTGGTCCCGGCGGCCGAGGTGTACGAGCAGGCGCGCGCGTGGGCCGCCGCGCTCGCCCAGGGGCCCGCGCTCGCGCTGCGGGCGGCCAAGGAGAGCGTGGACGCGGGGCTGGAGACGGACCTGGAGACGGGCCTCGCGATCGAACGCACCTGGTTCGCAAGCCTGTTCGCGACCGAGGACCGGGAGCGCGGCATGCGCTCGTTCGTGGAGGAGGGCCCCGGCAAGGCCCGCTTCCTCTGAGCTCCTCCGATCCGGTGCTCCCGGGCGCGCGGCTCCCCGTTTCGTCAACCGCGTGCACGGCTTATCCCAACCTTAAAAGAGCCTTAAGGAAAATGCCCCGATCGCTGTTGGTGATCATCTGAATGCGGGTTGTCATCCCAGGTCAGGGTGGCTGTCGGTGGACGTCTGATGCCTTAGGTATATGCCAGACGCCCTGCCTGGAATGACTCATTCCGGTGGGTTGAATCCCCGGGAACGCCCCCGGGGACGCCTCCGGGCAGCCATGATGGGAGACATGGCGGGCCTGGAGGGTGTGGAGCAGCCGCGGCAACGCGGCAGTGCGACCGCTGCGCGCTGGATTCCGGCCGCCGAGGACGAACAGGCCCTCAAAGCGCTGGAGTTGTACGGCAATCCGACGGACGGCGAGGTACGGCTCCCGTCCCGCCCGGAGTCCGCCTCGGCCGCCCGGAAGATCACCCACACGGTGGTCCTGCACCAGTGGGCCCTCTCCCCGCAGACGGCCGAGCAGGCGGTGCTGCTCGTCTCCGAACTCGTCGGCAACGCGGTGCGCCACACGGGCGCGCGGGTCTTCGGGTTACGCATGGTCCGTCGCCGAGGCTGGATCCGGATCGAGGTGCGCGACCCGTCGCGCGGACTGCCCTGTCTGATGCCGGTGCAGGAGATGGACACCAGCGGGCGGGGCCTCTTCCTGGTGGACAAGCTGTCCGACCGGTGGGGTGTGGACCTCCTTCCCCGGGGCAAGACGACCTGGTTCGAGATGCGCGTCGCCGACCGCCAGGTCCCCTGAGACCTTTCCCGGCACACGCCACACTGCGCACACCCCTTCTCCCTGGGCCACCCGGGTGACATCCCTTGGCCACAACTCGCCATTTGATGGCAGGAGTTCGCCGGAGACACGCCGCCGTACGGGTGACGGTCCCCCTACGGGCACCGTACGGGCGGAAGGGTGCTCCCCATGATCTCCACTCGTCTGCGGCGCCGGGCCGCCGCCCTCGCCCTGTCCGTCACCGCCGTACTGGTCCCCGCCTCGGTCACCGAGGCCGCGCCCGCCGCCCCCCGTACCACCACCGTCGCGCCCGCCGCGGCCCCCGCCGCGCTGGCCGCCCCCGCGTCCTGTCCCGTCCTCTACGACCCGCTCTTCGCCGCGGCGGACCGCCGGGTGGACCTGAGCCGGATCACCCCCGAGCCCGCGTGGCGCTCCGACTGCCGGCAGCTGTACCGCGCCGACGGCCGCGCGCCCGCGGTCATCTTCGAAGAGGGCTTCCACCCCAAGGCGCCGCTGGACGGGCAGTACGACATCGAGAAGTACGTCCTCGTCAACCAGAACTCCCCGTACGTCTCCACCACCTTCGACCACGACCTGTACAAGCAGTGGAAGAGCGGCTTCAACTACTACGTCGACGCCCCCGGCGGGATCGACGTCAACAAGACCATCGGGAACACCCACAAGTGGGCGTCCCAGGAAGAGGTCGCCTTCATCGGCGGCATCGCCCGCGAACACATCGTCGGCGCGTGCCCGGTGGACAAGAAGAGGAAGGTCGAGATCATGACGGAGTGCGTGGACAACCCGCACTACCGCCCCTGGCGCGGCTGACCGGGACGCGCCGCCCTCCCCGCCGCTCCCCGCCGCGCGGGCTGCCGCCGTTCGGGTGAGTGCGGGCGGATAATCTGGGTCCGTCAACACAGCATGAACGAAGGGGCGGACACAGTGGCGGACATCGACGACGCGCGTAAGGCATTCGACCGGTTCGACGCCGACGGCGACGGGCTCATCACGGCCGTGGAGTACAAGAGCGCGATGGCGCAGCTCGGGGACTTCCACGTCACCGAGACCGTGGCGCAGGCCGTCATCAACGCCCATGACGCCAACGGCGACGGCCTGCTGACCTTCGACGAGTTCTGGGCCGCCCGCAAGGGCGAGTGACCCCGCGTCGCACGTGAGGCCCGGCTCCGGCCGGGCCTCACGCGCGACCGGCCCCGGGTGACCTCTCCCGTCGCCCCGCGGGGGCCGACAGTCACTCATATGCATCCACCGCCCTGCCGACATGACCGTTTCATGCTTATTTGGTCATGACCGCGGCTCGGAACTAGGTGGAGGCAGGCGCTCATGGCAAAGGGATTGAGGAACACCCTCGTCGGGGAGATGGCCGCGGAGTTCGCCGGCACGTTCATCCTCATCATGTTCGGATGCGGCGTGGTGGCACAGGTGCAGGCGCCGAACCTCGGCGACCACGACAGCATCGCCTGGGCGTGGGGCTTCGGCGTCATGCTCGGTGTGTACGTGGCGGCCCGGGTCAGCGGGGCCCATCTCAACCCCGCGGTGACGCTGTCCCTCGCGGTCTTCCGCGGCTTCGCGTGGCGCAAGGTGGCGCCGTACGCCTTCGCCCAGACGCTGGGCGCGTTCTGTGCCGCGCTGCTGGTGCGCTGGAACTACACGGAGATCCTGGCGAAGTTCGACCCGGGTCACACGTTCAAGACCCAGACGGTCTTCTCCACCCTCCCCGGCAACGGGGTGCTGCCGGTCAGTGAGTACGGCGCGTTCCGCGACCAGGTCATCGGTACGGCGCTGCTGGTGATGGTCATCTTCGCCATCACCGACCTGCTGAACACGCCCCCCGGCGCCAACCTCGGCGCGCTGATCACGGGTCTGCTCGTGGTCGCCATCGGCATGGCGTGGGGCGCCGACGCCGGATACGCGATCAACCCGGCCCGTGACTTCGGCCCCCGCCTCGCGAGCTTCATCACCGGGTACGACACGGCCTGGCGGGACCAGTACGGCAACTTCTACTGGTGGATCCCGATCGTCGCCCCGCTCGTCGGCGGACTGGTCGGCGCCGCGTTCTACAAGTTCGTGATCTCCACGTTCCTGCCCGTCGCGCAGAAGCAGGAGCAGGGCCGGGCCCCGATCGCGGACGTCTGACCGACCGGATCCTTCCTGCGGCGGGTGCGGACCCTCACGGGTCCGCACCCGCCGTTTTGGCCGTTGCTTTACGTGCGCGTTGCAACCGCTTTGCCATGGTTCATGTCTCTATGGGTAAGGGGGCGGCAATGGGGGCGGATGTCGGGTCCCGGGACACATGACGTCCTGGGACACGTGACGGCATATGACGGCACATGACGGAGCGGAGTACGGAATGGGCATGCGCACGCGCAGGGGCATCGCCAAGGGCTTCGCCCGGGGCCGGGTCAAGAGCGGCGGCATAGGCGTCGCGCTGGCCACCACCGCGGTGCTGCTGGGGGCGACCGCCTGCGGGGCGAGCGCCTCGGCCTCGGGCGCCGCCACCGGCGCCGCCGCCTCGGGCGCCGGCGCGCGTACCGCCACCCATGCCACCCATGCCGCCCACGCCACTCACGTCACCCCCGGCGCCTCTGCGGTGAGTGCGAGCCCGGCGGCATCGGCGTCCCGGCCGGCCGGACCGCCGATGCTCCTGGACACGATCACCCCGCAGACCGGCACCACCGTCGGCGTGGCGATGCCGGTCTCGGTGACCTTCACCGACCCGGTCGCGCCGTCCGCCCGCGCCGGCATCGAGAAGCAGCTGAAACTGACCACGTCGGTCCCGGTCAACGGGGCCTGGCACTGGTTCGGCGACCAGCGGGTCGACTGGCGGCCCGCCTCGTACTGGCCCAGCGGTACGAAGGTGACCCTGGACGCCGAGCTGACCGGCGTCACCGACGGCCACGGCCGCTACGGCACCCACGCGTACCACCACAGCTTCACCATCGGCAGCGACACGGAGGCGACCGTCTCCGCCTCGGGCCACACGATGAAGGTGACGCGCGACGGCAGGACCGTCCGTACGCTCCCCATCGACGCGGGCAGCAAGGACTGGCCCTCCTGGGACGGCACGATGGCGGTGATGGGCAAGGCCAAGACGGTCCGTATGACGTCGTGCAGCGTGCACATCACCTGCGACAAGAAGGACCCCGACTTCTACGACCTGACACTGCCCTGGGACGTCCAGCTCACCGCCTCCGGCACCTATCTCCACTACTCCACCGGCGACCCCCAGCCCGGTCACAGCAGCGGCTCGCACGGGTGCGTGCACCTGTCGCTGGCCGACGCCAAGTGGTTCTACAACTTCGTCAAGCAGGGTGACCCGGTCACGATCACCGGCTCCCCGCGCGGGAACGCGGCGCCCGACAACGGCTTCGCCGACTTCAACCTGACCTGGACGCAGTGGCTGGCGCAGAGCGCGACCGGCGCGCACGTCTCGCCGGTCACGCTGTAGTGGCGCGCTGATGTGATGACCACAGCGCCCTGACAGGTTCCTCATCACTTCACGCCAGCCTGGGAGCGAGCCCGGGATCCCGGCCACCGGGGTCCCGGGCTCCACCGAGTTCCCGCTGGAATGGAGCCATTCCCATGAGTCACCGTCCCTCCGCGCGTTCCGCCGTGCTGGCCGCCGCGACGCTCTGCGCGGTCCTCGCGCCGTCCGCCGCCGCCTTCGCGTCGGACGCGCCCTCGGCCAAGCCCGAGCGGGCCGCCACCGGCGCGGCGCCGGCCCGTCCCACGCAGACCCCGCCGCAGGAGCCCACGAAGGCCGCCGAGCCCGCGCAGGAGGCCGCCCCGTCCCCCGTACCGGACAGGGGCCGCCCCTCCGCGGTGCCGGACGGGCGCCGTCCCTCCGCGGTGCCGCGCGGCGGTGTGGCGGCCGGTGAGCGGCCCGCGTCGGGCGGCGGCGACACGGCCGCGCTCGCCGGCTCGGCCGCCGGGCTCGCCCTGCTCGCGGGAGCGGCCGCGTACGTGATCCGCCGCCGTACCACCACCGCCCACCGCAGCAGCTGACCGACGTCCGAGGGGCCTCCGTCCGGCCGGGCGGAGGCCCCTCGGTGCACCGCCCAGGAGACCTCCATGCCCCGTTCGCAGCACGACCCGGAACAACACCCGCGCCGCCGCCCGGCGCGCGCCCGCCTCGCCCTCGCGCCGGCCGCCGTCCTGGCCGCCCTCGTCCTCCTCACCACCGGATGCTCGTCCGGCACCGAGATCGGGACCAAAACCGGTACCGGGGCCGCCGCCCCGGCCTCCCCGTCGGCCGGCTCCTCGCCCACGGACGGTCCCGGAGGTACGACCCCCTCCGCACCGCCCGCCGCCGACCCCGCCCGCGTCACCATCCCCTCCCTCGGCGTGGACAGCTCCCTGATGGCCCTCGGCCTCAACCGGGACGGCACCGTCGAGGTGCCCCCGGCGGACCGGGGCATGACGGCGGGCTGGTACACCGGCGGAGCCGTACCGGGCGAGCCGGGCGCCGCCGTGATCATCGGCCACAACAACACCCGCCTCGGCCGGGCCGTCTTCCACGACCTGAAGAAGATCCGCGAGGGCGCGGACATAGCCGTACGGAACACCCGCGGCGCGACCGCCCACTTCACCGTCACCGGCACCGAGACGGTCGGCAAGACGTCCTTCCCGACGCGGAAGGTCTACGGCCCCACCGACGCGCGGGCGCTGCGGCTGATCACCTGCGACGGCGCCTTCGACGCGCAGGGGCACCCGGTCGACAACCTCATCGTGTACGCGACCCTGACCTGAGGTTCTCCTCCCCAACCCGCCCCGGACGCGCGGGCGTTGGTGTGACAGGATGCGTCGGGGCGGTGGTGGTCCGCGGCGGGGGACAGGTCGGCACACGTCCCAGTCCCGTGGCCCGGCCAGACACCCTTGGAGCCCTTCATGACGCCCGGTACGCCGAAGTCCCAGGTCGACACGAGCAAGCCGCACCCGGCCCGCATCTACGACTACCTGCTCGGCGGCAAGGACAACTACCCCGTGGACCAGGCGCTCGCCGGCCAGCTGACCCCCGAGGCACAGGAGGGCGCCCGGCAGAACCGCGCCTTCATGCACCGGGCGGTCCGCTGGGTGGCCCGCAGCGGCATCGACCAGTTCCTGGACATCGGTACGGGCATCCCGACCGAGCCGAACCTCCACCAGGTCGTCCAGGAGGTCAACCCCGAGGCGCGGATCGTCTACACGGACAACGACCCCATCGTGCTGCGGCACGCCGAGGCCCTGCTGATCAGCACCCCCGAGGGCCTCACCGACTACATCGAGGCCGACGTCCGGCGCCCCGGGGAGATCCTCGACCACGCCCGCTCGCTGCTCGACTTCCGGCGCCCGGTGTCGCTGTCCCTCATCGCCCTCATGCACTTCGTGCCGGACGAGGACGACCCGTACGGCATCACCCGTACCCTGATCGAGGCCCTGGCGCCCGGCAGTGTTCTGGTGCTCTCCCACCTGACCGGGGACTTCCTCACCCCGGAGCAGAACCGGATCTCCGAGTACCGGTCCAGCGGCATCAACCTGCGCCCCCGTACCCGTGCGGAGGTGGAGCGGTTCTTCGACGGGCTCGACCTCGTCGAGCCGGGCCTGGTCACCCACTGGTACAAAGACACCCCCGCGCCGGCGGACAGCACGGGCACCGACCTGCTCTACTCCGGGATCGCCCGCGTCCGCTGAGCCCGGCCGGTCCGGCGGATCCACCGGCCCCCGGTCACCGTTCCGCGGTGTCCCCGGGGGCCGCGGGGGTCGCGGGGGCCGCGGTGACCAGGAGGACGGCGGCGTCATCGGCGAGCAGTTCCCCCTCGGAGTGCTGGACGAGGGCGCCGCGCAGGCGCTCCAGCAGTTCGTCGGGCGGCAGCCCGGCCAGCTCCCGCAGCGTGTCCGTCAGGGGGAAGAACACGCCCTGCCGGTCACGTGCCTCCGTTACCCCGTCCGTGCACAGCACGAGCACGCAGTCCGCCGTGATGGTCGAGTCGAGCGGGGTGCGCGGTACGCCGATCAGCGGGCCCAGGCCGAGCGGGAGACCGGGCTCGCTCATCGCGATCTCCGTCACCCGGCCGCCGGTCACGACGTAGTGGGGCACGTGCCCGCACACCACCGTCGTGGTCCGCCCGTCGGCCCCCGCCTGGATGACCGTGGCGGTGACGAAGCGTTCCATGTCGGCGCCGTCGACCGAGGCCGCCGCGTTGTAGCGCAGCAGGGCGCTCTCCATCTGCTCGGTCAGCCGCACGACGTCCGGCTGGTGGAAGGCGGCCTCCCGGTACGCGGTGAGCACGGCGTGCGCGGCTCCCAGCGCGGCGAGGCCGTGGCCCTGGACGTCGCCGATGAGGATCCGTACCCCGTACGGAGAATCCACCACCTCGTAGATGTCACCGCCGACGCGGGCGCCCTGCTGGGCGGCGAGGTAGAACCCGGTCGCCGTCATCGGCCCCGCGGCCAGCGGGAACGGCTGCAACAGGGTGTTCTGTACGGCGTTGGCCACCGCGCGGGTCTCCGCGAGGAGGTGCTCGCGCTGGATGCGGACCCGGGAGATCAGCAGGGTGGCGAGCACGAACAGCGCGGTGGTGACCAGCGACAGGGCTTCGAGGACGGGGCGGCCCAGCGGGTCGTTCACCGCCTCCGCGACGCTCACCGCCGCGACGGCCGCGGCGGAGATCAGCGCCTGGCGGCGGGTGCCGAGCAGGGCGGTGGCGAGCAGTCCCAGTCCTGACAGGCCGGCGAGCCGGATGTCGTTGCTGACGACCACGTCGGCGAGGAACAGCCCGACCGACAGGACGACCGACACCACACACGCCCACAGCCCCCAGGCCGGGGACGGTTCGTCCAGGTCGCGGATCTCGGCCGCCAGCCGCGCCCGCGCACGGCGGAACGGCTTCCACGTCACGAGGGGCACCGGGCCCGGATGTCCGCCGGCGGACAAAACGTATGGTCGCGCACCGGATCAGTGTCACCGACGGCACGGCGCGGGCGCCGAATGCCACGCCGTCCCGCCGGGCGGCGGTGCACGCCGCGGCCCCGTGACGCCCCCGGCGATTCCTGGCGCCGGGGCCGTTGTCAGTGGGCCGTGTGATGATCACGGATGTCGAACGGCCGAGACGGGGGAGCGCGTCGTGGGTGAGGGGTCCATACCGGACGAGGAGTGGGAGCGGTTCCTGCGCGAGGCGGCGGCCGGGGCGCCGGGCGCGCCCCGGGAACCGTCGGCGCGGGCGCGGATGGTGACGCGGCGTCTGAAGGAGCAGCCGGCTCCGCCGGAGGGCTGGCGGACCCACACCCCGGCCCGGCCGCGCGGGGGCGGGGGCAAGGGGTGGTACGCGTTCGGGCTCATGGCCGCGCTCGCCCTGCTGGTCGTGGCGCTGACGCCGGGCCGGCTGACCGGATGGTGGGGGAACGGCGACGCCGACGCCGTACCGCCGGCCGCCGAGACGGCCCGCCCGACCGCGCCGCCGCCGACGGAGGCGGCGGCCGGGCTCCCCACCGTCGACGAGCCGTTCAGGGGATCGCCCGCCCGGCTGTGGAGCGACGGGGCGACGGGGCTGGGGCTGCCCGCGGCGCGGGCGACCGGCTGGATGACGGAGGCGGAGGTCGCGCGGGCCCTCGACCGGAGCCGCGACTTCCTGATCGCGTCGAGCCTGGACCCGGGGGTCCTGCGCGGAGAGCGGCCGGCGAAGGCGATCGCGGCGGTCAACCCCCAGCAGCGGGACGTCCAGGACTTCCTGGAGACCGCGTTCACCGCGCCCACTCCGGAGAACGACCCCCTGCTGCTGTTCAGCCGGTTCGACGGCACGGAGGTGCGGCTCGCCGGTGACGTCGTGAAGACCCGGGGACGTATCACGTACCGGGAGGGCAAGCGCGGCGCGGTCGAGGTGAGCAGCGACGTCACGTACGTCTATCCGCTCGTCCGGGCCGCGTCCGGCAGCGACGAGGTCGCGCGCACGATCGTGCGCCGCGAGGTGGTGATGAGCTGGGACGATCCGGCGAAGGTGTTCATCGAGCCGGGCACGTTCTCGCTCGTCTCCTACAGGGTGGACTCCGCCAACGGCGGATGCTCCCCGTCCACCGGCTACTTCACCCCGGAGTTCAGCGCCGAACGCGCGGTCACGGACGAGGGCGAGGGCCCCGAGTCCGACCCGTACGACCGCAGCACCCCGATGGACACCCGTATGCGGGAGGCGGACGGCGTGGGGTGCGGTAGAGCCAGCCGGCTGTGAGTCGAGTTCGCCGTTCTTCGCGTGGCCGGCACAGGGGGCCGTGACACCACTCCTTCACCTCGGACCCGGCGGTCTCGCCCTAGCACTCGATGATGTTCACCGCGAGGCCGCCCCGCGCCGTTTCCTTGTACTTGACGGACATGTCGGCGCCCGTCTCCTTCATCGTCTTGATGACCTTGTCCAGGGAGACCTTATGGCTGCCGTCGCCGCGCAGGGCCATCTTCGCCGCCGTGACGGCCTTCACCGCCGCCATGCCGTTGCGTTCGATGCACGGGATCTGGACCAGGCCGCCGACCGGGTCGCAGGTCAGGCCCAGGTTGTGTTCCATGCCGATCTCGGCGGCGTTCTCGACCTGTTCGGGGCTGCCGCCCAGGACCTCGGCCAGGGCGCCCGCCGCCATCGAGCAGGCCGAGCCGACCTCGCCCTGGCAGCCGACCTCGGCGCCGGAGATGGACGCGTTCTCCTTGAAGAGCATGCCTATGGCGCCCGCGGCGAGGAGGAAGCGGACGACGCTCTCGTCCTTCTCCGCCGGGGTGGCGCCGCCGGCCGCGAAGTTCATGTAGTAGTGCAGGACCGCCGGGATGATGCCCGCCGCGCCGTTGGTGGGGGCGGTGACGACCCGGCCGCCGGCGGCGTTCTCCTCGTTCACGGCCATCGCGTACAGCGTGATCCACTCCATCGCGTGGGCCTGCGGGTCGCCGTCCGCGCGCAGCTGGCGCGCGGTGTTCGCGGCCCGTCTGCGGACCTTCAGGCCGCCGGGCAGGATGCCCTCGCGGGACATGCCGCGCGCGACGCACGCCTGCATGGCCCGCCAGATCTCCAGCAGCCCCGCCCGGATCTCGTCCTCCGTGCGCCAGGCCTTCTCGTTCTCCATCATCAGCGCGGAGATCGACAGGCCCGTCTCGCGGGCGAGCCGCAGCAGCTCGTCGCCGGTGCGGAAGGGGTGGGTGAGGACCGTGTCGTCCAGCTTGATGCGGTCCTCGCCGATCGCGTCGTCGTCCACGACGAAGCCGCCGCCCACCGAGTAGTACGTCTTCTCCAGGAGCAGGCCGCCGTCCGCGTCGTACGCGAGGACGGTCATGCCGTTCGCGTGGTACGGCAGGACCTCGCGGCGGTGCAGGACCAGGTCCTCGTCCACGTCGAAGGCGATCTCGTGCATGCCCAGGAGGTTGAGGCGCTTGCCCGTGCGGATACGTTCCGCCTCGGCGTCCGCGCGCTCCACGTCGACCGTACGGGGGGAGTGGCCCTCCAGGCCGAGGAGGACGGCCTTGGGGGTGCCGTGGCCGTGGCCGGTCGCGCCGAGGGAGCCGTACAGCTCCGCCCGTACCTTCGCGGTGTGGGCCAGGAGCCCCTCGTTCTTGAGCCGGCGGGCGAACATGCGCGCCGCGCGCATCGGGCCGACCGTGTGGGAGCTGGACGGGCCGATGCCGATCGAGAAGAGGTCGAAGACCGAGATGGCCACGGGAGGGACTCCTAGCTGGTGGGTAGACGCCGTTGTCTGCCGGGGTGGTGCAGAGGCCACGGGTGTACGGGGTGCGGGGCACCGCGCTCACGGTCCAGTGTGCGCGGTGCCTCACGAACGCGGGCCGTACGGAGAGCCGTACGGGCGATGACGTTCCGGTGTGGTGGCGGAGGCCCGGGTGGGGCCCGGTGCCTACAGGCCGGGGTAGAGCGGGTGCTTCTCGGCCAGCGCGGTGACCCGCGCCGCCAGCGCCTCACGGTCGAAGTCGGGCTTGAGGGCGGCGGCGATGATCTCCGCGACCTCGGCGAAGTCCTCGGTGGTGAAACCCCGGGTGGCGAGCGCCGGAGTGCCGATCCGCAGGCCCGAGGTGACCATCGGGGGGCGCGGGTCGTTCGGGACGGCGTTGCGGTTGACCGTAATGCCGATGCCGTGGAGGCGGTCCTCGGCCTGCTGGCCGTCCAGCTCCGAGTTCCGCAGGTCGACAAGGACCAGGTGCACGTCCGTACCGCCGGACAGGACGGAGACACCGTGCTCGGTGACGTCGGCCCGCACCAGGCGCTCCGCGAGGATCCGGGCGCCGTCCAGGGTGCGCCGCTGGCGCTCCTTGAACTCGTCCGAGGCCGCCACCTTGAAGGAGACCGCCTTGCCCGCGATGACGTGCTCCAGCGGGCCGCCCTGCTGGCCCGGGAAGACCGCGGAGTTGATCTTCTTCGCCAGCTCCTGGGTGGAGAGGATCACTCCGCCGCGCGGGCCGCCGAGGGTCTTGTGCGTGGTGGTGGTGACGACGTGGGCGTGCGGCACCGGGTTCGGGTGCAGGCCCGCGGCGACCAGGCCGGCGAAGTGCGCCATGTCGACCATCAGGTACGCGCCGACCTCGTCCGCGATGCGGCGGAAGGCCGCGAAGTCCAGCTGGCGGGGGTACGCGGACCAGCCGGCCACGATCAGCTTCGGCCGCGACTCCTTGGCGAGGCGCTCGACCTCGGCCATGTCGACCTGACCGGTCTCGGTGTCGACGTGGTACGCGACGACGTTGTAGAGCTTGCCCGAGAAGTTGATCTTCATGCCGTGGGTCAGGTGCCCGCCGTGGGCGAGGTTGAGACCCATGATCGTGTCGCCGGGGGAGAGCAGCGCGAACATCGCCGCCGCGTTCGCCTGCGCGCCGGAGTGCGGCTGCACGTTGGCGTGCTCGGCCCCGAACAGCTCCTTCACACGGTCGATCGCGATCTGCTCGATCACGTCGACGTGCTCGCAGCCGCCGTAGTAGCGGCGGCCGGGGTAGCCCTCGGCGTACTTGTTGGTCAGGACGGAGCCCTGGGCCTCCATGACCGCGACCGGAGCGAAGTTCTCCGAGGCGATCATTTCGAGCGTGGACTGCTGACGGTGGAGTTCGGCGTCGACGGCGGCGGCGACGTCCGGGTCGAGCTCGTGGAGCGGGGTGTTCAGAAGCGACTTCGAAGACATCACAGTCCCTGGGGTGTCTAGTTGCCGGAAAATTCCGTGTACTCGTCGGCGGTGAGCAGGTCGGCCGGCTCCTCCGCGACGCGCACCTTGAACAGCCAGCCACCCTCGAAGGGGGCCGAGTTCACCAGCGAGGGGTCGTCCACGACGTCCTGGTTGGTCTCGGTGACCTCGCCGCTCACCGGCGAGTACAGATCGCTGACCGACTTCGTCGACTCCAGCTCACCGCAGGTCTCACCGGCGGTGACCGCGGCACCGACGCCGGGGAGCTCGACGTACACGACGTCACCGAGGGCATTGGCCGCGAACTCGGTGATGCCGACGGTCGACACCCCGTCCTCGGCGGCCGTCAGCCACTCGTGCTCCTTGCTGTAACGCAGCTGCTGGGGGTTGCTCATGGGCTGAATTCTCCTGTACGAGGGGGAGTGGTCGGGACGGGCGTCTTGAGGATCGAGACGCGCGGGGAGGGATCGGGGCCAGGGCCGGACCGGACCGGTCGTCAGGGCCGGGCCGTGGCGTCGCGGGACTGTTGGGGCTGTCGGGACTGTCGGTACCGCAGGGACTGTGACGTCCGAGACGTCCGTATCACTTCCGGCGCTTGTAGAACGGGAGCGCCACGACCTCGTACGCCTCGTGGGACCCGCGGATGTCGACCCCGACCCCCGCCGTCCCCGGCTCGGCGTGCGAGGCGTCCACGTACGCGATGGCGATCGGCTTCCCCAGCGTGGGGGAGGGGGCGCCCGAGGTGACCTCGCCGACGGTCTCCCCACCCGCGACCACGGCGTACCCGGCGCGGGGGACGCGGCGGCCCTCGGCGACCAGGCCGACCAGCTTGCGCGGCGGGGCGGCGGCGGCGCGCTCGGCGGCGGCCTCCAGGGCCTTGCGCCCGACGAAGTCGCCTCCGTTGGAGGTCTTGTCGAACTTGACGACCCGGCCCAGGCCCGCGTCGAAGGGGGTGAGGGCCGTGGACAGCTCGTTGCCGTACAGCGGCATGCCCGCCTCCAGGCGGAGGGTGTCCCGGCAGGACAGCCCGCAGGGCACCAGGCCGACCGGGGCGCCGGCCTCGGTCAGGGCCCGCCAGAGCGTCTCCGCGTGCGCGGGCCCGACGAACAGTTCAAAGCCGTCCTCGCCGGTGTAGCCGGTACGGGCGATGAGCGCGGGCACGCCCGCGACCGTGCCGGGCAGGCCCGCGTAGTACTTCAGGCCGTCCAGGTCGGCGTCCGTGAGCGACCGCAGGATGCCGGGGGACTCCGGGCCCTGGACCGCGAGCAGCGCGTACGCGTCCCGGTCGTCCCGTACCTCCGCGTCGAAGCCCGCCGCGCGGGTGGTCAGCGCGTCCAGGACCGTCTGCGCGTTCGAGGCGTTGGCGACGATCATGTACTCGTCCTCGCCGAGGCGGTAGACGATCAGGTCGTCGAGGATCCCGCCGTCCTCCTGGCAGATCATCGTGTACCGGGCACGGCCGACGGCGACCGCGCCGATGTTGCCCACCAGCGCGTGGTCCAGCAGCTGGGCCGCCTGCGGGCCCGTGACGGTGATCTCGCCCATGTGCGACAGGTCGAACAGACCCGCCTTGGTGCGGACCGCGAGGTGTTCGTCGCGCTCGCTCCCGTACCGCAGGGGCATGTCCCAGCCCGCGAAGTCGGTCATGGTCGCGCCCAGCGCGCGGTGCACCGCGTCGAGGGCGGTGCGGCGGGGGGTGCTGCTCGGGGCAGAGTTCATGGTGGTGACTCCCAGGGCATGACGACGAGGACGGTCCTCCCCATCTGTCATCGGAACCTGAGAGGTTCACCACGACCGCACGGAACCACGGACGACTCTCCGTACGTGCTCACGGTCGTGACTTGCACCTTGGGTGGGACCGCGACGGGCGGCCCGCTTTTCAGATCTGCCTCATCCACGCGGTACGGGGCCTGAGAGATTCAAGGGGAGAACTTGCTCCTTCGGCGCCCGGCGCACACGGTGAGCCGGGACTCTCCCGCGCGGATTCAAACGGCCTGTATGCAGTTGGCGCCGTCATCATCGCACGCATCGCGGGCGCGTGGGGGAGAGAGTCCCCGAACATGGCGACTGCCCGCCACGCCCCGTGAAAGGCTTGCGCGGCATTACCAATTCTTTACACTTTATGGGCAAGGGTCTGGCAGGGGTCAAGGGCCAGGGTGTCCGACCTGACGGGGGGACGGCGATGACGTCGCAGGGATCCGGTGCGTATGTGACGGCGACAGGGGTGGCGGCGACGGGCGTGGCGACGGGCGTGGCGCCGGGGGTGGCGGGCGCAGCGGCGTCCGGAATGCCCGTCCAGTCCGGTGTGACGGCCGCCCGGGACGTGCCCGCGCGCTCCGCGCCGGTGGTCCGCGACCTGCGCGGCCGCGACGGCAGGGTGCCGGGCACCCTCTACTTCGCGGCGGGGGACGTCGTGGTCGTCTCGGGACTGCCGGGCAGCGGCAAGTCCACGTTGATACGGAGGGCGGCCGCCGGCGGCGTCGACTCGCAGGACACCAGGGACCGCTGGGCGCGCCGGCTGCCCCGCCCCGTGCCGTACGCCGTCTACCGCCCGCTGGTCCGCGTCGCCCACTACGCCGCGCTGTGGCGCGCGCTGCGCTCCGGCGAGAGCGTGGTCGTGCACGACTGCGGTACGCAGACCTGGGTACGGCGCTGGCTCGCCCGCGACGCCCGGGTGCGGGGCCGCCGCCTCCACCTGGTCCTGCTGGACGTCACGCCCGGGGTGGCCCGCGCGGGCCAGCGCGAGCGCGGCCGGGGCGTCTCGGGGTACGCGTTCGCCCGCCACCGGCGCGCGGTCCGCCGCCTCGTCAAGGACGCCGAGTCGGGCCGCCTCCCGGCGGGCTGCGCCTCGGCGACCCTGCTGGACAGGCCGGCGGCCACCACCCTGTCCGCCATCACGTTCACGGGCGGGACGCCCTGAGGCGCTCCGGGCGGCCCGCCCCGGCGCGTGCTCCGGGCGGCCCGCCCCGGCGCGTGCTCCGGGCGGCCCGCCCTGACGCGCTCCGGGCGGTACGCCCGGGATGCGCCGTGACGACAGGCCTTAGGGTGCTGCGGCAGGCAAGCAGGTGAGTGGAGGGGTGGAGCGCGTGGACACAGCATGGCCCGGCAACGAGCTCGAAGAGGTGCTCGCGGCCTCGCTCGGGAACGACGCCGCGGGCGGACGGCTCGTGGAGGTGCTCGGGCGCAGCCAGGTCTGGGTGCCGCTGCCCCAGGGCGGCGGCCCCGACAGCCAGAGCCTCGATCTCCCCACGATGGAGATCGAAGGCGCCCCGTACGTCCCGGTGTTCAGCTCCGAGCAGCAGTTCATGGGATGCGTCGGCGCCCACATGCCCTTCACCGTGGCCCCCGCGCGCGAGTTCGCGCGCGGGCTGCCCCCGCAGCTCGGGATCGTCGTGAACCCCGGCGGCGCGGTCGGCATGCCGCTGCCGCCGCTCGCCGTCGCCGAGCTGTGCCGGGTGGGCCGCACCCCGCTCGACGGCCCCGCCACCGGCGGCCGCGTCCGGCTCTTCCAGCCGGACTGGCAGGAGGACCCGGTCGACTTCCTCGCCGCCGCCTCCGCCGAGTTCGAGGCGTCCGGGGTCGTGGTCACCGCCCGCCGCGCCCTCGCCAGCGTCGAGGGCGAGCCGCCCGTGCTCTTCGTGGGTGTCCAGCTCGCCTCCTGGGAGGCCGCGGACCGCAACGTGCCGATGGACGCGCTCGGCCGTGCGCTGGGCCGGGTCCAGGTGCCCTGGCCGGTCAACCTCGTCCTCCTGGACATGACACAGGACCCGGTCGGCGCGTGGATGCTGGCGCGCGTGCGTCCGTTCTACCAGCGCGGATAGAAGAGAGCCTGGCGTGCGACCGGGGGCGCCCGGGGACGCGCGGCCACGCGGTCGGGGCACTGTCGGCGGCGGCGCCTAAGCTGGTTTCATGACGGGCCGCGCCGCGTTGCGGGGGGAGACGGTCGAATGGTGGATCGAAGAGGGGCGGGACCCAGGGTGAGCGCGTCAGGTACCGCGGCGGCCGGCCGGGCCGAGCGGCTGCTCCGCCAGGTGACGCCAGGACGCTACGACGCGTACGAAGCGCTGCTCCAGGCCCTGGCCGAGGACCGGGTCTGGATGCTCCTCTGGCAGGGCCGCGCGGGCTCGCCCGACGCCCAGTACGGCAACATGCAGGTGGAGGGCCTCGGTTACGCGCCCTGTGTGACCTCCGCCCAGGAGCTGGCGGCGAGCGGCTGGACCCGTACGCACGAAGTGGTCACGGGCCGCGACATCGCCCGTGTCCTGTATCCGGACCGCTGGGGGATCTGGCTCAATCCGCACACCCCCGGCGGCGGCGTCGGCATCCCCTGGCTCGACCTGCGCCGGATCGCCACCGGCCTCGACCGGATGCCCGCGGGACCGCTGCGGCTGTCCAAGCCGGCCGTCGAGATCCCGCAGTTCTACGCCCAGCTCACCCAGAACGCGCACCGCACCCCCGCGGTCCGGGCGCTGCGCCGCGCCTGGGTGCAGCCGGCGCTCGGGGCCCCGTACCTGGCCATCGGCCTGGACCTGTACGACACGAGCCCGGCCTCCGTGGACTCCGTCCGGACCATGATGCGGCAGTCGGTCGGCGCGGTCCCGGAGGGGCTGCCCGTCTCGACGGTGGCGATGTCCGACGAGTACGACCCGGTCACGATGTGGCTGCGGGCCAACACCCGGCCCTTCTACGACCGCGAGGCGCACGCGTCCCCGGCCCCGGCGACGGGGTACGGATATCCGCCACCCGCGTCGCGCGCCTACTGACCGTCCGGCGCCCGCCGAACGTCCGGCGCTCACGCAGCGTCGCGCGCTCACTGAGACGGAGCGTTCCGCACGGAGCGTGCACACTACATCCACCTGAGTCCGGCAAAGCGGATATAGCGGGCACCGGGTCGACTCGGACGCGCGTAGAGCCGCCCGGGTCGTGAGCTTGGGAGCGGAATGTCCGCTCTTCGCCGGAAGGTGGGGTATTGGCGCGCTTGATGGCCATATCGCCGTCAATGACAGTCGTCCGCCCATGGTTACCCGCAGTCCGGATAACGGAACACCTCTAACAGCATCACGGTTAGGCATCCATTCCCCTGGGGGGCTGGCGGGTGATCACAGCGGCAATGAAGACTCCCCGCATGCATGGCCTTTCGGGCCTGTGTGCGAGTAGCTCGGCCCGCGTGACGGAGTCAGACCACTGCTCGCGCTGCTTAAGGGAACGGGCCGCTACAGCGGCAAGTGCGGGCCGGTCACCGCCGGTTGAGAGAGGGTTTCTGCCACGATGACGGCACCATTGCACGAGCCGACCACCGAAACGGCCCCGAGCGCGACCGAAGAAGTCGCCGCCGTTGCGGGGAAGTCGGTCCAGGGGCGTTCCCTCAGCCGGATCGCCTGGGGGCGCCTGAAGCGGGACAAACTGGCTCTCGCCGGCGGCACCGTCGTGCTTCTGCTGATCCTGGTCGCGATCCTCGCGCCCCTGATCACCCACCTCGCGGGCCAGTCGCCGGACGACTACCACGAAGACCTGATCGACCCTCTCTTCTCGACCCCGACGGGATCCTTCGGCGGCATCAGCGGCGACCACTGGTTCGGCGTCGAGCCGGTCAACGGCCGCGACATCTTCGCCCGGATCGTCTACGGCGCCCAGGTCTCGCTGCTGGTCGGCTTCCTCTCCGCCCTCGTCGCGGTGGTCTTCGGCACGATCCTCGGCGTCCTCGCCGGCTACTTCGGCGGCTGGCTGGACTCGCTCATCAGCCGCGTGATGGACATGCTGCTCTCGTTCCCGCAGCTGCTCTTCATCATCGCGCTCGTCTCCGTCATGCCGAACGACATGCTCGGCCTGAGCGGCAGCGGTGTGCGGCTCCTCGTGATGATCCTGGTGATCGGCTTCTTCGGCTGGCCGTACGTCGGCCGTGTCGTCCGCGGCCAGACGCTCTCCCTGCGCGAGCGGGAGTACGTCGAGGCGGCCCGCAGCCTCGGCGCCGGGCAGACGTACATCCTGTTCAAGGAGCTGCTGCCCAACATCATCGCGCCGATCATCGTCTACACCACGATGATGATCCCCACGAACATCCTCACCGAGGCGGCCCTGAGCTTCCTGGGTGTAGGGGTGAAGCCCCCCACCGCTTCATGGGGGCAGATGCTCTCCTCCGCGGTGAGCTATTACGACTCGGATCCGATGTACATGATCATCCCGGGTCTGGCCATCTTCATCACCGTGCTCTCCTTCAACCTCTTCGGCGACGGCGTGCGTGACGCGCTCGACCCGAAGGGTTCGCGCTGAACTGCGGTACATCAAAGCCCGCCCGTCCATTCCACACGGGCAGTTACTCACACGGAGGATCCGAGATCGTGACATCCCTACGCACCAGAGGTCGGCGCAAGCAGGTCTTCGCCGCTGCGTTCGTGTCCGCGGCACTGCTGGGCACCGCGGCGTGCGGCGGCGGCAGCGACTCGAAGGACGAGGGCGGCAAGAGCGCCGCCGCCGGCTTCGACGCGGGCAACAACAAGATCGCCAACCCTTCCGACAAGAAGGGCGGCACGCTCAAGTTCGCGAGCGTCCAGGACACCGACTCCTGGGACACCACGCGCGCCTACTACGGCGTCGTGTGGAACTTCATGCGGTACTACAGCCGCCAGCTGGTGACCAACAAGGCGGAGCCGGGCAAGCCCGGCGCCGAGGTCACCCCGGACCTGGCGACGGGCCTGGCGAAGGTCTCCCCCGACGGGAAGACCTACACGTACACCCTGCGTGACGGCATCACCTGGGAGGATGGCAAGACCATCACCTCCGAGGACGTCAAGTACGGCATCGAGCGCCAGTGGGCGCAGGACGTGCTGTCCGGCGGTCCGGTCTACCTGAAGGACGTCCTGGACCCGAAGGGCGCGTACAAGGGCCCGTACAAGGACACGTCCAAGGACGGCCTGAAGGCCATCGAGACGCCGGACCCGAAGACGATCATCTTCCACCTGCCGAAGCCGAACTCGGACTTCCAGGAGATGCTCGCCCTCACCTCCTCGTCCCCGGTCCGCAAGGACAAGGACACCAAGTCCAAGTACGGCCTGCACCCGTTCTCCTCGGGCCCGTACAAGTTCGAGTCCTACACGCCCAACAAGGGCACGGTGCTCGTCCGCAACACCGCCTGGAAGCAGTCCTCGGACCCGGTCCGCAAGGCGCTCCCGGACAAGATCACGATCACGCTCTTCACGAACGCCGACGAGATGGACAACCGTCTCCTCGCGGGCGACTACGACCTGGACTTCTCGCAGACCGGTCTCTCCCCGCAGGCGCGCATCAAGGCGCTCAAGGAGCACAAGAACAACCTGGACAACCCGGTCTCCGGCTACATCCGGTACGCCTCGTTCCCGCAGATCGTGAAGCCGTTCGACAACATCCACTGCCGCAAGGCGGTCATCTACGGGGCCGACCACAAGTCGATCCAGACCGCGCGTGGCGGCCCGCTCGCGGGCGGCGACATCGGCACCAACATGCTGCCCCCGTCGGTCCCCGGCTCCGAGGGCCAGAAGTACGACCCGTACAACGTGCTCGCGAACGACGGTACGGGCGACATCGCGAAGGCCAAGGAAGAGCTCAAGGCCTGCGGTAAGCCCAACGGCTTCAAGACCACCATCGCGGTCCGTAACAACAAGCCCGTCGAGGTCGCCAGCGCCCAGTCGCTCCAGGCGTCGCTGAAGAAGATCGGCATCACCGCCGAGCTCGACCAGTACGACGGTGCGCAGACCTCGGGCATCATCGGTAACCCGACGATCGTCAAGAAGAAGAACTACGGCATCATCATCATGGGCTGGGGCCCCGACTTCCCGTCGGTCCAGGGCTATGGCGTTCCGCTGTGGGACAGCAAGTACATCCTGCCCAGCGCGAACAACAACTTCGCGATGATCAAGGACCCGAAGATCGACGCCAACTTCGACAAGTTCGTCACCGAGCTCGACCCGGCGAAGAAGGCCTCCATCGCGACCGAGATCAACCACCAGGTGAGCGAGGGCGCGTACTACCTGCCCTTCACCTTCGAGAAGTTCATCAACTGGCGTTCCACCCGGCTGACCAACGTCTACACGACGGACGGGTACAGCGGTAACTACGACTTCACGAGCCTGGGCGTTGTGAAGTAACCACCACCGGTACACCCGCCGTACGGCACGAAAGGCAGGTGAAGGCCGGCGTGGCGTGATCGCGGGCCACCGGACGAACTCCGGTGGCCCGCGGTCCCGCCGCAGGGCCGAGAGCAGTGCTCGCATACCTCATCAGGCGGCTCATGGCCGTCGCAGTGATGCTGGTGGTCATCATGTTGGTGGTCTTCTGCATCTTTTTCCTTGTCCCCAAGTGGGCGGGCGTCGACCCGGCCACGATGTACGTGGGCAAGACGTCCGACGCCGCGGCCGTGGAGGCCATCCGGCAGAAGCTCCAACTGGGCGACCCGATCTTCGTCCAGCTCTGGGAGTTCTTCAAGGGCATTTTTGTCGGGCGCACCTACTCGGCCGGCGGAGACGTCACCAACTGTGCCGCTCCCTGCTTCGGTTACTCGTTCCGCAGCGAGCAGGCCATCTGGCCGGTGCTCACCGACCGTCTGCCGGTGACCCTGGCGCTGGCGCTCGGTGCGGCCGTCCTGTGGCTGGTCTTCGGCCTCGCGGCGGGTGTCCTGTCGGCGCTCAAGCGCGGTTCCTTCTGGGACCGCGGCGCGATGCTCGTCGCGCTGAGCGGCGTCTCGCTCCCCATCTACTTCACCGGTCTGCTCTCGCTGGCGATCTTCCACTACAGCCTGGGCTGGCTGGACGCCTCGTACGTACCCCTGGCGGACAGCTTCACCGGATGGTTCGGCGGCATGATCCTGCCCTGGGTCACGCTCGCCTTCCTGTACGCGGCGATGTACGCCCGCATCACCAGAGCCACCATGCTGGAGGTGATGGGTGAGGACTACATCCGCACCGCCAGGGCCAAGGGCCTGAGCGAACCCGTCGTCATCGGCAAGCACGCCATGCGCTCCACGATGACGCCGATCCTCACCCTGCTCGGCATGGACCTCGGCGCCCTCATCGGCGGCGCGATCCTCACCGAGACGACCTTCAGCCTTCCCGGCCTCGGCCAGGCCGTGCTCAAGGCGATCAACGACCGGGACCTGCCGGTGATCCTGGGCGTCACGCTGATCACGTCCCTCGCGGTGATTCTCGCGAACCTGGCCGTGGACATCCTGTACGCCGTGATCGACCCTCGAGTGAGGCTCGCATGACCGACCTGAGCAGGACGGGCTCCGCCATCGGCGAGCCCGTCGCCGGGGGCACCCGCCCCTCCGAGGCCTTTCTCGACGTACGAGACCTCCGCGTCCACTTCCCCACGGACGACGGTCTCGTCAAGTCGGTCGATGGGCTCAGCTTCCAGCTGGAGAAGGGCAAGACCCTCGGCATCGTCGGCGAGTCCGGCTCCGGGAAGTCCGTCACCTCGATGGGCATCATGGGGCTGCACACCACCGGGCAGTACGGGAAGCGCAAGGCGCAGGTCTCCGGAGAGATCTGGCTGAACGGCGAGGAACTGCTCACCGCCTCACCGGACCGGGTGCGCAAGCTCCGCGGCCGGGACATGGCGATGATCTTCCAGGACCCGCTGTCGGCCCTGCACCCGTACTACACCATCGGCAAGCAGATCATCGAGGCCTACCAGGTCCACCACAAGGTGGACAAGAAGGCCGCGCGCCGCCGTGCCATCGAGATGCTCGACCGCGTCGGCATCCCGCAGCCCGACAAGCGGGTGGACTCGTACCCGCACGAGTTCTCGGGCGGTATGCGGCAGCGCGCGATGATCGCGATGTCGCTGGTCAACAACCCCGACCTGCTGATCGCCGACGAGCCGACCACGGCTCTCGACGTGACGGTCCAGGCCCAGATCCTGGACCTGATCCGCGACCTCCAGAAGGAGTTCGGCTCCGCGGTCATCATCATCACGCACGACCTGGGCGTCGTCGCCGAACTGGCCGACGACATTCTCGTGATGTACGGCGGCCGGTGCATCGAGCGCGGGCCCGCCGAGAAGGTCTTCTACGAGCCCCGGCACCCCTACACCTGGGGTCTGCTCGGTTCCATGCCGCGCATCGACAGGGAACAGACCGAGCGCCTCATCCCGGTCAAGGGCTCCCCGCCCTCCCTGATCAACATGCCGACGGGCTGCGCCTTCAACCCGCGCTGCCCGTACGCCGACGTACCCAAGGGCAACATCACCCGCACCACGCGGCCCGAGTTGACCCAGGTCGAGACGGGGCACTGGGCGGCCTGTCACATGTCGGAGCAGGACCGGGACCGCATCTGGACCGAAGAGATTGCGCCCAAGCTGTGAGCGAGGACAAAGACGTGACGATTCCCGCCCAGAGCGCCGGCGCCGGCCTCCTGACCAAGGACCCGGCCCCGGGCGAGACCCTGCTCAAGGTCACCGGGCTCCAGAAGCACTTCCCCATCAGGAAGGGCCTCCTCCAGCGCCAGGTCGGCTCGGTCAAGGCCGTCGACGGCATCGACTTCGACGTGCGCGCCGGTGAGACGCTGGGCGTGGTGGGCGAGTCGGGCTGCGGCAAGTCGACCATGGGCCGGCTGATCACGCGTCTGCTGGAGCCGACCGGCGGTCAGATCGAGTTCCAGGGCCGTGACATCTCGCACCTCGGGGTGCGCGGGATGCGCCCGATGCGGCGCGACGTCCAGATGATCTTCCAGGACCCCTACTCGTCGCTGAACCCGCGGCACACGATCGGCACGATCGTGTCCGCGCCGTTCAAGCTCCAGGGCGTCGAGCCCGAGGGCGGCGTCAAGAAGAAGGTCCAGGGCCTGCTGGAGCTGGTGGGGCTCAGCCCCGAGCACTACAACCGGTACCCGCACGAGTTCTCCGGCGGCCAGCGCCAGCGCATCGGCATCGCCCGCGCGCTCGCGCTCAACCCGAAGCTCGTCGTCGCCGACGAGCCGGTGTCCGCGCTGGACGTGTCGATCCAGGCGCAGGTGGTCAACCTGCTGGACGACCTCCAGGACGAGCTGGGCCTGACGTACGTGATCATCGCCCACGACCTGTCGGTCATCCGGCACGTCTCGGACCGGATCGCGGTCATGTACCTCGGCAAGATCGTGGAACTGGCGGACCGCGAGTCGCTGTACGCGGCTCCGATGCACCCGTACACGAAGGCCCTGATGTCCGCGGTGCCGGTGCCGGACCCGCGGCGGCGCGGTGCGAAGAGCGACCGCATCCTGCTCAAGGGCGACGTGCCGTCGCCGATCTCGCCGCCGACCGGGTGCCGCTTCCACACGCGGTGCTGGAAGGCGACGGAGATCTGCAAGACGGTCGACCCGCCGATGCAGCTGCTGAAGCCGGGCCAGCAGGTGGCGTGCCACCACCCGGAGAACGCGCCGGACCAGGCGCCGCAGGACACGGTGCTGCTGTCGGCGGCGCGGGACGCGATCGAGCTGGTGGACGTGACGCCGAAGTCGGCGGGGCCGGCTGCGCCGGCTGTTTCCGGGACCGCTCCCGAGGCGCCTTCCGGGACGTCTCCCGAGGCGGGCGACGCGCAGGGCGCCACCAAGGAGTAGTAGGCGGCGGGGAGCGGGGAGCGGGGCGGAGAAGAGGCGGGCCGGGAGCCTTCTGGGTACCCCGGCCCGGGGCGCCGGGCGCTCTGACCGGATGTTCAGCTCCCGGCGCTCTGACCGCGTGCCGGTGTTCGGCCCGGCACGATGACCGGGTGTTCCACGACCTCGTCAGCCCCTCCGTCCAGCAGGCGCTGGACCGCGCCGGGATCACCGCGCTGGGCGGCGGGTTGCTGCGCGACCTGGTCATCGTGGGCGGTGCCGCCGGCGGCCTTCACCGATCTCGGCTGCTTCTCCGCCCCGCTGGTGGCGATCGCGCTGGTGTTCTTCCTGCGTCCCCAAGTCGAGCGGGTCCAGGGCGCGGTGCACGTCTTCGACGTGGCGGGGCTGGGGCTCGGGCTGGCGACGGCGGTGGGCGTGGGTTCCTGGATGTCCTTGCGCTGGACGGGCGTGTGCGGCGCGGTGGTGGGCGCGGCTTACTGATGTCCTCAATCGCCGGACGGGCTTGGGTGTGTCGTGGTGACGGGGGGCGGGGCCTGCGGAGGTACGTATGTCCGGACTGCATGTTTTACGGCGCGTGCGACCGGTCGCATTGATTAACGGTAGCCATGCGCCACAAAACACGCTTTACGTCCGGACACACGCACCTCCTCCGACCCCACCCCCCTCACGCCGGGGGTGAAGTGAACGGCCCCGCCCGCTCCGGGGTCCCTGAGGTCCGTTGCGCGGGTGCGGCTTACTGATGTCCTCAATCGCCGGACGGGCTGGGGGTGCGTCGGGGCGGGCTGGATTGCGGCTTTGCGCTGGTGGTGGGTGCGGGGCAGGGATGTCCTCAATCGCCGGACGGGCTGAGGGGGCGTCCGGGCGGGCTGGGGGTGCGTCGGGGCGGGGTGGATTTTGGCCTTCGCGTTGGTGCCGGGTGCGGGTTACCGATGTCCTCAAGCGCCGGACGGGCTTGGGTTGCCCCGGGTGCGGGGCACCCGGTTGCGCTCCTCGCCCGACGGGCTGGGGGTTGTCTTGTGCGCGGGCCTGGAAGGGGGACGGGCAGGGGGCTACCGTCAAACAAAACAAGGGCGCGCACGCGACGTAAAACATGCAGTGCAGGACACGACCCCTGACCGGCCCCCGGCAACCGGCCCGCGGATAAAGCCCCGGGCCGCAGCGGGCACCATCAAGCCCGTCCGGCGGTTGAGGACATCAGTAAGGCGCGCCCACCACCGGGGCGCAGAAGCCCGTCCGGCGATTGAGGACAAGCGAGGGGGGCGCGCCCACCACCGGGGCGACGGAGGGCCACCCTGACCGCCGCGCAACCGGCCCCGCGTGGCCCGGCGGTGGGGCAGCGCGTCCGTGGCTCGTAGAATCGAGCACACCATGGCTTACCTCGACCACGCCGCGACCACCCCCATGCTGCCCGAGGCCATCGACGCGATGACCGCCCAGCTCGGCCTCGCCGGCAACGCGTCCTCGCTCCACGCCCCCGGCCGCCGCGCCCGCCGTACCGTCGAGGAGGCCCGCGAGGCGCTCGCGGAGGCTCTGGGCGCGCGGCCCAGCGAGGTGGTCTTCACCTCGGGCGGCACCGAGGCCGACAACCTCGCCGTGAAGGGCCTGTTCTGGGCCCGCCGCGACGCGGACCCCGCCAGGACACGCGTCCTCGCCAGCCCCGTGGAACACCACGCCGTCCTCGACGCCGTCGACTGGCTCGGCACGCACGAGGGCGCGACCGTCGAGTACCTGCCGGTCGACGCCTACGGCAGGGTCCGCCCCGAGACGCTGCGCGAGGCGATCCTCCGCGACCCCGACGACGTGGCCCTCGTCACCGTCATGTGGGCCAACAACGAGATCGGCACCCTCACCGACGTACCCGAACTGGCCGCGATCGCCGCGGAGTCCGGCATCCCGTTGCACTCCGACGCCGTCCAGGCCTTCGGCCAGACCGAGGTGGACTTCGGCGCGTCGGGGCTCGCCGCGATGACCGTCTCCGGCCACAAGATCGGCGGCCCGTACGGCATCGGCGCGCTGCTGCTCGGCCGCGAGTACACCCCCGTGCCCGTCCTGCACGGCGGCGGTCAGGAACGCCACGTGCGCTCGGGGACCCTGGACGTGCCGGCCATCGCCGCGTTCGCCGTCGCGGGCCGCCTCGCCGCCGAAGGGCGCGCGGACTTCGCCCGGGAGATCGGCGCCCTGCGGGACGAACTGGTCGACGCGGTACGGAAGTCCGTCCCCGACGCCGTCCTCGGCGGCGACCCCGTCGACCGCCTCCCCGCCAACGCGCACTTCAGCTTCCCCGGGTGCGAGGGCGACTCGCTGCTCCTCCTGCTCGACGCCCAGGGCATCGCCTGCTCGACGGGCTCCGCGTGCACGGCGGGGATCGCCCAGCCCAGTCACGTCCTGCTGGCCACCGGCTCCGACCCCGACCTGGCGCGCGGCACCCTGCGCTTCTCGCTCGGCCACACGTCGACCCGCGAGGACGTCGAGGCGGTCGCGGCGGCGATCGGCCCGGCGGTCGAGCGCGCCAGGAGCGCCGGCCTCAGCTAGGGCGTGTCCGCAAAGTGGGGCCCGGCTCAGGTCTTCCGCGTGCGTGCCGGGCTCGGCGTGGGGGGTGGAGGCGCGTCCCTTGCCTCCCGTACCAGCTTCACGTACCGGGCCCAGTCCCAGTGCGGGCCCGGGTCCGTGTGGTCCGTGCCCGGGACCTCCACGTGCCCGATGATGTGCTCGCGGTCCACCGGAATCCCGTACCGCTCGCATATCCCCGCCGTCAGCCGCGCCGACGAGCGGTACATCGCCGCCGTGAACGAACCCCTGTCGTCCACGAACCCTTCGTGCTCGATGCCTATGGACCGTTCGTTGTACGAGCGGTTCCCCGCGTGGAACCCCACGTCCAGCTCGCGGATCATCTGCGCCACATGACCGTCCTTGCGCACCACGTAGTGCGCGGCGGCCGCGTGCCCCGGATCCCGGAAGACCTTCAGCGCCGTCGCGTAACTGCCCTGGACGACATGGATCACCACCCGGTCCACCCGGTAGTCGTCCGGGCGGTCCGCCCGCCGCCAGTTCGCCGAGGACGCCGCGACCCACTCCGCCGCCGCGTAGTCCAGCTCGCCCTCCTTGCGCGGCTTCTCGATGCCGGGCACCCGCCACCAGTACGGCGCCAGCCTGTCCCGCGCCAGGACGCCCGTGCCCAGCACCGCGGCCGCGCCGCCGATCAGCACCGCCCGCCGCCCGGGTCTGCCGCTGTCCCCGCCGGTCCCGCCCGCACGCCGGCGGCCCTTTTTCTCGCCCATGTGATCGTCAACGCATACTCACGCGACGGTGGTTCCCCGGTCCACGTACTCTGGTGAGGCTATGACTCAGACACCCCAGCGTCCCCTCCGCGTGCTCGCCGCCATGTCCGGCGGTGTGGACTCCGCCGTCGCCGCCGCGCGCGCCGCCGAGGCGGGACACGACGTGACCGGCGTCCACCTGGCGCTCTCCGCGAACCCGCAGTCGTTCCGCACGGGCGCGCGGGGCTGTTGCACAATCGAGGACTCCCGGGACGCCCGCCGCGCGGCGGACGTGATCGGCATCCCGTTCTACGTGTGGGACCTCGCGGAGCGGTTCCGCGAGGACGTCGTGGACGACTTCGTGGCGGAGTACGAGGCGGGCCGTACGCCCAATCCGTGCCTGCGCTGCAACGAGAAGATCAAGTTCGCGGCGCTGCTGGACAAGGCCCTGGCCCTCGGGTTCGACGCGGTCTGCACCGGCCACTACGCGACGGTCGTCACCGGCCCCGGCGGCGCCCGCGAGCTGCACCGCGCGAGCGACATGGCCAAGGACCAGTCGTACGTCCTCGGGGTCCTGGGCGAGCGTCAGCTCGCCCACGCGATGTTCCCGCTGGGCGACACCCTCACCACGAAGGACGAGATCCGCGCGGAGGCCGAGCGCAGGGGCCTGGCGGTCGCGAAGAAGCCCGACAGCCACGACATCTGCTTCATCGCGGACGGCGACACCCAGGGCTTCCTCGCGAAGCGCCTCGGCAGGGCCGAGGGCGACATCGTGGACGAGTCCGGCGCCAAGATCGGCAGCCACGAAGGCGCGTTCGGCTTCACCATCGGCCAGCGCAAGGGCCTGCGGATCGGCCACCCGGCCGCCGACGGCAAGCCCCGCTACGTCCTGGACATCTCGCCCGTGAACAACACCGTCACGGTCGGCCCGGCCGCCGCGCTGGACGTCACCGCCCTGACCGCGATCAAGCCCCGCTGGTGCGGCGGTATGGCCCCGGAGGGGCGGGGCACGTACACCGCGCAGCTGCGCGCCCACGGCGACGAGACGCCGGTCGAGGCGGAACTGTCCGACGGCGTCCTGCGCGTCACGTTCGACGCGCCGGTCCGGGGCGTGGCCCCGGGGCAGGCGATCGTGCTGTACGACGGCACGCGTGTGGTGGGTTCGGCGACGATCGCGACGACCGAGCGGCGCCGTACCGACGCGCTGGCGGGCTGACAGAAAGCGTCGGCATCCTGTCGACGTCTTGAAGAAGGGCTTATCGACCGTGGCCGAACACCGGCTCGACTCCGTGCCCGGCACGGTCACCAACGTCTTCTCGCGCGACCTGCCCCCGGTGCTGACCGTCGACCCGGGGGACACCGTGGTGGTCCACTCCCTGGACGCGTCGGGTCACCTGGAGCGGCAGCGCACCCCGGGGGAGCCGCGCCCGAAGATGTTCGGCGGCCGCCCGGGGCACTGCCTCGCCGGCCCCATAGCCGTGCGCGGCGCCCGTCCCGGGACGGCGCTCGCGGTGCGGGTGGAGTCCCTGCGCCCCGACCCGTGGGGCTGGACCGTGGCCGCCGCCGCGGACACCCCGCTCAACCGCCGGCTCGGGCTCGCGGACGCCGAGCCCTCGTGGCTGCTGTGGGAGCTGGACGCCGACGCGGGTACGGGGACGGACCAGTACGGGCACACGGTGTCGCTGGCCCCCTTCCTCGGCGTCATCGGCCTGCCGCCCGCGGAGCCGGGCGAGCATCCGACCGTGCCGCCCCGGGTGGCGGGCGGCGGCAACATCGACTGCCGGGAGCTGGTCGCGGGATCCACGCTGTTCCTGCCGGTGACCGTGGACGACGCGCTGCTGTGCGTCGGGGACGGCCACGCGGTCCAGGGGGACGGCGAGGTCTCCGGTACGGCGGTGGAGTGCGGCATGACCACGCGGCTGACGCTGGACGTGGAGACGGCGCCGCCGGTGCCGACCGTGCACGCGGTGACCCCGGCGGGCCGGATCACCTTCGGCTTCGACGCGGACCTGAACGAGGCGTCGGCGCAGGCCCTGGACGCCATGCTGACGTGGATGGGGTCGCTGTTCGGGCTGGACCGCGCGACGGCGCTGGCGCTGGCGAGCACGACGGTCAACCTGCGGGTGACGCAGGTCGCCAACCAGGTGTGGGGCGTGCACGCGCTGCTGCCAGAGGGCGCGGTGCGCTGAACCCGGCGGGCGCGGTGCGCTGACACCCTCCGGGCGGGGGGGCGTCACGCCGTGAAGAAGTCCGTCAGCACCGGCGCCAGCACGTGCGGCGCCACTTCGTGCGTCTGACCCGTCAGGGTGCGGTGACGGCCGCGAGGCAGGGCCGAGGCCACTGCCTTCGCGGCCGCGCGTAACGCTCTCGTACTGGCCCCGCCGTCCACCACCATCCCCCGGGTCCCGATCGTCGCCAGCCGGTCCAGGGGGACCGGTTCCAGGCCCACCAGGGCGTTGTCGTACGCGAGGGTGTGCGCGATCGCCCGCAGTCCCGGCCAGAGCGCCGACCGGCGCATCCCGGCGATCAGGTCGTGCGGGGTGCCCACCATCGCCAGGAACAGCTCCACCGCGCCGTCCCGCCGCCCCTGGGCCAGCAGGTCGGTCAGCCGCTCGGTGAACGCCTTGCGGCCCGGCAGGACCGACGTGTCGGTGGGGTACGGAGGCTCGTACAGCGCGAACTGCGTGATCGGCAGCCCGGCCGCCGCCGCCTCCAGGACGAGGATCGCCCCCGCCGACGCGCCGTACACGGAAGCGCTGCCGCCCGCCTCCCCGATCAGGCTCGCCAGGTCCTCGATCTCGCGCCGCACCTCGTACGGACGGGTGTCACCGCTCGCGCCGCGCCCCCGGCGGTCGTACACGAACACCTCGAAGCGCGGCGCGAGCAGCTCCGCGAGCCGGGTCTCCGACTCGGCCGTGCCCAGGGCGCCGCTCACCAGGATCAGGGGCGGTCCGCCGCCCGTCCGCCGGTACGCGATGAGAGTGCCGTCCCCCGACTTCGCCTTGCACGCAATGTTCATACCGGGGGAGACCGGCGGGACCGGCACAACTCATCGCTCCGGGGCGGACATTCTTTTCGCGGCCCCTCACGCCCCTTCTGGGGCCCTTCCTCAGGCCGCGAGAACCTCGGTGTCGTAGAAGCAGAAGTGCCCCTTGATCCGGGCGACTTCCTCCTTCGGCTCCTCGTACCCCCAGACCAGGTCGGGCGCGTCCGGCAGCGACCAGTACGACGCGTCGCCCTTCCACGGGCAGTGGGTGCTGGTGTCGGACGAGGTCAGCAACTCGGTCCTGACGTCCTCCGGCGGGATGTAGTAACGGACCGGCAGGCCCGTCTCGTGCAGGAGCAGCGGACGGCGGCTCTCGGCGAGCACCTGCCCGTCGCGGACGACGCGGACGTGCGTGGTGCCCTGCTCGATGGTGATGGTGTGCCCTGCGGCCATGATCATCCGTCCCTTCGGCATGTACGGCGGGGTGGACCCGCCCCACACCATTCAGCACCGGACGACCGCGTGGTCTTCCCGACACCCCGACCTTTACGGTGGTCGGATGAACATCTGTGTCTTCCTCTCCGCCGCCGACCTCGACGACCGCTACACGCGCCCCGCCCGCGAATTCGCGGAACTGATCGGCAAGGGCGGCCACACGCTGGTGTGGGGCGGCTCGGACCGGGGGCTGATGGGGGTCGTCGCCGACGGGGTGGAGCAGGCCGGCGGCCGGCTGGTCGGCGTCTCCGTCAGCTTCCTGGCGGCCTCGGTCAGGGCGGCGGCCGACGAGATGGTCGTCGCCGGGGACCTCGCGGAGCGCAAGGCGCTGCTCCTGGCGAAGGCCGACGCGGTCGTCGTCATGGTCGGCGGGCTGGGCACCCTGGACGAGGCGGCCGAGATCCTGGAGCTGAAGAAGCACGCCCTGCACAACAAGCCGGTGGTGCTCCTCAACACCGCGGGCTTCTACGACGGGCTCAAGCAGCAGCTCCAGCGGATGGACGAGGACGGCTTCCTGCCCGTGCCCCTCCTGGACCTGGTCTTCTTCGCCGAGGACGGCGTCGGGGCGCTCGCGTACCTGGAGGAATCTCTCGGGGTGCAGTGAGCCGGGGGCGCGCGGGTGCGGGGCGGTGTTCCCGTGATGCGACGATGACCCCATGGCTACACATCTGATCACCGGGGCCGGCTCCGGCATGGGAGCGGTGGTCGCCCGCCGCCTCCACGAGCGCGGCGACGACCTGCTGCTGATCGCCCGCGACGCGGGCCGGGGCAAGGAACTCACCGCTCTCTATCCCGGCTCCCGCGCGCTCGTCGGCGACCTCGCCGTCCCCGACCGGCTCGCGTGGGCCATGTCCCACCAGGTCCTGCCGGACCGCCTGGACTCGCTCCTGCACTTCGCCGGGGTCGTCGACCTCGGTCCCGTCGGGGACTTCTCGCCCAAGGGGTGGCACCACCAGCTCAACGTGAACCTGATCGCCCCGGCCGAACTCACCCGTCTCTTCCTGCCCCAGCTGCGGGCCGCCAAGGGGCAGGTGGTCTTCGTCAACTCGGGGTCCGGGCTGCGGGCGAACGCCGAGTGGGCCGCGTACGCCGCGTCGAAGCACGGGCTCAAGGCGCTCGCCGACGCGCTGCGCGAGGAGGAGCGGCCGAACGGGGTCCGGGTGACGTCCGTCTACCCGGGGCGTACGGCGACCCCGATGCAGGTCAAGATCCACCAGCACGAGGGCAAGGAGTACGACGCGTCGACCGTGATCGACCCGGAGTCGGTGGCGACGGCGTTCCTCACGGCGCTCGACCTGCCTCGTGACGCGGAGATCCACGACATGACCATCAGGCCGGGCCGATGAGCGACGACCGGCGCGGCGACGACGGGCGGAGCGACGGCGGCGCGGACGACAGACACGCGCGCGGGGACGCCGACGCGCCCCCCGGAATCCCGTGGGGCCCCGCCACCGGCGTCGGGTCCATGCCCGGCGGGGACGCGCGGGAGACCGCCCGTCAGGTCACCGGGACCTTCGAGGACTTTCCGTACCTGCCGGAACTGCCCGCCCGGGGACCCGGCGCCGACATGATCGGCCGTACGGTCGGCCTGCTCGCCGAGGTCTACGCGCGCGTGGAGCCCAGCGGGTGGCGCATCGGCGACCGCCCGGGGCGGGACACCAGGCGGGCCCGGTCCTGGCTGGGGGAGGACCTCGACGCGCTGGAGGAGTTCACCCAGGGGTACGAGGGGGCCCTCAAGGTCCAGGCCGTCGGGCCGTGGACCCTGGCCGCCTCCCTGGAGCTGCGCAACGGCGAGTCGGCGCTCAGCGACCCCGGCGCCTGCCGGGACCTCACGGCGTCCCTGGTCGAGGGGCTGACCGCGCACCTCGCGGACGTACGCCGCCGTGTCCCCGGCGCGCGGGTCGTCCTCCAGCTCGACGAGCCGTCCCTCACCGCCGTCCTGCGCGGCCACATCCGGTCGGCCAGCGGCTACCGCACGCACCGCGCGGCGGACCGGCAGCTGGTCGAGGACGCGCTCCGGCAGGTCGCCGGGGTCGCCGAGGGGGTGGTGGTGCACTCGTGCGCGCCCGACGTGCCCTTCGCCCTGCTGCGCCGGGCCGGCGTGGCCGGTGTCTCGTTCGATTTCGGACTCCTCACGGAGCGTGACGAGGACACCATCGGCGAGGCGGTGGAGGCGGGCACCAAACTCTTCGCCGGGGTCGTGCCGGGCACCGACGCCCCATTGTCAGACCCTGCCGGTAGCGTCATGGGTGTCAGAACGCTGTGGCGCAGGCTGGGGCTGAATCCGGGGACTCTCGCCGAGTCCTTGGTGATCACCCCGTCGTGCGGTCTCGCGGGGGCCTCTCCCGCGTACGCACGGGAGGCGCTCGCCCACTGCGTCCGGGCGGCGAGATCACTCGCGGACAACCCAGAGTGACGGTAACGGGAGGACAAGACGGTGGCCGGCGAAAAGCACGCACAGCCCGCAACGGTGCCCGCGCAGGCGCGCGACCAGCACGCGCAGCTCGCTGAGCAGATCGAGGAGCACCGCTTCCGGTACTACGTGAAGGACCAGCCGGTCGTCAGCGACGCCGAGTTCGACCGGCTGCTGCGCACCCTGGAGGGGCTGGAGGACGAGTACCCCGAGCTGCGGACGCCGGACTCGCCCACCCAGAAGGTCTCGGGGGCGTACGAAACGGAGTTCACGGCCGTCCAGCACCGCGAGCGGATGCTGTCCCTGGACAACGCGTTCGACGAGGAGGAGCTGGCCGCCTGGGCCGACCGCGTCGCCAAGGACGTCGGCACGACGGACTACCACTTCCTCTGCGAGCTCAAGGTGGACGGCCTCGCGGTCAACCTCACCTACGAGCACGGCAGGCTGACCCGCGCCGCCACCCGCGGCGACGGGCGGACGGGCGAGGACATCACGCCCAACGTCCGGACGATCCAGGAGATCCCGCACCGGCTGGCCGGGGACCGGGTCCCGGCCCTGGTCGAGATCCGCGGCGAGGTCTACTTCCCGATGGAGGGGTTCCAGGAGCTGAACGCGCGGCTGGTGGAGGCCGGTGACAAGCCCTTCGCCAACCCCCGTAACGCGGCGGCGGGTTCGCTGCGCCAGAAGGACCCCAAGATCACCGCCACCCGGCCGCTGCACATGGTCGTGCACGGCATCGGCGCGCGCGAGGGCTTCGGCATCGACCGCCTCTCGCACGCCTACGAACTGCTGCGGGAGTGGGGCCTGCCCACGGCCCGGCACAACCGGGTGGTCGACGGCCTGGACGGGGTGCGGGAGTTTATCACGACCTTCGGCGAGAGACGCCACTCCGTGGAGCACGAGATCGACGGAGTGGTCGTCAAGCTCGACGAGATCTCCCTCCAGGGCCGCCTCGGCTCCACCTCGCGCGCCCCGCGCTGGGCGATCGCGTGGAAGTACGCGCCGGAGGAGGTCAACACCAAGCTGCTCAACATCCGCGTGGGCGTGGGGCGTACGGGACGCGTCACGCCGTACGCGCAGGTGGAGCCGGTCACGGTCGCCGGCTCCGAGGTGGAGTTCGCCACGCTGCACAACCAGGAGGTCGTGAAGTCCAAGGGCGTGTGGATCGGCGACACGGTGGTCCTGCGCAAGGCGGGCGACGTCATCCCGGAGATCCTCGGCCCGGTGGTGGACCTGCGCCCTGACGACGCGTACGAGTTCGTGATGCCGGCCGAGTGCCCCGAGTGCGGTACGGCGCTGCGCGCGATGAAGGAGGGCGACATCGACCTCCGCTGCCCCAACGCCCGCTCCTGCCCCGCCCAGTTGCGTGAGCGGCTGTTCTACCTGGGCAGCCGCAAGAGCCTGGACATCGAGAACTTCGGGTACGTGGCCGCCACCGCCCTGACGAAGCCTCTGGAGCCCGCCACCCCGCCGCTGCTGGACGAGGGCGACCTCTTCGACCTCACCGTCGAGCAGTTGCTGCCCATCAAGGCGTATGTCCTGGACCAGGACAGCGGGTTGCCCAAGCGCGACGCCAAGACCGGCGAGGACAAGATCGTCACGGTCTTCGCCAACCAGAAGGGCGAGCCGAAGACCAACACCCTGGCGATGCTGGAGCACATCGCCGAGGCGAGGCAGCGCCCGCTGGCCCGGATCATCACGGGTCTGTCGATCCGTCATGTCGGCCCGGTCGCCTCCGAGGCGCTGGCCCGGGTGTTCCGTTCCCTCGACCGGATCGAGCAGGCCTCCGAGGAGGAGCTGGCGGCCGTCGAGGGGGTCGGACCGACCATCGCCGCGTCCGTCAAGGAGTGGTTCGAGGTCGACTGGCACCGCGAGATCCTGCGCAAGTGGCGGGCGGCGGGCGTCCGTACGGAGGACGAGGGCGGCGGCGAGGACGAAGGCCCGAGGCCGCTGGCCGGCCTCACGGTCGTGGTGACGGGCACGCTGGAGAACTACACACGTGACGGGGCGAAAGAGGCGCTCCAGGCCCTCGGCGCCAAGGTCGCCGGCGCGGTCTCGAAGAAGACGGCGTTCGTCGTGGCGGGCGAGAACCCCGGGTCCAAGTACGACAAGGCCGTACAGCTCAAGGTGCCGGTCCTGGACGAGGCGGGATTCGGGATCCTGCTGGAACAGGGCCCGGAGGCGGCCGCGGAGGCCGCGGTGACGCCCGAGATCACCGACGTGCCCCCGGCGGCCACCCCGGCCGCAACGGCCCCTGAGGAGGCGTCCGAGCAGGCGTCCGAGCAGGCCGCCGGGCCGGACTCCCCGTCAGACCCGGCGAAGTAGCGGGCCCCGGGGGCCGGATCGGGGCCTCAAGCTCACCCGTTCGGCGCAAATCCGTTGGATACGGATGGGCGGGTTGCATTCGGGCAACAGCTGTAGAGCGCTGCCCGTCAGGGCACTTGGCGGCCTACTGTTGAGTCGTGCGCCTGTCGTGCGCGGCCGTGTGGAGGGATGCCGGCCGTGGTGGCATGACAACGTGCCATCGCGTGGCATCGGCTCCGCCGGCTGTGAGAGGGACGGGAATGAAACCGACCGAGAGCGCCGCCCCGGTCTCACCCCCGCGCGGTTTCGCGGCATTTGCGGGGATGACGGAGAGATTTCCCGCCGCTGTCGTCGGAATCGCCGTGGTCGTGCTGACCACCGGCATCGTCCGCACGGTCCAGGAGGACCGGGCGCTCTTCCCCGGCGGCACCGAAGGCTGGTCGCTGGCCGTCCTCACCGGCATCATCGTCGGCCACCTCGTCGCGCTCGGCCGTGACCGCTGGTGGGGCGGCACGGGCTCCGGCGCGGCCCTCACCCTCGCCGTCCTGCTGCTGTACGGGTGGGTGCCGGCCGGACTGGTCAGCCTGGCCGTCGTGGTGCTCGTCGGCGTCGCCCGCCGCCACCGCTGGCGTCAGGGCGTCCTGAACGGCGCCGCGGACATCCTGGGCATAGGGTCCGCCGCGCTCGTCCTCGCCCTGTTCGGGGACGTCCCGACCGTCGCCGAGCCCTGGCAGCCGCTCGACTGGGGGATCGGCGGCGTCGCCGAGATCGTGCTCGCCGCCTGCGCGCATCTCGTCGTCATGCGCGTCCTGCTCTGGTACGCGCTCACCCCGCAGGGCGGCGGCCTGCCCCACCTCGCCCGTACGGCCCTGATGCGCCAAGGGCTGGTCGCCGCGGCGCTCCTCGGGATCGCCCCGCTGATCTGCGTGGTCGCCGTGTCCCTGCCGGTGCTCCTGCCGCTCTTCTCCATCCCGCTCATCGCCCTCGACTCCACCCTGTGGATCGCCCGCGCCCGGGCCGAGGAGCAGCTGCGCGACCCGCTCACCGGCCTGCCCAACCGGCAGTGGCTGCTGGAGCGGACCTGGTCGGCCCTGGAGGAGGCCGAGTCGCTGGGCGCCCGGTCCGCGCTGGTCCTGATAGACCTCGACCGCTTCCGTTCCGTCAACGACACGCTGGGCCATCTCGCCGGTGACCGGCTGCTGTTGCAGATAGCGGACCGGCTGCGCCTCGCCCTGCCGCAGGGCGCGGAGGCGGCCAGACTCGGGGGCGACGAGTTCGCCGTCCTGCTCCCCACCTGCGACTCCACGACCAGCGCCCAGCGCGTCGCCCGCCACCTGGTCGCCGAACTGTCCTCCCCGCTCGACCTGGACGGCCTCACGCTCGTCCTGGAGGCCAGCGCCGGGGTCGCCGTCTATCCCGAGCACGCGCTCGACGCGGAAGGGCTGCTGCGCCGCGCGGACGTCGCGATGTACCAGGCGAAGCGGGACCGTACGGGCGTCGAGGTGTACGAGTCCAAGCGGGACTCCAACACCCCGGACCGGCTGGGCCTGCTGGGCGACCTGCGCCGGGCGCTGGACGCCGGCGAGGTGGAGCTGCACTACCAGCCGAAGGTGCGCTTCGACGGCCAGGTGGCCGGCCTGGAGGCGCTGGTGCGCTGGGTGCACCCGGAGCGCGGCCGGGTCCCCCCTGACGAGTTCATCGCCATCGCCGAGTCCTCCGGGCTGATGCCCCACCTGACCGAGTACGTCCTGGACACGGCCCTCGCCCAGGTCGCCCGCTGGCGGGCCCAGGGCCTCATGACCCCGGTGGCCGTCAACGTGTCGCCGCGCGACGTCCACACCCCCGGCTTCGCCGGTTCCGTCGCCGCCCGCCTCGCCCGGCACGGCGTCCCGCCGGGCTCGCTCCAGCTGGAGATAACGGAACACGTCCTGCTGGAGGACCCCCAGCGGGCCGCCGACACCCTCGCGGGCCTCACCGGCCACGGGGTGAAGATGTCCCTGGACGACTTCGGTACGGGGTACTCCTCGCTCGTGCACCTGCGCCGCCTGCCGGTGAGCGAGCTGAAGATCGACCGGTCCTTCGTGGCCCGGCTCGCCGTCGACAACGAGGACGCGGAGATCGTCCGCTGCACGGTCGACCTGGCGCACTCGCTGGGCCTGGTGGTCGTCGCGGAGGGCGTCGAGGACGACGAGACCTGGGAGCGGCTGCGGGACCTGGGCTGCGACGCCGTACAGGGCTGGCTGGTGGCCGCCGCGATGCCGCCCCACGAGGCCACGGCCTGGCTGCGGGCGAGGAGCGAGCACGGCTGGCAGCGCCCGGCGGAGCTGGAGGCGGCCGCGCGCCGCGAACAGTCCGGCCAGGCGGTCCCGTAACGGATCAGGCCGATCCCGTGACGGATCGCGGCGTACCGAGGCGGATCCGGCCGTCCCGCCACCCGGTCCGGAGGCGCCCGCCGCGCTCACCCGGACGGGTCAGCGGCGAACCGTTTCGTGGGGAGGGGGCTCGGACCCATAGGATTGGGGCCGAAACCACTCTCACTCACCCCTGAGGATCGCCGCATGCCTGGCATCACGCGCGAGGAGGTCGCTCACCTCGCACGGCTGGCGCGTCTGGAGCTGAAGGCCGAAGAGCTCGAACACTTCGCCGGACAGCTCGACGACATCATCGGCGCGGTCGCCCGCGTGTCCGAGGTCGCCGACCAAGACGTACCGCCGACCTCCCATCCGCTGCCGCTGACGAACGTCATGCGCGCGGACGAGGTCCGTCCGTCGCTCACCCCCGCGCAGGCGCTCTCCGGCGCCCCGGCCCAGGAGCAGCAGCGTTTCAAGGTGCCGCAGATCCTGGGGGAGGACTAAACAGCCATGACGGACAGCAACACGGATGGCGGCACGACCATCAAGACCGACATCATCAGGCTCACCGCGGCCGCGATCGCCGAGAAGATCGCCTCGGGCGAACTCACGGCCGTCGAGGTCACCGAGGCACACCTCGCCAGGATCGAGGCGGTGGACGAGAAGGTCCACGCCTTCCTCCACGTCGACCGGGAGGGCGCGCTCGCCCAGGCCCGCGCGGTGGACGCGCGGCGCGCGGCCGGCGAGGAGCTGGGCCCGCTCGCCGGGGTCCCGCTCGCGCTCAAGGACATCTTCACCACCGAGGGTGTGCCGACCACCGTCGGCTCCAAGATCCTCGAAGGCTGGATCCCGCCGTACGACGCGACGGTCACCCAGCGCCTCAAGGCCGCCGGCGTGGTCATCCTCGGCAAGACCAACATGGACGAGTTCGCCATGGGGTCCTCCACGGAGAACAGCGCGTACGGCCCCACCGGCAATCCCTGGGACCTGACCCGGGTCCCCGGCGGCTCCGGCGGCGGCTCGTCCGCCGCGCTGGCCTCGTACGAAGCACCCCTGGCCATCGGTACGGACACCGGCGGCTCGATCCGCCAGCCCGCCGCGCTCACCGGCACGGTCGGCGTCAAGCCGACCTACGGCGGGGTCTCGCGGTACGGCATGGTCGCCTTCTCGTCCTCCCTGGACCAGGGCGGCCCCTGCGCCCGTACGGTCCTGGACGCGGCCCTGCTCCACGAGGTGATCGCCGGGCACGACCCGATGGACTCCACGTCCATCGACGCGCCGGTCCCCTCCGTGGTCGAGGCGGCCCGCAACGGGTCGGTCGCCGGGATGCGCGTGGGCGTCGTCAAGCAGTTCTCCGGCGAGGGCTACCAGGCCGGGGTCGTCCAGCGCTTCGACGAGGCGGTGGAGCTGCTCACCAAGCTCGGCGCCACCGTCGTGGAGCTGGACTGCCCGTCCTTCGACCTCGCGCTGTCGGCGTACTACCTGATCGCGCCCTCCGAGTGCTCCTCGAACCTCGCGCGGTTCGACGCCATGCGCTACGGCCTGCGGGTCGGCGACGACGGCACCCGCTCCGCCGAGGACGTCACCGCCCTGACCCGCGAGGCGGGCTTCGGCGACGAGGTCAAGCGCCGCGTCATCCTCGGTACGTACGCGCTCAGCTCCGGCTACTACGACGCGTACTACGGCTCGGCCCAGAAGGTCCGCACCCTCATCACCCGCGACTTCGAGAAGGCGTTCGAACAGGTCGACGTGATCGTCTCCCCGACGACCCCGACCACCGCCTTCGCGATCGGCGAGCGCGCCGACGACCCGATGGCGATGTACCTCGCGGACCTGTGCACCATCCCGACCAACATGGCCGGCAACGCGGCCATGTCCCTGCCCTGCGGCCTCGCGCCGGAGGACGGCCTGCCGGTCGGGCTCCAGATCATCGCCCCCGCCCTGAAGGACGACCGGCTGTACAAGGTCGGAGCCGCCGTCGAGGCCGCCTTCGTGGAAAGGTGGGGGCACCCGCTGCTGGAGGAGGCACCGTCACTATGAGTAACGCGATCAGCAAGGCCAAGGGCTTCAAGAAGTCAAAGTCCGGCACCTACCTGTCCATGGCCACCACGGCCTTCAGCGCCCTCAGCGTCGCCAAGCAGGTCAAGAGGGCCCGTACCGAGCAGGACACGCTCCGCCTCGTCGATGCCGCCATCTCGGCCGCGGCCATCGTCACCGGGCTGGCGATCCTGTACCGCGAGCTGAAGCGCCTGGGCGACGACGACGTCCTGCTGGGCTGAGAGGGAATGTTTCACCGTGACCGTCACTGAACTCGTGCCGTACGAGGACGCCCTCGCTACGTACGATCCCGTCATGGGCCTGGAGGTCCATGTCGAACTCGGCACCAGGACCAAGATGTTCTGCGGCTGCTCGACCGAGCTGGGGGCCGACCCCAACTCGCAGACCTGCCCCACCTGTCTGGGTCTGCCCGGCTCGCTCCCGGTCGTCAACGCGATCGGGGTCGAGTCGGCGATCAAGATCGGCCTCGCGCTCAACTGCGAGATCGCCGACTGGTGCCGTTTCGCCCGGAAGAACTACTTCTATCCGGACATGCCCAAGAACTTCCAGACCTCGCAGTACGACGAGCCGATCGCCTTCAACGGCCATCTGGACGTCCAGCTCGACGACGGCGAGATCTTCCGGGTGCAGATCGAGCGCGCCCACATGGAGGAGGACACCGGCAAGTCGCTGCACGTCGGCGGCGCCACCGGCCGTATCCACGGCGCGTCCCACTCCCTGCTCGACTACAACCGTGCCGGCATCCCGCTCATCGAGATCGTCACCAAGCCGATCGAGGGCGCGGGCGCCCGGGCCCCCGAGGTCGCCAAGGCGTACGTCGCCGAGCTGCGCGAACTCATCAAGGCGCTCGGGGTGTCCGAGGCGCGCATGGAGATGGGCCAGATGCGGTGCGACGTGAACCTGTCGCTGCGCCCGCACGGCCGCGAGGAGTTCGGCACCCGCTCCGAGACGAAGAACGTCAACTCGCTCCGGAGCGTGGAGCGCGCCGCCCACTACGAGATCCAGCGCCACGCCGCGGTGCTGAACTCGGGCGGCACGGTCGTCCAGGAGACCCGCCACTTCCACGAGGAGGACGGGTCCACCACGGCCGGCCGCGTCAAGGACAACGCGGAGGACTACCGTTACTTCCCGGAGCCCGACCTCGTGCCCGTCGCCCCCGCCCGTGACTGGGTCGAGGAACTGCGCGCCGGGCTGCCCGAGATGCCGCGCGCGCGGCGGAACCGGCTCCGCGAGGAGTGGGGCGTCACCGAGCACGACATGCAGTCGATGCTGAACGCGGGCGCGATCGAGCCGATCGTCGCCACGATCGCCGTCGGCGCCCCCGCTGACCAGGCCCGCAAGTGGTGGATGGGCGAGCTGGCCCGTCACGCCAACGAATCGGGCCGCGCGCTGGACGAGCTGCCCATCACCCCGGAGCAGGTGGCCCGGGTGGCGGCGCTGGTCGTGTCCGGCGACCTCAACGACAAGCTGGCCCGGCAGGTCTTGGACGGCGTCCTCGCCGGCGAGGGCGACCCGGACACCGTCGTGGAGAAGCGCGGCCTCAAGGTCGTCTCCGACGAGGGCGCGCTGGGGCCGGCCGTGGACGAGGCGATCGCGGGCAACGCGGCGATCGCCGACAAGATCAGGGCGGGCAAGGTAGCGGCGGCGGGCGCGCTGGTCGGCGCGGTCATGAAGGCCACGCGCGGCCAGGCGGACGCGGCGCGGGTGCGCGAACTGATCCTGGAGAAGCTGGGCGTCGAGGGCTGATCCTCGGTCCGGGCGGGGGCTGACCCCGCGCTGTATGTATGCCACCGGGGGTGGGGGGCCCCCCCCGGGGGGCCCCCCCCCCCCCCCCCCCCCGGGGGGGGGGGGGGCCTGAAACGGCGAGGCGCGCGGTACACACACCAGCGGGGGGGGGCGGGGGGGGGGGGGGGGGGGGGGCCGGGGGGGGGGGGGGGGGGCCCCCCGGGGGGGGGGGGGGGGCCCGGGGGGGGCCCCCCCCCCGGGGGGCCCCCCCCCCCCGACCCATGCCGGGTGCTTCAGGAGTGCGCTCTGAACGTCGTCGTCGCGGAAACCGTCTCCGTCGCGCTGCTGCTGGCGGTGCTGGCGTTCGCCGTCGTCCGCCCGCGCGGGTGGCCGGAGGCGGTCGCCGCCGTCCCCGCGGCGCTGCTGCTCGTCGCCCTCGGTGCCGTATCGCCGCACGAGGCGTGGCAGCAGACGCACAGCCTGCTGCCGGTGGTCGGCTTCCTCGCGGCGGTGCTCGTCCTGGCCCAGCTCTGCGCCGACGAAGGGCTGTTCAAGGCGGCGGGGGAGCTGGTGGCGCGGGTGTGCGGGCGCCGGCCGCGGCGGCTGCTGGGCGGGGTGTTCGCCGTGGCCGCCGTCATCACCGCGATCCTCAGCCTGGACGCGACGGTCGTCCTGCTCACGCCGGTGGTCTTCGCGACCGCCGCGCGGCTCGGTGCCCGGCCCCGGCCGCACGTGTACGCGTGCGCCCATCTCGCCAACTCCGCCTCGCTGCTGCTGCCGGTCTCCAACCTCACCAACCTGCTGGCGCTCACGGCGAGCGGGCTGTCGTTCACGCGGTTCGCGCTGCTGATGACCCTGCCGTGGATCGCGGCGGTGGGGGTGGAGTACGTGGTGTTCCGCCGGTTCTTCGCGGCGGACCTGGACGCGGGCACGGATCCGGGCGCGAATACGGGCGCGGACACGGTCGCGGATACCGACGGGGATACGGGCTCCGATCCGGTACGCGACAAGACCACCCCCGTCCCCGTCTTCACCCTCGTCGTCCTCGGCCTGACCCTCGCCGGGTTCGTGGTCACCTCGTTCGCCGGCATCGAGCCGGTCTGGGCGGCGTTCGCCGGGGCCGTCGTCCTCGCCGTCCGTGCGCTGGCGCAGCGCCGTACGACCGTGCCCGGTCTCGTCCGCGCCGCCTCGCCGCTCTTCTGCCTCTTCGTCCTCGCGCTCGGCGTGGTGGTCAAGGCGGTCGTGGACAACGGCCTCAACACCGGGATCGAGCACCTGCTCCCGGACGGCTCGTCGCTGGCCGCGCTGCTGGCGATCGCCGCCGTGGCCGCCGTCCTGTCCAACCTGATCAACAACCTCCCCGCGATCCTGGCCCTGTTGCCGGTCGTCGGGCCCGCCGGACCGGGGCCGGTCCTGGCCGCGCTGATCGGGGTCAACCTCGGTCCGAACCTCACGTACGTCGGCTCCCTGGCGACCCTGCTGTGGCGGCGCATCCTGCACGAGCACCGCACCGAGGCGGAGTTGGGGCTGTTCACCCGGCTGGGGCTGCTGACCGTGCCCGCCACGCTCCTGGTCTCGACGGTCGGGCTCTGGCTGTCCCTGCTCGCCTTCGGGAGCTGACCCCGCGCGGGTAAACAGCCGTCAAAAACCAGGTCTGCATGTCATGTGATCGGTGGCCAGGCCATTGACGCGCCGTTGGTCTAGTCCTTTACTCGTTCCCACACCGGCCGGTTCACATGAACGGTCTCCGTTCTTTCACCTGAACCACGACGGCCGATCCCCCTCCACACATTCCGGTACTTGTCTGCGCTCCACCCCCACGTGTGAATTGATGCGTCCATGACAGGAGTTTCCGTGTTCCGATCCTGTACGAGAGCCCTCGCCGCCGTCCCGGCCGTGCTCGCCCTGGCCGCCACCGCGGTCGTCGCCACGGCCGGCGGCGCCAGCGCCGCGGCCAACCCGGGCCCCGGCTTCCCCGCGCAGTACGCGGCGCCCTACATCGAGACCTACGCCGCGCCGTCGGCGATGGCCAACGCCCGCAACGCCACCGGGCTCAAGTACTTCACCCTCGCCTTCATCATCGACGGCGGCGGCTGCAACGCCACGTACAACGGGGACACCCCCCTCACCGACGCCGGCTGGACCTCGGCGATCAACGCCAACCGGGCCGCGGGCGGCGACGTCATCGCCTCGTTCGGCGGCGCCGCCGGCACCGAGCTGGCACAGGCCTGCACCTCGGTGGCCGCCCTCAAGACCCAGTACAAGCGGGTCATCGACGGCCTCAACCTGACCCGGGTCGACTTCGACATCGAGGGCGACGGTGTCATCGACGACGACGCGGCCAACGACCGCCGCAACAAGGCGCTCGCCCAGCTCCAGCAGGAGTACGCGGCGGCCGGCAGGAAGCTCGACGTGCAGTTCACCCTGGCGACCGACCCCACCGGTCTGCCCCAGGACCAGCTCGACCTGCTGACCAACGCCAAGAACAACAACCTGACCGTGAACCTCGTCAACCTGATGACGATGGACTACGGCCCGGCGATGGACATGGGCAAGGCGGCCACGGACGCGGCCACCGCGCTGCACGCCCAGCTCGGCCGGATCTGGACCACCAAGACCGACGCGCAGCTGTGGGCGATGGAGGGCAACACCCCGATGATCGGGGTGAACGACACCACGGCCGAGGTGTTCTCCACGGGCAACGCGAACACCCTCGCCGCCTTCGCCAAGGCGAAGGGCATCCAGGAGCTGGCCTTCTGGGCGCTCGGCCGGGACAAGGCCTGCGCGAGCAACGGCACCCTCTCCGACACGTGCAGCGGCACGTCGCAGAGCGCCTGGCAGTTCTCCAGCATCTTCAACGGCGTTACGGGCCCCGGCGGCGGCACCACCCCGCCGCCCACCGGCGGCGCGACCGGCAGGATCACCGGACTCGGCGGCAAGTGCGTCGACGTGAACGCGGCGAGCAACGCCAACGGGACGGCCGTACAGCTCTACGACTGCAACGGCTCCACCGCCCAGCAGTGGACGGTGTCCACGGACGGTACGGTCCGGGCGCTCGGCAAGTGCCTCGACCTCGCCGCGGCGGGGACGGCGAACGGCACCAAGGCGCAGTTGTACGACTGCAACGGCACGGGCGCCCAGCAGTGGCAGAAGGGCACCGGCAACACGCTGGTGAACCCGGTGTCCGGCAAGTGCCTGGACGTCACGGACAAGTCCACGGCCAACGGTGCGCGGCTCCAGATCTGGACCTGCGCGGGCGGCACCAACCAGCAGTTCCTGCTCCCCGCCTGACGACCGGTCACCGATCCGGCCGGTCCCGGATCCAACCGGTCACCGATCCGGCCGGTCACCGATCCGACCCGGCCGGCGGACGCGGCGGGCCTGCTTCAGGACCAGTGGTAGCAGACGTGGGTCTGCTCCTCCGAGTCCGTCCACAGGCTCGCCGCCAGCCGGATGTCCGACGCCGCCGCCGGCAGCTTGGCGGGCTGCGGCGTCTCGGGCGCGCCGCGCCTGCCGCCCGGCTCGTAGTAGCCGCCCGGGGTCACGTCCCGGGCGGTCGCCGCGTACAGCGAGGGCAGCGCGGCCTCCTCCGTACTGGAGCCGATGACCCGCCCGATCGCGAGCCTCGACAGGTGGCGGGTGAGGCCGGAGCTGTGCTGCTGGAGTCCGGTGAAGGCCGAGCCCGGGTGGACGACCACGCTGGTCAGGGGCACTCCCGCCGCGTCGGCGCGGCGCTGGAGCTCCTGGGCGAAGAGGATGTTGGCGAGCTTGGACCTGGCGTACGAAGCCATCGGCCGGTAGTGCTTCACGCTCTGCGGATCCTCCAGGTCACCGGTGAAGGCCCTGGCTCCGGCGATCGCCGCGCTGACCGTCACCACTCTCGGCGCGGGCGCCTTGAGCAGCAGCGGCAGCAGGCGTCCGGTGAGCGCGAAGTGGCCGAGGTGGTTGATGCCGAAGGTCAGCTCGAAGCCGTTCTTCGTGGTACGGCGCTCGGGGATGGCCATCACGCCGGCGTTGTTGACCAGCAGGTCCAGCGGGCGGCCGCTCTCGGTCAGCCGGCCGGCGAAGGCCGCGACGGAGGACAGGTCGGAGAGGTCGAGCGCCTCGGCGCGGACCGCGGCGCCGGGGACGGCCGCGGTGAGCCGGCCGGCGGCGGCGCGGACCTTGTCGGCGGAGCGTCCCGCCAGCACGACCTCGGCGCCCGCGCGCGCCAGCTCGACGGCGGTGACCTCGCCGATGCCGCTGTTGGCGCCGGTCACGACGGCGAGGCGGCCCTGCTGGCGGGGAAGGTTCTGTGGGGACCACTCGGACATGGGGCGGATCACTCCTCGGGACGGACAGGCGCCAGGTGGGACAAGTGTAGATAAGTAAGGGAATGTCCGGTTGTCGGAGACCGGCTCCCCGGCTTCCGTCGCGCGGCTCTTCCGTGGGAGTTCCCGGTCGGCGGGCACTGTGAGTAAACCCACGAAGCGGACAAATGATCATTACCGGCTGCGAGAGTGGCTCTCCGTAGGTCACGCGCTCTTCACCCAGGATCCCCACGCCCCACGACGGGTGTTCACGGTGCGGAGCCACGAACCCCTGGGAGCACCCTCTTGGCAGCCCTCGCGCGATGGTGCGTCAGGCATCGCCTGCTCGCCGTCCTCCTGTGGCTGACCACCCTCGGGGGCGTCACGGTGGCGGCGCAGGTGATGGGGTCCTCGTACTCGAGCTCCACCAGCTCCGACACGTCCGGCAGCGAGTCCGGGCACGCGGCCCAGCTCCTCACCGAGAAGTTCCAGGGGCTCGGCGGTGACAGCGACTCCGTCGTCTGGCACACGGACCGGGGCTCGGTCCGTACGGGCGAGGTCCGCCAGGACATGAGCAGGACGCTCGCCACCATCGCGAAGCTGCCCGGGGTCTCGTCCGTGGTCAGCCCGTACGCCCCCGACGGCGACGGCCGGATCAGCGAGGACGGCCGTACCGCCTACGCGACCGTCACCTTCGACCAGCAGGCCGACGACCTCCCGGAGGCGCGGGCCCAGGCGGTGGTCGACACCGCGAAGGCCGCCGCCACGGACACTCTCGACGTGGACCTGGGCGGTGACGCCGTCGCCCTCACCCAGGGCTCGACGGGCGCCCACCTCACCGAGATCGTGGGGGTGGTCGTCGCCGCCGTCGTCCTCTTCCTGGCCTTCGGCTCGCTCGCCGCCAGCGCGCTGCCCCTCGCCACCGCGCTCGTCTCGGTCGGCACGGCGTACGCGGGCATCGTGCTCCTCGGCCATGTGATGACCGTCGCCGACTTCGCGCCCATGCTCGGCCTGCTGATCGGGCTCGGCGTCGGGATCGACTACGCGCTGTTCATCGTCACCCGGCACCGCAAGGGCCTCAAACGCGGGCTCACCGTCACCGAGGCCGCCACCAACGCCGTCGCGACCACCGGCAGGGCCGTCGTCTTCGCCGGGGCCACCGTCTGCATCGCCCTGCTCGGCATGCTGGTCCTCCGGCTCGGCTTCCTCAACGGCGTCGCGATCGCCGCGTCCCTCACCGTCGTGCTGACGGTCGCCGCGTCCGTCACCCTCCTGCCGTCCCTGCTGTCGTTCGTGGGGACGCGCGCGCTGAGCCGGCGCGAACGCGCGCGGCTCGCCACCCGCGGCCCCGAGCCCGAGGTCCCCGGCGGCCTCGCCGTCCGCTGGTCGCTCTTCGTGGAGCGCCACCCCAAGCTGCTGGGCGCGATCGCCGCCGGGGTGATGCTCCTCCTGGCCCTGCCCACGCTCTCCCTCCACCTCGGTACCTCCGACCAGGGCAACGACCCCGCCACGACCACCACCCGGCAGGCGTACGACCGGCTCGCCGACGGATTCGGCCCCGGCGTCAACGGGCCGCTCGCGCTGGTCGCGCACCTCGACGGCGCGGACGACCGGCTCGCCATGGACCAGCTGCCCGACCTGCTCCGTACGACCGAGGGGGTGGCGTCCGTCGGCCCGATCATGTTCAACGGCAGCGGCGACACCGCGTCGCTCACCGTCGTACCGACGTCGGCCCCGCAGTCCCGCCAGACCAGCGAGCTGGTCGACCGGTTGCGTACGGACGTGGTCCCGCGCGCCGAGACCGACACCTCCCTGGAGGTGTACGTCGGCGGGGTCACCGCCAGCTACGACGACTTCGCCGCCACGATCGTCGGCAAACTGCCGCTCTTCGTCGGGGTGGTGATCAGCCTCGGCTGTCTGCTCCTCCTGCTCGCCTTCCGCTCCCTGGGCATCCCGCTCAAGGCGGCGGTGATGAACGTGGCCGCCGTCGCCTCGTCCTTCGGGGTGGTGGTCGCGATCTTCCAGTGGGGGTGGGGGAGCGAGCTGCTGGGGCTCGGGGGCGGCGGGCCGATCGAACCGTTCCTGCCCGTGATCATGGTGTCCGTCCTCTTCGGTCTCTCCATGGACTACCAGGTCTTCCTGGTCAGCCGGATGTACGAGGAGTGGCTGGAGACCGGCGACAACAGACGGGCGGTACGGGTCGGGCTCGCCGAGACCGGACGGGTGATCAACTCGGCGGCCGTCATCATGATTTCGGTGTTCCTGGCCTTCGTCCTCAGCGGCGAACGGGTCATCGCGATGTTCGGCATCGCCCTGGCCGCCGCGGTTGCGCTGGACGCGTTCGTCCTCCGTACCCTGCTGGTGCCCGCGCTCATGCACCTGCTCGGCGGTGCCAACTGGTGGCTGCCGAAGCGGCTGGACCGGTGGCTGCCACGGATCAGCGTCGAGGCACCCGAGTGCCGTCCGAGCGGGACGGTCCACGAGGTACGGCACCGGGTGACGGCGGTGAAGAGGGAGTCGGACGTCCGCGACATCGCCGGGTGACATCGCCGGGTGACGGGGCGGAGCCGTGCCCCCCAGTGGCCGGGTGACCGGGCGCCGGGGGACCGCCGGGAGGGCGCCGGGGGACGGCCCGGAGGGCGCCTGAGGTTGAGCCACTTCCGGTCAGTTCCGGCGTTCTCAGGAAGTTCTCAGACTTCGCCCCTAGCGTGCGCCGTATGAACCCCACCTCCAAGACCCAGACCCCCGAGCCGGAGTCGTCCCAGGACCCCACGCCTGAGAGCGCCGCGGCCACCGAGCCCAAGGCCGGGGAGAGCGACGTGCGTGACGAGGCGGTGCCCGCTCCCCGCACGGCGGACCCCGCCGGGGGGACCGGCGCGGACGGCGCGCTCGTGGTCGAGTTCGACGACGAGTCCGACGACGGCGACGACGACTTCGCGGACGAGCTCGCCGCCGAGCGCGGTCACTCCGGCCTGGGCTCCATGGCCGGCGCCTTCCTCGCCCTGGCCCTCGGCATCGTCGGCCTGACCGGCACCTGGTTCGGCAAGGTCCTCTCCGAGCGCGAGGCCCTCTCCGGGCAGGTCAAGCTGGACCAGAGCGCCACCGCCGCCAAGCAGATCTCCGAGGGGTACGCCGACGCGTGGCACGCCTCCGCCGCCGCCAACGGGGTCGTCGCGCTGCTCGCCCTGCTGGTCGGCGCGATCGTGGTGGCCCTGCCGCAGCGGACCGGCTGGGTGCGTCCCGTCGCCGTCGCGGGGGCCGTCCTCGGCTTTGTGGGCATCCTGGTCGCGCTGGGCATGTACTTCGACATCTTCGCGTCGATCCCGGTGCCGCCCGCGCCGCCGGCCGCCCCGGCGGCCCCGTAGGCACCCGGCGGACGACCGCTTTCCCTCCGGGCTCTCCGCTCGGCTCTCCTCCCGGCCTAAGGCCCCCGCGCGCTTCGCCGCCGGAGCCTTAGGCCGTACCTATGCCCGTACGTCCGCACCCCCGCGCCCGGCCCCACTTCGCGGACACGCCCTAAGGCCCCGGGGGGTCGCGAAATGCGGCACTCTCCCGATGTGGGCGGACCCCCTGGGCGGCGAGGGTGGAGGCATCACCGGACGCCGACGCCGGAACCTTCGCCCCAGGGGGAACACCATGTTCGAGTACGAACTCCAGAAGATCCACACCGACGAGCTGCTGCGCCGGGCCGCCCAGGGGCGGCTCGTCCGGGAGGCCCGGGCCGCGCGGCGCGAGGCGCGGCGAGCCGCCAGGGACGCCGGGGAGGGGCCGGTGAATCCCCTCCGCGACCGCTTCGCGCGCGCGGCATGAGGCCACGGGCCGTACCGCGGGCCGGACAGCGGGCCGGAGCGCAGACCGAACCGCAGGCCGCTCCGGCGCGGGCCCTCGTGCCCGCGCCGGAGCGCGCGCCCGCCCTCACGCGGGCGCGCACCCCCGTTCCCGCGCCCGGCCCGCACGGGCAGACGAACGGACCTGCGCACGGACAAACCGGTACGCCGGGCTCGGGCAGTTGTGCGATGCTCGGCCGTGTGGATACCAGGTCCGTCAGCCCTGTGTTCGTCGGCAGAGCCGGCGAACTGACCGCCCTCACCGAAGCGCTCGCCCGCGCCGACGCCGGTGAGCCCCAGGCGTTGCTCGTCAGCGGCGAGGCCGGGGTCGGCAAGACCCGCCTGGTCGAGGAACTGCTCGACACCGCCTGCGCGCGGAAGGCCGTCGTCGCCGTCGGCGGCTGCGTCGAGATCGGCGCCGACGGACTGCCCTTCGCCCCCTTCTCCACCGCCCTGCGCTCCCTGCTGCGCCGCCTGCCCGACGAACTGATCGCGGCGGCCGACGGCCAGGAGGGCGAACTGGCCCGGATCCTGCCCGAGCTGGGGCAGTCGGGGCGGGAGGCGCTCGGCGAGGACTCCACCGCGCGCCTCTTCGAACTGACCGTCCGCCTCCTGGAGCGCCTGGCCGCCGACCGTACGGTCGTACTCGTCCTGGAGGACCTGCACTGGTCCGACGCCTCCACCCGGAACCTCCTCGCCTACCTCTTCCGCGCCCTGCGCCGCGGCCGGCTCGTCGTCATCGCCACCTACCGCGCCGACGACATCCACCGCCGCCACCCGCTGCGCCCGCTCCTGGCCGAGCTGGACCGCCTGCGGTCCGTACGCCACCTCGAACTCTCCCGCTTCACCCGCGCCGAGGTCGCCATCCAGCTGGCCGGCATCCTCGCCGCCGAACCGGACGCGGCCCTGCTGGACGAGATCTTCACCCGCTCCGACGGCAACGCCTTCTTCGTGGAGGAACTGGCCTGTTCGTACGGCACCGGCTGCCGCCCCGGCCTGAGCGAGTCCCTGCGCGACGTCCTGCTCGTCCGGGTCGAGGCCCTTCCGGAGCACGCCCAGCGGATCGTCCGGATCGTCGCCGAGGGCGGCACCACCGTCGAACACCCGCTGCTGCTCGCCGTCTCGCGGCTCACCGAGGACGACCTCATCGAGGCGCTGCGGCTCGCCGTCGGCGCGAACATCCTGCTCCCGGTGGACGACAACAGCTACCGCTTCCGCCACTCGCTGGTCCGCGAGGCGGTCAGCGACGACCTGCTCCCCGGCGAGCGCTCCCGGCTCAACCGCCGCTACGCGGAGGCCCTGGAGGCGCATCCGGGGTACGTCTGCGCCGACGTACGGACCACCCGCCTCGCCGGGTACTGGTACAACGCCCACGACGCGGCCAAGGCCCTGCCCGTCGTCCTCAGCGCCGCCGTCGAGGCCCGGCAGCGCTACGCCCACTCCGAGCAACTGCGCCTGCTGGAGCGGGCCATGGAGCTGTGGGACGACGCCCCGCCGGAAGTGCTCGCCACCCTCCGGCCGCCGGACGACGCCGAGGTCTACCCGGCGTGCGCCGGTGGTACGAAGACCTCCGCGCTCTCGTACCTCGACCTGATGGCGGAGGCGACCGTCGCCGCGCGCTTCGGCGGCGACCGCGAACGGGCCCTGGCGATCTCCAAGAAGGCCATGCGGGTCCTGGAGCGGGACACCGACCCGCTGCGCGCCGCGTGGTTCTGGACCCAGCGCTCCCGGCTCATGCAGGACCTCACGCGCGGCGACGGCTGGCAGGAACTCGCCACCGCCCAGGAGCTGGTACGCGGCCTGCCGCCGTCGGCCGTGCACGCCGACATCCTGGTCAACATCGCGAGCTGGGGCGCCCTGCACCGGCCCGGCCCCGACGCGCTGGCTGCCGCGACCCGGGCCGTCGAGTACGCCGAGCTGGTCGGCGCCGAGTTCATCGAGCTGCACGCCCGCCTCACCCACGGCTGGCTCACCGCCGACGCGGGCGGCATCGAGGAGGGCCTCGCCGAGATGTACGCGGTGCGCGACCGGGCCGCCGAGATCGGCGCCGTCGGCATCATCGGCCGGGCCGGCACCAACCTGCCGTCCACGCTGGAGGCCGTGGGCCGCTCGGCGGAGGCCGTCACCGCCGCCGAACTGGCCATCGCCGTCTGCCACCAGCGGGGGCTCGCCAACTCGGAGAGCTGGGTGCGCGGCAACCTCGCCCAGTCACTCACCTCGCTGGGCCGCTGGACCGAGGCGGACCGGGTCCTCGACGAGGCCGCCGCGCTCGCCCTCTCCCGCAAGACCCGGGGCCTGATCGCCGACCGCCGCGCCGAACTGGCCCTGCGCCGGGGCGACCTGGCCGAGGCGCGGGCCCAGGTGGACGCGGCCCGCGCGTTCTACGGCACCCACGACCCGCAGCCGCAGCACTCCATCTCGCTGTCCAGGATGGCGATGAGCGTCGCCGCGCGGCAGGGCAGGCTCGCCGACGCCCGCGAGGAGTTCCGGCAGGCCGTCGGAAGGGGCTTCCCGCCGGGCACCCAGCGGTACGCGCTCCCGCTGCTGTGCGCGGCGGTCGCGATGGAGGCCGGGGCGCTGGGCCTGCCGGGCGCGGCGGAGGGCCGGGCGCGGACCCTGGCCGCCGTACGGGCCGAGGCCAAGCGGCTGCCGACGATCGTGCCCGTCTGGCAGGCGTACGGTCTGCTGCTCGACGCCGAGCTGGCGCGCGCCGAGGGCCGTACGACCCCGGACCTTTGGGGGCGCGCGGCCGTCGCCTTCGAGCAGACCGGGCGCCCCTACGAGACGGCGCTGGCGCAGTGCGGCTGGGCCGCCGCCCTCCTGGACGCCCACGCCGACCGCTCCGCCGCGGCCGGCCCGCTGGCCCGGGCCCACGCACTCGCGACCGGCCTCGGCGCCCGCCCGCTGGCCGAGGAGACCGAACAGCTCGCCGCCCGGGCCCGTATCGCCCTCGACGCCGACCCCGGCCGGGCCGCCCTCACGGGCGCGGACACCGATCCCGTACGGGCCCTGGGCCTGACCCCGCGCGAACAGGACGTCCTGCGGCTGGTCGCCGCGGGCCACACCAACCGCCGGATCGCCGAGGAGCTGTACATCTCGCCGAAGACGGCGAGCGTGCACGTCTCCAACATCCTGGGAAAGCTCGGCGTCTCGGGCCGCACGGAGGCCGCCGCGACGGCCCACCGCCTGCGCCTGTTCAGCGACCCGGCGGCCTGAGGTCCGCAGGGCGCGGAACGTTCCGCTCCGGCTCAGCTCGCGGGCGACGGACCGGCCGGGTCGGACGGCGCCGAAGCCCCGGCCTGCTCGGCCGGGACCCGTATCGTCACCTTCCCCGAGGCGAGGTCTATCGGCCCCCGCCCCGGATCGTTCGCGTCGACGTCGACCCGGCTCAGCTCCAGCCGCTTCTGCTCCTCGGTGGTGTGCTTGCGGCCGGGTGCGAAGAGCTGCTCGATCATGTTGAACACGGACGGTCCACCTTCTCGCTACAGGTAGTCATGAGACCTCCAGCTGGAGGATCTTGTCGTCCCCCGGCCGCGGTGTCCCCCTGGTGTCCGTTTCGCTGGTCACCAACCACACCTTGCCGCCGCCCACCGCGAGCACCGTGCGCAGACGGCCGTACTGCCCCTGGAAGAACGCCTGGGGCGCCGCCGCCGATTCCCGTCCGTCCAGCGGAACGCGCCACAGCCGCTCGCCGCGCAGTCCCGCCATCCAGATGGAGCCCCGCGCGTACGCGATCCCGCTCGGGGACGCCTCGCTCGTCGGCCACTGGACCACCGGGTCCGTGAACCCCGCCTTCCCGGCCTTTCCCTCGACGTCCGGCCAGCCGTAGTTCTTCCCCGGCTCGATCAGGTTCAGCTCGTCCCAGGTGTTCTGGCCGAACTCCGCCGCCCACAGCCGGTTCCTGGAATCCCAGGCCAGGCCCTGCACATTGCGGTGGCCCGGCGAGTACACCAGCGAGTCGGGCACCGGATTGCCGGGCGCGGGATCCCCGTCCGGGGTCATCCGCAGGATCTTGCCCGCCAGCGACTTCATGTCCTGCGCGAGACCCGTCTCGCCCGTCTCGCCCGTACCCGCGTAGAGCATCTTGTCCGGGCCGAACGCGATCCGCCCGCCGTTGTGGATGGTGCCCTTGGGGATCGACCGCAGGACCGTGTCCGGCGCGCCCAGCTGCTCCCCGGCCGGCCTCGTGTCGTCGTAGCGCATCCGCGCGACGCGGTTGTCGGACTCCGTCGTGAAATACGCGTACACCAGGTGGTCCGAGGCGTACGACGGGGAGAGCGCGATCCCCAGCAGGCCCCCCTCGCCGTCGGGCGAGACGCCCGGCACCGAGCCGACCTTCGTCTGCTTCCCGCTGTCCTCGGCGACGCGCGTGATCGTGCCCTCGTCCCGGGAGGACACCAGCAGGTCGCCGTCGGGCAGGGCGGCCAGACCCCACGGCGACTTGAGCCCCTCGGTGAGCGTGCGCGCCACCTTCGCCGAGCCCTTCGCGGGCGCCGCCGACTCGCTCGCCTCCGCGCCGGTGGACGGCGCCCCGGCCGACGCGCCGGCGGACGTGCCCTCCGTGGTCGGCGCGGGGACCGGGATCCGGCCGGTCCGCTGCCCGTCACCGCCGTCGGAGGAGCATCCGGTGGCCACGAGAAGCACGGCAGCGGCCCATACGGCCGTCACTGCTGAACGTTGCACGGTTCTGATCCCTTCGGCGGGTGAGCGCTGCGGTTCCTACCGTTCTTACACCGCTGCCCCGTGTCAGGTTCCCACCGCCGGACCACGGATTCCCCGGAGCGCGGGATTCCGCGTGCCCCGCACTCAGTCCCAGGACCCCCGCGCCGCCGGAAGCGCCGCCAGATCCGCCAGATCCGCCGCCGTCAGCGCCAGCCCCGCCGCGCCCGCGTTCTCCACCGCCCACTCCGCCCGCTTGGTCCCCGGTACGGGCACCACGTGCGGCCCCCGCCCCAGCACCCACGCCAGCGCCACCTGCGCCGGGGTCGCGCCGTGCCGCTCCGCGACCCGTCGTATCCCCGCGACCAGCGGCTGGTTCGCGGCCATCATCTCCGCCGTGAACCGCGGATGCCTGGCCCGTACGTCGTCCGGCTCGAAGCCCTGCCCCGGCGTGAGCGTCCCGGTCAGGAAACCGCTCCCCAGCGGCATCGCCGCCAGGAACCCCACCCCGCGCGCCTCGCACCACGGCAGCAGCCGCTCCAGCGCCTCCGGCGACCACAGGGACAGCTCCGCCTGGACCGCGCTCACCGGGAAGACCTGCTGCACCCGTTCCAGCTGCCGGACGGTCGCCTCGTACGGCCGCGTCCGCGCACCCCGGCGGAAGGCCCGCGACGCCGTCGGCCCCGCCTCGACCGCGCACAGCCCGAGCGCCCGTACCTTCCCCGCGCCCACCAGCTCCGCCATGGCCCCCCACGTCTCCTCGACGGGTATCTCCGGGTCCGCGCGGTGGAGTTGGTACAGATCGATCACCTCGGTCCGCAGCCGCCGCAGCGAGGCGTCACAGGCCCGCTTCACATACCGGGGGTGGCCGTTGGCGACCAGATGCCGGTCGCCCACCAGCAGACCGCACTTGGTCGAGACGAAGATCTCGTCCCGCCGCTCCTCCACCACCCGCCCCAGCAGCAGCTCGTTGGTGAACGGCCCGTACATGTCGGCCGTGTCGAGCAGGCTCGTACCCGCGTCCAGCGCCGCGTGCACGGCCCGCAGCGACCGGTCGCCGCGCTGCTCCGAGGCGGTGTACGCCCAGCTCATCGGCGCGCAGCCGAGCCCGATCGCGCCCACGTCGAGGGCCGCCGCACCGATGGTCCTGCGCTCCAACCGCCGTGTCCCTTCTCGTTCCGCCCACACGCTAACCCCCGCGCCCGCCCGGCCCGCCGGGGGGCGGACCCCGCCGGCGGCGGCTCCGGACAGCCGTCGCATAGCCTCCTGGCCATGACTTCAGACATCTGGCTCCCGATACCGGCGGACGGGATCGAAGGGCTCCCCGCCGGACCCCGCTACGTCCACTGGGACGGCGCGGAGGACTTCCCCGCGGATCCCGCCGACTGCGCCTTCTACGTCGTCCCGTACATGAAGGGCGCGGAGGTGGCGGTCCGGCCGCTCGCGCGGATGACGTCCGTACGGGTCGTACAGACGCTGTCGGCCGGCACCGACCACGTGCTGCCGGGCCTCGCGTCCCTGCCCGCCGGCATCCGGCTGTGCAACGCGAAGGGCGTCCACGAGGCCAGCACCGCCGAACTCGCCCTCACCCTGATCCTCGCCTCCCTGCGGGGGATTCCCGGATTCGTCGCGGGCCAGGAGCGCGAGGAGTGGCGCTCCGGTTTCTACCCGGCGCTCGCCGACAAGTCGGTGCTGATCGTGGGGTACGGGTCGATCGGCGCCGCCATCGAGGACCGGCTCACGCCCTTCGAGTGCGCGCGGGTGGCGCGCGTCGCGCGCTCCGCCCGTGCCACGGAGCGCGGTGAGGTGCATCCGCTCGGCGCGCTGCCCGCCCTGCTCCCGGAGGCGGATGTCGTCATCCTCTCGACCCCGCTCACCGAGGAGACGAAGGGCCTGGCGGGAGCGGACTTCCTGGCCCGGATGAAGGACGGCGCTCTCCTCGTGAACGTGGCCCGCGGCGCCGTCGTCGACACCGAGGCGCTCCTCGGGGAGCTGGAAAGCGGAAGGATCAGGGCCGCACTTGACGTCACCGAGCCTGAACCGCTCCCCCCGGGGCATCCGCTCTGGCATGCTCCGGGTGTTCTCATCAGTCCGCACGTGGGCGGGTCCACCTCCGCCTTCCTGCCCCGTGCCAAGCGGCTGCTCGCCGGACAGCTGACCCGGTTCGTGGCGGGGGAGGAACCGCACAACGTGGTGCACACGACAGGCCACTGACCCGGACCGGCCGCGTCGTGGATACACCCGGTACTCGCAACTCCCCCGCTGGTGACGGAGAGTAGAAGTGCTATGTCCCTGAGTGACGAGACTGGTGTATCGTCCCGATCTGGGGGTCGCGACGTGCGCGGGTGCGACGCGGGGAGAGATCAGACAGCGAGGGGGGCGACGGGCGATGTACGGCCGATGGACCGACCATCCGACGCGGCAGGGCCGCCGACGGCGACCTCAGGACGCCCCGCCGCGTACCGAAGGCCCGATCCCCGCCCCGCACGGCCCGGGATCCGCGGCGGTGACAGCGACGCTCCCCGGGACGCTCCGGTGAGCGCCGAGAGCGTGCTCCCCGCCCACCGGCCCGCCCCGGGCGGACTCGGTACGGGGCTCGTCGCCCAGCTCTTCCTCGCCCTGATCTGCGGGGGGTACGCCGCGGGCGCCGCCCTGGGCTGGGGATCCCCGGAACTGGCCCTGATAATGGGTGACTTCGGGCTGAGCCTCGCCGCGGGCATCGCGGCCGTCTCCTGCTTCCTCTACGCCCGCGGCCGCGACCGGCGCTTCCGCCCCGCCTGGCTGCTCTTCTCCCTGTCCTCCGCCATGGCCTCCTGCGGCAACGCCGTCTGGGGGTGGTACGAAGTGGTCCTCGACCGCCCCGTGCCGGGCCTGTCCCTCGCCGATCTCTTCTTCCTCTGCTTCGCGCCGCCCGCCATCGTGGGCCTGCTCGTCCTCGCCAAGCGCCCCGTCACGAAGGCCGGCTGGGTCTGCCTGGCCCTGGACTCCTGGCTCATCGGCGGCTCGCTGCTGACCCTCTCCTGGAGCCTCGCCCTCGCGCACAACGCGCACTTCCGGGGCGAGAGCGTCGCCCAGGCCGCCCTGTCCCTCGCCTACCCCCTGCTCGACATCGTGCTCGTCAGCATGGTGCTCGCGCTGCACTTCCGCCGCTCCACGGGCAGCCGCTCGGCGGTGAACACCGCCATCGCCGCCCTCGCGCTGACCGTGCTGTGCGACGCCCTGTTCACCTCGCCGCTGCTGCGGGCCACGTACCGCTCGGGACAGCTCCTGGACGCGGGCTGGTTCGCCGGCTCCCTCCTTCTCGCGTACGCGCCCTGGGGCGTGCGCCGCGGCGCGGACCCGGCGCCCGACCCGCCGCCCCCGGTCCCCGCCCTCGCCCCGCCCGTCCGCCCCTCCAGCCGCCCCATCGCCGGCTCCCTGGCCGCGCTCACGCCGTACCTCGCCGCCGCCGTCTGCACGCTCGGGATCCTCTACAACGTCATCGAGGGCCGCCGGGTGGACCGGGTGGTGGTCCTCACCGGCTGTACGGTCGTGCTCGCCCTGGTCGTACGGCAGGGCATCATGCTCCTCGACAACATCGCGCTCACCCACGAACTGGCCCAGAAGGAGAACCACTTCCGCTCTCTGGTCCAGGGGTCCAGCGACGTCATCATGATCGCCGCGCCCTCCGGCACCCTGCGGTACGTGAGCCCCGCCGCGACCGGCGTCTACGGACGCGACGCCGAGGCCCTCGTCGGCGCCGAGCTGGCCACGATCATCCACCCCGACGACCTCGGCCGGGTGCACCACGAGGTACGGCGATTTCTGGCCGCGCCTCCCACGGAGGAGCCCACGACCCGGATCGAGTGCCGCTTCAAGTCCGGCACCGGCGACTGGCTCAACGTGGAGTCCACCGTCAACCGCCACCAGGGCGGGCTGATCTTCAACAGCCGTGACGTCACCGAGCGGGTCCGCCTCCAGGCACAGTTGCAGCACAACGCCGAGCACGACCCGCTCACCGACCTGCCCAACCGCGCCCTGTTCACCGAGCGCGTCCGGCTCGCTCTCTCCGGACGCCGCTCCAGCGACCCCGGCACGGCCGTGCTCTTCATCGACCTCGACGGCTTCAAGAGCGTCAACGACCGGCTGGGCCACCAGGTCGGCGACGAACTGCTGATCCAGGCCGCCCGCCGGCTCCAGGACTCCGTCCGGGCCGAAGACACCGTCGCCCGGCTCGGCGGCGACGAGTTCGCCGCGATCGTCCTCGGCGACGGCGGGGACGACCAGACGGCCCGCGAGTACCTGGTCCACGAGATCGCCGACCGGCTGCGCCTCCAGCTCTCGCAGCCGTACCGCATCGAGGGCAACGACGTCCGGGTCGCCGCCTCCATCGGCGTCGCCTTCGCCGAGCCCGGCATCACCCCCACCGACCTGATGCGCAACGCCGACCTCGCCATGTACCGCGCCAAGGCGGGCGGGAAGGACCGCGTCGAGCTGTACGCCCCCCAGATGCAGGCCGACGTCGTCCGCAGGACGGAGCTGGCGGCCCGGCTGCGCACCGCGCTGCACGACGGTGAGTTCGCGCTCCTGCACCAGCCCGTCGTGCACCTGGCCACCGGCCGGGTCTGCTCGGTGGCCGCCCAGGCGCGCTGGCGCACCGCCCAGGGCATCCTCTCCACCCCGGCCGAGATCCTGCGCGTCGCCGACGACAGCGACCGCACCGCCGAGCTGGGCCGCTGGGTGCTCGAAGAGGCCGTCGCGCAGGCCGCCGAGCGCACCGCGCTCGGCCACCCCGCCCCGGTCGTCGTACGGCTCCCGGCCCGCAGACTGCTCGACCGGTCCCTGCCCCTCGGCACAGTGGAAACCCTCCTGGCCCGCCACGGCCTGCCCTCCGGGGCGCTGGTCATCGAGCTGGCCGACAGCGACCCCCGCAGCTCCCTGGACGAGCTGGAGCACCGCCTCCTCGCGCTGCGCCGGCTCGGCGTACGGATCGCGCTCGACGGCTTCGGCAGCGGGTGCGCGGCCCTCCACGCCCTGCGCCGCCTCCCCGTGGACATCCTGAAACTGGACCGCGGGCTGGTCGACGGAGTGGTCGAGTCCGCCCGGCTGCACAAGATCACCACCGGGCTGCTCAAGATCGCCGGGGACCTCGGCCTGGAGTCCGTGGCGGAGGGCGTGGACCTCCCCGAGCAGGTGGTGGCCCTGCGGGCCATGGGCTGCACGCACGGCCAGGGCATGGCCTTCTCCGGGCCGCTCGACGAGTTCCGGCTCCGCCGCGCCCTGGTGCGCGGCTCCTACCCGCTCCCCGGCGGCGCCCCGGGCACCCCCGGCGTTCCGCGGCCCGTCCTGAGCGGCGGCTCCCTGCCCGTCCGCTACACGCGCCCGCAGGGCGGTGACCGGATTCCGTACCCCTCCATCCCCGCCAGCCGCTCAAATAATGAGACGCCCGTCCCACCCACTTGACAGCCGTGGCGGGCCGGAGGGAGGGTCAATGCCATGCGCACCCGAATTCTCGTACTTGGCAAGCGCGTCGGCTGAAGCAGAGCCCGTACCGGCTCCGCAGACCGCACCCGACGCGCTCCCCTCGCTTGCCTCCCGGCACGAGGGGTTTTTTGTTGCACCGATACACCCCAAACCCTCGCGTACCCCTTCAGCTTCGAGAAGAGAATGCCGATGACCGACCAGGCCACCGGGGCCCACCATCCGCAGCCGCGGGCCCGTACCGGCGGACCGTCCCCCGCCACCGTCGAGCACGTCACGGGCGCGCAGTCCCTCATCCGCTCGCTGGAGGAAGTGGGGGCCGACACGGTGTTCGGCATCCCCGGCGGCGCCATCCTCCCCGCGTACGACCCGATGATGGACTCCACCCGGGTCCGTCACGTCCTCGTCCGCCACGAGCAGGGCGCGGGCCACGCGGCCACCGGGTACGCCCAGGCCACCGGCAGGGTCGGGGTCTGCATGGCGACCTCGGGACCCGGCGCCACCAACCTGGTCACCCCGATCGCCGACGCGCACATGGACTCCGTGCCGCTCGTCGCGATCACCGGCCAGGTGGCCAGCGCGGCCATCGGCACGGACGCCTTCCAGGAGGCGGACATCGTCGGCATCACCATGCCGATCACCAAGCACAACTTCCTGGTGACCAAGGCCGAGGACATCCCGCGCACCATCGCGGAGGCGTTCCACATCGCGGCCACGGGCCGCCCCGGACCCGTCCTGGTCGACATCGCCAAGGACGCCCTCCAGGCCCGTACCACCTTCAGCTGGCCGCCCGTCCTGGACCTGCCCGGCTACCGCCCGGTCACCAAGCCGCACGCCAAGCAGATCCGCGAGGCCGCCAAGCTGCTCACCGCGGCCAAGCGCCCGGTCCTGTACGTCGGCGGCGGGGTCATGAAGGCCGGCGCCACCGCCGAGCTGCGGGTCCTCGCCGAGCTGACCGGAGCCCCCGTCACCACCACCCTGATGGCGCTGGGCTCGTTCCCCGACAGCCACCCCCTGCACGTGGGGATGCCGGGCATGCACGGTGCGGTCACCGCCGTCACCGCGTTGCAGAAGGCCGACCTGATCGTCGCCCTCGGCGCCCGCTTCGACGACCGCGTCACCGGCAAGCTCGACAGCTTCGCGCCGTACGCCAAGATCGTCCACGCGGACATCGACCCGGCCGAGATCGGCAAGAACCGCGCCGCGGACGTGCCCATCGTCGGGGACGCCCGCGAGGTCCTGGCCGACCTCGTCCAGGCCGTCCAGGCCGAGCACACCGAGGGCAACACCGGTGACTACAGCGCCTGGTGGAAGGACCTCACCCGCTGGCGCGACACGTACCCCCTGGGCTACACCCAGCCCGGCGACGGCAGCCTCTCCCCGCAGCAGGTCATCCAGCGCATCGGCCAACTCGCCCCGGACGACACCATCTACGCGGCGGGCGTCGGCCAACACCAGATGTGGGCCGCGCACTTCATCGACTACGAGCAGCCGGCCACCTGGCTGAACTCGGGCGGCGCCGGGACCATGGGGTACGCGGTGCCCGCCGCGATGGGCGCGAAGGCCGGGCAGCCGGACCGTACCGTCTGGGCGATCGACGGCGACGGCTGCTTCCAGATGACCAATCAGGAACTGGCCACCTGCGCCGTCAACAACATCCCGATCAAGGTCGCGATCATCAACAACGGCGCGCTGGGGATGGTCCGCCAGTGGCAGACCCTCTTCTACAACGAGCGCTACTCCAACACCGTCCTGCACTCCGGCAAGGACTCCGACGGCGAGGTCTGCCGCGGCACCCGCATCCCCGACTTCGTGAAGCTGGCGGAGGCCATGGGCTGCGTCGCGATGCGCTGCGAGTCCCCGGAGGAGCTGGACGCGGTGATCGCCAAGGCCAACGCGATCAACGACCGTCCCGTCGTCGTGGACTTCATCGTCCACGAGGACGCCCAGGTCTGGCCGATGGTCGCCGCGGGTACCTCGAACGACGAGGTCATGGCCGCCCTCGGCGTCCGCCCCGACTTCGGCGAGAACCTGGACGACTGACGCCGGGACAGCAGGCGTCACAGACGAAGACGACAGAGCCGAGAGCCTGAGAGCCCCAGAGAGAGCCCGAGAGAGACAGACATGTCCACCAAGCACACCCTCTCCGTCCTGGTCGAGAACACGCCCGGCATCCTCGCCCGGATCGCCGCGCTGTTCTCCCGCCGCGGCTTCAACATCGACTCGCTCGCCGTCGGTGTCACCGAGCACCCCGACATCTCCCGCATCACCATCGTGGTGAATGTCGACGGGCTGCCCCTGGAACAGGTGACCAAGCAGCTCAACAAGCTGGTGAACGTCCTCAAGATCGTCGAGCTGGAGCCGAACGCGGCGATCCAGCGCGAACTGGTCCTGGTGAAGGTCCGCGCCGACAACGAGACCCGCTCCCAGATCGTCGAAATCGTCCAGCTGTTCCGCGCCAAGACCGTGGACGTCTCACCCGACGCCGTCACGATCGAGGCCACCGGTTCGAGTGACAAGCTCGACGCGATGCTCAAGATGCTGGAGCAGTTCGGCGTCAAGGAACTGGTCCAGTCCGGCACGATCGCCATAGGGCGCGGCGCCCGGTCCATCACGGACCGCAGCCTGCGCGCGCTCGACCGCAGCGCGTAGCGCCCGGCGGCGAAGGGCCCCGGCCGTGGCTCGCATCGCGAGACCGGGACCCCGCCTCACCCCGCCCGTCGTACGGTGGGAAGGCACGACGAACCACCACGCAGAAGCAGAAGTGCACACCAAGGAGAAAAGCCAGTGGCCGAGCTGTTCTACGACGACGACGCCGACCTGTCCATCATCCAGAACCGCAAGGTCGCGGTCATCGGGTACGGCAGCCAGGGCCACGCCCACGCGCTGTCGCTCCGTGACTCGGGTGTCGACGTCAGGGTCGGTCTGCACGAGGGCTCCACGTCCAGGGCGAAGGCCGAGGAGGAGGGTCTGCGCGTCGTGTCGGTGGCGGAGGCCGCCGCTGAGGCCGACGTCATCATGATCCTGGTCCCGGACCCGCTCCAGGGCAAGATCTACGAGGAGTCCATCAAGGACCAGCTCAAGGACGGCGACGCGCTGTTCTTCGGCCACGGTCTCAACATCCGCTACGGCTTCATCAAGCCGCCGGCCAACGTCGACGTGGCCATGGTCGCGCCGAAGGGCCCCGGCCACCTGGTCCGCCGCCAGTACGAAGAGGGCCGCGGCGTGCCCTGCATCGCCGCCGTCGAGCAGGACTTCTCGGGCAAGGCGTTCGCGCTCGCGCTCTCCTACGCGAAGGGGATCGGCGGCACGCGCGCCGGCGTCATCAAGACGACCTTCAAGGAGGAGACGGAGACGGACCTGTTCGGTGAGCAGGCGGTGCTCTGCGGTGGTACGGCGGCGCTGGTCAAGGCGGGCTTCGAGACGCTGACCGAGGCCGGCTACCAGCCGGAGATCGCGTACTTCGAGTGCCTGCACGAGCTGAAGCTGATCGTGGACCTCATGTACGAGGGCGGCCTGGAGAAGATGCGCTGGTCGGTCTCCGAGACCGCCGAGTGGGGCGACTACGTCACCGGCCCCCGCATCATCACCGACCAGACCAAGGCCGAGATGAAGAAGATCCTCGCCGAGATCCAGGACGGGTCCTTCGCCCAGACCTGGATGGACGAGTACCACGGCGGTCTGAAGAAGTACAACGAGTACAAGCAGGCCGACAGCGACAGCCTGCTCGCGACCACCGGCGCGGAGCTGCGCAAGCTCATGAGCTGGGTCGACAACGACGCGTGACCGCGCCCCCGCCGGGGGTCGTTCCCGAGCGCCGGACGGGCCTGGAGCCCGCCCGGCGCCCGGGAACGCGCAGGGGTTTTCGCGTGTGTCTCAGGCAGCTCCGGTACGGGAATCCCGTACGGGTGACGCAGTCGCCGAAGGCGGAAGTCCCCACCCGGTGACAGCACTACACTGCTCAACACCAACGCGTCAGGCCCACAGCGTCGTGCGTCTTCGCGGTCAGACCTCCACCGCATGCGGCCGTCGGGACGGCCGTCCGCAATGGGACTTGTGAGGACTCACGTGAGCTCGAAACCTGTCGTACTCATCGCCGAAGAGCTTTCGCCCGCCACGGTCGACGCGCTCGGCCCGGACTTCGAGATCCGGCACTGCAACGGCGCCGACCGCGCGGAACTGCTGCCCGCCATCGCCGATGTGGACGCGATCCTCGTCCGCTCCGCCACCAAGGTCGACGCCGAGGCCATCGCCGCGGCGCGCAAGCTGCGGGTCGTCGCCCGCGCCGGGGTGGGTCTCGACAACGTCGACGTCTCCGCCGCGACCAAGGCCGGCGTGATGGTCGTGAACGCGCCCACCTCGAACATCGTCACCGCCGCCGAGCTGGCCTGCGGTCTGCTGATCGCCACCGCGCGGCACATCCCGCAGGCCAACACCGCGCTCAAGAACGGTGAGTGGAAGCGCTCCAAGTACACGGGCGTCGAGCTGAGCGAGAAGACCCTCGGGGTCGTCGGCCTCGGCCGCATCGGGGTGCTGGTCGCGCAGCGCATGTCCGCGTTCGGCATGAACATCGTCGCGTACGACCCGTACGTACAGCCGGCCCGCGCCGCGCAGATGGGCGTCAAGCTCCTCACGCTGGACGAACTGCTCGCGGTCGCCGACTTCATCACCGTCCACCTGCCCAAGACCCCCGAGACGCTGGGTCTGATCGGCGACGACGCGCTGCACAAGGTCAAGCCGTCGGTCCGGATCGTCAACGCCGCGCGCGGCGGGATCGTGGACGAGGTGGCGCTCGCCGCCGCCCTCAAGGAGGGCCGCGTCGCGGGCGCCGGTCTGGACGTGTACGCGAAGGAGCCCTGCACGGACTCCCCGCTGTTCGAGTTCGACCAGGTCGTCGCCACCCCGCACCTCGGCGCGTCCACCGACGAGGCGCAGGAGAAGGCGGGCGTCGCGGTCGCCCGTTCCGTACGGCTCGCGCTCGCCGGTGAACTGGTCCCCGACGCGGTCAACGTCCAGGGCGGCGTCATCGCCGAGGACGTACGGCCCGGCCTGCCGCTCGCCGAGAAGCTCGGCCGCATCTTCACCGCCCTCGCGGGCGAGGTCGCGGTCCGGCTCGACGTCGAGGTGTACGGCGAGATCACCCAGCACGACGTGAAGGTGCTCGAACTGTCCGCGCTCAAGGGCGTGTTCGAGGACGTCGTCGCGGAGACGGTCAGCTACGTCAACGCCCCGCTGTTCGCGCAGGAGCGCGGCGTGGAGGTACGGCTCACCACCTCCAGCGAGTCCCCGAACCACCGCAACGTGGTCACCGTCCGCGGCACGCTCGCGGGCGGCGAGGAGGTGTCGGTCTCCGGCACCCTGGCGGGCCCCAAGCACCTCCAGAAGATCGTCGCCATCGGCGACTACGACATCGACGTCGCGCTCGCCGACCACATGGTCGTGCTGCGCTACGAGGACCGCCCCGGCGTCGTCGGCACGGTCGGCCGCATCCTCGGCGAGGCGGGCCTGAACATCGCGGGCATGCAGGTCTCCCGCGCGGAGGAGGGCGGCGAGGCGGTGGTGGTCCTGACGGTGGACGACAACGTCCCCGTCGCGGTCCTGACGGAGATCGCCGAGGAGATCGGCGCGGCCTCGGCCCGCACGGTGAACCTCACCGACTGACACCGACCGACGCGACCCCCGCGGTCCACGTCGTCCTCAAGCGCCGGACGGGCCTCTCGCCCGCCCGGCGCTCGGTCGTCCGCCCGCCCGGTCGGGGCCCGGTGCCTCAGCGGACAGCCGCCCGGGCGCCCCGGATCTCCTCAGAGCCGCGCCGCCTTCAGCCCCATGTGCAGCAGCAGGCGGTCCTCGCCCGAGGCCAGGTCCAGGCCCGTCAGGTGTTCGATGCGGGACAGGCGGTAGTAGAGCGTCTGCCGGTGGATGCCCAGGGCCGCCGCCGTGCGGCCCGCCTGGCCCGCGCAGTCGAGGTAGACCTCGGCGGTGTGGGCCAGTTCGCTGTGGGCCGGGGTCAGGAGGGGGCTCACCGCCGGGTCCGGGGTCGCGGGGAGGGCGGTGAGGAGGCGGTACGGGCCCATCGCCGGCCACTGGGCGACCGGGCCCAGTCGGGGCTGGGCCACCGCCGCGCGGGCCGCCGCGACCGCCTCCTGCCAGGCCGCGGGCAGGTCGGACGGGCCGCGCCGGGGAGCCGAGGCGCCCGCCGCCGTGTCCTGGCCCGCGCCCCCGTGCAGCCGGGCCACCGCCGCCAGCGCCGGGGTGAGGGCGTCCGGCGAGCGCAGCCGTACGAGCAGGGCCAGCGCCGCCTCGCCGCCGTACGGCAGCCCGCCGTGGGGGAGCGTGCAGAGCGCGGCCGTCCCCGGCACCGCCCGTACCGACGGCTCCTCGTCGCGCCACGGCGCCACGCACACCACCACGTGCGGCCCCTCCGCGCCCGGCCCGAGCGCCGTGCGCAGCGCCGTCACCGCCGCCTCGCGCTGCCAGCCGGGCCCGGCGGTCAGCACCGCCCGCAGCTCGCGCGCCAGGTCTGTGCCCGCCTTGACCTCCTCGGCGAGCAGGTCACCGATCCGGGCGGTCACCTCCATGGCCGCCGCCAGCCGGGCCGTGCCCGGCCCCGGGTCGGAGTCGTCCAGCAGCCACACGTACCCCAGCACCATGCCCCGGTGCCGTACGGGCAGGCAGATCCGGCCCCGGAAGACCCCCGCGTCCGGGGCCGCCGGGATCCGGACGGGGCCGGTGGCCCGCGTGATGCCGAAGCCCTCGAACCAGGCGCGGACCGCCGGGGTCGACTTGCGCGTCACGATCGACCGGGTCCTGACCGGGTCCATCGCCGTGTCGTCCTCCGTGTCGTGCGCGCCGAAGGCGATCAGTCCGAAGTCGCGGTTCTCCAGCGTCGCGGGGACGCCGAGCAGCGCCGAGATCTCATCCACCAGGTCCTGGTAATCGCCCTTCATCCGGACATTCTCGCACCGCTCTCAGACAGATGTATGAGATCCCGCCCACGGATGCGTGACAGCTGTCGATGGCAGAGGATCGGACCGCTCCCTAGATTCTGAGCCGACGCCCGAAACGCACCGGGCGGTCGTACTCACCGTGGAGGTGCCCCGTGCTGGGTCCCGTGATCCTGGCCGCCTCGCGCAGCGGCTCCCTGCGCCGGGCCGTCTCGGCCGCCCCGGTCACCAAGCCCGTGGTGGACCGGTTCATCGCCGGTGAGTCGATCGAGGAGACGGCCCCCGTCGTCCGGTCCATGGCGGCCCGCGGCCTGGAGGTCACCCTCGACGTCCTCGGCGAGGACATCACCGACCCGGCGGAGGCGCTGCGCGCCCGGGACGCGTACCTCCGGCTGGTCGAGGCCCTGGAGCCGCTGGAGCTGGGCGCCCGCGCCGAGATGTCCGTGAAGCTGTCCTCCTTCGGCCAGGCCCTGCCCGGCGGCCACGACCTCGCGCTCAAGAACGTCACCGCCGTCGTCGAGGCCGCCGCCGCCATCGGCACCACGGTCACCCTCGACATGGAGGACCACACCACCGTCGACTCGACCCTCGCCATCCACGCCGAGGTCCGCCGGGAGTTCCCGCAGACCGGTGCCGTCGTCCAGTCGTACCTCTTCCGTACGGAGGACGACTGCCGCGCGCTGTCGGACGCCGGCGCGCGCGTCCGGCTCGTCAAGGGCGCCTACAAGGAGCCCGCCTCCGTCGCGTACCAGGACAAGGCCGACGTCGACAGGGCGTACGTCCGGAGCCTGCGGATCCTCATGGAGGGCGGCGGCTACCCCATGGCCGGCACCCACGACCCCCGGATCATCGCGATCGCCCAGGACCTCGCGCACCGCGCGGGCCGCAAGCCCGACGAGTACGAGTTCCAGATGCTGTACGGCATCCGCGAGGCCGAGCAGGTGCGGCTGGCCGCCGAGGGCCACCGGATGCGTGTCTACATCGCGTACGGCACCGACTGGTACGGCTACTTCATGCGCCGCCTCGCCGAGCGCCCCGCCAACCTCGCGTTCTTCCTGCGCTCGATCGTCAGCCGTGGCTGACTCCCCCCCCGACCGCACCGCCGATGAAGCCGATGAAGCTGCTGAAGGAGATCCGCCACCCATGGACGCTGTGACACAGGTTCCGGCGCCGGTCAACGAACCGGTGCACGGCTACGCCCCCGGGTCGCCCGAGCGCGCCCTGCTGGAGGCGAAGCTCAAGGAACTGGCCGAGAACCCCGTCGACCTGCCGATGACCATCGGCGGCGTGAAGCGGATGGGCGGCGGCGCGCGGGTCGACGTCGTCCAGCCCCACCGCCACGAGGCGGTGCTCGGTACGTTCGCCGGCGCCACGGAGCAGGACGCCCGGGACGCGGTCGACGCGGCCCTCGCCGCCGCCCCGGCCTGGCGCGCCATGGCCTTCGACGACCGCGCGGCGATCATCCTGCGCGCCGCCGAGCTGCTGGCGGGCCCCTGGCGCGAGACGCTGGCCGCCGCGACCATGCTCGGCCAGTCGAAGACCGCGCAGCAGGCGGAGATCGACTGCCCCTGCGAGCTGGTCGACTTCTGGCGTTTCAACGTCGCGTACGCCCGTGACCTGCTCGCCGAGCAGCCGCCGGCCAACTCGCCCGGTGTGTGGAACCGGCTCGACCACCGCCCGCTCGAAGGCTTCGTCTACGCGATCACGCCGTTCAACTTCTCCGCCATCGCGGGCAACCTGCCGACCGCGCCCGCCCTGATGGGCAACGTCGTCGTCTGGAAGCCGTCGCCCACCCAGACCCTCGCGGCCGTGCTGCTGATGGAACTGCTGGAGGAGGCCGGGCTGCCCAAGGGCGTCATCAACCTGGTGACCGGGGACGGGATCGCGGTGTCCGAGGTGGCGCTGCGCCACCGCGACCTCGCGGGCATCCACTTCACCGGCTCGACGAAGACCTTCCAGCACCTGTGGAAGACGGTCGGCGAGAACATCGAGACGTACCGCTCGTACCCCCGGATCGTCGGCGAGACCGGCGGCAAGGACTTCGTCGTCGCCCACCCGAGCGCCGACCCCGCGATCCTCAAGACCGCGCTGACCAGGGGCTCGTTCGAGTACCAGGGCCAGAAGTGCTCGGCGTCCTCGCGCGCGTACATCCCCGCGTCGATCTGGGACAACGGCTTCAAGGAGCGGTTCGCCGCCGAGGTGGACTCGCTCACCATGGGCGACGTCACGGACCTCGGGCACTTCATGGGCGCCGTCATCGACGAGCGCGCCTTCGCGAAGAACAGGGCCGCGATCGACCGCGCCGCCGCCGACCCCACCTGCACGATTGTCGCGGGCGGGACGTACGACGACTCCGTGGGGTACTTCGTCCGGCCGACGGTCATCGTGTGCACCGACCCGGAGAACGAGGTCTTCACGACCGAGTACTTCGGCCCGATCCTCGCCGTGCACGTCTACGACGACGCCGACTACGACAGCGTCCTCACGCAGCTGGAGTCGGTCTCGGCGTACGCGCTGACCGGCTCGGTCATCGCCAACGACCGCGCGGCGGCGGCCCGGACGATGGAGAAGCTGCGCTACGCGGCCGGCAACTTCTACATCAACGACAAGTCCACCGGCGCCGTCGTCGGCCAGCAGCCCTTCGGCGGCGGGCGCGCGTCCGGCACCAACGACAAGGCGGGCGCCCCGCAGAACCTGATGCGCTGGACGCTGACCCGCGCCATCAAGGAGACGCTGGTCCCGCCGACGGACTACCGCTACCCGCACATGGGCTGACCGGCCCGGGCCCCTTCCGGGGCCCCGAAAACCCCCGCCCCCGCACCGGCGCCCCCCTCCGGAGCGGGGGCGGTGTCGTGCCTCCGTACGGGAGAGGGGCGCCGGTGCGGAGGCGGTACGCGTCCAGGGGCCGGCGGGCCGGTCAGACCCGGCGCCAGCGGGCCATCGCGAACGAGAAGACACCGAACAGCACCAGCCCGGTCGCGACGAGCGCCAGCAGCCACGGGCCGGCCGGGGTGTCGGTGAACGAACGCAGCGTGTCGTCGAAGCCCTTGGCCTTGTCCGGCTCGTACGTCACCGCCGCCTGGATCACGAACCCGCCGATCGCGGCGAACAGGATCCCGCGCCCGGCACCCCCGCCGACGCCCGTCACGTCGACCAGCTGCCGGGTCCTGCGGGACATCTCACCGAGCTTCAGGTGCTTGTGGTACGAGCGCATCACCGCGCGCGTCCCGACCCACAGGCCCGCGACGACTATGCCCGCGCCGGCGATCCCCACGATCCACTGGCCGCCGGGCCAGCTCAGCGCCCGCGCGGTGATGTCCTGCGACTGCTGGTCGCCGGACCCGCTGCCGCTGCTCTTCTCCCCGGCGGCGAACGCCAGGACCGAGTAGGCGACAAAACCGTAGAAGACGAAGCGGCCCGCCGACATCAGCCGCTTGCCCGGCTTCTGGCCGTCGGGGCCCGCCGCGCCCACGATCGCCTCCGAGAGGCGCCACAGCGCCATCCCGACGAGGCCGATCCCGAGGGCCCAGAGCAGGACCGACCCCATCGGCTGCTTCGCCAGCTCGGCGAGCGCGCCCCCGCGGTCGGCCTGTTCGCCGCCCCCGCCGAAGGCGATGCGCAGTGCCAGGATCCCGATGAGCAGATAGATCACGCCCCGTGCGGCGAACCCCCAGCGGGCTGCCCCGTCCATCACCGAGCTGTTCGCCGCCTGCCGCGCCTTGCCCTGGCCACTGTGTGAAACCGTCTGTGCGTCCATGGTGAACCTCCGCTGTCCGGGTGCCCCGGCCCGCCCGGCGGAAACGGCTGCCCAGGGGGTTCACGCGGCGGCCGCCCGGCAGCCGTCCCGGCGCTCACCGGCAGTCACCCCGGCACCCGCCCGGCACCGCCCCGGCACCTTTCCGTGATCGCCGTCTCAGATAGTAGGAAGTCCGAGTAAAGAGAAGACAGGGCGGCCCCGCTCGCCTAGCTTGGAATGAGCCGAACGTCTCGCTTCATCGAGCGAACGCGGTGGACGGCACGCGCCCCCACGCAGGCAACCCCTGCCGCGTATGCCTCCCCGCCCCTTCCGGCGCCTCGTAGACGCATCATGCGGCCCCCGTGCCGCATGTCTCCGCTCTCCGCTGCCTCAAGGAGTCGATCAACATGGCCGAGACCACCATCCGCCGCGTCCGTCACACTCCCCGCACGAGCGAGTCCGAGCGCAAGAACGCCGCCGCGGCGCTCCAGCGCGCCCTCGACCGCAGGGACAACGGCGGCTCGACGGGCCACTGAGCCCCTGTCAGGACCCCTGGCGGGACCTCTGTCGAGCCCCCGTCAGGACCGCGCTGCCCATGGAGATTGACATCCGTGTCCACGGAATGGACACGCGATGTCAATCCATGGGACGCGGAGTAGGGTGCCGCTATGTCTCGCAGCATCAATCTCGCAGTGATCCCCGGTGACGGCATCGGTCAGGAGGTCGTCGCCCAGGGCCTCAAGGTCCTGCGTGCCGTCCTCCCGCAGGATGTGAAGCTGGAGACCAAGGAGTACGACCTCGGCGCGGGCCGCTGGCACCGGACCGGGGAGACCCTTCCGGACGCGGACCTCGACGCCCTCAAGGGCCACGACGCCATCCTGCTCGGCGCGATCGGCGACCCGAGCGTGCCGTCCGGCGTCCTGGAGCGCGGCCTCCTCCTCAAGCTGCGCTTCGCCTTCGACCACTACGTGAACCTGCGTCCGTCGAAGCTGTTCCCGAACACCGCGACCCCGCTGGCCGGCCGCCCCGCCATCGACTTCGTCGTCGTCCGCGAGGGCACCGAAGGCCCGTACACGGGCAACGGCGGCTCGCTGCGCACCGGCACACCCGCCGAGGTGGCCACGGAAGTGAGCCTCAACACGGCGTACGGCGTGGAACGGGTCGTCAGGGACGCGTACGCGCGCGCCGCCGCCCGCCCCCGCAAGAAGCTGACGCTGGTCCACAAGAACAACGTCCTCGTCTACGCCGGCCACCTGTGGAAGAACATCTTCGACCGGGTGGGCCAGGAGTTCCCCGAGGTCACCACCGACTACCTGCACGTCGACGCCGCGACGATCTTCTTCGTCACCCAGCCCGAGCGCTTCGACGTGATCGTGACCGACAACCTCTTCGGTGACATCCTCACCGACCTGGCCGCCGCCATCAGCGGGGGCATCGGCCTGGCCGCGTCCGCGAACATCAATCCGGACCGTACGTTCCCCTCGATGTTCGAGCCGGTGCACGGCTCCGCGCCGGACATCGCGGGCCAGGGGAAGGCCGACCCCACCGCCACCGTCCTCTCCGTCGCCCTCCTGCTGCGCCACCTCGGCCTCGACGCCGAGGCCGTCCGGATCGAGGAGGCCGTCGCGGCCGACCTCGCCGGGCGTGACGGTTCCGCGGCCGCGCGGACGACCGACGAGATCGGTGACGCGCTCGCCGTACGCGTAGCGAGCTGACCCGCCGCGACTTCCGACAGCCGCCGGGTCCTGTGACCCGGCGGCTGTGCTTTTGCGGCCTCCGGGTGACACCATCATCCCAGGACCGCATTCACTCGTTCCGGTCATGCCCCCACCCCGCTCTCCACGGCGGGGCGGTCGCCCGCCCGCATACTCGGACGTCCTAGTAGAGCCGTAGCGGCGTGAACGCGGTCCGTCACACACAACCGGTGAAGGACGAGAGTATTCATGACCACGCCCACGACCACCCTGGAGCTCAAGCCCTCCGCGCACCCGCTGTCCGACGCCGAGCGGGAGCGGATCCTCGCCAACCCCGGGTTCGGCCGCCACTTCACCGACAACATGGTGACGGTGAAGTGGGCCGAGGGCCGCGGCTGGCACGACGCCGAGCTGGTGCCGTACGCCCCGCTGTCGCTCGACCCGGCCAACATGACCCTGCACTACGCGCAGACGATCTTCGAGGGGCTCAAGGCGTACCGGCAGGTGGACGGCTCCGTCGCCACCTTCCGCCCGGAGGAGAACGCGCGCCGCTTCCAGCGCTCCGCGCGCCGGATGGCGATGCCCGAGCTGCCCGTGGAGACGTTCGTCGCCGCGGTGGACGCGCTCATCGGCCAGGACCGCGCGTGGGTGCCCGGCGTCGGTGAGGAATCCCTCTACATCCGGCCGTTCATGTTCGCGACGGAGGTCGGCGTCGGCGTGCGGCCGGCCAACGAGTTCCTCTTCATGGTCATCGCGTCCCCGGCCGGGGCGTACTTCGCCGGCGGCGTGAAGCCGGTCTCCGTCTGGCTGTCCGAGGAGTACGTGCGCGCCGCCCCCGGCGGCACGGGCGAGGCGAAGGCCGGCGGCAACTACGCCGCGTCCCTCATCGCCCAGGCCGAGGCCACGAAGCACGGCTGCGACCAGGTGGTCTGGCTGGACGCGACCGAGCGGCGCTGGATCGAGGAGATGGGCACCAACAACCTCTTCTTCGTGTACGGCGACCGGCTCATGACGCCCGAGCTGACCGGCACCCTGCTCGCCGGGGTCACCCGCGACTCGGTCCTGAAGATCGCCGCCGACCTGGGGTACGAGGTCACCGAGGGCCGCCTGACCGTCGACGACTGGCGCACCGGCAACGCCGACGGCTCCCTCACCGAGGTCTTCGCGTGCGGCACCGCCGCCGTCATCACCCCCGTCGGCACGGTCCACTCCGCGCGCGGCGGCTGGACGGTGGCGGACGGCCGCCCCGGCGAGGTCACGATGAAGGTGCGCAAGGCCCTGCTGGAGATCCAGTCGGGCGCCGCGCCGGACGTCCACGGCTGGCGCCACCACGTCGCCTGACCCGGCCGGCCCGACCCCGTCGGCCTGACCGGTGGTACGTACGAGGACCCGCATCCCGCACCGCCGGGGTGCGGGTCCCGCTACGCTGGCGGCCGGAGGACGCGGGGAAGATGATCGACCGCATCGTGAGACAGGGGCTCCGTAAAGTGACCAGACGTGCGAAAATCGGCTGGTGCTCTCGTTCGTCATGATTATTGGCAGCAAGCGCGCCGGTCCGCAGTGACCGCCCCGTAGACCAGTACGGAGCGGACATCGAGCCTCGGACCCGCGCGCAGACCTCTCGCATCCGCGAGGGGTTTTTTCGTTTTCCGGCCCCACCCCGGCCGGAGGCGGACCGCGCGGGGAGACGGGGGCAGGTGGAGCCAGACCATCCACTCAACAGGAGCAGGACACCATGACCACAGAGTCCACGGGGCCCACGGGGAACGACGACAGTTTTCATGTCTTCGACACGACGCTGCGGGACGGCGCCCAGCGCGAGGGCATCAACCTGACGGTCGCCGACAAGCTGGCCATCGCACGTTACCTGGACGAATTCGGCGTGGGCTTCATCGAGGGCGGCTGGCCGGGGGCCAACCCGCGCGACACCGAGTTCTTCGCCCGGGCCCGGCAGGAGATCGACTTCCGGCACGCCCGGCTCGTCGCCTTCGGCTCCACCCGCCGCCCCGGCGCCAAGGCCTCCGAGGACCCGCAGGTCAGGGCGCTCGTGGAGTCCGGCGCCCCGGTGGTCACGCTGGTCGCCAAGTCGCACGACCGGCATGTCGAACTGGCGCTGCGCACCACCCTCGACGAGAACCTCGCGATGATCCGCGACACCGTGTCGTACCTCCGCGAGCAGGACCGGCGGGTCTTCGTCGACTGCGAGCACTTCTTCGACGGCTACCGCGCCAACGCCGAGTACGCCAAGTCCGTGGTACGGGCCGCCGCCGAGGCCGGCGCGGACGTCGTGGTGCTCTGCGACACGAACGGCGGCATGCTGCCCGCCCAGATCCAGGCCGTCGTCGCCACCGTCCTCGCCGACACCGGCGCCCGGCTCGGCATCCACGCCCAGGACGACACCGGCTGCGCGGTCGCCAACACCCTCGCCGCCGTCGACGCGGGCGCCACCCACGTCCAGTGCACGGCCAACGGGTACGGGGAGCGCGTCGGCAACGCCAACCTCTTCCCGGTCGTCGCCGCGCTGGAGCTCAAGTACGACCAGCGGGTCCTGCCCCCCGGCGCGCTCGCCGAGATGACCCGGATCTCGCACGCCATCGCCGAGGTCGTCAACCTCGTCCCCTCCACCCACCAGCCGTACGTCGGGGTCTCGGCCTTCGCGCACAAGGCCGGCCTGCACGCCTCCGCGATCAAGGTCGACCCCGACCTGTACCAGCACATCGCCCCCGAGCTGGTCGGCAACACCATGCGGATGCTGGTCTCCGACATGGCGGGCCGCGCCTCCATCGAGCTCAAGGGCAAGGAGCTGGGCGTCGACCTCGGCGGCGACCGCGACCTGGTCGCGCGGGTGGTCGGCCGGGTCAAGGAGCGCGAACTCCAGGGGTACACCTACGAGGCCGCCGACGCCTCCTTCGAGCTGCTGCTGCGCGAGGAGGCCGAGGGGAAGCCGCGCGTCTACTTCCGTACGGAGTCCTGGCGCGCGATCGTCGAGGACCGCCCGGACGGCACGCACGCCAACGAGGCCACGGTGAAGATCTGGGCGAAGGGCGAGCGGATCGTCGCCACCGCCGAGGGGAACGGCCCGGTCAACGCGCTGGACCGGGCGATGCGGGTCGGGCTGGAGCGGATCTACCCGCAGCTCGCCAAGTTCCAGCTGGTGGACTACAAGGTCCGCATCCTGGAGGGCACGCACGGCACCGACTCCACCACGCGGGTGCTGGTCACCACGTCGGACGGGACGGCCGAGTGGGCCACGGTCGGGGTCGCGGAGAACGTCATCGCGGCGTCCTGGCAGGCGCTGGAGGACGCGTACACGTACGGGCTGCTGCGGGCCGGGGCCGAGCCGGCCGCGTGAGACCACCCGGCGGGGTGACCGGACACGACGCCGGACGGGCTGCTTCCAGCCCGTCCGGCGTTTCCGTGCGGAGATCTCAGCGATCCGGTACGGCTCCTACTGGAGGCGCCACTTCTGGTTGGACGCCCCGGTGCAGGTCCAGATCTGCGCGCGGGCCCCGTTCGCCGACGAGTTCCCCGTCACGTCGAGGCACTTGTTCGCCCCGAGGTTGACGATGTCGCCCGATCCGGAGTTGTACGTGAACTGCTGGGCGGCGGTGCCGTTGCAGTCGTACAGCTGCACCTTCGCGCCGTCCGCCGTGGAGGCGGCCGTCACGTCCAGGCACTTGCCGAGCGTCCTGATGGTGTTGTCCGTGCCGACGGTCCAGTTCTGGGCCGCCGAGCCGTTGCAGTCGTAGAGCTGCACGGCGGTGCCGTTGGCGCTCGAACCGGACGCCGCGTCCAGGCACTTGCCCGCGAGGCCCCGGAAGGTGCCCGTCGAGCCGGTGCCGCCCCCGCCGCCCGCCTGGGTGCCCGACCAGGTGAACGTCGCCGACGTCTTGCCGGGGAGCGAGTAACTGAAGTTCTGGCCGCCCCAGTTGACCCGGAGGGTCTGCGCCGCAGTGCCGTCGTTGTACGCGATCAGCGCCTTCGAGCCGTCCGTGTTGCGCCAGGCCACGTTCGGGACGGTGCCGCTGGCGGTGGAGGCGATCCGCGAGGCGCCCGGCTTCACGAACTTCGTGAGGTGGCCCATCGTGTAGTACTCGATGTTGTAGTCGACCTGGCCGTGCCGGCTGTCGCCGTTGTGGACCGTGATCAGACCGTCGCAGGTGCCGCAACCGCCGTTGTGGGGACCGCGGTTCTGGTCCACCGCGAGGGACCACTTGGTCACCGACTTCGCCCAGTTGCGGGTGTAGTCGATGATGTTGTTCATGTCCTCGCGCTGCTGGTTGGCGATCCACTCGCCACCGGAGTGCTCCGTCTGGAACGCGTCCATCGTGGGGTACTGGTTGTGCACGGTGGTCTGCTTGGCGATGTCGCCGCCGTAGCCGTGCCAGGCGACCCCGCCGAAGTTCGGGTGGCTGCGGACCGCCGGGTCGTTCACGGTCTCCGCGGCGTACGCGTCGTACGTGTCCCAGTTCCAGTCGTGCGCCAGCACCTTGGTGGGCAGGCCGGCGGCCTGGAGCTTGGGCAGCAGGTTGCTCTTGGTGAAGTAGGCCAGGCCGGAGCCGTTCCAGCTCATCGACGGGTAGCCCGCACAGCACGTCGGCTCGTTCTGCGCCGTGACGTAGTCGATCGGGATGCCCTGGTCGCGGTAGGCCTGGAGGTACTTGACGAAGTAGTCGGCGTACGTGCCGTAGTTCTCCGCCTTCAGCCAGCCGCCGTTGAGCTGCCCGCTGTCCTTCATCCAGGCGGGGGCGGTCCAGGGCGACGCCACGTTGGTCATGGCCGGATTCAGCTGCTTCGCCTGCTTGGTCAGCGGCAGGACGGCCCGGAGGTCGTGGGCGATCGAGAACTTCGACAGCGTGGGGTCGGTCTGGCCCGCCGGCACGTCGTCGTACGTGTAGCCGAAGCGGGCCAGGTCGGAGCCGCCCATCGGGTTCCGGTTGAAGGACAGCCCGATGCCGTCGGTGGGGGAGAAGAGCTTCCTCATCGTGGCGTCGAGGGTGGCCTGCGAGAGCGCGCCGCTCTCCTTCATCAGGTACGCGGCGGTGTCGGTGAAGGACGCGCCGCCGCCCGTGAAGGTCTGGTAGCGGGTGTTCTCGTCGACGGTCACGTTCGTGCCGCTGCCGCCGTTGCCCGACTGGAAGGTGACGGGGGTCTGCTGCTGGAGACCCCGGGTGACGACCCGGCCGCGCGCGTCGCTCGTGGTCGTCAGATAGATGTTGACCTGCTCGCCCGCGGCCTGGGCCGGCCCGGCGGACAGGCCGGTGAGCCCGGCCGTGGCCAGGGCGCCCGCGAGGAGGACCCTCGTCAGACGCCGTCCTTGAGCACTCGATCTCGCCATGTTGCTGCTGCCCTTCTTGGCACAGAGGTGGGGGGTTACGCGATGGTGCCTGCGGCGTGAGTGAACTGCTGTTGCGAACTCCCGTCAAGGGGCGGCGCATTCACAACCTGAACGCATAACTCCCTTGGCCCGCTACTGGCCTGCTGTGCACCAAAGGTGCGGACCAATCTCGACGTGAAGTATTGACGGCAGTGTTGCCTCCCGGTTAACTCACCGCCCAACGCCCGGTACCGGTTCCGGAAGCGGTTGCGGTACCGGTTCCACCTCGACGCGGAGGCCCCCCATGCGTGTCACGATCGCCGACGTCGCCCGCCAGGCGGGTGTCAGCAAGACGACCGTGTCCCGCGTCATCAACACCAAGGGCGAGGTCGACGGCGGTACGGCGGCCCGCGTCCGCGCGGTCATCGCGCAGCTCGGGTACGTACCGAGCTCGGGCGCCGTCGGACTGGCCCGCGGGAGCAGCCGTACGGTCGGCATGCTGGTGCCCTCGCTGACCTGGCCGTGGATGGGCGAGGTGCTCCAGGGGGTGGTCGACACCGTGGAGGCCGCGGGGTACGGGCTGCTGCTGTTCACCTGCAACCGGGGTGCTGAATCGGTTCAGCGGTTCACCACCCAGGTCACCGCCCGCGCCTTCGACGGACTGCTCGTCGTCGAACCGGAGAACACCCTCGACACCATCATCGGCCTGCACCGCCAGGGCCTGCCCGTCGTCCTGATCGACGACCGCGGCAGCCACCCCGAGGACTTCCCCTCCGTCGTGACCACCAATTTCGAGGGAGGCGCGTCGGCGGCCCGCCATCTGCTGGCCGACGGGCGCACCAAGCCGCTGGTCATCACGGGCCCGGCCCACTTCGGGTGTGTACGGGACCGGCTCGCCGGCTTCCGGCACGTCCTGCCCACCGACCGGGTCGTGGTCGGCGACTTCACCGAGCTGTCCGGACGGCTCGCGGTCGAGAAACTCCTCAACGGCCGGGTCCCGTTCGACGCGGTGTTCGCGCACAACGACATCAGCGCGGCCGGCGCCCTGCGGGCCCTGCGGGCCGCCGGGCGGACCGTCCCCGACGACATCGCCGTGGTCGGCTTCGACAACATCCCGATGGCCCGGCACACCGAGCCTCCGCTGACGACCGTCCGCCAGCCCGCCCGGCAGATGGGCGAGACGGCGGCGCGGATGCTGCTGGAACACCTCGGCGGGGCCGCCGCCCCCGACGAACCGGTCGTCCTGCCCACCGAGCTCGTGGTGAGGCAATCGGCGCCGTAACCGGACCGTACCCCCACCGCACCCGCCCCACCGCACTCCGCACCAGGACCGCCCGTCCGGCGGAAGACGTACCGCACCGCCCTGCACGCCCTGCACCGCCTTGCACGCCCCACGCACGCACCGCCTTGCACCGCCCGCACCGCAGCGCAGTTGTCCGTCCGCACTCGCAGTCCTTCCTGGAGACCCCCATGTCCGCACACCGCACGCTCCGGGCGCTGGCCGCCGCCACCGCCGTGGCCGCCCTCGCCGCCGGATGTTCCTCGGCCAACTCGGATGCCAACCGGAAGGCGGGCGGGGCCTCGGGGGTACTCACCGTCAGCATGCCGAACGGCCCCCAGACCAACAACAGCAACCCGTTCCTGGGCACGTCGGCGGGCGCCTCGCTCGGCTACCGCTACATGATCTACGAGCCGCTGGCGATGACGAACGTCATCCGGCCCAGCGAGAAGGCGAAGCCCTGGCTGGCGACCGGCTGGGAGTGGGAGTCCAACTTCACCAAGGTCACCTTCACGATCGATCCCAAGGCCAAGTGGTCCGACGGCAAACCGCTGACCGCCGAGGACGCCGCCTTCACCTTCGAACTGCTGAAGAAGTACCCGGCGCTCAACGGCAACGGCCTCCAGTTCGACGGCATCGAGGCGCGGGGTGACCAGCTCGTCCTGACCTTCAAGGAGAGCCAGTTCGTCAACCAGAACAAGATCCTCCAGACGTACGTCGTCCCGAAGCACATCTGGGAGACCGTCAAGGACCCGGCGACCTGGCCCAACCGGACGCCGGTCGGCTCGGGCCCGTACAAGCTCAAGACGTTCACCCCGCAGACCACCACCCTCACCGCCCTGCCCTCGTACTGGAAGGGCAAGACCCTGGTGAAGGAGCTGCGCTACACGTCGTACAACGACAACAGCGCGCAGACCACGGCCCTGGCGAGCGGCCAGACCCAGTGGTCGTTCGTCTTCATGCCGAACTACAAGCAGCTGTACGTCGCCAAGGACCCCAAGAACAACAAGCTCTGGTTCCCCTCCGGGCTCGGCATCCACGGCCTGTGGTTCAACACCACCCGGGGCCCGCTCGCCGACAAGGCGCTGCGCAAGGCCATGGCGATGGTCGTCGACCGCCGCGCGATCCACGTCCAGGCCCAGGCCACGCTGTACCCGGAGATCACCAACCCGACCGGCATCCCGCTGCCCGCCGGCGACTCCTTCCTCGCGCCCGAGTACAAGAACGCCACGGTCGAGCCGGACGTCGCGGGGGCGAAGAAGCTCCTGGCCGAGGCGGGATACCGGCTCGACGGCGGGGTGCTCAAGGACCCCAAGGGCAAGCCGGTCTCGCTGACCTTCACGGACCCGGCCGGCTGGAACGACTACATCACCGGGCTCGCGATCATCAAGGACAACATCAAGCAGCTCGGCATCGAGGCGAAGGTCAGGACCCAGACCGCCGAGTCCTGGACGTCGGACGTCAGCAACGGCAAGTTCGACGCCACGCTGCACTGGACCAACAGCGGGCCGACGCCCTACGACATGTACCAGAACATCATGGACGGGGAGCTGCTCCAGCCCGTCGGCAAGGCCTCCCAGCTCGGCAACTTCGGCCGCTTCGACAGCCCCGAGGCGACCGCGGCGCTGCGGGAGTACGCCACCGCCACCGAGGACTCGGCCCGTACGGCGGCCATGAACACCCTCCAGAAGATCATGGTCGAGGAGGTCCCGATGATCCCGACGGCGGCCGGCCCGATCGGCGCCGAGTACTCCACCAAGTACTGGGTCGGCTGGCCCACCGAGGAGAACCCGTACGGCCCCCCGCAGCCCACCCAGCCCAACTCGCTGGACGTCGTGCTGCACCTCAAGCCCGCGGCGAAGTGACGGCGGGACCGGCCATGACCCCCACCCCCCGCGACGCGACCGCCCAGGACGACCCCACCACCACGGGCCAGGACGGCCCCGAGGGCCGCGACGGCCACGACGACGCCGTCGTGCTCGAAGCCCGCGGTGTCACCAAGCACTTCCCCGTCCGCCGCACCGGCGGCGACCTGCTCGCCGGCCGGCACCGCAGCGTCCACGCCGTGGACGACGTGTCGCTGCTGCTGCGGCGCGGCACCGTCACCGCGCTGGTGGGGGAGTCGGGCTCGGGCAAGTCCACCGTGGCCCGGCTGCTCGCCCAGCTGTACCCCCTCACCGAGGGGGAGATACGGCTCGGCGGGAAGCCCGTCAGGGCCGGGCGTGGCCGGTCCTTCCGCGCGTACGTCAAACAGGTCCAGCTGATCTTCCAGGACCCGTTCGCCTCCCTCAACCCGGTGCACACCGTGCGCTACCACCTCACCCGCTCGCTGCGGATCCACGGCAAGCGGGGTACGGAGGAGGAGTCGTCGGCGCTTTTGGAGCGGGTCCAACTCACCCCGCCCGGGCAGTTCCTGGACAAGTTCCCGCACGAACTCTCCGGCGGGCAGCGCCAGCGCGTGGCGATCGCCCGCGCGCTCGGCGCCGACCCGCGGGTGCTGCTGGCCGACGAGCCGGTCTCGATGCTCGACGTCTCCATCCGGCTCGGGGTGCTCAACCTGCTGCGCGACCTCAAGGAACGACTGCGGCTCGCGATCCTCTACATCACCCACGACATCGCCTCCGCGCGGTACTTCGCCGACACGACGCTGGTGATGTACGCGGGCCGGATCGTCGAGGGCGGGGACAGCGAGACCGTCACACAGCGCCCCGCGCACCCGTACACCCAACTGCTGATCGCCTCGGCGCCGGACCCCGACCGGATCGTGGCGGAGGAGCGGCAGGAGGAGACCGGCACCGGCGAACCCCCGTCGCTGATCTCCCCGCCCGCCGGCTGCCGCTTCCACCCGCGCTGCCCGCGGGCGATGGAGCGCTGCCGTACGGAACTGCCGCCGCGCTTCGAGCTGTCCGGTGGCCAGTGGGCGGCCTGCTGGCTGTACGAGGACGGCGCGCGCCCGGAGAACGGCCCCGGCGCCGGAACCGGCCCCGCGGCCGCGCCGGAGGTGACCGCCCCGTGAAGTACGTCCTCCAGCGGCTCACCTTCTACGCCGTCACCGCCTGGGCCGCGATCACGATCAACTTCCTGATCCCGCGGCTGATGCCCGGCGACCCGGTCCAGGCCCTGATCGCCCGCTTCCAGGGTCAGCTCGACACCAGCGCCGTCAACTCCCTCAAGGCCCTCTTCGGCCTCGACAAGGAGCGCTCGCTCTGGCAGCAGTACACCGACTACTGGTCGCAGCTCTTCCAGGGCGACCTCGGGCTGTCGTTCACGTTCTTCCCCACCCCGGTCGGCGAGGTCATCTCGCAGTCGCTGCCCTGGACCCTGGCCCTGGTCGGCACCACCACCCTGATCAGCTTCCTGCTCGGCACCGGCATCGGCGTCTACAGCGGGTGGCGGCGCGGTTCCTGGCTGGACGGGCTGCTGCCCGTCACCACCTTCATCTCGTCCATCCCGTACTTCTGGCTCGGCCTCATCGCGATCGCGCTGTTCGCCGTGAAGTGGCCGCTGTTCCCGGCCTCGGGCGGGTACGACGGCTCGCTGGTGCCCGCCTTCGACGTGCCGTTCCTCTCCAGCGCGCTCTACCACTCCGTCCTGCCGGGCGTCACGATCGTGCTCAGCGCCATGGCGGCCTGGATCCTCGGGATGCGGAACATGATGGTGACCGTCTCCTCCGAGGACTACGTGATGGTCGCCCAGGCCAAGGGCCTGCCGGAGCGCCGCGTGATGTTCTCGTACGCCGCCCGCAACGCGATCCTCCCCAACATCTCCGGCTTCGCCCTCTCCCTCGGGTTCATCGTCGGCGGCACGCTGCTGGTGGAGATGGTCTTCTCCTATCCCGGCATCGGCTTCCAGCTCTTCCAGGCCGTCCAGGCCAAGGACTACCCGCTGATGCAGGGCGTCTTCCTGATCATCACGCTCTCGGTGCTGGCGGCGAACCTGCTGGCCGACCTGGTCTACCTGCTGCTCGATCCGCGGACCCGGAAGGAGGCCTGAGCCATGGCCGTCACCGCTGCCGAAGCCGCCGTCCTGGACGCGGCGCCGACCCCCGCGCCCGCCGGGCGCACCCGGCTGCGCTTCCTGCGCGGCGGCAAGACCGTCACCGGCCTGGCGATCCTCGGGTTCTTCGTCGTGCTGGCGGTCGTCGGCCCGTGGATCGCGCCGTACGACCCCGACCGGATGAGCGACGAGATCCTGCGGCCGCCCTCCGGGGCGCACTGGTTCGGCACCACCCAGACCGGCCAGGACGTGCTCTCGCAGATCCTCGTCGGCACCCGCGGGGTGCTGATCGTCGGCTTCGTCGCCGGGTTCTTCGCGACCGTCCTCGCCGTGCTGATCGGGGTCAGCTCCGGTTTCCTCGGCGGGGTCGCGGACGAGCTGCTCTCGGCGCTCTCCAACATCTTCCTGGTCATCCCCGCGCTGCCGCTGATCATCATCATCGCCAGCTTCGTCTCGGACGCGGGCGACCTGCTGATCGCGGTGGTGATCGCCTGCACGTCGTGGGCGTGGGGCGCCCGGGTCCTGCGCGCGCAGACCCTCTCCCTGCGCCGCCGCGACTACGTGGAGGCGGCGCGGGCGACCGGTGAGCCCACCTGGCGGATCATCTGCTTCGAGATCATGCCCAACCTCACCGCCGTCATCGCGTCCGGCTTCGTCGGGACGGTCATCTTCGCCATCCTGCTGGAGATCACCCTCGCCTTCACGGGCGTCGCCGACATCTCCAACTGGAACTGGGGGACGGTCCTGTTCTGGGCCCAGTCCAACCAGGCGCTGGCGCAGGGCGCGTGGTGGTGGTTCGTCCCGGCGGGGCTCTGCATCGCCCTGCTCGGCGCGGCCCTCTCGCTGATCAACTTCGGGATCGACGAGTTCATCAACCCCCGGCTGCGTACGGACACGGGCGCGTCCCGGACGGTGCGGATGCGGGTCGGCTTCACGCCGGTGGCCCGCAAGGACCGTACAGCGAACGCCCGTACGGCCGACCCCGCCGCGCCCGACGCCCGTACGCCCGACAAGGAGCCGCGCGCATGACCGGCCGTCCCGTCCTGACCATCCGCGGCCTCGATGTCGACTACGGCACCGGCACCCACGCCGTGCACGCCCTGCGCTCCGTCGACCTCACCCTGCACCGGGGCGAAGTGCTCGGCCTGGCCGGCGAGTCCGGCTCCGGCAAGTCGACCCTCGCCTACGCGGTGACCCGGCTGCTCTCCCCGCCCGGGGTGATCACCGGGGGAGACGTCCACTACCACCCGTGGGACCGGGAGCCGGTGGACCTTCTCGCCCTCTCCGCACGGGAGTTGCGGGCCTTCCGCTGGCAGGAGCTGTCGATCGTCTTCCAGGGCGCGATGAACTCCCTCAACCCCGTGCACACCGTCCACAGCCAGCTCACCGACGTCCTCCAGGCCCACCGCCCGCAGTCGCGCGCGGCCGAACGCACCGCCCGCGCCGAGGAGTTGCTTTCGCTCGTCGGCATCTCCAAGGACCGGCTCTCCGCCTATCCGCACCAGCTCTCCGGCGGCATGCGGCAGCGCGTGATGATCGCGATGGCCCTCGCCCTGGAGCCCGAGATCGTCATCATGGACGAACCGACCACCGCCCTCGACGTGGTGATGCAGCGTCAAATTCTGCGCAAGCTCGTCGGCCTCCGCGAGGAACTGGGCTTCTCGGTCGTCTTCATCACCCACGACATCTCGCTGCTGATCGAGTTCTCCGACCGGATCGCGATCATGTACGGGGGGCGGATCGTCGAGGAGGCCGCCTCCGCCGACATCTACCGCGACCCCCGACACCCGTACAGCGACGGCCTGTTGCACTCCTTCCCCGCCCTGCACGGCCCCCGCCGCGAGCTGACCGGCATCCCGGGATCGCCCCCTCACCTGACCGCGATGCCGGCCGGCTGCGCCTTCCACCCCCGCTGCGGCAAGGCGTTCGCGCCCTGCGCGTCCCACGTCCCGGTCCTCGCCGGGCCGCCCGGTGAACCCGACCGCTCGGTGGCCTGCTGGCTGCACCACACCCCGCCCGCCGCCCCCGCCCCCACCGACCCCGGCTGAGCCCCCCGTACCGCCGGACCCGTCCCGGCCGCCTCCGCCCACCCGCCCGCGCACTCGTGTGCCTTCCCCTGACCCAGGAGACCCATGAACGCCCTCACCCCCCAGGGCCTCACCCGCCCCGCCGTGGCGATCCCCGGCCTCCCCGCGGACTTCCGCTGGGGCGTCGCCACCTCCGCCTACCAGATCGAGGGAGCGGCTGCCGACGACGGCAGGACCCCCTCGATCTGGGACACCTTCTGCCGGGTGCCGGGGGCGGTCGCCGGAGGGGAACACGGCGACGTGGCCTGCGACCACTACCACCGGATGCCGCAGGACGTGGAGCTGATCGCGGGTCTGGGGGTCGACACGTACCGCTTCTCGCTGGCCTGGCCGCGCATCCAGCCCGGCGGTACGGGACCGGCCAACGCCAAGGGCCTGGACTTCTACAAGCGCCTGGTCGACGAACTGCGGGACCGGGACATCACCCCGTGGATCACGCTCTACCACTGGGACCTCCCGCAAGAACTGGAGGACGCGGGCGGCTGGCCGGCCCGCGACACCGCGTACCGCTTCGCCGACTACGCGGCCCTCGCGTACGACGCCCTCGGCGACCGGGTCGAGCACTGGACCACGCTCAACGAGCCCTGGTGCTCGGCGATGCTCGGGTACGACCTGGGCCTGCACGCCCCCGGCCGCACCGACTTCGGCGACGCCATCCACGCCGTCCACCACCTGCTCCTCGGCCACGGGCTCGCCGCCCGGCGGATCCGGGACGCCGCCGGGGACCGGCCGCTGGAGCTGGGCATCACCCTCAACCTCGGCACCGCCACCCCCGAGACGGACAGCGAGGCCGACGCCGAGGCGTGCCGCCGCGCCGACGGCCTCGGCAGCCGCCTGTACCTCGACCCGCTCGTCCACGGCCACTACCCCGCGGACATCGTCGCCGACCTGGCGGCGCGCGGCGTCGAGATCCCCGTCCAGGACGGCGACCTGGAGACCATCTCCACCCCGATCGACATCCTCGGGGTCAACTTCTACCGGGGCACCCTCTTCTCCGGAGTCACCGAGGAGGGGTCCCCGGTGGGCGCCGACGGGCTGCCCGTCACCCGCGGCGTCCCCCGTGATCTGCCCCGTACCGCCATGGACTGGGAGATCACCCCGACCGAACTGACCGATCTGCTCCTGCGCCTCCAGCGGGAGTACGCCGTACCGACGGTGATCACCGAGAACGGCGCCGCGTTCGACGACGTGGTGGCCGCCGACGGTTCCGTCCCGGACGCCGACCGCACCGCGTTCCTCGCCGACCACATCGAGGCCGTCGCCGCGGCCCGGGAGGCGGGGGCCGACGTACGGGGCTACTTCGCCTGGTCGCTGATGGACAACTTCGAGTGGGCGTACGGCTACGACAAGCGCTTCGGCATCGTCCGCGTCGACTACGACACCCAGGTCAGGACCCTCAAGGACAGCGCCAAGTGGTACCGCGACACGATCGGCCGCACCCGGGCCGCCCGGCGGTAGCACGCACCGCACCCACCCGCACTCCCCCCACCCCGGAGGCAACGATGCCCTCGCGCACCACACTCCTCGCCACCACCGCCGCACTGGTGGCCCTCTCCGCACCGCTCGCGTTCGCCGCGCCCCCGCCCGCGTCCGGGGCGGTCCCCGCCAAGGCCGCCGCCGTGGCCGCCGCGCCCTGGAACGCCGACCAGGCCGCCGCCTCCTACGCGATCAGCCCGGCCCGGGTCACCTCCTCGGGCAGCGAGAACGCCGACGTCGCCCCCGGCAAGGCCTTCGACGGCAACGCCGCGACCCGCTGGAGCAGCAACTTCGCCGACAACGCCTGGATCCAGATCGACCTGGGCAGCACCCTGCGCGTCAACCAGGTCAAGCTCGAATGGGAGGCCGCGTACGGCAAGCAGTACGTCCTCGAAGTCTCCAAGGACGGCACCAACTGGACCAACTTCTACACCGAGACCGACGGCACCGGCGGCACCGTCACCGCCCACACCTACCCCCAGGAGGTCACCGGCCGGTACGTCCGGCTGCGCGGCGTCCAGCGGGCCACGGCCTGGGGCTACTCCCTCTTCTCCTTCCAGGTGTACGGAGGCGAGGTGGCGCCCGCCTCCACCACCCGTACCAACCTCGCCCTGAACCACCCCGCGTACGGCAACCTCTACCAGCACGCGGGCAATTCACCGGCCTACGTGACCGACGGCGGCTGGCCGGCCGACCTCAAGGGCGACCAGACCCGCTGGGCCAGCGACTGGAACGTGGACCGCTGGGTCGGGGTCGACCTGGGCGCCTCGTCCCGGATCGAAGCGGTCGACCTGTACTGGGAGGCGGCCTACGCCGTCGACTACGAACTCCAGGTCTCCGACGACAACCGCACCTGGCGCACCGTCTACCGCCCCTCGGCCGCCGACGTCGCCGCCCGCCGCGCCGACATCAAGGCCCCGGGGGAGGCGGCCGGCCGGCGCGACACCATCACCCTCCCGACCCCGGCGACCGGCCGTTACGTACGGATGCTGGGCAAGGAGCGCCGCTCGTTCTACAACCCGGCGCCGGCCACCGCCCAATTCGGCTACTCCCTCTACGAGTTCCAGGTGTGGGGGACCGGCGGCAGCGCCAACGCCGCCTACCCGGCGCTCCCGAAGAACTCCACCGGCGCCTACCGCACCACGTTCTTCGACGACTTCACCGGCTCCGGGCTCGACCGCAACAAGTGGCGCGTGGTGCGCACCGGCCAGGAGATGGGCTCGGTCAACGGCGAGTCCCAGGCGTACGTGGACTCGGCCAACAACATCCGTACGGAGAACGGGACTCTGGTCCTGGAGTCGAAGTACTGCAAGGGCTGCACGACCGTACCGGGCGGCGGGACCTACGACTTCACGTCGGGCCGTATCGACACCAACACCAAGTTCGACTTCACCTACGGCAAGGTGAGTGCCCGTCTGAAGCTCCCCGTCGGGGACGGCTACTGGCCGGCGTTCTGGATGCTGGGAAGTGACGTGGACAACCCGTCCGTCTCCTGGCCCGGTTCGGGTGAGACCGACATCATGGAGAACATCGGCTACGGCGACTGGACCAGCACCGCGCTGCACGGGCCCGGTTACTCGGCCGACGGCAACATCGGCAAGACCCAGACCTTCCCGGGAGGGGGCCGCGTCGACCAGTGGCACACGTACGCCGTCGAGTGGCAGCCGGAAGGCATGCGCTTCACCGTCGACGACCGTGTGGTGCAGGAGACCTCCCGGCAGAAGCTGGAATCGACCCGCGGCAAATGGGTCTTCGACCACAACCAGTACGTGATCCTCAACCTCGCTCTGGGCGGCGCCTATCCGGCCGGCTGGAACAAGGTCACCCAGCCCTACTGGGGCCTCCCGCAGTCGAGCGTGGACCGCATCGCGCAGGGCGGGATCAAGGCCGAGGTGGACTGGGTGCGGGTCGAACAGAAGTAAGGCCGACCGGCGCCGGGAGGGCATGACACCCCTCCCGGCGCCGGCCGGTCCGCTACGCCCCCGGTGACACCAGAGTCACTGGGGGCACCAGGGACACAAGGAGCACCATGCAAGGCACACGTGTCAGACCGAGACCGGGCACCAGGACGGCGGCGCTGCTCGCGGCCGCCGTCCTGGCGGGGCTGCTGCCCCTCGCCGGGACCGCGTCGTCCGCCGCCGCGGCGGACGACCCGGCGCCCGTCGCCGTCGACCGCTTCGAGGGCGAGATCCCGTTCGCGAACCCACCCGCGGAGGGCATCTTCACCTGGGGCGGCGACGCCGACGACCCGCCGACGCTGAGCATCGCGGACCGCGCGGACGCCCCCGAGGGCGCCAAGGTCCTCGAAGGCTCCTACAACGTCAGCGGGTACGGCGGGTTCAGCCACGACTTCGCGTTCGACAAGCCGTCCCACGACTGGTCGGCGCACCGGGGCATCCGCTTCTGGTGGTACGGCCAGAACACCGCGCCGCTGCCGCCCGGTTCCGGCAAGAGGATCGCCTTCGAGATCAAGGACGGCGGCGCCAACGGCGAGGCCTCCGAGCTCTGGAACACGACCTTCACCGACGACTGGGAGGGGTGGCACCTGGTCGAGATCCCCTTCGCGGACTTCCAGTACCGCACCGACTACCAGCCCGTCGGCGGCATCGACCACGTCCTCGGCCTGACCGAGATGTGGGGCTACGCCTTCACCATGCCCACCGGCGCTCCCGGGCGGTTCGCCCTGGACGGCGTGGAGTTGTACGGCAAGGCCGACCCGAGCCTCAAGGCGAGCGTCGTCACCGACGCGGCGGTGTACCCGGTCAAGGAGGGCGCCACCGCCCGGGTGAAGGTCTCCGTCGCGACGACCGGCTCCGTCCCCGTCGACGAGCCCGTCACCGTCGACTACACCACCGAGGGCGGCACCGCCGAGGCGGGCAAGGACTACACCCCCGTCTCCGGTACGGTCACCTTCCCGGCCGGCAGCGCCTCGGGCACCTCGCGGACCGTCGAGATACCGACCCTCAAGGACCGGGCCGGTGAGAGCGCGGAGACCGTACCGCTGAAGCTCACCGTCACCGGCGCCAAGGCCCCGGTAGAGAACCCGGCGGTCGTCGTGGACGCGCACGGCCTGCCGTACCTCGACACCAAGCTCCCCGTGAAGAAGCGGGTCTCCGACCTCGTCTCCCGGATGTCCCTCGCGGAGAAGGCCGGCCAGATGACCCAGGCCGAGCGCAACGCGCTCACGGCCCAGGGCGACATCGCCGCGTACGACCTCGGCTCGCTGCTCTCCGGCGGCGGCTCCGTGCCGACGCCCAACACCCCCGCCGCCTGGTCGAAGATGATCGACGCCTTCCAGCTCAGGGCGCAGGCCACCCGCTACCAGATCCCGCTGATCTACGGCGTGGACGCGGTGCACGGCCACAACAACGTCGTCGGCGCGACGATCATGCCGCACAACATCGGCCTCGGGGCGACCCGTGACCCGGCGCTGGCGGAGAGGACCGGCGCGGTCACGGCGAAGGAGGTGCGGGCCACCGGCATCCCGTGGGACTTCGCGCCCTGCGTCTGTGTCGGCAGGGACGAGCGCTGGGGCCGTACGTACGAGACGTTCGGCGAGGACCCCGCCCTGGTGACCTCCCTGGACACCGTCGTCAACGGCATGCAGGGCTCCGCCTCCGGCGGTGACCTCGACCGCAACGACAAGGTGCTGGCCACGGCGAAGCACTTCGTCGGCGACGGCGGCACCGAGTACGGCTCGTCCACGACCGGCTCGTACACCGTGGACCAGGGCGTCACCAAGGTCACCCGCAAGGAGCTGGAGGAGGTCCACCTCGCGCCGTTCAAGGACGCCGTGAAGCGGGGCGTCGGCACGGTCATGCCCTCGTACTCCTCGCTGGACATCACCGACGACAACCTCGCGCCGGTCAAGATGCACGCCGACGGCGCGATGATCAACGGTGAGCTCAAGGACAAGATGGGCTTCAAGGGCTTCGTCATCAGCGACTGGCAGGCGATCGACCAGATCCCCGGCGACTACGCGAGCGACGTCCGTACGTCCGTCAACGCCGGGCTCGACATGATCATGGTCCCGACGCAGTACAAGACGTTCACCCAGACCCTCCAGGCGGAGGTCACGGCCGGGCGGATCACGCAGGCCAGGATCGACGACGCCGTCTCCCGCATCCTGGAGCAGAAGTTCCGGCTCGGTCTGTTCGAGAAGCCGTACGCGGACACCACCCACCAGGCGGAGATCGGCTCGCCCGCCCACCGCGCGGTGGCCCGCCAGGCCGCCGCCGAGTCCCAGGTGCTGCTGAAGAACGACGGCGCGGTCCTGCCGCTCAAGCCGTCGCAGAAGGTGTACGTGGCCGGCTCCAACGCCGACGACCTCGGCAACCAGGCGGGCGGCTGGACCATCAGCTGGCAGGGCGCCTCGGGGAGGACCACCACGGGCACGACCATCCTGGAGGGCATGAGGAAGGCGGCCCCGGACGCCACCCTCACCTACTCCAAGACCGCCACCGAGCCCACCACCGGCTATGACGTCGGGGTGGTCGTCGTCGGCGAGAAGCCGTACGCGGAAGGCATCGGCGACGTCGGCAACGGCCACGACCTGGCGCTGAGCGCCGAGGACCAGAAGGCCGTCGACACGGTCTGCGCCGCCATGAAGTGCGCCGTCCTCGTCGTCGCGGGCCGCCCGCAGCTCATCGGCGACCAGCTCGGCGACATCGACGCGCTCGTGGCGTCCTGGCTGCCGGGCACGGAGGGCGACGGCGTCGCCGACGTCCTCTACGGCAAGCGGGCCTTCACCGGTCAGCTCCCGCTGACCTGGCCCAAGTCGGTCGAGTCGCTGCCGATCAACGTCGGTGACGCGTCGTACGACCCGCAGTACCCGTACGGCTGGGGTCTGACGACCCTGAAGGCGCCGCCGAAGGGCGGCCAGGCCACGCTCACCGCGATCGGGCTCGCGGCGAAGATCCTCCAGAAGGCCGGGCTCGGCACGTCGGCGCAGGGCAGGGAACTGGTCGGCCAGGCCAGGCTCCTCGTCCAGCAGAAGATCGGCCAGTCCGTGACGGCCGCGTCGGCGAAGCCCTTCGCCGAGGCGGACCACCTGCTGCTCACCGGTGACCTGTCCGGTGCGGTGGCGAAGCTGACGGCGGCGTACCGGGCCGCCTGACCGGGCGTACGACCCCCAGGTACGAGGCACCCGAGCCGGCGGGCTCGGGTGCCTCTCCCTTTGCCGGGCGCTTGCCCCTTGGCCGCCGCAGCCGCCCGGCCGCTTGTCGCTGTAGGCACCACTTTGGTGTGATTCGGGTAACTTCGATCCATGAGGACCAGGCTCTTCACCGCGCTGTCCGGGGTGCTGCTCGCCTCGGCCGCCGCCCTCACGGCGGCCCCCGTCACGCCACCGGCCGAGGCCGCCACCGGCCCCGGGACCGCGGCGGACGCCCTCAGGAAGAACCCGGTGTACGTGGACCCCCGCGCCACCGGCCAGCTGTCGCTGCCGCAGGCCGACGCCCTGGCGAAGAAGATCCGGGACGCGGACAAGCCCCTCTTCGTGGCCGTCCTGCCGCGGAACGCGCAGTTCCCGCCCGACAGCGTGCTCCGTACGATCCGCGCCGAGACCGGCGTGACCGGCCTCTACGCCATCCGCCTGGGCGACGGCTTCAACGCGGGCGCCGACCCGGCCGTGCTGTCGGGGCGCGCGGTACGGAACCTCACCGCCGCGGTCAAGGTCGGCTCACCGGACGCCGTGACCGAGCTGAACGACTTCGTCGACCGGGCCCTGCCGCAGACGCGCGGGCACGCCCCCGATTCCTGGGGCTCCAGCGGCAACGGGGACGGCAACGACGGCAAGGAAGGGCTGATCGCGCTCGGCGGGCTGGTCGTGGTGGGCGGCGGGGCCGCGTACGCCGTCACGAGCCGGAACCGCCGCCGGCGGGACGAGAAGCGGCAGGAGGCCCTGGAGAAGCTCCGGGTCGTCGTGGACGAGGACATCACGGCATTCGGCGAGGAGCTGGACCGGCTGGACTTCCACCCGGCGGAGCGGGGCGCGGACGAGTCGATGCGCACGGACTACGAGAGGTCCCTCGACGCGTACGAGAAGGCGAAGTCCCTCATGGGGTCGGCGCGGGCGCCGGAGGACGTGCGCGAGGTGACCGAGGCACTGGAGGACGGCCGCTACCACCTGGCGATGCTGGACGCGCGCAGAAAGGGCGCCCCGCTGCCGGAGCGCCGGTCGCCGTGCTTCTTCGACCCGCGGCACGGCCCTTCGGTGGCCGACGCGCGGTGGGCGCCGCCGGGCGGGGTGGTCCGGGAGGTCCCGGTCTGCGCGGCGGACGCGGCGCGGCTGGCGGACGGGGAGGACCCGGGGGTCCGTACGGTCGGTACGGAACAGGGCCCCCGTCCCTACTACGAGGCCGGGCCCGCGTACGGGCCCTGGGCCGGCGGGTACTTCGGCGGCGGGCTGCTGCCGGGACTGCTGGCCGGCACGCTGCTCGGCGCGGCCATCGCCTCACCGGGCTACGCCGCCGACTACGGCGGCGGCGAGTACACCGGGTTCGACGGCGGGGACACCGGCGGGGACACCTCCGGGTCGGACTTCGACCCGGGTGACTTCGGGGGCGGTGGATTCGGCGGGGGAGGGGACGGGGGCGGTGGCGGCGGGTTCGACGGCGGGGGCGGCTTCTAGCTCCCGGCTGCTGGATCCGGCTGGATCCCGCGGGGAGCGGGGCCGTACCGAGGCGGGTGCCTCGCCCCCGCCGGTCGCGTACCGACGCGTGTCCTCGCCCCGGGGGGGCGCGACGGGTCAGACGGCCTCGGGGGCCTTCTTGATCGCGCTGATGTCGAAGAGCAGCTTGACCTTGTCGGAGACGACCACGCCGCCGGCCTCCAGCGCCGCGTTCCAGGTCAGTCCCCAGTCGGAGCGCAGGATGGTGGCGCCGCCCTCGAAGCCGACCCGCTCGTTGCCGTAGGCGTCGGTGGCCGCGCCGTTGAACTCCAGGTCGATGGAGAGCGGCTTCGTGACGTCCTTGATGGTGAGGTCGCCGTTGATGCGGTACGACTCGCCGCCCAGCTCTTCGGCCGAGGTGGACGTGAAGGTCATCTTCGGGAACTGCTCGGCGTCGAAGAAGTCACCCGTGAGGAGGTGGCCGTCGCGGTCGGGCGCGCCCGTGTCCACGCTGGCGATCGAGACGACGATCGAGGCGGTGGAGTGGGCGGGGTCGGTGCCGTTCAGGTCCAGGGAGCCCTCGAACTCGGTGAAGGCGCCGTGGACGTTGGTGACCATCGCGTGGCGCACCGAGAAGCCGATCTTGCTGTGGCTCGGGTCGATCGTGTACGCGCCGGTCAGGGCGACCAGGGCGGGGTCGATCTCGCGGGTGGCGGTGGTGCCGTCGCTCTTGCGGCCGAAGAGGGCCATGTCGATCTCCTGTGGGTAGGTAGGTGGCTCAGTAGTTCAACATTCAATGAATGCCGGACGAGCGCAACCATAGACCTGTCTGGTTCGGATTTCAACTATGTCCCTCGATCGAGGGAACTCCTTTACCCGCGGCCTTTACGACCCCTTCACGGGCTCGCTCCCCACGCCCTCTGGCGGACGCGCGTAGATGTCGGGCAGGATCGGCCTGCGCCACCCGCACCGCCTGCCCCGCCGTCCCACCGGCCCGACATCACCGTCATCCAGCAGGAGGAATCCCCCCATGAAGCTCCGCTCCGTCCTCAGCGCGTTCGCGCTCGTCCTGGGCGCGCTCCTGGCCCCCGGCTTCGGCGTCCTCACCGCCACGTCGGAGGCCCAGGCGGCCACGAAGATCTCCCACGCGACGGCGACGTCGATGTTCAGCTCGCGCGGCATCACCTGGTCGTCGTCCGGCGGCTGCTCGAACCGCAACAACGCGACGTGTACGTCGTTCGACCAGCTCAACCAGGCGACGGCGCAGGGCGCGCAGACCCTGCGGAGCGCGACGGGCTGCGCGCTGAACATCACGGGCGGCACGGAGACGGGCCACGCGAGCGGTACGTACTCGCACTGGAACGGTTACAAGCTCGACTTCGGCAAGTCGACGTGCCTGACGAACTACGTCAAGAACACGTTCACGTACATCGGCGTGCGCGGGGACGGCTACCCGCAGTGGCAGGCGGGTTCGGGGAACATCTACGCGGACGAGGGCAACCACTGGGACGTGACGTTCTACAACTGCGGCGGCTGCTAGCCCGAACGCGTTGTCCTCAAGCGCCGGACGGGCTGATGCGGCGGCCCCCACCAAGCCCGTCCGGCAGGCTCCGTGGGCGCTCACCCGCGCAACGCGTGTCCTCAATCGCCGGACGGGCTGAATGGGGTTGCCCGGCATGGTGTGGCCCCTCCGGGGGCCAATCGCGGCACAATCAGGCGGACCTGGGCCCCCCACCAAGCCCGTCCGGCGTTTGAGGACGGAACCGTCGGCGGCGAGGGCGTCGCGCGCATCGGGGGCGTCGGCGCCCACTCCAGCCCGTCCGGCGATTGAGGACAACACGGCGCGTTCGCGGAGGTACGCATGACCTGGGGCCGGCGCCAGCTCCTCGCGGCCACCGCCACCACCCTCGCGCGCCCCGCGCACGCAACCGCCCCCGCCCCCCTTGACGGCCTCGACGGCCTCCGGCAACGATGGGCCGCCCTCCACCTCGGCACCGCGTACGACGCGAAGCAGGAGCCCTACGCCTCCCGCCTCACCCGCACCGGCACCCGCGCCGCCCACCACCAGAAGACCATCGCCCCCACCCCCACCTCCCTCTGGCCCGACCACCCCTTCGACCCACCCGCCGGCCTCACCGCCAGCTACGCCCGCCTCCTCACCATGGCCGAGGCCCACGCCCGCCCCCGCACCGGCCTCACCGGCGACCCCGCCCTCCTCGCCGCCGTCCTGCGCGGGCTCGACCACCTCGCCGCGACCGTCTACCACCCCGGCACCACGCCGTACGGCAACTGGTGGGAGTGGCGCATCGGCAGCCCCCGCCACCTCCTCGACATCGTCGCCGTGCTCCACGACCACCTCGGCGACCGAAGGCGCGCCGCCGCCTGCGCCGCCGTCGACCACTTCGTCCCCGACACCCTCCTCACCGACTACTCCGGCATCAGCACCGGCGCCAACCGCGTCGACCTCTGCCGCTCCGTCGCGCTGCGCGGCATCCTCGGCCGGGCGCCCGCGAAGATCGCCCTCGCCAGGGACGCCCTCTCGCCCGTCTTCCCGTACGTCACGAAGGGCGACGGCCTCCACGCCGACGGCTCGTTCGTCCAGCACACCTGGGTCGCCTACTCCGGTACGTACGGCCAGGTCCTCCTCGACGGACTCGGCCGGCTGTTCACCCTCCTCGACGGATCCCCCTGGGCCGTCACCGACCCGGACCGGCAGATCGTCCTCGACAGCGTGGAGCGGGCCTACGCGCCGCTGATCCTGGACGGTCTGATGATGGACAGCGTCAGCGGCCGCGCCGTCAGCCGCGGCCACCTCAAGGACGACGACCTCGGCGTCCTGCGAAGCGACCACTTCCACGGCCAGGCCCTCATCGCCACGATCCCGCTCCTCATGACCGTCGCGAGCCCCGCCGAACGCACCCGCTGGACCGCCCGGGCCAAAGGCTGGATCGAACGCTCCGCCGCCCCCGGTAGCCCCTCCCCGATCCTCACCGCCCCCCAGTTCGACGTCGCCGACCTCGCCCGCCTGCACGCCCTCGCGGACGCGGACGTCCCCGCCGCCCCCGAACCCGTCGGCCACACCCTCTTCCCCGGGATGGACCGGGCCGTCCACCGCCGCCCCGGCTGGACCGCCAACCTCGCCATGGCCTCCGCACGCATCGCCTCCTACGAATGCGGCAACGGCGAAAACCCGCGCGGCTGGCACACCGGCGCCGGAATGCTCTACTGGTGGACCCCCGGACCGGAAGAATCGGCCACAGACCGGCCCGACGCCGCCCGCCGCCCCAACGACCAGTACACCGACTGGTTCTGGCCCACCGTCGACCCCTACCGGCTCCCCGGCACCACTGTCTCCACCCGCCGCCTCCCCGACCGCGCCGGCGGCGAGTGGGGCGCGCCCCGGCCCGCCGTCCGCTGGGTCGGCGGCGTCACCGACGGGGAGTTCGCCTCCGTAGGACAGCACCTCAAAGGTCTCGGCTCGACGCTGGAGGCCCGCACCTCCTGGATCTTCGCCGCCGACACGGTCGTCTGCCTCGGCGCCGCCCTCACCTGCACCGACGGCGTCCCGGTCGAGACGGTGGTCGACAACCGCAACCTGGGGGAGCCCGGGACCGCGTCCGGGCGACACCCCTTCACCCTCGACCCCTCCTCCCGCCCCCGCTGGGCCCACCTCGCCGGCCACGGCGGCTGGGTCTTCCCCGGCGGCGCGGCTCCCGGCACCCTGCGGACCCTCGAAGAGGACCGCACCGGCTCCTGGCACGACATCAACACCACCAGCACCACCGAACGGCGCACCCGCCGCTACCGCACACTCTGGCTCGACCACGGCACCGACCCGGTCGCGGCCTCGTACCTCTACCTCCTGATGCCGGGCGCCTCCCGCCGTACCGTCGCGGCCCGCGCCGCCGACCCCCGCTGGCTGTCGCTCCTCGCCCAGACCGGCGACGTCCACGCCGTGGCGGTCCGCTCCCTCGGCCTGACCGCCGCGAACTTCTGGCGGGCCGGTACGGCGGGCCCGCTCACCGTGACCGCGCCCGCGAGCGTGCTCGTGCGGGAGCGGGGACGTACCGCCACGATCCATCTCAGTGAGCCGGTACGCTCCGGGCGGCCGGTGGAGATCGTCTGGGACCGGCCGGTACGGCGGGTCGTGGCGGCGGACCCGTCCGTGGCGGTGCTCGCGGCGGGGCGTACCGTACGGCTGCGGATCACCCCGGGGACACTCGGCGGCAGCCACCGCTGCGAGGTCACGCTGCGTGGACGTCCGTGATGACTCTTCGCCGACATCTATGGAAACCCTACAAGTACTAGGTGTTCCGAGCTATGAGGTCGCGCCCATTCGGGTCGCGTTCTGTCCAGCTCCACCAGGAATCGGGGCAGGAGACTGTGTGGAGTCTACGGAGCTATTTACCCCTCGGTGTTCGTAGGGTTGGAACATGACCGTAGTGGACGAGAAGCCGAGCGAGCCCGCCGACGCCCGAGGCCGGGTGGCCGAACTGCACGCCCTGCGCGAGCAGGCCCGCCGGGGGCCGAGCGACCGGGCCACCGAGGCCCAGCACGCCAAGGGCAAGCTGACCGCGCGTGAGCGGATCGACCTGCTGCTCGACGAGGGATCGTTCAAAGAGGTCGAGCAGCTGCGCAGGCACCGGGCGACCGGATTCGGCCTGGAGGCGAAGAAGCCCTACACGGACGGTGTGATCACCGGCTGGGGCACGGTCGACGGCCGTACGGTCTTCGTGTACGCGCACGACTTCCGGATCTTCGGCGGCGCGCTGGGCGAGGCCCACGCCACCAAGATCCACAAGATCATGGACATGGCCATCTCGGCCGGTGCCCCGCTGGTCTCCCTGAACGACGGCGCGGGCGCCCGTATCCAGGAGGGCGTCTCCGCGCTCGCCGGCTACGGCGGCATCTTCCAGCGCAACACCCGAGCGTCCGGCGTCATCCCGCAGATCAGCGTGATGCTCGGCCCGTGCGCGGGCGGCGCCGCCTACAGTCCCGCCCTCACGGACTTCGTCTTCATGGTCCGCGAGACCTCGCAGATGTTCATCACGGGCCCGGACGTGGTGAAGGCCGTCACGGGTGAGGAGATCACCCAGAACGGCCTCGGCGGCGCCGACGTGCACGCCGAGACCTCCGGCGTCGCGCACTTCGCGTACGACGACGAGGAGACGTGCATCGCCGAGGTGCGCTACCTCCTCTCGATGCTCCCGCAGAACAACCGCGAGAACCCGCCCACGGTCGACTCCGAGGACCCGGCGGACCGCCGGTCCGACGTCCTGCTGGACCTGGTCCCGGCCGACGGCAACCGCCCGTACGACATGCACAAGGTGATCGAGGAGCTCGTCGACGACGGCGACTTCCTGGAGATCCACGAGCGCTGGGCCCGCAACATCATCTGCGTGCTCGCCCGGATCGACGGACAGGTGGTCGGCATCGTCGCCAACCAGCCCCAGTCCCTCGCCGGCGTCCTGGACATCGAGGCGTCGGAAAAGGCCGCGCGATTCGTCCAGATGTGTGACGCCTTCAACATCCCGATCGTCACCCTCCTGGACGTACCGGGCTTCCTGCCCGGCGTCGACCAGGAGCACGGCGGGATCATCCGGCACGGCGCGAAACTGCTGTACGCGTACTGCAACGCGACCGTGCCCCGGATCTCCCTCATCCTGCGCAAGGCGTACGGCGGTGCTTACATCGTCATGGACTCCCAGTCCATCGGCGCCGACCTCACCTACGCCTGGCCGACCAACGAGATCGCGGTGATGGGCGCCGAGGGTGCCGCCAACGTCATCTTCCGCAAGCAGATCGCCGAGGCCGAGGACCCCGAGGCCATGCGCGCGCGCATGGTCAAGGAGTACAAGGCGGAGCTGATGCATCCCTACTACGCCGCGGAGCGCGGCCTGGTCGACGACGTCATCGACCCGGCGGAGACCCGCGAGGTGCTCGCGAGCGCCCTCGCGATGCTCCGCACCAAGCACGCCGACCTGCCGTCGCGCAAGCACGGCAATCCCCCGCAGTAGAAGCCCCCGCACCAGCCCCGGCACTGGCCCCCGCGGTCAGCCCTCGCGGTGAGAAGACGGAGACCGACCCCATGAGTGAGCCCACCAACGATTCCCTGCTGCGCGTCGAGAAGGGTCAGGCCGACCCCGAGGAACTCGCCGCGATCACCGCGGTCCTGATGGCCCGCGCCGCCTCCCGCTCGGAGGCCCCGGCCGTCGGCCGCGGCCGCTCCACCGCGGGCTGGCGCCGCCTGGAGCGCAGCTCCGGCTTCCGCGCCCCGCACAGCTGGCAGGGCTGACCCGCCCCGCCCCACCCGCGCGCACGTACGAACGACAGCGGCCCCCGCACTCATCGAGTGCGGGGGCCGCGGTGCGTGACCAGTGGGGTGTGGTTTAGCGCAGTCGTGCCATGAGTGCGTGTTCGACGAGGGTGATGAGGCCGCTTTTGGCGTCGGCGCGGTGGCGGGCGTCGGTGGTGATGATGGGGGTGTCGGGTCCGATCTGGAGTGCTTCGCGTACTTCGTCGGGGGTGTAGGGCTGGTGTCCGTCGAAGCCGTTGAGGGCGATGACGAAGGGGAGTCCTGAGTTTTCGAAGTAGTCGACGGCGGGGAAGCAGTCGGCGAGGCGGCGGGTGTCGACGAGGACGACGGCGCCGATGGCGCCGCGGACGAGGTCGTCCCACATGAACCAGAAGCGGTCCTGTCCGGGGGTGCCGAAGAGGTAGAGGATGAGGTCTTGGTCGAGGGTGATGCGGCCGAAGTCCATGGCCACGGTGGTGGTGGTCTTGTCTCCGGTGTGGGTGAGGTCGTCGATGCCGGCTGACGCGGACGTCATGACGGCTTCGGTACGCAGCGGGTTGATCTCCGAGACGGCGCCGACGAACGTGGTCTTGCCCACGCCGAAGCCGCCCGCCACCACGATCTTCGCGCTGGTGGTTGAGCGGGCTGCTCCTCCGCCGCTAGAGCTTCCGAAGTCCACTGAGCACCCTTTCGAGCAGTGTCACGTCTGGCTGACCGCCGGCGGTCTCGTCGCCGCCGGGCTGATGGATGGCGACAAGTCCGGCCTCCGCCAGGTCGGCTACGAGGATCCGGGCGACGCCGAGGGGAATGGAGAGAAGGGCCGAGATCTCGGCGACCGACTTGATCTCGAAACACAGCTGGCAGATCCGCTGGTGCTCGGGCAACTGCCCTTGCAGCCGGGACGGATCGGCCGTCGTACTGACCAGCGCCTCGATGGCGAGCTGGTATCGCGGGCGGGTCCGTCCGCCGGTCATGGCGTACGGGCGCACCAACGGGTTGTGGGTGTCCCTGGACGGGTCGGGCGCGGCGGAGCGCCGGGGCTGTTGCTGCACCGGCTGGATACGGGGCGTCCGGGGCTGGTTGTACTGGTGGTGCGGCGGGTAGGGCTGTTGTTGACCGCCCGGTCCGCCGTAACCGCCGCCCTGACCGCCCTGACCTCCCTGGTTTCCCAGGCCTCCCTGACCGCCAGGATTCCCCTGACCGGCCTGTCGGCCCTGATCGCCCTGACCGCTCGGCGTGGACGGGAAGTTGAAGCGGTTCCGGGCCTGCTCTCCCGTGGGCTGCCGGACACCGTCATAGGGATGTCCGCCTGGGGGTGTAGCCACGTTTCCTCCTCCGACTGCCGGTCGCCGGTCCTTTGGTGTGCCTGTGGAGCCGCGCGCCACCGCACCCTATGGTGCGGTGGCGAGAACTGCACTGTCTGTCAGTTGAGCAGACTTCCCTGGAGTTCGGCGCGGAGGTCCGGTGTGAGGACCGTACCGGCGCGATCGACCAACAGGGCCATCTCGTACCCCACCAGGCCGATGTCGGCCTCGGGGTGGGCGAGCACGGCCAGCGAGGAGCCGTCCGAGATGGACATCAGGAAGAGGAAGCCGCGCTCCATCTCCACGACGGTCTGGTTGACGGCGCCCCCCTCGAAGATCCGGGACGCCCCCGCGGTCAGCGAGGTCAGCCCGGACGCCACGGCCGCGAGCTGATCGGCCCGGTCGCGGGGGAAACCGTCGGACATGGCGAGCAGGAGTCCGTCGGCGGAGACCACCACCGTGTGGGACACCCCGGGGGTGTTGTCCACAAAGTTGGTGATCAACCAGTTCAGATTCTGCGCCGCCTGGCTCATCGGGCTCACACTAACGCTCCTGGTTGTAGGTACTGCCCGGGCCGTGGCCCGGTCCGTTCGTGTCCGCTCCTGCGTTGCGTCCCCGCAGGACCCCGCGCCGCAGGTTGCTCAACCTGCCGCGCACGTCCTCCGGAGCACGGGAGACCTGGGGGCCGCCCTGCGGGGTGCTCTCCGCCGCTCCCTCGACCAGATTGGCCTTGGGCACCCGGCGGGGAAGACCGGACGGGGTGACCCCGCCCGCCTTCGGCTCGCGGAGCTTCTCGGCCCGCTGCCAGCGATCGTCGTTCTTGGAACGCCAGTCCTCGGTGTCCGCCGTCCCGGTGTCCAACTCGCCGCCGGCCGGGGGAGTCCGGCCCGGCTGTCCGTCGTTCTGACCGGTGGGCTGCCACTCCTGGGCCTGCCGGCCACCACCCCGGCGCGGCAGTCCCGCGCCGGTCAGCGCGTGACTGGTGCTCGGAGAGGGACCCGGACGGTCGAAGCCTACGCGGTCGGCGGGGATCTCGGGTGCGACCTGTGAAGATTCCGGTTCCGCGGGGGCCACCGGGGGGTAGGCCGCCTGGTAACCGCCCTGATCGCCCCACTCACCCTGGTGGGGTTGGGCGCCGAAACCGTTCTGGTACGGGACGTCACCGCTCGGCAGGTCCGGGTAGCCGGCCTCCGCATAGGCGGGCGCCGGGGTCTCCGGATATCCGTCGGGCGTCCCGTAGGGCTCGGGCGCGCGGTACTGCTCGTACCCGGCGGGAGCGTACCCGTCCGCGGCCGGCGCCTCCCCCGTCCCCGGCTGCGGGGCGAAGTCCGGGGCGTACGGGGCCTCCTGGGGCGCGTAGGCGGCCTCGGAGCCCTCCCGGTACTGCCCGTCGACCTGGTCGCTGAAGAGCGGTCCCTCGGGGCTCTCAGGGCCGCCCAGCGCCGCGCGCCGTTCCTCGCGCCGCAGGGTGCGGTTGACGGGGTCGAGCCGGCGGCTGTCCCGGGCGGGGCCCGGCTCCTCGGCCGGCGTCTCGTACTTCGAGTCGTCGAAGCCGAGTTCGGCCGCCGTCAGCATGGGCGCCGTGGGGAAGGAGCGCACCTCGGCGGGCGGTTCCTGGTCCGGGATGATCTGGGAGACCGTGAAGTCGTCGGCCTGGGCGGCCGGTTCGCCGCCCCCGCCGTGTGTGATCGCGTCGGGGAGCATCACCAGCGACGTCGTACCCGCCTGCTCGCCCGAGGGGCGCAGCTGGACCCGGATGCCGTGCCGGTCGGCCAGCCGGCCGACCACGAACAGGCCCATGCGCTGGGAGACGGCGGCGTCCACGGTCGGCGGGTTGGCCAGCTTGTGGTTGATGTCCGCGAAGTCCTCGGCGGTCAGGCCGATGCCCTTGTCGTGGATCTCGACCATCACCCGGCCGTCGGGCAGCCGCGTGGCGGTCACCCGGACCTTGGTCTGCGGCGAGGAGAACGTGGTGGCGTTCTCCAGCAGCTCGGCGAGCAGGTGCACGAGGTCGGTGACGGCCTGGCCGTGGATCTCGGTCTCGGGGACGCCGGTGAGTTCGATACGGGCGTACGACTCGACCTCCGAGGAGGCGGCGCGCAGCACGTCCACCAGGGGCACCGGCTGGTTCCACCGGCGGCCCGGCTCCTCACCGGCGAGGACCAGCAGGTTCTCGCCGTTGCGGCGCATGCGGGTGGCCAGGTGGTCGAGCCTGAAGAGGCTCTCCAGCTGGTCCGGGTCGCCCTCGTTGTTCTCCAGGTCCGTGATGAGGGTCAGCTGGCCCTCGATCAGGGACTGGTTGCGGCGGGAGAGGTTCGTGAAGATCGCATTGACGTTTCCGCGGAGCATGGCCTGCTCGGCGGCGAGCCTGACCGCCTCGCGGTGGACCTGGTCGAAGGCGCGGGCGACCTCGCCGATCTCGTCGCGCGAGTCGATCGGGATGGGCTGGACGCGGGTGTCGACACGGCCCGGTTCGGTACGGGACAGCTGGTCGACCAGCATCGGCAGCCGCTGCTCGGCGATGGAGAACGCCGCCGTGCGCAGCTCGCGCATCGAGCGGCTCATCTGGCGGGCCATCATCCCGGCCAGGATGAAGGCGATGAGCAGGGCGATCACGACGATGGCGCCGTTGGTGATCGCGTCGTTCCTGGCGTTGGTGGAGATCTGCGCGGCGTCCGCGACGGCCTTGTCGACGAGTTCCTTCTCGACCACGGTGTAGCCGTCGAACTTGGCGGTGGCGGCGGCCATCCACACGTCCGGGGTGACCCCCCGCGCCGCGAGCTGCTCGGGGGTGGCGCCGGTGGCGATCGCGGCGACCATGCCGTCGAAGACGGACCCCTCCTGGCTGGGGGGCGGGGTGAAGTCCTGGCCCGCGGCGGCGGCCTGCTGGCCGGCGGCGGCGAGCTTCTTCGCCCCCTCGGCGGCCTTCTGCTTCATGACCTGCTGGAGCCGGACGGTGTCCGCGGCGGTGCCGCCGGAGACGTACTCCGCGACGGAGACGCTCTCCAGATAGGCGTACGACGAGAAGGCGATGGTCTGCCCGCCCCTGACCTGGTCCTTCTGGCTCGGCCTGACGAGCAGGTGCATGCCGATCGAGCGCTGGAGCGACTCGGCGGCCTTGGCGAGCTGGAGGGCGTAGACCGTACGGCCGTAGCTGGTGATGTTGCCGGTGCCGAGGCCCAGCTCGTTGGCGAACTCCATGAGGGAGTGCTGGACCAGCACGTATCCCTCTTCGGTCGCCACGGGGCCGCCGTTGTTGCCGGTCTTGTCCGGGGTCTCCACCGCCGCGGTGTAGGCGGTCTTGCGGATGGCCGCCAGCTTGGGCTCTTCCCCGCGGAAGATGCTGAGGCGGCGTTCGAGGCCCTGCTTGGCGGGCATGTCCCGGACCGCGACGTCGAACTTCTTCTTCGCCGCGTCGGTGGCCGCCCTGGTCCGTACGACGATCTGCGCGTCGCGCTTGTTCGTCAGCAGGGGCTGCGCGGTGAGGTCGCGCTCGTTGAGGAGGGCCTGGCCGTACTCGGAGGCGGCGCGCACGATGAGCGCCGTCTTCTCCGCGTCCTGGGCCTCCTGCCAGGTGTCGATCGACCCCTTGACCTGGAAGCCGCCCATCACCAGTCCGACCAGGACCGGGATCAGCAGAATGGCGTTCAGCCGGGTGGCCACACGCCAGTTGCGCGGCGAGAGCCGGCTGGAGCTGCCGGGCGCGGAGGGCGCGCCGGCCGGGTCCGCGGACGGCGCCGCCGACCGCGGTGGCGGGGTGAAGTTGCCCCGCGTGTGTTGCTCCGCGGAGCTCGCCTTGCTTCGCCTCACTCGACCAACAACCTCTCGGCGCCGGCACCTACGCTGTGCCGTTTCTCGTTCAGGGCCGTACAAACTCGGGAGTCGCCGAATTCCAGCACGGGGAGGGGTCCCACTCCAAACAGTGGGAATCGGCCGTTCCGAGTGATCCACGCCTCAAATAAAAGGGGCATAAAGGCCGAGCGGGAACAAAAAGGGGAGGTCGTGTGAGCGCAGTGATACCAGTTGAGTGCGTCGGGTGTCCGCAGCCCGTGAATTCTCTGTCTAAACGTTATGAAGGGCGAGGCGGGCCGTGTCGGACGACACAGCCCGCACTCTGCGCGGACTACAGCAACTGCCGTAGCCGTCCGTCTACTTGAGTCGTGCCATGAGTGCGTGTTCGACGAGGGTGATGAGGCCGCTTTTGGCGTCGGCGCGGTGGCGGGCGTCGGTGGTGATGATGGGGGTGTCGGGTCCGATCTGGAGTGCTTCGCGTACTTCGTCGGGGGTGTAGGGCTGGTGTCCGTCGAAGCCGTTGAGGGCGATGACGAAGGGGAGTCCTGAGTTTTCGAAGTAGTCGACGGCGGGGAAGCAGTCGGCGAGGCGGCGGGTGTCGACGAGGACGACGGCGCCGATGGCGCCGCGGACGAGGTCGTCCCACATGAACCAGAAGCGGTCCTGTCCGGGGGTGCCGAAGAGGTAGAGGATGAGGTCTTGGTCGAGGGTGATGCGGCCGAAGTCCATGGCCACGGTGGTGGTGGTCTTGTCTCCGGTGTGGGTGAGGTCGTCGATGCCGGCTGACGCGGACGTCATGACGGCTTCGGTACGCAGCGGGTTGATCTCCGAGACGGCGCCGACGAACGTGGTCTTGCCCACGCCGAAGCCGCCCGCCACCACGATCTTCGCGCTGGTGGTTGAGCGGGCTGCTCCTCCGCCGCTAGAGCTTCCGAAGTCCACTGAGCACCCTTTCGAGCAGTGTCACATCCGGCGCGCCGCCGGCCTCTCCGTTGCCCGGCTGGTGGATGGCCACCATGCCGGCTTCCGCCAGGTCCGCCACGAGGATCCGCGCGACGCCGAGCGGCATCGTCAGCAGGGCCGACACCTCAGCCACCGACTTGACCTCACGGCAGAGGTGGCAGATCCGCTGGTGCTCGGGGAGCAGCGTGGCGAGATGAGCGGGGTCTGCTGTCGTACTGACCAGCGCCTCGATGGCGAGCTGGTACCGCGGCCGGGTCCGTCCGCCGGTCATGGCGTACGGGCGTACCAGCGGCTGATCGCCCTCAGGTCCGTACGACGCGTCGACTGAGGCGCCGTACGGATCGTGAGAGGCGGGTGGCGGGGTCATGAATCCTCCGGGCGTGACAGCAAGATGTCTGCGTGCCGTCTGACTTGGCCGGTGGGGGGCCGGTTGGGCGGCCTGACGGTGTTGGAGCTGGTGGCGGCGGTGCCGAAGCCTCAGTGCAACAGACTTCCTTGGAGCTCGGCGCGCAGGTCCGGCGTGAGGACCGTACCGGCGCGGTCGACCAGGAGGGCCATCTCGTACCCCACCAGGCCGATGTCGCACTCGGGGTGGGCGAGCACGGCCAGCGAGGAACCGTCGGAGACGGACATCAGGAAGAGGAAGCCGCGCTCCATCTCCACCACGGTCTGGTTGACCGGGCCGCCTTCGAAGATCCGGGACGCCCCCGCGGTCAGCGAGGTCAGCCCGGACGCCACGGCCGCGAGCTGGTCGGCTCGGTCGCGGGGGAAGCCCTCGGACATGGCCAGCAGAAGTCCGTCCGCGGAGACCACCACCGTGTGGGACACCCCAGGGGTGTTGTCCACGAAGTTGGTGATCAACCAGTTCAGATTCTGAGCGGCCTGACTCATCGGACTCAACTAACGCTCCTGCTGGTGAGAGGGGCCGAGGTTGAAGCTGTTGTTCGCCGGACCGGCTGTGCCCGCCTGACGACCCTGCTGAATACCCCGGCGTAGATTGGTCAGTCGGCCGCGTACGTCTGCCGGCGCACGCGAAACCTGCGGACCGGCCGTGTTGTTCTGTTCCTGCGCGGTACCGGGCACCAGGTTGGCACGCGGCACCCGGCGGGGCAGACCTGAAGTGGTGATACCGCCCGCCTGGGGCTTCTTGACCCGTTCGGCCTGGCGTACCAGCTCGTCGTTGGGCGACGTGCGCCAGGAGGACGTGGCACTGGAACCGTTGGCCCCCGAGCCGTTGGCGGCCGGGCTGTTCGCGCCGGCACCGTTGGTGCCGAACCCGTTGCCGCTCGGCGCGCCCGCGCCCATCAGACCGGCACCGGGCTCACGCTGCGGCATCGGGTCACGCCGGGGCGCCGGCGGCAGCGGGGCCGGAGCCTGCTGCGAAGCGCCCTGCGCCGGGGGCTGCTGGGGCGGCTGCTGCTGTCCGCCCGGCTGCTGACCGTGGAACCAGTTGGTCTCCAGGTTGTCGAACAGCGGGGTACGGCCGTCGCCGGGACCGGCCGGCGGCAGCGCCTCGTGCTGGGGCTGCGGCGGCAGGCTGGGCTGGCGCGGGGCGCCGTAACCCGGTCCGTCCTGACCGTTGCGGCCGCTGGCCGGCTGACCGTACGGGTCGAACTGCCCGGGGCCGCGGCCCTGCGCGCCCGGCGCCGCGGACGGAGCCGGGGGGCGCGGGGCGTTGAAGTCCTGCTGCGGGGCGTAGTTCGGCGGCGCGGCGTAGTTCTGCTGCTGGCCGTTGCCGTAACCCTGCTGCTGGTAGCCGCCCTGCTGGGCGCTGTAGTCGGGCTGGTAGCCGCTCGGCGGGGGCGCGTTGAAGTCCGGCCGGGGGAACTGGGCGGTGGCGGCGGCATCTTGCTGGCTCTGCTGGCCCTGCTGCTGCCCCCCGCCCCGCTGGCCGCTGTCGGCCCCGGGACGCGGCGCGTCGAAGTCGGGCCGGGGGAACTCCGCGGTGCCGGGACCCTGCTGGGAGACCTGGGGCCGGGCGTACTGGCCGGTGTTCTCGTGCTCCTCGTGACCGCGCGGGGCGTCCTGCCCGGGCTGCTGCCCGGTGCCCCAGCTGGTGGTCTCGGGGCGCTGCTGGCGGTTCTGCGGCTGCGGGTTGCCGCCCGGCAGCTCGGCGCGCGGACCGCCCGGGGGCGGCAGCTGCCGGCTGCGCTCCGGTACGCCGCCCTGCTGGAAGGCGTTCTGGGCGTGGCCGCTGAAGCCGTTCTGGCCCTGCTGTCCGTGGGACGCGCCGGGACCGTCGTTACGGCCCTGGCCCTGGCCCGGGTTCTGACCCTGGCCCTGGCCCGCGAACGCGTTCTGACCGCCGAAGACGCTGTTCTGACCGGTCTGGCCCGTCTGGCCCGCGCCCTGGCGCTGCGGGTTCTGGGGCGTTCCGTTCCCGCCCTGCTGGCCGCCCGGTCCACCCTGTCCGCCGTCCCGGCCGGGCAGTGCGGCACGCGGGCTCGCACCGGCGCCGACCTGGCCGCGCGGGGTGCCCGCGGCGATCCGGCCGGGCGGGGGCGATCCGGGGCCCGCGGTGAGACCGGGGGCGGGCGCTCCGCCGGGACCGGCGGTGAGGCCGGGACCCGCGGGCGGCCGGCCGGCCACCGGGGCCTGGCCGTTCTGGCCGCCGATGTTCATCCCGGGCTTGCCGACCGGGCCCTTCTTGCCGCCGTGGGCGACGTCGACCGGCAGCATGACCAGCGCGGTCGTACCACCCGAGTCGGAGGGGCGCAGCTGGATCCGGATGCCGTGGCGCAGGGACAGCCGGCCGACCACGAACAGACCCATGCGGCGCGAGACCGAGACGTCCACGGTGGGCGGCGACGCGAGCCGCTCGTTGATCGCCGCGAGGTCCTCGGGGGAGAGGCCGATGCCGGTGTCGTGGATCTCGACCAGCACCCGGCCGTCGGGCAGCGCGTGACCGGTGACCCGGACCTTCGTCTGCGGCGAGGAGAACGACGTCGCGTTCTCCAGCAGCTCGGCGAGGAGGTGCACGAGGTCGTTGACGACCCGTCCGGCGACCTCGGTCGCGGGGACCGAGGCCAGTTCGATGCGCTCGTACTGCTCCACCTCGGAGGCGGCGGCACGGAGCACGTCGACCAGGGGCACGGGCCGGGTCCAGCGACGGCCCGGCTCCTCGCCCGCGAGGACGAGGAGGTTCTCACCGTTACGGCGCATACGGGTCGCGAGGTGGTCCAGCTTGAACAGCGAGGACAGCTGGTCCGGGTCGGCCTCGCGGGACTCCAGCTCGGAGATGAGCGAGAGCTGACGCTGGATGAGGCCCTGGCTGCGGCGCGAGAGGTTGGTGAACATCGCGTTGACGTTGCCCCGCAGGAGGGCCTGCTCGGCGGCGAGGCGGACGGCCTCGCGGTGCACGTCGTCGAAGGCCGCGGCGACCTGGCCGATCTCGTCCCTGGAGTGCACACCGACCGACTCGACGGAGGTGTCGACGTCCTGCGGGTCCGACTCGGAGAGCGCCTTGACCAGTTCGGGCAGGCGGTCCTGGGCGACCCGGGTGGCGGTGTCCTGGAGGCGGCGCAGCGAGCGGATCATCGCGCGGGCCACCACGAAGGCGCCGACGAGCGAGACCCCGAGGACGAGGAGGATCAGCGCGGCGTTGATGTACGCGTCGCGCTGGGCCTGGTCGCGCAGTTCGCGGGCCTTGCCCTCCATCTCGCCCAGCAGCGTGGCCTCGATGGTCTTCATCGCGTTGATACGGGTCGAGGCCTGGTCGGTCCAGTCCAGGTACGAGCGGTGGGGCTCGTTCTTCAGGCCGTCCGGCTGTCCGAGGACCCGGTCCGCGTACTTCTCGGCGGCCTGGATCTCGGGGTTTCCCTGGCCGTTGAGCGGTGCGGTCAGCTCTTCGGCGTTGCCGCCCATCGACTCGTACAGCGAGTTGAAGGACGTGAGGGAGTTCTTCTCCTTGGTGAGCGCGTTCTGACCGTAGAGACGGTCGTTCTCGCTCAGATCGCCGTCCTTCTTCGGGTCGGCGGGGAGCGCGGCGGCGATGATGGCCCGCTGGATGGACGCGTACTCCTTGGCGGACGAGAACGCGGCCAGGGCGCGGGTCCGCTTGATCATGTCCGGGTTGCTGGTCGCCTGCGCCATGTCCTGCGAGAGGCTCAGCAGGGACTCGATCAGTCCGCTGTACGCGTCGACCGTGAGGGAGTCGGCGCCCTTGGACTGGTAGGCGCCCTGGCGGATCTTGTTGATCTGGTTGACCTGCGTGGCGATCTGGTTGACGTTGGAGCGGATGGACTCCAGCGCCTGGTCGCCGTCGGTGTTGCCGATGTCGACGGTGGCGTCGAGGAAGGCCTTCTTCGCCCGGTCCGTCTTCGTACGGCGGTCCTGGACCTTGAAGTCCGAAGCGGTCGCGCCGTTGGTGAGAGGACCCGCCGACTCGTCCCGCTCGGCCTGGAGCTGGGCCGCGAGGTTGGTCGCTTCCTTGGTCATCTTCGTCAGCAGCTGCATGTGCTCCAGCTGCTGGATCTCGTTCAGCGACTCGTTGATCCGCAGCCCGCCCAGGGTGGTCGCCGCGACCACCGGGAGGGTCAGCAGAGCGACCAGGCGGGTACTGATGCGCCAGTTCCGCAGAAGTATTCGTGAGCCGGCGTCGGTCGGCCCCACGGGTTTGGGCGCGGCCGTCCTGCCGTCGCCGACCGGTGCCGCCCCGGGGCGCGCGGCACGGGGGCCGCTCTCGCCCGTCGGTGCCTGGCCCGGGTTCTGGGTGTGCTGGGGCGAGGCACCGCGGTCGGTTCCGCTGCGGGGCTCCTGCTCCGCCGCAGCGCTGCTATCCCTCTTGAAACGTCCCTGCACTAGCGTCGCAACCTCTGGACCAGGCGTCCCACCGCGAAACGGCAGGACGGTGTCGGCGTCGTGGGGCGCAGAACGCTCCCCATGGTGGTCTTGAGTGACCGGCGCTTTACCCCTTCCCCACCGCCACGCGGCGCTGCGATGCGCCCCTGCGCGCCGGCTTGAAACCCGCGGCGGTGGGGGGAATTCCAGCACAGTGCAGGATCTCCAACAAGGGCCGCGTACCGGCCTGTGACCTGTATGACACCGTGTGAGCAGCATGTCACAAGCCGTAGAAAGGGTTCATGGAGGAAAGGGGGCGATTGCTGACAGGCTGCTTACGGGTGGGGGGTGTCTGAGTCCGGATGATCAGGAGCGGAATGAAACGTTCAGTAGCGCAATGTCCGTTTCGGTGATCTTGAGACCCCGCCCGGAATGCCCCCAATGCCCGCCCCGTCGTGAGCAAACTCACATGGAGATCGCGGAGAGATCCCCGTTCCGCCGGGGAATCGCCTGTTTAGCCTGACGTTCTGCACGGCCGGCACATCCGACAACCGGCGCTCCGGCGCCCGATCACGCGACAGGGTCCGACACACAGATGAAGACGACGAAGCTGTTCCGCACCACCGCCAACCCCCGGCGCACCACGCTGGCGCACCTGAAGGACGCGGGGGAACTTGTACCCACGGAGCGCCCGGAACATTCCGTCACTCTGCCGAACCGCACGGCCAACCCCCGCCGCACGATTTTGATGGACGCCCCGGCGCCGTACAAGGTTCCCGACGCGGAACCCGCCCAGTAGCGGGGTACGGCCCCGGCCCCGGCGGCACCCGGCGGCCCCGGCGGTCGCACGCGAGCGCGCCACCCCGCACCGGCTAGCCTGGAGTGTCAGTCTCCAGCAGGCCAGCAAGTGACAGTGAGGGGCGACAGCACCCGTGCGCATCGCCAGATTCTCCATCGACGGCAATGTCGCCTTCGGCGCGGTCGAGGGCGACGGCGGCGACCCCGCCGGCCTCGTCCTCGACATCATCAGGGGCATTCCGTACACCGATTTCGAGCTCTCCGGCACCAAGGTGCCGCTGAGCAAGGTGCGGCTCCTGCCGCCGGTGCTCCCCAACAAGGTCGTGGCCATCGGCCGCAACTACGCGGAGCACGCGGCGGAGCTCGGCAACGAGGTCCCCGAGGTGCCGGTGGCGTTCTTCAAGCCCACCACCTCCGTGATCGGCTCGGGCGACGCCATCGAATACCCCTCCTTCTCGAACGACGTGCACTACGAGGCCGAACTGGCCGTCGTGATCGGCCGGTTGTGCCGTGAGGTCCCGCGCGAGCGCGTCAAGGACGTCATCTTCGGCTACACCTGCGCCAACGACGTCACCGCCCGGGACACGCAGAAAACCGAGAAGCAGTGGGCCCGCGCCAAGGGCTTCGACACCTCGTGCCCGCTCGGCCCCTGGGTGGAGACCGAACTGGACCCCTCGGACCTCACGGTCCAGTGCACGGTCAACGGTGAACAGCGCCAGCTCGGCCGTACGAGCGAGATGGTCCGCTCCATCGAGGACCTGATCGTCCACATCACCGAGGCCATGACACTGCTCCCCGGAGACGTCATCCTCACGGGCACCCCCGCCGGGGTCGGCCCCCTCAGCGTCGGCGACGAGGTCGCCGTCTCCATCGAAGGCATCGGCACTCTCACCAACAGGGTGATCAAGCGTGGTTAACGGCCCCGTCCGTGTTCGTTTCTGTCCGTCCCCGACCGGCAACCCGCACGTGGGCCTGGTCCGCACCGCCCTCTTCAACTGGGCCTACGCCCGCCACACCGGCGGCACCCTGGTCCTGCGCATCGAGGACACCGACGCGGCGCGCGACTCCGAGGAGTCGTACGAACAGCTGCTCGACTCGCTGCGCTGGCTCGGGCTCGACTGGGACGAGGGCCCGGAGGTCGGCGGCCCGCACGCGCCGTACCGCCAGTCGCAGCGGATGGACCTCTACCGCGACATCGCGGACCAGCTGCTGGCCGCGGGGAACGCGTACCCCTGCTACTGCACCACCGAGGAGCTGGACGAGCGCCGCGCGGCGGCCCGTGCGGCGGGCAAGCCGTCCGGGTACGACGGCCACTGCCGGGACCTGAGCGCGGAGCGGAAGGCGGCGTACGAGGCCGAGGGCCGCACGCACATCGTCCGCTTCCGGATGCCCGACGAGCCGATCACCTTCACGGACCTGGTCCGCGGCGAGCTGACCTTCACCCCGGAGAACGTCCCGGACTACGGCATCGTCCGCGCCAACGGCGCCCCCCTCTACACGCTCGTCAACCCGGTCGACGACGCGCTGATGGACATCACGCACGTCCTGCGCGGCGAGGACCTGCTGTCGTCCACCCCGCGCCAGATCGCCCTCTACCAGGCGCTGACCGCGCTGGGCGTGGCGAAGGGCGTCCCGGCGTTCGGACACCTCCCGTACGTGATGGGGGAGGGCAACAAGAAGCTCTCCAAGCGCGACCCGCAGTCCTCCCTCAACCTCTACCGCGAGCGCGGCTTCCTGCCCGAGGGGCTGCTCAACTACCTCTCGCTGCTGGGCTGGTCGCTCGCCCCGGACCGCGACATCTTCTCCATGGACGAGATGGTCGCCGCGTTCGACATCGCGGACGTCAACGCCAACCCGGCGCGCTTCGACCTCAAGAAGGCCGAGGCGGTCAACGCGGACCACATCAGGCTGCTGGACGTGAAGACGTTCACCGAGGCCTGCGGTCCCTGGCTGCGCGCGCCGCACGCGCCGTGGGCCCCCGAGTCCTTCGACGCGGCGGCCTTCGAGGAGCTGGCGCCGCTGGCCCAGACCCGGCTCACGGTCCTCTCGGACATCACGGCCAACGTCGACTTCCTCTTCCTGGACGAGCCGGCGGAGGACCAGGCGTCCTGGGAGAAGGCGATGAAGCCGGGCGCGGACGCGCTGCTGGCCACCGCCCGTACGAAGATCGCCGACTCGGAGTGGACCGCCGAGGCGCTCAAGAACGCGGTCCTCGCGGCCGGCGAGGAGCACGGCCTCAAGCTGGGCAAGGCGCAGGCGCCGGTCCGGGTCGCGGTCACCGGCCGTACGGTCGGGCTGCCGCTCTTCGAGTCGCTGGAGCTGCTGGGCCGCGAGCGGACGCTGGCCCGGATCGACGCGGCACTGGCCAAGCTGGCGGCCTGACCGTCTCCTGGCGGGCCGGACGGGCTTCCGGGCCCGTCCGGCTCCCCGGGCCGCCGGGCGCCGATACTCGTTTTGGAGCGCTGCCCGCTGTCGGGTAATGTTCTTCCTGCGCCGCCCGGGAAGGCCGAAAGGTCCGGCCGGGAGACGCAAGCCAAGCAAACCCCCGTCAGGGGGTTGAGTTTTGGTGGGCTATGGTGTAATTGGCAGCACGACGGTTTCTGGTTCCGTTAGTCTAGGTTCGAGTCCTGGTAGCCCAGCGCAGACACCATTCTGCAACGCCCCCGTTGTGTAGCGGCCTAGCACGCTGCCCTCTCACGGCAGTAGCGCCGGTTCGAATCCGGTCGGGGGTACAGATCCTTCTCTCCGACGCTTTCGGGTCGCACCCGGACGCGTCGACGCAGGATCGCTAAGGCCCCCGTTGTGTAGCGGCCTAGCACGCTGCCCTCTCACGGCAGTAGCGCCGGTTCGAATCCGGTCGGGGGTACGGTAAGACGTAAATCACCATGGGCTATGGTGTAATTGGCAACACGACGGTTTCTGGTTCCGTTGTTCTAGGTTCGAGTCCTGGTAGCCCAGCTGGACCTCTTGGTCCTCGCCCCCGTTGTGTAGCGGCCTAGCACGCTGCCCTCTCACGGCAGTAGCGCCGGTTCGAATCCGGTCGGGGGTACGTACGCAGATATCCGGAAGGCCCTCCCCGCGGGGAGGGCCTTTTCCGTGCCCCGGCGCCCCGGCCCCTCAGCCCGTACGCCGCAGCGCCTCGCTCAGCCGGCCCGCCGCGTCGATCACGGCCTGCGCGTGCATCCGGCCCGGGTGGCGGGTGAGCCGCTCGATGGGACCCGACACCGAGACCGCCGCGACCACCCGGTTCGACGGACCCCGCACCGGCGCCGACACCGAGGCCACCCCGGGCTCGCGCTCGCCGATCGACTGCGCCCAACCCCTGCGCCGTACCCCCGAGAGGGCCGTCGCCGTGAAGCGGGCGCCCTGGAGACCCCGGTGCAGCCGCTCCGGTTCCTCCCACGCCATCAGGATCTGGGCCGAGGAGCCCGCCTTCATCGTGAGCGTCGAGCCGACCGGGACCGTGTCCCGCAGCCCCGACAGCCGCTCGGCGGCCGCCACACAGATCCGCATGTCCCCCTGGCGCCGGTAGAGCTGCGCGCTCTCGCCCGTCACGTCCCGCAGGTGCGTCAGCACGGGTCCCGCCGTCGCCAGCAGGCGGTCCTCGCCGGCCGCAGCGGCCAGCTCCGCCAGCCGGGGGCCCAGGATGAACCGGCCCTGCATGTCCCTCGCCACCATCCGGTGGTGTTCCAGAGCCACGGCCAGCCGGTGGGCCGTGGGTCGAGCGAGCCCGGTCGCCGCGACCAGCCCGGCGAGGGTGGCCGGACCGGACTCCAGGGCGCTCAGTACGAGAGCAGCCTTGTCGAGAACGCCGACGCCGCTAGAGTTGTCCATGCAACGATACTCGCGTCTCACTCTGTGAAACGCAAGTTCCTTTTCCCGGGGTCTTTGCCAACCTGTAGGGACAGGCCCGCGGACCACGGGTCCCCGCCGGCGTCCGGTACGAAGGGGTACGGACGCGGGCCCACGTCTCGAAAAGTGCCGGCGCTCCGCCGGCCGGAGGGAAAGCGATGGGTAGGACACTCGCGGAGAAGGTCTGGGACGATCATGTCGTCCGGCGGGCGGAGGGCGAGCCCGACCTCCTCTACATCGATCTGCACCTGCTGCACGAGGTGACCAGCCCCCAGGCCTTCGACGGCCTCCGTCTCGGCGGCCGGCAGGTCAGGCGACTCGACCTCACCATCGCGACCGAGGACCACAACACTCCCACCCTCGACATCGACAAGCCGATCGCGGACCCGGTCTCGCGCGTCCAGTTGGAGACGCTCCGCAAGAACTGCGCGGACTTCGGCGTACGGCTGCACCCGCTCGGCGACGTCGAGCAGGGCGTCGTCCACGTCGTGGGCCCCCAGCTGGGGCTCACCCAGCCCGGTACCACCGTGGTCTGCGGCGACAGCCACACCTCCACCCACGGCGCGTTCGGCGCGCTCGCGTTCGGCATCGGCACCAGCCAGGTCGAGCACGTCCTCGCCACCCAGACCCTGCCGCTGGCCCGCCCCAGGACGATGGCCATCACGGTCGAGGGCGAACTGCCCCCCGAGGTCACCGCCAAGGACCTGATCCTCGCCATCATCGCCAGGATCGGCACCGGCGGCGGCCAGGGCTACATCCTGGAATACCGGGGCTCGGCCATCGAGAAACTCTCGATGGAGGCCCGGATGACCATCTGCAACATGTCGATCGAGGCCGGCGCCAGGGCGGGCATGATCGCCCCCGACGCCACCACCTTCGACTACCTCAAGGGCCGCGACCACGCCCCCGAGGGCGAGGACTGGGACGCCGCCGTCGCGTACTGGCGCACCCTGCGCACCGACGACGACGCCGTCTTCGACGCCGAGGTCCTCATCCAGGCCGCCGAACTGGCCCCGTTCGTCACCTGGGGCACCAACCCCGGCCAGGGCGCGCCGCTCACCTCGCACGTCCCCGACCCGGCTTCGTACGAGGACGCTTCGGAGCGCCACGCCGCCGAAAAGGCCCTGGAGTACATGGGGTTGACCGCCGGACAGGCGCTGCGCGACATCAAGGTCGACACCGTCTTCGTAGGTTCGTGCACCAACGGACGCATCGAAGACCTGCGCTCGGCGGCCTCGGTCCTGGAGGGCCGCAAAGTCGCCGACGGCGTACGGATGCTGGTCGTCCCCGGGTCCGTACGGGTCGCGCTCCAGGCCGTCGCCGAGGGCCTGGACAAGGTCTTCACCGGCGCGGGAGCCGAATGGCGGCACGCGGGCTGCTCGATGTGCCTGGGCATGAACCCCGACCAACTCGCGCCCGGCGAGCGCTCCGCGTCCACCTCCAACCGCAACTTCGAGGGCAGGCAGGGCAAGGGCGGCCGTACGCACCTGGTCTCCCCGCAGGTCGCCGCCGCCACGGCCGTACTGGGCCATCTGGCCTCGCCCGCCGACCTGTCCGACGCCGACGCCGCCCGTACGCCCGCTGGAGCGCGATAACCATGGAAGCCTTCACCACCCACACCGGCCGGGCCGTGCCGCTGCGCCGCAGCAACGTGGACACCGACCAGATCATCCCCGCCCACTGGCTCAAGAAGGTCACCAGGGACGGGTTCGAGGACGGGCTCTTCGAGGCCTGGCGCAAGGATCCGGAGTTCGTCCTCAACCGGTCCGAGTACGCCGGGGCCACGGTCCTGGTCGCCGGACCCGACTTCGGCACCGGATCCTCCCGCGAACACGCCGTCTGGGCCTTGCAGAACTACGGCTTCAAGGCCGTCGTCTCGTCCCGGTTCGCCGACATCTTCCGGGGCAACTCGCTCAAGAACGGTCTGCTGACCGTGGTTCTGGACCAGTCCGTCGTGGACGCCCTCCAGGAGCTCGTGGAGAAGGACCCCACGGCCGAGGTCACCGTGGACCTGGAACAGCGGCAGGTGCGGGCCGGCTCCTCCGATGGAGCAGTGCTGACGGCTGATTTCGACCTTGACGAGAACGCCCGCTGGCGCTTGCTGAACGGGCTCGACGACATCAGCCTCACCCTTCAGAACGAAGGCGACATCGCCTCCTACGAGGCCTCCAGGCCGTCCTTCAAACCACGCACCATTACCGCCTGATCAGCGCTTTTCCCCTCCTGCACCCCCTGCCTCCCGGCAGGGGGTGCAGTTGCTTGTTGAGACCCCGCCGGGCGACAACTCGCCCCAGATGGCACAATCGGTGCATGGAACCCGACAACCAACTCAAGCTTTACGGGTTGGTCGCCGAACAACTGAAAGAGGCACACGCGAAGGTGCGTGGACTGCAAGTCCCGGAGGGCGTACGCATGGCGCTCACCCGGAAGCTGCTGGTCATCACGGCTGCGGCGAAGCACGATCTCCCGGATGCGGCAAGGCGTCTGGACCGCTTGACGAAGGACCTCGACGAGGGTCGATTTCCGGAAGGCGACTGACCTCCGCGGAACTCCGCCGGGCCGACTTCGTTGCGGCACTAGGGTGATTAGCCCGTTTCGTGTTTGATTTGCGGTATATATCTGCCTAACGTGCGAAAAAGCTTGAACACTTTCGTTCTGGCAATGTCTCCGAAGGGGAAGACGTGAACAAGGCGCAGCTCGTAGAAGCGATTGCGGACAAGGTCGGCGGCCGCCAGCAGGCCGCGGACTCGGTCGACGCGGTACTGGACGCGATCGTCCGCGCGGTCGTCGCAGGCGACCGGGTCTCGGTCACCGGCTTCGGCTCGTTCGAGAAGGTCGACCGCCCGGCGCGTTACGCGCGTAACCCGCAGACGGGTGAGCGGGTCCGGGTCAAGAAGACCTCGGTGCCGCGCTTCCGCGCGGGTCAGGGCTTCAAGGACCTGGTCAGCGGCTCGAAGAAGCTCCCCAAGAACGACGTGGCGGTCAAGAAGGCCCCCAAGGGCAGCCTCTCGGGCGGTGCTTCCACCCGTACGACGGTGAAGGCCGCGGCGAAGAAGGCCACCGCCAAGAAGGCCACGACCGCCAAGACGGCGGCCAAGCGGACGGTCGCCAAGAAGACCACCGCGAAGAAGACCAGCGCGGCCAAGAAGACCACGGCGAAGAAGGCCACGTCGTCGGCGTCGAAGTCCACCGCCAAGAAGGCCACCGCGAAGAAGACCGCGCCGGCCAAGAAGGCGACCGCCAAGAAGGCGCCGGCGAGGAAGGCCGCGTCCCGCACCACCACCGCGAAGAAGACCGCCGCCAGGGGGAAGTAAGCGACAACAGGGCGACTCACGCGCCGGGCCGGGCTCCCCTCGGGGAGCCCGGCCCGCGGCGTTCCGCTCGGAAAGCCCGGGCTCAGAAGGTCCAGGCTCGGACGGCCTGGGCTCAGAAGGTCCGGGCCTCAGAAGGTCTGGAGCGTCACCAGCGTGACGCGCAGGGACGCGCCCTCGCCCTCGGTCTCGATGCGCACCCGCTGGCCGGGCCGCAGCAGCCGCAGCCCGCCCGCGTCGAAGGCCGGCGCGTCGAACTCCACCGGGGTGCCGTCGTCCAGCAGCACACTCCCGCTGCGGCTCTCTGACTCGTACGTGTAAGCGGTCGCCTGCATGCCCGCAGCGTAGCGGTCGGCGTACCGCGCGGCCGTCCGCGGGCCGAGCCCCAGCGCCACCGCCACCAGCAGGTCCGCGCCCGTGTCGACGTCCCGCCGTACCGAATCCACCCCGGTCAGCAGAATTTCCACCGCGCCCGACGACAAATGCCGGGCCCGGGAACGACCACCGAAAGCCGGATTCAATTCCGCGCCCGGGGCCGCCGCCAGCAAAGTGGTGCCGATTCCGGCGGCGTCCGCGAGAAATGCCCGCGGAAATGCGCGCGCGGCACCGAGCACCCGGGCCAGCTCGGCGGGGCGCAGCGCCGGCAGGTCCGCGTTGAGCGTGGCCACCGGCGCGCGCGGATCCCGGCTCCGCGCCACCGCGGCCCCGTGCGCCAGCGCCGCGTTGAGACCGGCGGCCGGCGTGTCCGGTACGACGCGCGCCCCCAGCGCGGCCAGCTCCGCCCCCGCCGCGGGATCGTCCGTGACCACCACGACGTCCCGCACGGCCGGGCAGGCCAGCGCGGCGGCGACCGTGTCCTGGGCGAACGCCAGGGCCAGCCGGGGGCGCAGAGCACCGCCCAGGGCCCCGGCCAGCCTGCTCTTGGCCAGGCTGAGCGGCTTGAGCGGGACGACCAGGGACCAGCGGGCGGTCGGGTCGGTGTCCGTGGCGAACTCTCCCTCGGTGCGTGCCGGGTGCGTACCTGCGTGTACCGGCCCCCTATTGTTGCCCGGCCGTGTCCCGCTCGCAGGCCCGCTCCCCGGGCCGGGGCGTACGGTGTTCTCGACAGCGCACGACCCCGGGGCGAGACGTGGCCCCGGGCCGCCGGATCGCGATCCGGCTCCCGAGGAGGAAGGTGTCACGAGTGTCCCGCCGCAGAATCGGCTTCTGGTACCGCCTGGCGGCCGTCATCGCAAAACCGCCGCTGATCGTTCTGTTCAAGCGGGACTGGCGGGGCATGGAGCACATTCCGGCCGACGGCGGATTCATCACCGCCGTCAACCACAATTCGTATCTCGACCCTCTGTCGTACGGTCACTTCCAGTACAACACCGGCCGCGTCCCGCGATTCCTGGCGAAGGCCGCGCTCTTCAGGGGCTCCTTCGTCGGCATGATGCTCCGCGGCACCGGCCAGATCCCCGTCTACCGCGAGAGCACCAACGCGCTGGACGCGTTCCAGGCCGCCGTCGACGCCATCGAGCGGGGCGAATGTGTCGTCTTCTACCCCGAGGGCACCCTCACCCGCGACCCCGACCTGTGGCCCATGGCGGGCAAGAGCGGCGCGGCCCGCGTCGCCCTGCTCACCAAGGCCCCGGTCATCCCCGTCGCCCAGTGGGGCTCCCACCTCGCGCTCCCGCCGTACGCCAAGGAACGGCCGGTACGGCTCTTCCCGCGCAAGACGCTGAAGGTCCTCGCGGGCCCCGCCGTCGACCTCTCGCGGTTCGAGGGCCAGGAACCCACCCCCGAGGTGCTGCGCGCGGCGACCGAGGTCATCATGGCCGCGATCACGGAACTGCTCGCGGAGGTACGCGGGGAACCGGTGCCCGCGGAGTTGTACGACCCCCGCAGGGCCAGGGCGGAACAGCGGCGCAAGGCCGCGGAAGCGGAAGAGGGCTCCAAGTGACACGCGTCGCCGTTTTCTCGGCGGGATCGTGGGGCACGGCGTTCGCCATGATCCTCGCCGACGCCGGGTGCGAGGTGACCCTCTGGGCCCGCCGCCCCGAGGTCGCCGAGGCCATCAACACCACCCGCGTCAACCCCGACTACCTGCCCGGCCTCGAACTGCCCGAGGGCGTACGGGCCACGACGGACCCGGCGGAGGCCGCCGACGGCGCCGAGTTCACCGTCCTGACCGTGCCCTCCCAGACCCTCCGCGAGAATCTGGCCCGCTGGGCTCCCGTCCTGCCCTCCGACACGGTGCTCGTCTCCCTGATGAAGGGCATCGAACTGGGCACGGCCAAGCGGATGAGCGAGGTCATCGAAGAGGTCGCCAAGGCGCCCGCCGAGCGCGTCGCGGTGATCAGCGGCCCCAACCTCGCCAAGGAGATCGCCGACCGTATGCCCGCCGCGGCCGTCGTCGCGTGCCGGGACGAGGACGTCGCCCGGCGCCTCCAGACCGCCTGCCACACCCCGTACTTCCGCCCCTACACCAACACCGACGTCGTCGGCTGCGAACTGGGCGGCGCCGTGAAGAACGTGATCGGGCTCGCCGTCGGCATCGCGGACGGCATGGGCCTCGGCGACAACACCAAGGCCTCGCTGATGACCCGCGGCCTCGCCGAGACCACCCGCCTCGGACTGACCATGGGCGCCGACCCGCAGACGTTCTCCGGCCTGGCCGGCATGGGCGACCTGATCGCCACCTGCTCCTCGCCGCTCTCCCGCAACCACACCTTCGGCACCAACCTCGGCCGCGGGATGACCCTCCAGGAGACCATCGCGGTCACCCGGCAGACCGCCGAGGGCGTCAAGTCGTGCGAGTCCGTGCTGGATCTGGCCCGGCGCCACGGCGTGGACATGCCCCTGACCGAGACCGTCGTCGACATCGTCCACAACGGCAAGCCGCCGCTCGTCGCGCTCAAGGAACTGATGTCGCGCAGCGCCAAGGCGGAACGCCACTGACCCCGCGGGCCGCCGGGCCGTACGCCACCGGGCGGGAACGCCACCGAGTCGGCCGCTGACGAGCCGCTGTCCACCGGGTACGCTCATCGCGATATGAGCAGCGAGAACTCCTCCCAGAGCCCTGAGCGGCAGGCCCGCAAGCCGCGTGTGGCGGTCGTCTTCGGCGGCCGTAGCTCCGAGCACGGCATTTCGGTGGTCACGGCCGGCGCCGTCCTGCGCGCCATCGACCGTACGAAGTACGACGTCCTGCCCATCGGCATCACCGCGGACGGCCGCTGGGCCCTCACCGCGGACGACCCCGGGCGGATGGCCATCACCGACCGCGTCCTGCCGAGCGTCGAGAGCGTCGCCGAGTCGCTGGACGGCGGGGTGGTCCTCTCCGTGGACCCGGCCAACCGCGAGGTCGTCTACAGCGAGCCGGGTTCCGTGCCCAAGGTGCTGGGCGAGGTCGACGTCGTCTTCCCGGTGCTGCACGGCCCGTACGGGGAGGACGGCACGCTCCAGGGCCTGCTGGAGCTCTCCGGCGTCCCGTACGTCGGCGCGGGGGTCCTCGCCTCGGCCGTCGGCCAGGACAAGGAGTACATGAAGCGGGTGTTCACCTCCTTCGGGCTGCCCGTCGGCCCGTACGTGGTGATCCGCCCCCGCGAGTGGGAGCAGGGCCCCGAGGGCGCCAAGGGCGCCGCCGCCCGCAAGAAGATCGTGGACTTCGCCGCCGAGCACGGCTGGCCGCTCTTCGTGAAGCCCGCGCGCGCCGGCTCCTCCATGGGCATCACCAAGGTCGACGACCTCTCCGGTCTCGACGACGCGATCGCCGAGGCCCAGCGCCACGACCCCAAGATCCTGGTGGAGTCGCTGCTGCGCGGCCGGGAGATCGAGTGCGGGGTACTGGAGTTCGAGGACGGGCCGCGCGCGAGCGTGCCCGCCGAGATCCCGCCCGTCACCGCCCACGACTTCTACGACTTCGAGGCCAAGTACATCGACTCCGCCGCCGGTCTGGTGCCCGCGCCGCTGACCGAGGAGCAGACCGCCGAGGTGCGGCGGCTCGCGGTCGAGGCGTTCGAGGCGGCGTCCTGCGAGGGCCTGGTCCGCGCGGACTTCTTCCTCACCGAGGACGGGGATTTCGTCATCAACGAGATCAACACGATGCCGGGCTTCACCCCGATCTCGATGTACCCCCGCATGTGGCAGGAGACCGGTGTCGGCTACCCGGAACTGGTCGACCTGCTGATCCAGGCGGCCCTGCGCCGCCCGACCGGCCTGCGCTGACGCGTCGCCGCGGCCTCTCCCGGAGGCCGCGGTCCCGTCAGGGCCGCGGGGCCGTACCCGTACCCCTCAGAGACTGCTCGGGATCGTCCTCGCCACCGGGGCGGCCAGCGCGGCCAGCGGTGTCGCGTCGTTGGCGAAGCGCGGGCCCAGGGTGACCTCCACGTACGCCTTCCGGTACGTGGTCGTGAAGCGCGCCCCCGAGTCGAGCTGTTCCAGCATCCAGTTGACGCCGTCGGCCTCCACCGCGTTCGCCCGGGGATCGTCCATCTCCCCGGGGCGGGGGACCCCGCAGCGCAGTACGATCGCGTCGTCCCCCCACCCGGCCGTCAGTTCGGAACGCGGCCGGGGATCGTCCCGGTCCAGCCCCCCGAGCCTCCCCGGCAGCGCCTCGTGCAGGGCGCCGCACAGCTTCGCCGCCTCGGCGGAGGGGCGGGGAACGGTGACCGGAGAACCCTCGTCCGCGGACGAGCAGCCCGCCGCGGCCAGGAGCAGGGCGACGGCGGGCAGGCAAAGCGTCGGACGGCCGGATAGCCTGCGGCGGAAGAGCCGGCGGCGGGTAACGGTCACCGGCCAAGCGTAGACGGGGGCTACAGGTGAACGACGGGGCAGGTCAGGGTGCGGGTGATGCCGTCCACTTGCTGGACCTTGGCGACCACCATGCGGCCCAGCTCGTCGACGGTGTCCGCCTGGGCGCGGACGATGACGTCGTAGGGGCCTGTCACGTCCTCGGCGTGTATCACTCCTGTGAGCTTGGCGATGGTCTCGGCGACGGTTGTCGCCTTGCCCACCTCGGTCTGGATAAGGATGTACGCCTGTACCACGGAACCTCCAGGGCGGCCACGAGGATCATGTGGGGGAAAGAGACGCCACGGTATCGCGTCGTCGCGGGCCACGGGGAGACCCGGGGGCCCGATGGCGCCCCCGGGTGGCGTACGGAAAACATAAGTTGACGTGTCTCTTGACGGAACCGACAGCAGTGACGGCCCGCGACCGCAGGCGCGGCCGGCGATGAGAGGGGAGTCTCGGTGAAGGGAACCGTGGGCGAGTTGGGGGAGTTCGGCCTCATCAGGGAGCTCACCTCCCGGCTGACCACCACCCCGGCGGTCCGGCTGGGCCCTGGCGACGACGCCGCGGTCGTGGCCGCGCCCGACCGCAGGGTCGTGGCCAGTACGGACCTCCTGCTGGAGGGCCGGCACTTCCGCCGCGACTGGTCCACGGCGTACGACGTCGGCCGCAAGGCCGCCGCGCAGAACCTCGCCGACATCGCGGCGATGGGCGCCGTACCCACCGCGCTGCTGCTCGGCCTGGTCGTGCCGGCCGAACTCCCGGTCACCTGGCCCACCGAGCTGATGGACGGCATCCGCGACGAGTGCCAGGTCGCGGGCGCGGCCGTGGTCGGCGGTGACGTCGTGCGCGGTGACACCATCACCCTCGCCATCACGGCCCTCGGCGACCTGCGGGGCCACGACCCGGTGGTCAGGTCGGGCGCGCTCCCCGGTGATGTGGTCGCGTACACCGGCTGGTTGGGCTGGTCGGCCGCCGGGCACGCGGTGCTCTCCCGCGGCTTCCGCTCGCCCCGTGCCTTCGTGGAGGCCCACCGCAGGCCCGAACCGCCGTACCACGCGGGCCCCGCGGCGGCCGGACTCGGCGCCACCGCCATGACCGACGTCAGCGACGGGCTGGTCGCGGACCTCGGGCACATCGCGGACGCCAGCAAGGTCAGGATCGACCTGCGGTCCGGACTGGTCGACATCCCGCAGCAGATGCACGACATCGGCCAGGCGGTCGGGATCGACCCGCTCCAGTGGGTGCTGACCGGGGGAGAGGACCACGCGATCGTGGCGACCTTCCCGCCGGACGTGAAACTCCCCGCCCGCTGGAAGGTGATCGGCGAGGTCCTTCACCCGTCCGCGCTGCCGCAGGTGACGGTGGACGGGGCGCCCTGGACGAGCAAGGGCGGCTGGGACCACTTCGGGGACATCGAGGACGCGCGGTAGATTCGGCCGGGTGAGCTCCTCTCCCCCCTTCGTGCCCGCCCGCGTCCTCACCGTCGCCGGTTCCGACTCCGGCGGCGGCGCGGGCATCCAGGCCGACCTCAAGACGATGCTGGCGTTCGGGGTGCACGGCATGAGCGTGCTCACCGCCGTCACCGCGCAGAACTCCCTCGGGGTCCAGGGCGCCTGGGAGCTGCCGGTGGAGGCGGTACGGGCCCAGTACCGCGCCGTGGTGGACGACATCGGCGTCCAGGCCGTGAAGACCGGCATGCTCGCCTCGGCCGGACTGGTCGAGGCCGTCGCGGACCTGCTCGCCGCGACGGACGCCCCGGTGGTCGTGGACCCGGTCGGCGTCTCCAAGCACGGGGACCCGCTGCTCGCCGACTCCGCGCTGGACGGGGTACGGACGAAGCTGCTGCCCGTCGCCACCGTCGCCACCCCCAACCTGGACGAGGTCGCCCAGCTCACCGGCGTACAGGTGACGGACGAAGCGTCCATGCGCCGGGCGGCGGACGCCGTCCTGGACTTCGGGCCCCGCTGGGCGCTCGTCAAGGGCGGGCACCTGCCGGGCGACGCCGTCGACCTGCTCACCGACGGCACCGAGGAACACTGGCTGCGCGCCCCCCGCCACAGCAACCGCCACACGCACGGCACGGGCTGCACGCTCGCCTCCGCGACAGCCTCGGGCCTGGCGAACGGGCAGGGGGTGGTGGAGGCCGTGGTCGCGGCCAAGGAGTACGTCACCGGCGCGCTCGCGCACGGCTTCCCGCTGGGCGGCGGCATCGGCCCGGTCGATCACGCGTGGCGCTTCCGCCGGGGTCTGTGACGGCGGGTGAGCACGGCAAAAAGCCGGCCCACCGAGGTGGACCGGCTCTTCAAGGCAACCGCAGGGGCTGCGCTACGACGCAGGCGTCAGCGCGAGACCTTGCCGGCCTTGATGCACGAGGTGCAGACATTGAGCCGCTTCGGCGTCCGACCGACCACGGCACGCACGCGCTGGATGTTCGGGTTCCAGCGACGGGACGTGCGGCGGTGCGAGTGGGAAATGCTGTTGCCGAAGCCCGGCCCCTTGCCGCAGACGTCGCAGTTGGCAGCCACGGGTCACTCCAAAGACTTCAGATGTACGTACAGAGAAATCCGACGTGCCCGAATCAACGAGTTGATGTGGCCTAGCCGGGGGAATGGCCCGACTCTCGTCGGGCAACCGGAGCAGCATACAACGGCTGCCTCGGTACAACGAAACTACCACGACCCGCCCGGCCCCCCTCCCGGTCCCGTCCGCCCCCTCTCACCCCTGGGGGGCGCGGGCGGCCCCGGGGGTTACCCTGCGTCCAGCCCGCCAGCCCAGGCCGTGAAGGCCGCCCAAGGAGGACCACCCGGTGCCGCAGACCCTCGACGCCGAAACGGTGCGGAGCTGGTGCTCACTGGCTCTGGAGGCCCTTGGGCGGGAGCGCGAGGAGATCGACGCGACGAATGTCTACCCGGTCGCGGACGGCGACACCGGCACCAACCTCTACCTGACCGTCGAATCCGCGGCGCACGCCGTCGAGGCGGTGTTCGCCGCGCACGAGACCGGGGGGTCCGTGCCCGCGGCGGGGGACGCCGTACGGGCCATGGCGCACGGCGCGCTGATCGGGGCCCGGGGCAACTCGGGGACGATCCTGGCGCAGTTGCTGCGGGGCATGGCGGACGTGCTGGCGGACGACGGCACGCGGGAGACGCACGGCGCCGACGGGGCCGGTGAGGGGGACCACCTCGCGCGGGCGCTGCGCCGGGCCGCCGGGCTCGCCCGGGAGGCCGTCGCGCACCCCGTCGAGGGCACGATCCTCAGCGTCGCCTCGGCGGCGGCGGACGCCGCCGAACAGGCCCGGGGCGGTACGGCCGCCACCGCGCGCGCCGCCCACGCCGGAGCCCGTACGGCCCTGGACGCCACCCCCGGACAGCTCGCCGTCCTCGACCGCGCCGGGGTCGTGGACGCGGGGGGCCGGGGACTCCTCGCCGTCCTGGGCGCCCTCGTCCAGGCCCTCTCGGGGCAGGCGCCCGCGGCCTTCACCGCCGCGCCCCGGCGGCCCGGGGAGCCGGTCGTGTCGCCGGCCGACGAAGGGCCCGGCGCCTTCGGTTCCTGCGACGCCGACGACGGCCCCGCCTTCGAGGTGATCTACCTGCTGGAGGCCGGCGACGACGCCGTGACCCGGCTGCGCGCCCGGCTCGACCGGCTGGGCGACTCCCTGGTCGTCGTCGGCGGGGACGGGCTGTGGAACGTGCACATCCACGTGGACGACGCCGGCGCCGCCGTGGAGGCCGGGGTCGAGGCGGGACGCCCGTACCGCATCAGGATCACCCACTTCGGCGCGGCGGAACGGGCCCCGGAGCAGGTCCAGCGGGCCGTCGTCGCCGTCGTCCCCGGTGAGGGCCTTGCCGGGCTCTGCGCGGAGGCCGGCGCCACCACCGTGCTCGCGCGCCCCGGCGAGCCGCCCGCCAGCGGCGAACTGGTCGAGGCGATCCGGCGCGCGCACGCCCGCGAGGTGGTGCTGCTGCCCAACGACGCGGCCCTGCGCCACACCGCCGCCGCGGCGGCCGAGCAGGCCCGCGCCGAAGGGGTACGGGTCGCCCTCATCCCCACCCGGGCCGCCGTCCAGGGCATCGCGGCCCTCGCCGTCCACCAGCCCGACCGCCGCTTCGACGAGGACGTCGTGGCGATGACCTCCGCGGCCGGCGCCACCCGCTACGCCGAACTGGCGGTCGCGGAACGGCAGTCCTGGACCATGGCGGGCATCTGCCAGGCCGGGGACGTCCTGGGCCTGATCGAGGGCGACGTGGCGGTCATCGGCGCGGATCTCGCCGCCACCGCCGAGGCCGTGCTCACCCGGATGCTCCTCGCGGGCGGCGAGCTGGTGACGCTGGTCCTCGGCGAGGACGTGCCCGACGCCCTCGCCGACCGCCTGGAGGCGCACGTACGGGAAGGGCATCTCGCGGTCGACACCGTCGTCTACCGGGGCGGCCGGCAGTCCGCGCCCCTGCTCATCGGCGTGGAGTAGCTCTCTGTCAGTGCCGTGGTGTGCAATGGATCGTGTGTCAGCGCTGGACGAATCCCTCACGAAGACGCTCGGCCCCGCCACCGCGAAGGTGATGGCCGAGCAGCTCGACCTGCACACGGTCGGCGATCTGCTGCACCACTACCCCCGGCGGTACGAGGAGCGCGGCCAGCTGACCACGCTCGCCGACCTGCCGCTGGAGGAGGACGTGACGGTGGTCGCCCAGGTCGCCGACTCCCGGATCGTGCGGTACGGAGGCGGCTCGGGCCAGCGTCTGGAGATCACCCTCACCGACGGCAGCGGCCGGCTCCAGCTGGTCTTCTTCGGCCGGGGCATCCACAAGCCGCACAAGGACCTGCCGCCCGGCAGCCGCGGCATGTTCGCCGGCAAGGTGTCCGTGTTCAACCGCAAGCTCCAGCTGGCCCATCCGACGTACGTCACGCTCGGCACCGACAGCGGCGAGGACGCGGTCGACGCGTTCGCGGGCAGGCTCATCCCGATCTACCCCGCCTGCAAGGGCCTTGAGTCCTGGAAGATCACCAAGGCGGTCGACGCGGTCCTGCCCCGGGCCGCCGAGGCCCTGGACCCGCTGCCGCCCGCCCTCCGCGACGGACGCGGCTTCGCCTCCCTGCCCGAGGCGTTGCTCAAGGTCCACCGGCCCGAGACCCGCGCGGACATCGCGGACGCGCGCGAGCGGCTGAAGTGGGACGAGGCGTTCGTCCTCCAGGTCGCGCTCGCCCGGCGCCGCCACGCCGACGCCCAACTCCCCGCCGTGGCGCGGAAACCGGTCGCGGGCGGGCTGCTGGACGCCCTCGACGCGAGCCTGCCCTTCACCCTCACCGACGGCCAGCTCAAGGTCACCGCCGAGATCTTCGCCGACCTCGCCACCGAACACCCCATGCACCGGCTGCTCCAGGGAGAGGTGGGCTCGGGGAAGACCCTCGTCGCGCTGCGGGCGATGCTCACCGTCGTGGACGCGGGCGGACAGGCCGCGATGCTCGCCCCGACCGAGGTCCTCGCCCAGCAGCACCACCGGTCGATCACGGAAATGATGGGCGAGCTGGCCCAGGGCGGCATGCTCGGCGGCGCCGAGAAGGCGACGAAGGTCGTGCTGCTCACCGGCTCCATGGGCACGGCGGCCCGGCGCCAGGCGCTGCTCGACCTGGTCACCGGCGAGGCCGGGATCGTGATCGGTACGCACGCCCTGATCGAGGACAAGGTGAAGTTCCACGACCTCGGCCTGGTCGTGGTGGACGAGCAGCACCGCTTCGGCGTCGAGCAGCGCGACGCCCTGCGCTCCAAGGGCAAGCAGCCCCCGCACCTGCTGGTCATGACGGCCACCCCCATTCCCCGTACGGTCGCCATGACGGTCTTCGGCGACCTGGAGACGTCGGTGCTGGACCAGCTGCCCGCCGGGCGGCTGCCGATCGCCAGCCATGTCGTCCCGGCCGAGGACAAGCCGCACTTCCTGGCCCGCGCGTGGGAGCGGGTGCGCGAGGAGGTCGGCAAGGGCCACCAGGCGTATGTCGTGTGCCCGCGGATCGGGGACGACGAGGACGAGACGGGGAAGAAGAAGCCGGCCAAGGGGAAGTCCGCGGGGAAAGCGGCCGACAAGGCCGCCGAGGAGGACGGGAAGCGTCCGCCGCTCGCCGTCGTGGAGGTCGCCGCCCACCTGGCCCAAGGGCTCCTGGCCGGTCTGCGGATCGAGATCCTGCACGGCCGGATGCAGCCCGACGACAAGGACTCCGTGATGCGCCGCTTCGCCGCCGGCGAGGTGGACGTCCTGGTCGCGACGACGGTCATCGAGGTCGGGGTGAACGTGCCGAACGCGACCGCGATGGTGATCATGGACGCGGACCGGTTCGGCGTCAGCCAGCTGCACCAGCTGCGCGGCCGGGTCGGGCGCGGCTCGGCCCCCGGGCTCTGCCTGCTGGTCACGGACATGCCCGAGGCGAGCCCGGCGCGGGCCAGGCTCGGCGCGGTCGCGGCCACCCTGGACGGCTTCGAGCTGTCCCGTATCGACCTGGAGCAGCGCCGCGAGGGCGACGTCCTCGGCCAGGCCCAGTCCGGGGTGCGCTCGTCCCTGCGGATGCTCGCCGTCATCGACGACGAGGAGATCATCGCGGCGGCCCGCGAGGAGGCCGTCGCGGTGGTCGCCGAGGACCCGGAGCTGGCGGGCTACCCGGAGCTGCGGATGACCCTGGACGCGCTGCTGGACGCCGAGCGGGAGCGCTACCTGGACAAGGGCTGACAGGGCCCGGCCGGGTCGTACGCCCTATCGTGAGAGCAGCAGTCCCGCTCCCTTCCGTCCATCCCTCCATCCCCCCGTCCCCACGAAAACCGAGGTTCGCGACCCCCATGACCCGCGTGATCGCCGGTTCCGCCGGCGGACGCCGGCTCGCCGTCCCGCCCGGCACCGGCACCCGCCCCACCTCCGACCGGGCGCGCGAGGGGCTCTTCTCCAGCTGGGGATCGCTCCTCGGCACCCTCGAAGGCGTCCGGATCGCCGACCTCTACGCCGGGTCGGGCGCCATCGGCCTGGAAGCCCTGTCCCGGGGCGCCGTACACGCCCTGCTCGTGGAGTCCGACCCGCGCGCCGCCAGGACCGTCCGGGAGAACGTCAGGACCCTCGGCCTGCCCGGCGCCGAGGTCCGTACCGGCAAGGCCGAGCAGATCGTCACGGGACCGGCCCCCGACGCCCCGTACGACCTGGTCTTCCTCGATCCGCCGTACGCCGTCACCGACGACGATCTTCGGGAGATCCTCCTCACACTCCGCACTCAGGGGTGGCTCACGGGCGACGCCGTCGCCACCGTGGAACGCAGCACCAGAGGCGGGGAGTTCGGCTGGCCGGGGGGATTCGAGCCCCTGCGGTCCCGTCGCTACGGCGAGGGAACGTTTTGGTACGGTCGCGCCGCCTCTACGTGCGAAGACGCACCATGACCGGACCGGAGAGCGAGGGAATTCAGTTGCGCCGCGCCGTCTGTCCGGGGTCCTTCGACCCCATCACCAATGGACATCTCGACATCATCGCCCGCGCCTCCAAGCTGTACGACGTCGTGCACGTGGCGGTGATGATCAACAAGTCCAAAAAAGGGCTGTTCACGATCGACGAGCGGATCGACCTGATCCGCGAGGTCACCTCCGAGTTCGGCAACGTGGAGGTGGAGGCCTTCCACGGCCTGCTCGTCGACTTCTGCAAGCAGCGCGACATCCCCGCCATCGTCAAGGGCCTGCGCGCGGTCAGCGACTTCGACTACGAACTCCAGATGGCCCAGATGAATCACGGCCTTTCGGGTGTCGAGACTCTGTTCGTCCCCACCAACCCCGTGTACAGCTTCCTCTCCTCCTCCCTCGTCAAAGAGGTCGCGACCTGGGGCGGAGACGTCTCCCACCTGATCCCCCCGGCCGTCCACCGCGCCCTCGCCGCCCGCCTCGGCACGTCCTGACGGACCGGCGGCCCCTCATCTGGTGTCGGAGCGGCTCCCACTGGCCGTACAGTCGTTGCGTCCGTCTCCAAACCAGCTGAGAGAGTGGCGAGCACCGGTGGACGTGCAGAAGAAGCTCGACGAGATCGTCGACACGGTGGGCAGTGCCCGCTCCATGCCCATGTCGGCGTCCTGCGTGGTGAACCGCGCCGAGCTGCTCGCGATGCTGGAGGAGGTGCGCGACGCGCTCCCCGGCTCGCTGGCCCAGGCCCAGGAACTGCTCGGCGGCCACGAACAGCTCGCCGCCCAGGCCCGCCAGGAGGCCGACCGCATCATCGGCGCCGCCCACGCGGAACGCACCACCCTCATCTCCGACACGGCGGTCGCCCGCCGCGCCCAGGAGGAGGCCGACCGGATCCTCTCCGAGGCCCGCAGGGACGCCGCCGAGGTCAAGGCCGAGGCCGACGACTACGTCGACTCCAAGCTCGCCAACTTCGAGGTCGTCCTCACCAAGACCATCGGCTCCGTCGACCGGGGCCGCGAGAAGCTGCTGGGCCGCGACCCGGGCCGCGGTGAGCAGGGGTACGGCTCCGAGGGCGACGACGCCGACGACGCCCCCGAGCACAGCACCGACCCGGAGACCCTGATCCGGCGCGCCGACGAGTACGTGGACGCCAAGATCGGCGCCTTCGAGGCGGTCCTCTCCAAGACCCTCGAAGCCGTCGGGCGCGGCCGGCAGAAGCTGCTGGGCAGGACCGAGATCGACGACCTGGCCGCGCACCTCGCCGCCCAGGACGCGGCGGGCCCCCAGATGCGCACCAGCGACGCCGACCACTGGGCGGACCTCGCGGAGGTGCCGCGCGAGCAGCCCGCCGCCCAGGACGCGGCGGCCGCGCAGCTGCCCCAGATCCCCGCCCAGCAGCCGTACGTGGACCCCGCCTACGGGCAGCCGGCCGCCGCGTACCAGGAGACCGGCTACCAGGACCCCGCGTACCCCGACCAGGCGTACGCCGGATACGGCCAGCAGGACACCTACGGGGGCGGCTACCAGCAGGATCCGTACGCGTACCCGCAGCAGCCCCCCGTCACGCAGGGGTACGGCCAGGACCAGGGCCAGGCCCAGGGGTACGACCCGAACTACGGCTGGCAGCAGCCCGCCGGCCAGCAGCCGCCCGTCCCGCAGCCACCGCAGCACCAGCCCGGCCAGGCCCACCCCGACCAGCAGGGCGCCCTGGACGAGACCAGCCTCTTCGACACCAGCATGATCGACCTGGACCAGCTGCGCCGGTACGAACAGGGCCGCTGACGCACCCGGGGCCCGGATTGGGCCTACGGCGGCCGGTCCAGTACCCTGGCTCTTCGGCCGCGTGTATGTCCGCGGCCCCCGCTGCCCTCTTCGTTTCCGCGACACCGCGGCGGCCCCTCCACGATCCGAAAGTTGGAACAGCCCTGAACGCGCGCCTCGACCACCGCGACCCCCTCGTGTTCGACACACACGAGCTGGGGCGGCGTCCTGGTGCGCTCAGGAAGCTGACCAGGACGGTCCCCGCGCCCCAGGACTTCGGCATCGGCGGAGTCATCGGCACGCCCGAGGGCGGCCCGGTGGAGCTGACTCTCCGTATCGAATCCGTCATGGAGGGCGTGCTCGTCACCGGCACCGCCCGTGCGACGGCCGAGGGGGAGTGCGTAAGGTGTCTGGAGCCGCTGGGCCAACCGGTCGAGGCGGACTTCCAGGAGCTGTTCTCGTACCACGACGCCGATGACCGGGGCCGCACCCGTGCGGAACCCGGCGACGACGCCGAGGACGACGAGGACACGCTGTTCATCGAGGACGGACTGTTCGACCTCGAACCTGTGCTGCGTGATGCGGTGGTGCTCGCACTGCCGATGCAGCCGGTGTGCCGGGAGACCTGTGCCGGCCTGTGTTCCGAATGCGGAATCAGGCTGGACGAGAATCCCGGTCACCACCACGACGCCGTCGACATCCGTTGGGCGGCATTGCAGGGACTCGCCGAAACCGTCAAGGACGGCGAGAAGGACAACATGGGCGGCGCCGCAGCTGGCGCCGACGAGAAGCAGGAGAAGTAGCCGTGGCTGTTCCGAAGCGGAAGATGTCGCGCAGCAACACGCGCCACCGCCGGTCGCAGTGGAAGGCTGCGGTCCCCACCCTGGTGTCGTGCGAGCGCTGCCAGGAGCCGAAGCTCCAGCACATCGCGTGCCCGAGCTGTGGCACGTACAACAAGCGCCAGGTCCTCGAGGTCTGAGCGGCTGGTGAGAGGCACGATGTCTGAACTGTCCACTGCCAAGAAGCAGGCAGACAACGTCAGTACGGCCTCGTCCCCCACGCTTCTGGAAGGGCGGCTCGGCTATCGGCTGGAGTCCGCCCTTCTGGTGCGTGCGCTGACCCATCGTTCGTTCGCGTACGAGAACGGCGGTCTGCCCACCAACGAGCGGCTCGAATTCCTCGGGGACTCGGTGCTCGGCCTGGTGGTCACGGACACGCTGTACCGCACCCACCCCGACCTGCCTGAAGGCCAGCTGGCCAAATTGCGGGCCGCGGTGGTCAACTCGCGTGCGCTGGCGGAAGTGGGCCGCGGCCTGGAACTCGGCTCCTTCATCCGGCTCGGCCGGGGCGAAGAGGGCACGGGGGGCCGGGACAAGGCTTCCATCCTCGCCGACACCCTTGAAGCGGTGATCGGCGCCGTCTATCTCGACCAGGGTCTCGACGCGGCCTCGGAGCTGGTGCACCGGCTCTTCGACCCGCTGATCGAGAAGTCCTCCAACCTCGGAGCCGGCCTGGACTGGAAGACCAGTCTCCAGGAGCTCACCGCGGCGGAGAGTCTCGGGGTTCCCGAGTATCTCGTCACGGAAACCGGTCCCGACCACGAAAAGACCTTCACTGCTGCCGCCCGCGTCGGTGGTGTCTCGTACGGCACCGGCACCGGCCGCAGCAAGAAGGAAGCGGAACAGCAGGCGGCGGAGTCCGCGTGGCGGTCGATCAGGGCCGACGCGGACGCGCGGGCGGCGGCGGAGAAGAACGTCGTGCACATCGAAGGGGCCGACCCGGTCCCGGAGACCCCGGGGGTGCCCGGGGACGTGGCGCCGTCCGGCCCCGGCGCCAACGGTTCGGATCCGGGCTCCGTCAACGGCTCGGGCCCGGGCTCCGGCTCCGGGCAGCAGTCCGGGCATGGTGTCGATCCTGACGCCGTGGTTCCCGCCGACCCCGCTTCCGCGGACGCGGCCCAGGCCTGACCGGCAGTCCGGTCAGCCGTACGGCCCTCTTGGTACGCCCCTCGCGCCGGATCCCGGTGTGAGGGGCGTCGCCCGTTCCGCTCTTGTCCCCGCCCTGTCTTGCTGTCCCGCGAGGAGTCCCGTGCCCGAGCTGCCCGAGGTCGAAGTGGTACGGCGCGGTCTGGAGCGCTGGGTCAGCGGCCGGACCGTCGCCGGGACCGACGTGCTGCATCCGCGCGCGGTACGGCGCCACCTCGCCGGCGGCGAGGACTTCGCGGCCCGCGTCAAGGGCCACACCATCGGCACGGCCCGCCGGCGCGGCAAATACCTCTGGCTCCCGCTCGCCGACACCGACGCCTCGATCCTCGGCCACCTCGGGATGAGCGGTCAGCTCCTCGTCCAGCCGGAGACCACACCCGACGAGAAACACCTGCGGATCCGCATCCGGTTCGCCGACTCCCTCGGCACCGAACTGCGCTTCGTGGACCAGCGCACCTTCGGCGGACTCTCACTGCACGACAATTCCCCCGACGGGGTGCCCGACGTCATCGCGCACATCGCCCGGGACCCCCTGGACCCGGAATTCGACGACGACGCGTTCTACAGGGCGCTGCGCCTGCGCCGTACCACCGTCAAGCGCGCGCTCCTGGACCAGTCACTGATCAGCGGCGTCGGCAACATCTACGCGGACGAGGCGCTCTGGCGCGCCAAGCTCCACTACGAACGCCCCACCGCGACCCTGCCCCGGCCGCGCGCCGTCGAGCTGCTCGGGCATGCGCGGGACGTGATGAACGGGGCGCTCGCCGTCGGCGGCACCAGTTTCGACAGCCTGTACGTCAACGTGAACGGCGAATCGGGTTACTTCGACCGGTCGCTGGACGCGTACGGCCGCGAGGGCGAGCCGTGCCGGCGCTGCGGGACCCCCATCCGGCGCAGGCCGTGGATGAACCGCTCCAGCTATTTCTGCCCGCACTGCCAGCGCCCGCCGCGTACGGCGGTGTAGACGGGTCCGTACGGGTGGTTCCGTACACGTGGCGCTGTCAGAACCCGAAGTCCTGCGTCCACCACGGGCCGCCGGTGCCGGTGTGCACTCCTACGCCCAACCGGGTGTAGTCGCAGTTCAGTATGTTCGCGCGGTGGCCCTCGCTGTTCATCCACGAGTCCATCACCGCCTGGGCGTCGGCCTGGCCCCTGGCTATGTTCTCGCCGCCGAGCTTCTGCACCCCGGCCTGGTCGGCGCGGTCCCAGGGAGTGTTTCCGTCGGGATCCGTGTGGTCGAAGAAGCCGCGCGCGGCCATGTCCTCGCTGAAGTCCTGGGCCAGCCCGGCCAGTGAGGCGTCGGCCCGGACCGGGGCGCACCCGACCTTCGCCCGCTCGTCGTTGACCAGGGAGAGGACAGCGGTCGCGGCGGACGCCGCCGCGGGGCCCTGCCCCTGGTCCTCCGTCGCGCGCCGGGTCGTCTGCTCGGGTTCCGGGGCCCGGGTCGCGGGCGCCTCGGTCTTCTTCGTCTCGGGCGCCCGCGTGACCGGGGCCTTCGCCTTCTTCGACGCGTCGGCCGACGGCTTCGACGGAGTGGCGGCGCGCTTCTTGGCCGGGGTGGTCGCCACCCGGCCCGGCGTGGAGGGCGAGGCGGACACGGAGGCGGACGGGTATTCCGTGGGCTCGGCCGAGGCGCCGCCCTGATCCAGCAGCTCGGGCGCGCCGTCGGTGCGTACCTGCTCACCGGTGGGCCCACCGCCGACGTTGTACTGGTCGCCGCCGGGCAGCAGCCCCGAGGCCACCGCCACCGCGCCGACGGCCATGGCCGCCGAGGCGCCGAGCAGTCCGGTCCTCACGGGGGCGGCGACGCGCCGCTTACGGCGTGCACCACCCCGGTGCCTGCCTGCCGTGGCGTCCGCGTAGTCCACAGCGGCGGGTACGGCGGCGGAGCGCGAATGGCGTCCCATCGACTGTGCCTTCCTCATGCTCTCGACATGATCCTGATAGCAACGTGCCTCACCCGTACGAGTGAGGCTCATTGTGACCGGACTGTAGCCCATGGCGTCCGGGGCCGGTGTGTCGTACGGCCGATTGCCGGGGATAACGTGTGGCCGTGAATGACGACGTACGGCTCACCGCCTGGGTGCGCGGACGAGTACAGGGAGTGGGCTTCCGCTGGTTCACCAGGGCGAACGCGCTGGAGATCGGCGGGCTGACCGGATTCGCCCTCAACCTCGACGACGGCCGGGTGCAGGTGGTGGCGGAAGGGGCGCGTGAGAAGTGCCACGGCCTCCTGGAGTGGCTGCGCTCGGACGACACACCCGGACGGGTCGACGGGGTGACAGAGATATGGGGCACAGCGCGCGGGGATTACGAGACCTTCGCGATCCGCTGAGCCGGCCGTCCGGGACGGCGTTCGGGACCCCCTCGGGAGGGCCCGCGGAGGCCTCCGGCGGCCGTCGACGCCAGCATTGACCTGGTGGTTGCCAAAAATGGCCCCGCCGTGCGAGGCTGCGCGATTAACGAAGATCTCCACGCCCGCAGGGGCCCGTGGGTGAGGCGGTGCCGCGTTCCGACGGCCGAGCCCCCCGGGCCGACGGCCTGCGCGGGCGATGATCGTGTTGACCGTCAAACTTTTTGGTGAGACTCTGGAATCCCCGCGCACCTTAGCTGTTTGGCAGTAAGAACCGCAGCGGAGCAAGCACTGTCAGGCACCGCGGGTGCGATTTCCCCTATGACCCAACCGCATACGGTCGGTCACTCAGTGTGGAGGACCATCCATCATGGCAAAGGCGCTTCTCGGTTACGTCGGCGGTTCCGACCCGCGACTCCTCGCCGAGATGCGACGGCTTCAGAAGCGTGTCCAGGACCTCGAATCCGAGTTGGCACGGATCCAGTCCGAGAACGACGCGTTGAACGCCGCCGTCGCACAGCACCCTGGAGACTCGATGTTCGAGAACATGGACATCGAAGTACACCAGGGGGAGCCTGCGCTCACCTGATCACCGCCCCCGTCGGGGCCGGGTGAGTCACACTCGCGCAGATTCGGCACCATTCAGCAAGATATGCAAGGGACGCTTCGGCGTCCCTTCTTTCTTTCCATCTTCCGTTGTACACAGCGAGGTTGACCGTACGACGCCCTTTCCTAAGGTCTGATGTGCCCTGCGCGTTCGGCGGCGAAACCGCCGGACGGCGACGGGAGCGGGGTAAAGTCCGGCGGCGTGCACCTCAAGGCCATGACCCTGCGCGGGTTCAAATCCTTCGCGTCCGCCACGACACTGCGCTTCGAGCCGGGCATCACCTGTGTGGTGGGCCCGAACGGCTCCGGTAAATCGAACGTCGTGGACGCGCTGTCCTGGGTCATGGGTGAACAGGGAGCGAAATCGCTGCGCGGCGGCAAGATGGAGGACGTGATCTTCGCCGGGACGACCGGGCGGCCCCCGCTCGGCCGCGCCGAGGTCTCGCTCACGATCGACAACTCCGACGGCGCGCTGCCCATCGACTACGCGGAAGTCACCATTACGCGGATCATGTTCCGCAACGGCGGCAGCGAATACCAGCTCAACGGGGACACCTGCCGGCTTCTCGACATCCAGGAACTCCTCTCCGACTCCGGTATCGGCCGCGAGATGCACGTGATCGTCGGACAGGGCCAGCTGGATTCCGTCCTGCACGCCGATCCGATGGGCCGCCGGGCCTTCATCGAGGAGGCGGCGGGGGTGCTCAAACACCGCAAGCGCAAGGAGAAGGCGCTGCGGAAACTGGATTCGATGCAGGCGAACCTGGCGCGTGTCCAGGACCTCACCGACGAGCTGCGCCGCCAGCTCAAGCCCCTCGGGCGGCAGGCGGCGGTAGCGCGGCGGGCCGCCGTCATCCAGGCCGACCTGCGCGACGCGCGGCTGCGGCTGCTCGCCGACGATCTCGTACGGCTGCGGGACGCCCTGCGCACGGAGATCGCGGACGAGGCCGAGCTGAAACAGCGCAAGGAGGAGGCGGAGGGGCGGCTCAGGGCGGCGCTGACGCGGGAGACCGAGCTGGAGGACGAGGTACGGCGGCTCGCGCCGCGGCTCCAGCGGGCCCAGCAGACCTGGTACGAGCTGTCCCGGCTGGCGGAGCGGGTACGGGGCACGATCTCGCTGGCCGACGCGCGGGTGAAGAGCGCGACCGCGCCGCCCGCGGACGACCGGCGGGGACGGGAGCCCGAGGACATGGAGCGGGAGGCCGCCAGGATCCGCGAGCAGGAGGCGGAGCTGGAGGCCGCGCTGGAGGCGGCCGAGCACGCGCTGGAGGACACCGTCGCGCACCGCTCGGAGCTGGAGCGGGCGCTCGCGGTGGAGGAACGCCGCCTCAAGGACGTGGCGCGGGCGATCGCGGACCGGCGCGAGGGGCTGGTGCGGCTGGCGGGGCAGGTCAACGCGGCGCGGGGGCGGGCGGCGTCCGCGCAGGCCGAGATCGGGCGGCTGGCGGAGGCGAGGGACGCGGCGGGGGAGCGGGCGGCGGCGGCGCGCGAGGAGTACGAACAGCTCAAGGCGGAGGTCGACGGTCTGGACGCCGAGGACGAGGAGCTCGCGGAGCGGTACGCGGCGGCGCGGGAGTCCCTGGCGGAGGCGGAGGCGGCGCTGTCGGTGGCGCGGGAGGCGGCGACGGGCACGGACCGCGAGCGCGCGGCGGTCGCGGCGCGGCACGACGCGCTGGCGCTGGGGCTGCGGCGCAAGGACGGCTCCGGCGCGCTGCTCGCGGCCCGCGACCAGCTGACGGGCCTGCTCGGCCCGGCGGCCGAGCTGCTGACGGTGACCCCGGGCCACGAGATCCCGGTGGCGGCGGCGCTGGGGGCGGCGGCGTCGGCGATCGCGGTGTCCACGCCCGGCGACGCGGCGTCCGCGATCCGCCTCCTCCGCGCCCGGGACGCGGGCCGGGCGTCGCTGCTCCTGGCGACCTCTCCGGCCACGGTCCCGCCCCAGGCGACGAGCACGGCCACCCGCGACGAACTCGCGAGACCTCCGGCCCCGAGGCGCCCTCAATCGCCGGACGGGCTGAACACCGCCGAGGCGGAGCCGCCCTCCGCGGGGGGCGCCGGCCCTGCGGGCCTACCGCGTCCTCAATCGCCGGACGGGCTGGAGGGGGCGGGGGAGGGGGTTGCGCCTGCGGAGGGCGGCGAGTTCGGTGGCCCTGCGGGCCAACCGTGTCCTCAAACGCCGGACGGGCTGGAGGGGGCTCCGTCGCTCGGCGGGGTGGAGGTGGCTGGGGCGAAGCTTCCGGCGTCGGAGGGTGGGGGGTTCGGTGGCCCTGCGGGCCAACCGTGTCCTCAAACGCCGGACGGGCTTGAAAGGGCTCCGTCTCCGGATGGGCTTGAAAGGCCCCCGTTGCCGGATGGGCTTGAAAGGCCCCCGTCGCCGGATGGGCTTGGAAGGGCTCCGTCGTCGGGCGCGGTGGAGGGGGCCGGGGCTGAGCTTGGGGCTTCGGAGGGGGGCGACGGTTCTGGGGCGGGGGCCGCCCATCAAGCCCGTCCGGCGATTGAGGACGGCCTTTCCGCCGGAGGCGGGGGAGCAGCCGCCCGCGAGCTCGCTGGGGTCGCCCAAGCCCGTCCGGCGATTGAGGACAGCCCTTCCGCCCGAGGCGGCGGCACCCGCGCGCCCCGCGTCGTCGACCTCGTGCGCGGGCCCCGCGAACTCATGGACTCCGTCAGGCACCTCGTCAGGGACATCGTCGTCGTCGGGACCCTCGAAGACGCCGAGGAGCTGATCGCCGCCGACCCCGGCCTCGTCGCCGTCACCGCCGAAGGCGACCTCCTCGGCGCGCACTTCGCGCACGGCGGCTCCGCGGGCGCGCCCAGCCTGCTGGAGGTCCAGGCCTCCGTGGACGAGGCCGCCGCCACCCTCCGCGACCTGGACGCACGCAGCGAGGAGCTGGCGCAGGCGCAGGCCAGGGCCACCGCCACCCGCGCCGAACGCGCCGCCCTCGTCGAGGAGCTGGGCGACCTCCGCCGCGCCGCCGACCGCGCCAAGTCCGCCGTGTCGGGACAGCTCGGCCGCCTCTCCGGGCAGGCCCGCGGCGCCGAGGGCGAGGCCGAGCGCACCGCCTCCGCCGCCGCCAAGGCCCAGGACGCCCTGGAGCGCGCCACCGAGGAGGCCGAGGAACTGGCCGAGCGGCTGCTCGTCGCCCAGGAGGCCGGAGAAGGGGCGGAGGACGAACCCGACACCTCCGTACGGGACCGGCTCGCCGCCGACGGGGCCAACGCCCGCCAGACCGAGATGGAGGCGCGCCTCCAGGTCCGTACCCACGAGGAACGGGTCAAGGGCCTCGCCGGCCGCGCCGACGCCCTCGACCGGGGCGCGCGCGCCGAGCGCGAGGCCCGGGCGCGCGCCGAGCAGCGCCGCGCCCGGCTGCGCCACGAGGCCCGCGTCGCCGGAGCCGTCGCGTCCGGCGCCCGCCAGCTGCTCGCCCACGTCGAGGTCTCCGTCGTACGCGCCGAGGCGGAACGTACCGCCGCCGAGGCCGCCAAGGCCGAACGCGAACGGGAACTGGTCACCGAGCGCACCCAGGGCCGCGACCTCAAGGCCGAGCTGGACAAGCTCACCGACTCCGTCCACCGCGGCGAGGTCCTTGGCGCCGAGAAGCGCATGCGCATCGAGCAGCTGGAGGCCAAGGCCCTGGAGGAGCTGGGCATAGAGCCGGCCGGGCTGGTCGCGGAGTACGGCCCCGACCAGCCCGTACCACCGTCCCCGCCCGCCGAGGGCGAGACCCTGCCCGAGGATCCCGACGACCCGCGCAACCGGCCCCGCCCCTACGCCCGCGCCGAGCAGGAGAAGCGGCTCAAGGCGGCCGAACGGGCGTACCAGCAGCTCGGGAAGGTGAACCCGCTCGCCCTGGAGGAGTTCGCGGCGCTGGAGGAACGCCACCAGTTCCTCTCCGAGCAGCTCGAAGACCTCAAGAAGACCCGGACGGACCTCCTCCTCGTGGTGAAGGAGGTCGACGAGCGGGTCGAGCAGGTCTTCACCGAGGCGTACCGCGACACGGCACGCGAGTTCGAGGGCGTGTTCTCCCGGCTCTTCCCCGGCGGCGAGGGCCGGCTGATCCTCACCGACCCCGACCACATGCTCACCACCGGCGTCGACGTCGAGGCCAGGCCGCCGGGCAAGAAGGTCAAGCGGCTGTCCCTGCTCTCCGGCGGCGAACGGTCCCTGACCGCCGTCGCCCTGCTGGTCTCCATCTTCAAGGCCAGGCCCAGCCCGTTCTACGTGATGGACGAGGTGGAGGCGGCCCTGGACGACACCAATCTCCAGCGGCTGATCCGCATCATGCAGGAGCTCCAGGAAAGCTCGCAGCTGATCGTGATCACCCATCAGAAACGCACGATGGAGGTCGCCGACGCGCTGTACGGCGTCTCCATGCAGGGCGACGGCGTCTCCAAGGTCATCAGCCAGCGGCTCCGCTGACGGTTGGGTTTTCACCCAGCCGGCGGGTGTTGCAGCAGGGCGTGATGCCCCGTTGTGCGCCACTGTGGGGGCTCGCCCCCCCCACACCCGGCGACGCCGGGCGCTCCAGGAGTTCATGTGACCACCACCACGAAGGTGCAGCCCTCCGACGGCAACGCGCCCCGCCCCGACCACCTCCGCCACGTCATCTACATCACCACGGCCGCGGCGATGGGCGGATTCCTCTTCGGCTACGACAGCTCCGTGATCAACGGCGCCGTCCAGGGCATCCGGGGCCGCTACCACATCGGTTCACTGCCGCTCGCCCAGGTCGTCGCCGTCGCTCTGCTGGGATCCGCGATCGGCGCGGCCACCGCGGGCCGGATCGCCGACCGGATCGGCCGCCTCCACTGCATGCGGATCTCCTCGGTCCTGTTCACCATCAGCGCGGTCGGCTCCGCCCTGCCCTTCGACATCTACGACCTCGCGGTCTGGCGGGTCATCGGCGGCTTCGCGATCGGGATGGCCTCGGTGATCGGCCCCGCGTACATCGCGGAGGTGTCGCCCGCCGCGTACCGGGGCCGGTTCGGCTCCTTCCAGCAGGGCGCCATCGTGCTCGGCATCGCCATCTCGCAGCTGGTGAACTACGGCATCCTCCAGCTCGCCGACGGTGACCAGCGCGGCGACCTCGCCGGCCTGGAGGCGTGGCAGTGGATGCTCGGGGTGATGGTCGTCCCGGCGATCTCGTACGGTGTGCTGTCCTTCACGATCCCCGAGTCGCCCCGCTACCTGATCTCCGTGGGCCGGGAGACCGAGGCGAAGCGGGTGCTCGCCACGGTCGAGGACAAGAACGTCGACCTGGACGCGCGGGCGGCGGAGATCGAGCTGGCGATGCGCCGGGAGCACAAGTCGACCTTCAGGGACCTGCTCAACGGGCGCAACTTCCTGCCCATCGTGTGGATCGGCATCGGACTGTCGGCCTTCCAGCAGCTCGTCGGCATCAACGTCGCCTTCTACTACTCGGCGACGCTCTGGCAGTCCGTCGGGATCAACCCGTCCAGCTCGTTCCTCTACTCCTTCACGACCTCGATCGTGAACATCATCGGCACGATCATCGCGATCTCGCTCGTCGACCGGGTGGGCCGCAAGCCGCTGGCGATCGTCGGATCCTGCGGCATGACCGTCGCCCTGGCCTTCGAGGCCTGGGCGTTCTCCGCCCACCTCGTGAACGGCAAGCTCCCCACCACCGAGGGCACGACGGCCCTGGTCGCGGCGCACGTCTTCGTGCTCTTCTTCGCGCTGTCCTGGGGCGTGGTCGTCTGGGTCTTCCTCGGCGAGATGTTCCCCAACAAGATCCGCGCGGCGGCGCTGGGCGTCGCGGCGTCGGCGCAGTGGATCGCCAACTACGCCATCACCGCGAGCTTCCCGAGCCTCTCGGCGGACTGGAGCCTCTCGGGGACGTACATCATCTACGCGTGCTTCGCGGCGCTGTCGCTGCCGTTCGTGCTGATCTTCGTCAAGGAGACCAAGGGCAAGACGCTGGAGGAGATGGGCTAGGGCGCGCCGCCGACCGTGTTCTGTATGTGACCCTCCGGAACCGGGGACCGGCACCGTCGTGGTCGATACTGGGAGCGTTATGGAAATCCTCATCCTTGTTGTAGTCATCGCCCTGGTCGCGGTCGGCGCGATCAGCGCGCTCCTGGTCGGCAGCCGTAGGAAGAAGAAGCTGCCGCCCCGGGCGCCGTCGAGCTCGCCGACCCTCACAGCTCCGCCCGCCGAGCCACACGTCGGTGACGAGGCGGAGACGCCGCGCGACGAACCGCGCCGCACCATCGAGGAGGTCGGCCTCCCGGACGCCTCGGACGCCACGGGGTCGCCGGTCGCCGTCGAGGACCCGGTGGTCGGCGCGCCGCCCCCCGTCGAGATCGAGATCCCCGAGCCGACCGCCGGCCGGCTGGTCCGGCTCCGCGCCCGGCTCTCCCGCTCGCAGAACTCCCTCGGCAAGGGGCTGCTCACGCTCCTGTCGCGGGAGCACCTGGACGACGACACCTGGGACGAGATCGAGGAGACGCTGCTCACGGCGGACGTCGGTGTCGCGCCCACGCAGGAACTGGTCGGACGGCTCAGGGAGCGCGTGCGGGTGCTGGGCACCCGGACGCCCGGCGAGCTGCGCACGCTGCTGCGCGAGGAGCTGGTGGCGCTGCTGGACGTGGGCGCGGACCGGGAGGACTTCGACCGGACGGTCAGGACCGAGAGCGTCCTGGACACCCCGGCCGTCGTGATGGTCGTCGGGGTCAACGGGACCGGCAAGACCACCACCACGGGCAAGCTGGCGCGGGTGCTGGTCGCGGACGGGAAGTCGGTCGTGCTCGGCGCGGCGGACACGTTCCGCGCGGCGGCGGCGGACCAGCTCCAGACGTGGGGGCAGCGGGTCGGGGCCCGTACGGTACGGGGACCCGAGGGCGGCGACCCCGCGTCGGTGGCCTTCGACGCGGTCAAGGAGGGCATCGCGGAGGGCGCCGACGTGGTGCTCATCGACACCGCCGGGCGGCTGCACACCAAGACCGGGCTGATGGACGAGCTGGGCAAGGTCAAGCGGGTCGTGGAGAAGCACGGGCCGCTGGACGAGGTGCTGCTGGTGCTGGACGCGACGACCGGGCAGAACGGGCTGGTCCAGGCGCGGGTGTTCGCGGAGGTCGTGGACATCACCGGGATCGTCCTGACCAAGCTGGACGGCACCGCGAAGGGCGGCATCGTGATCGCGGTCCAGCGGGAACTGGGCGTACCGGTGAAGCTGGTGGGCCTGGGGGAGGGCGCGGACGATCTGGCGCCGTTCGAGGCGGGGGCGTTTGTGGACGCGTTGATCGGCGACTAACGCTGCGCGGTGCATGGTGGTTGGTGGTTGGTGCGGTTACTGATTGTCCTCAAACGCCGGACGGGCTTGGTTGCGTGGTGGTGCGGGGGCCGGGGCCTCCGGAGGCGTGTGTCCGGACTGCATGATTTACGGCGCGTGCGGCTCGGGTTTCGGGTGCGGGCCGTGTGCGCCACAAATCACGCTCTACGTCCGGACACACGCCTCCTGCGGCCCCGGCCCCCTCGCGTCGGTGGGTGGCCTGCCGGGCAACTCAAGCCCGTTCGGCGATTGAGGACAACGCGCGCGAAGCGCGTGGGGAACGGGGGCCGCGCCAGTGGGCTAGGCCGCTGAGCGGTGGCAGATGTACGCCAGGGTTCCCAGGAGCAGCCTCGCCTGGGGCGGGGTCGCCGTGTCCAGGGACGGGGGGCGCAGCCAGCGGACCGGGCCCCGGCCCGGGATCTCGGTGGGCGGGGCCGGGACGTGGCCCGAGCCCTGGCCGCGCAGGTCCAGGCCCGCGTCGTCCCACCCCATGCGGTACAGCAGCTGGGGCAGTTCGGCCGCCGCCCCGGGCGCCACGAAGAAGTACGCGCGCCCGCAGGGCGTCGCCAGGACCGGGCCCAGGGGCAGTCCCATCCGCTCCAGGCGGACCAGGGCCCGCGAGCCCGCCGTCGCCGACACGTCGAGGACGTCGAAGCTGCGGCCCACCGGCAGCAGGACCGACGCCCCCGGGGACTCGGACCACACCTTGGTGACGTCGGCCAGCGTCGCGCCCGCCGGCACCTCGTCGCCCGGCCCTTCGGGCGAGCCGGGGGCGACGTCCCAGCCCCAGAGTCCCGTGTACTCCGCCACCGCCGTGCACTCCGTGGTGCCGCGGCCGCGGCGGCGCGTGCCGCCGATCGTGAAGCCCATGCCCCCTCCAACGGGTCGGGTGCGCCGGTGGTTACGACTCGCAGTCTGCCCGTGACCCTCTGTGTTCGTCGGGTCGCTTCCGGCGGCGTACGGGAGCACTGGGGGTGGTGCGGACCGCCGTACGCGCCCCGGCGCACACCGCTTCACCCGTTCCTGATCGTCGTGTGTCAAGTGAATCGCGCCCGGCCGGGGGGCAGTTCATTCGAAGGGGTGGCGAATGGTGGCGTTTCTGGAATCACCCTCGCCGGACGGGTGATCGTAGGATTACTTTCGGTACACGGACCCCGGAGGAAAGTGCGACCACGGGTATGCCCGGGGCAACTCGGTTTCCTGTTCGAAGGGGGGCAACCTCCGGACAGGGAGCCACACCTCACGGCATTCTGATAGCGGTTCGCGTGACAGGGCTTGAACGGATGGGGGCGTACGAGTGGGCGGCAGCGGCGCGAGCGGCACGAATTCAGGCAAGAGCCCGAACGGGCAGCTGGGCTCGTGGTTTGCGCGAAGCGGCTGGTCGAAGGGTGAACTCGCACGTCAAGTCAACCGCAGGGCCCGTGAGATGGGCGCCCATCACATCAGCACGGACACCTCGCGGGTACGGCGCTGGCTCGACGGCGAGCAGCCGCGCGAGCCCATTCCGCGGATCCTGTCCGAGCTGTTCTCCGAGCGGTTCGGCACGGTCGTGGCCGTCGAGGACCTCGGCCTGCGCTCCGCGCACCAGTCACCCTCGGTGTCCGGCGTCGACCTGCCCTGGGCGGGACCGCAAACCGTGTCGCTGCTCAGCGAGTTCTCCCGCAGCGATCTGATGCTGGCCCGGCGCGGCTTCCTCGGCTCCTCGCTGGCCCTGGCGGCCGGACCGTCCCTGGTCGAGCCCATGCAGCGCTGGCTCGTCCCCACCCCGGCCGCCGAGCCGGAGCGGCCCGCGACGGAGGACCCGGGATCCCGCCCGCCCCGGCTCTCCCGGACGGAGCTGGACCTGCTGGAGTCGACCACGACCATGTTCCGGCAGTGGGACGCGCAGTGCGGCGGCGGGCTGCGCCGCAAGGCGGTCGTCGGGCAGCTGCACGAGGTGACCGACCTGCTCCAGGAGCCGCAGCCGCGCGAGACGGCCCGGCGGCTGTTCCGGTGCGCCGCCGAACTGGCCGAGCTGGCCGGCTGGATGAGCTACGACGTCGGGCTCCAGCCCAACGCCCAGAAGTACTTCGTCCTCGCGCTGCACGCCGCCAAGGAGGCGGGGGACAAGCCGCTCGGCTCGTACATCCTGTCCTCGATGAGCCGTCAGATGATCCATCTGGGCCGGCCCGACGACGCGCTGGAACTGATCCACCTCGCCCAGTACGGCAGCCGCGACTGCGCCACCTCCAGGACGCAGGCGATGCTGTATGCGATGGAGGCGCGCGCGTACGCGAATATGGGCCAGCCGAGCAAGTGCAAACGAGCCGTCCGGATGGCCGAGGACACCTTCTCCGACGTGGGCCTGGACGGCGAGCCGGAGCCCGACTGGATCCGGTTCTTCACCGAGGCCGAGCTCAACGGCGAGAACGCCCATTCGTACCGCGATCTGGCCTATGTCGCCGGCCGCAGCCCCACGTACGCCTCCCTCGCCGAGCCCGCCATGAGGCGTGCCGTCGAGCTCTTCGAGCACGACCGGGAGCACCAGCGGTCGTACGCGCTCAACCTCATCGGGATGGCGACCGTGCACCTGCTCAAGCGAGAGCCCGAGGAGTCGGCCGCCCTGGCCCAGACCGCCCTGACCGCGGCGAGGAAGGTGCGGTCGGAGCGGGTCAACAACCGGCTGCGCAAGACCGTCGACACCGCCGCGCGGGACTTCGGCGACGTCGCCGAGATCGCCTACCTGACCGACCGTCTCTCCACCCAGCTGCCCGAGTCCGCCGAGGCGGTCTGAGGGGTCCCCGGACTCCGGCCGCGACCGTCACCCCGTACAGCCCGACACGGCTCCCCCGCCGCGAGGTCAGCAGGGTGACGGCCGCGGCCGGTTTACGATGTCCCGCGGTTCATCGGTACGTAACATCCAGGACGTCTTCGTCACTGTTGCGAAACATGCAGCGGCACTGACTGAAACGGCGCTGCGCCAATCTCCTCAGCACAGTCGGCCCAGACCCCCCTGAGCATCCGCACGGGCCGTTCCGACTTCCGAGGAGACGCTGGCCTTGAATGGCGCAGATACCGCATTCGTATTGATCAGTGCCGCGCTCGTCATGCTGATGACGCCCGGCCTGGCATTCTTCTACGGCGGCATGGTGCGGGTGAAGAGCGCCCTCAACATGCTCATGATGTCGATGAGCGCGCTCGCCGTCGTCAGCGTGCTGTGGGTCCTGTACGGGTACTCACTGACGTTCGGCGACGACATCGGCGGGGGGCTGCTCGGCAACTTCGACCACATCGGGCTGAAGGGCATTACCGCCGACACGCTGACCGGTGGCAAGGAAGGCATTCCCGTCTTCGCCTTCGCCCTGTTCCAGCTGATGTTCGCCGTCATCACCCCGGCACTGATGAGCGGCGCACTCGCCGACCGCGTGAAATTCAGTTCCTGGACCCTGTTCATCGCGCTGTGGGTCAGCGTGGTGTATTTCCCGATCGCCCACTGGGTGTGGCAGTCCGACGGCTGGCTCTTCAAGCTGGGCGTGATCGACTTCGCCGGTGGTACGGCGGTCCACATCAACGCCGGTATCGGCGGACTCGCCGCGGTCCTGGTCGTCGGCAAACGCATTGGATTCAAGAAGGACCCGATGCGCCCGCACAGCCTGCCGCTCGTCGTGCTCGGCGCCGGACTGCTCTGGTTCGGCTGGTTCGGCTTCAACGCCGGCTCCGCGCTGGCCGCCAACGGCACCGCCGCGATCATGGCGTTCAACACCCAGATCGCCACCGCCGCCGCGATGATCGGGTGGCTCGCCTACGAGCGCATCCGCCACGGCGCGTTCACCACGCTGGGCGCCGCCTCCGGCGCCGTCGCCGGCCTGGTCGCCATCACCCCGTCCGGCGCGGCGGTCAACCCGTTCGGCGCGCTGCTCATCGGCGTCGTCGCCGGAGCGGTCTGCTCCTGGGCCGTCAGCCTCAAGTACAAGCTCGGCTACGACGACTCGCTGGACGTCGTCGGCGTCCACCTCGTCGGCGGTCTGATCGGCACCCTGCTCGTCGGCGTCCTCGCCATCAACGGCGTCGGCGGTCTCGACCAGCTCGGCAAGCAGGCCGTCGGAGCCTTCTCGGTGATGGCCTACTCCTTCGTCGTCACCTGGATCCTCGCCAAGCTCGTCGACAAGACGATCGGCTTCCGGGCGTCCGAGGACGACGAGACGAGCGGTGTCGACATGGCCTTCCACGCGGAGTCGGCCTACGACTTCAGTGCGCTGGGCGGCTCTCCCTCGGGCCGTAGTAGCGTCCCGGCCGACCTCGCCGGAGCGGCGACGAACAAGAAGGTGGACGCATGAAGCTCATCACCGCAGTCGTGAAGCCACACCGGCTCGACGAGATCAAGGAGGCCCTCCAGGCCTTCGGGATCCAGGGGCTCACGGTCACGGAGGCCAGCGGATACGGCCGGCAGCGCGGTCACACCGAGGTCTACCGGGGTGCGGAGTACACCGTCGACCTCGTCCCGAAGATCCGTATCGAGGTACTGGTCGAGGACAGCGACGCCGAAGAGCTCATCGAAGTAGTGGTCAAGGCCGCCAGAACCGGCAAGATCGGTGACGGCAAGGTATGGAGCGTTCCGGTCGACACGGCGGTCCGGGTACGGACCGGCGAACGCGGCCCCGACGCCCTCTGAGAGACGGGAACGACTGGGTGACGAGCCTCGAAGAGACAACCGAGCAGGCAGACTCGGGACCCAGCGGCTATGCGGCGGCCCGGCTGCGCCTTCTCCAGGAGAAGGCGCGGTCCGGGCCGCCGCGGCGCGCCGCCCTCGCGAAACTGACCGACGGCTGGCTGAACGCGCTGTTCACCACGGCCGCGAGGGAAGCCGGCGTCCGGGGCGCGGCCCTGGTCGCCGTGGGAGGCTACGGACGGGGCGAACTGTCCCCGCGCAGCGACCTCGACCTGCTGCTCCTGCACGACGGCAAGGCCGGCGCCCCCGCCATCGCGGCCCTCGCCGACCGCGTCTGGTACCCGGTGTGGGACCTCGGCCTCGCCCTGGACCACTCCGTCCGCACTCCCGCCGAGGCGCGCAAGACCGCCGGCGAGGACCTCAAGGTGCAGCTCGGGCTGCTCGACGCCCGGCACGTCGCCGGCGACCTGGGCCTCGTCACCGGCGTACGGACCGCGATCCTCGCCGACTGGCGCAACCAGGCCCCCAAACGGCTGCCCGAACTCGACGCGCTGTGCCGCGAGCGCGCCGAACGCCAGGGCGAACTGCAATTCCTCCTCGAACCCGACCTCAAGGAGGCCAGGGGCGGCCTGCGCGACGCCACCGCCCTGCGCGCCGTCGCCGCGTCCTGGCTCGCCGACGCACCCCGCGAAGGCCTCTCCGAGGCCCGCAGGCGCCTCCTGGACGCCCGCGACGCCCTGCACCTGACCACCGGACGCGCCACCGACCGGCTCGCCCTCCAGGAGCAGGACTCCGTCGCCGCCGAACTGGGCCTGCTGGACGCCGACGCCCTGCTGCGCCAGGTGTACGAAGCGGCCCGCACGGTCTCGTACGCCTCCGACGTCACCTGGCGCGAGGTCAACCGGGTCCTGCGCTCCCGGGGCGCCAGGCCCCGCCTGCGCGCCATGCTCGGCACCAAACCCGCGCCCGAGCGCACGCCCCTCGCCGAAGGAGTGGTCGAGCAGGACGGCGAGGTCGTCCTCGCCCGTACCGCACGCGTGGAACGCGACCTCGTGCTGCCCCTGCGGGCCGCGGCCGCCGCCGCCCAGGCGGGCCTGCCGATCTCCCTGCACGCCGTACGCCGTATCGCCGCCGCCGCGAAGCCCCTGCCGGTGCCCTGGCCCGCCGAGGCCCGCGAGGAACTCGTCAAGCTGCTCGGCGCCGGCGAGTCCACGGTCCCCGTCTGGGAGGCCCTCGAAGCCGAAGGCCTGATCACCCAGCTCCTGCCCGACTGGGAACGGGTCCGCTGCCGGCCCCAGCGCAACCCCGTCCACACCTGGACCGTCGACCGCCACCTCGTGGAGACCGCCGTCCAGGCCTCCTCCCTGACCCGCCGCGTCCACCGGCCCGACCTGCTCCTCGTCAGCGCCCTGCTGCACGACATCGGCAAGGGCTGGCCCGGCGACCACTCGGTCGCCGGCGAGGTCATCGCCCGCGACGTCGCCTCCCGCATCGGCTTCGACCGCGACGACATGGCCGTCATCGCCACCGTCGTACGCCACCACCTGCTCCTCATCGACACCGCCACCCGGCGCGACCTGGACGATCCCGCGACGGTCAGCTCCGTCGCCGGGCGGGTCGGTTCCCTCGGCACCCTGGAGCTGCTCCACGCCCTCACCGAGGCGGACGCGCTCGCCACCGGGCCCGCGGCCTGGTCCACCTGGCGCGCCGGACTCGTCTCCGACCTCGTGCAGCGGGTCGCCGCCGTCCTCGCGGGCCACGAGGTCCCCGAACCCGAACCCACCGCGCCCAGCGCCGAACAGGAGCGCCTCGCCGTCGAGGCGCTGCGCACCGGCGAACCGGTCCTCGCCCTGCACGCCCCGCAGACCGAGCCCCCGCCCGAGGAGGAGCCCGGCGCCGAACCCGAACCGGTCGGCGTCGAACTCCTCATCGCGCTGCCCGACCAGCCGGGCGTCCTGCCCGCCGCGGCCGGCGTGCTCGCCCTGCACCGGCTGACCGTCCGGGCGGCCGACCTGCGCGCCGTGGAGCTCCCCACCGAGCTGGGGGAGCGCTCCGACGTCCTGCTGCTGAGCTGGCGGGTGGCCGCGGAGTACGGCTCCCTCCCGCAGGCGACCCGGCTGCGCGCCGACCTCGTACGGGCCCTGGACGGCACCCTGGACATCCCCGCCCGGCTCGCCGAACGCGAGGCCGCGTACCCCAGGCGCCGGGGCGTGAAGGCCCCGCCGCCCCGGGTGACCGTCGCCCCGACGGCCTCCCGGCACGCCACGGTCATCGAGGTGCGCGCCCAGGACGCCCCGGGACTGCTGCACCGCATCGGCCGCGCGCTGGAGGAGGCGGCGGTACGGGTCCGCAGCGCGCACGTCTCGACCCTCGGCGCGAACGCCGTGGACACCGTCTACGTCACGCGCGCGGACGGGTCGCGGCTGCCGGAGGCGGACGCGGCGGCCCTGGCGAAGTCCCTGGAGGAAGCCCTGAGGTGAGCGGAGGCCCGGCCTCCGTGCGGTGAAAGGCGCCCTCGTCCGCGGATTTCCGGCGGGCGAGGGCGCCGCGCTGGTTCAGGCAGATACCCTGGAGGGCGATCCACCCGCCCGCCCCCGACCCGAGGATTCGCGACCACCGTGTTCGACACTCTCTCCGACCGCCTCGCAGCCACATTCAAGAGCCTCCGGGGCAAAGGGCGCCTCAGCCCGGAGGACATCGACGCCACGGCCCGCGAGATCCGTATCGCCCTGCTCGAAGCCGACGTGGCCCTGCCCGTCGTCCGCGCCTTCATCGCCAAGGTCAAGGAACGCGCGAGCGGCGCCGAGGTCTCGGGCGCGCTGAACCCGAGCCAGCAGGTCATCAAGATCGTCAACGAGGAACTTGTCGGCATCCTCGGCGGTGAGACCCGGCGGCTGCGCTTCGCCAAGCAGGGGCCCACCGTCATCATGCTCGCCGGCCTCCAGGGCGCCGGTAAGACCACCCTCGCGGGAAAGCTCGGCCTCTGGCTCAAGAACCAGGGCCACTCCCCGCTCCTGGTCGCCTGTGACCTCCAGCGCCCCAACGCCGTCACCCAGCTCTCCGTCGTCGCCGAGCGCGCGGGTGTCGCGGTCTACGCCCCCGAGCCGGGCAACGGCGTCGGCGACCCGGTCAAGGTCGCCAAGGACTCGGTCGAGTACGCCAGGTCGCGCCAGTACGACATCGTCGTGGTCGACACCGCGGGCCGCCTGGGCATCGACCAGGAGCTGATGAAGCAGGCCTCCGACATCCGCGACGCGGTCAACCCCGACGAGACGCTCTTCGTCGTGGACGCGATGATCGGCCAGGACGCGGTCAACACCGCCGAGGCGTTCCGCGACGGCGTCGGCTTCGACGGCGTGGTCCTCTCCAAGCTGGACGGCGACGCCCGCGGTGGCGCGGCGCTCTCCATCGCGCACGTCACCGGCAAGCAGATCATGTTCGCCTCCAACGGCGAGAAGCTGGACGAGTTCGACGCGTTCCACCCGGACCGGATGGCGTCCCGCATCCTCGACATGGGTGACCTCCTCACCCTGATCGAGCAGGCGGAGAAGACGTTCAGCCAGGCCGAGGCCGAGAAGATGGCCGCCAAGCTCCAGAGCAGCAAGGGCGGCAAGGACTTCACCCTGGACGACTTCCTCGCCCAGATGGAACAGGTCAGGAAGATGGGCAGCATCTCCAAGCTGCTCGGCATGCTGCCCGGCATGGGCCAGATCAAGGACCAGATCAACAACATCGACGAGCGGGACGTGGACCGTACCGCCGCGATCATCAAGTCGATGACACCGGGCGAGCGTCACGAACCCACCATCATCAACGGCTCGCGCCGGGCGCGGATCGCGCGGGGTTCCGGCGTGGAGGTCAGCGCGGTCAAGAACCTCGTGGAGCGGTTCTTCGAGGCGCGCAAGATGATGTCGAAGATGGCGCAGGGCGGGGGGATGCCGGGGATGCCGGGCGTTCCCGGGATGGGCGGGGGTCCCGGCCGTACGAAGAAGAAGCAGAAGGTCGCGAAGGGGAAGCAGCGGTCGGGCAACCCGATGAAGCGCAAGCTGGAGGAACAGGCGGCGGCGACGCGACGGGATTCGGCGGAGCCGTCGGCGGGCAACGCGTTTGGCCTTCCGGCCGGGGGATCCGATAAGAACTTCGAGTTGCCGGACGAGTTCAAGAAGTTCATGGGCTGACGTTGCGGCGCTTGCTTGCGCTTACTGATGTCCTCAATCGCCGGACGGGCTTGGGTGTGCCGTGGTGACGGGGGGCGGGGCCTCCGGAGGTGCGTGTGTCCGGACTGCATGTTTTACGGCGCGTGCGGCGGGTCGTTCAGTGGGCCGGGGCCCTGCGCCACAAAACACGCTTTACGTCCGGACACACGCACCTCCTCCGACCCCACCCCCCTCACGCCGCCGGGAAAGCTGAACGACCGCGCCCCACACCATCCAGCCCATCCGGCGCTTGAGGACATCGGCAAGCGGCGCCCGGCACCATCAAGCCTGTCCGGCGTTTGAGGACAATCAGTGAGCCGCGCCCGCGGACCGGGCAGGCGCACCATCCAGCCCGTCCGGCGCTTGAGGACATTGGTAAGCCGCGCCTGCGGACCGGGCGGACGCACTATCCAGCCCGTCCGGCGTTTGAGGACAATCGGTGAGTGCGGCCGCGCACCGGGCAGACGCACAAACCAGCCCGTCCGGCGATTGAGGACAACGCGGTCGCCGGACGCTACGGCCTTGCGATCAGGTAGCGGAACACGTTCGGCATCCAGACCGTTCCGTCCTTGCGGACGTACGGGTGCAACGCCTCCGCCACCTCCTTCTCCACCTGTCGCCGATCCGTCGCCCGCACCGCCCCCTCGAACACGCCCGTCGACAGCAGCCCCCGCACCGCGCTCTCCGTGTCCGCGTACCCGAACGGGCACGACACCCGGCCCGAGCCGTCCGGTGTGAGGCCCGCGCGGGCCGCGACCTCCTCCAGGTCGTCCCGGTACGCCGGGCGCCAGCCGCCCTTGCGGAGGGGGTCGGCCAGCCGGCCCGCGACCCGCAGGACGCCCGCCGTCGCGCACCGCTCCGGAGGGCCCCAGCCCGTCAGCACCACCGGCGCGTCCCGCCCCGCCAGCGGTATCGCCGCGTCCAGCGCGGGCGCCAGCCCCTTCGCGTCGCCCGCCACGCAGCCGATCGGCTGAAGCGCGGTGATCACGTCGTACGGCACCCCGCCCGGCAGCGCGGCCTCCGCCGTCCGGGACGTGGGGAGCACCCTCCCCGAGGGGCCGGAGGCGGCCGCGGCCAGCCGCGCCGACGCCAGCGCCAGCAGCTCCTCGTCCGAGTCGACGCCCGTGACCCGCGCACCCCGCGCCGTCGCCATCAGGAGCGCCAGGCCCGAGCCGCAGCCGAGGCCGAGCAGCCGGGTCCCCGCGCGGACCTCCAGGCGCTCGTACACCGCTTCGTAGAGCGGTACCAGCATGCGTTCCTGGATCTCGGCCCAGTCACGGGCGCGTACGGAGGGGTCGGAGGCGACCGCCGTCGGCGGCCCCGCGTTCGTATGGTGCTGGACGAGCGTACGTGTCATGGATAGCGCCCCAATCCGCCGAGAGGTCGGTCCTGCCCCGAATGACATCCCCCGTGTGCGTGCGCGCCTTCGTCCCCCGTTATGCCAGGGAACTCCGCATCCGTTCCCGCGTCCAGTGGGCGATTGGCAAAGCGTCGGTGAACCGCTGGTACGCCCCCGCGCGTGCGGCCGGTTCCCGCCCTGGGGCGTCCCCGGGGCGCGGGCCGGGGCCGGGGGAAGATGCCTGCTCCGGTGCCCTGGGCGGGGTGTTCTCCCATGGGCGTACGGGCTCTGGCGCCCGGCCGGAACTGGCCGACAACGGTCTCCCCCGCGCCGCGCCGCCGACTGGGCCGAACGGGTGGTCGCACGGGAGCGGCCCCGACGTACGCCCGCGTACGCCCCACCGGACCACACACGGACACCCCGGCCCGCGCGACGGGGCGGTGCCGGAATCCGGCGATGCGCCGGGTAGTGTCGGTCTTGTGGCCCGCGCTCCGCCGAGCGCCCGCCCCGATGGCCGCCCGTGTCCCCCGGGCGCCCGCGCCCCCCCGTACGTAGATCGTCTACGCGTCGAAGCGTACGAGTCGCTACGTACCGGCTTGGTAGGGGCTGCGAGGCTTCTCCGCAGATCTACGCACCCGCCCTCGTCAGGACGCATCAATGGCAACTGACGGGTACGTGCAAATTATTTGGGATGCCCCGGAATGGAACCCCGGAGCGCCCCAGCTCGTTATTCACGACGTGAGCACGACACCACCTGTTCTCGCCGCAGAGCTGGCACAGGCGTGGGCCGATATTCAGCGGTCCCACCCCGAGCTGCCGGATCTTGCCGCGCCAGAGTCCCTGATCGGAGAGTCCTCGTCCGCCTGCGGCGCGGAGCTCTCATTCGAACGACTGCTTCACGAAGCGGTCCACGGCATCGCCGCGGCGAGAGGTGTCCGGGACACCTCGCGAGCGGGCCGCTATCACAACCGCCGATTCCTGGCGATCGCCGAGGAGATGGGCCTGGACCACCCCGAGGAGCCGCATCCCAGCAGCGGCTTCTCGCTGGTCTCGCTCAGCCCCGAGGCGAAACGCCGGTACCGCCCCACGATGGAGCGGCTGCAACGGGCCCTCAAGGCACACACGGTCGCGACGGCCGCCGACACCAAGCGGAGCTTCCGCGGCCCCGCCGCCCGGCACGGCTCGTCCGGCGGGGGCGTGCGCGTCAAGGCGGTCTGCGACTGCGGGCGCAACGTGCGCGTGGTCCCGTCGGTCCTGGCCCAGGCGCCCATCGTCTGCGGCGGCTGCGGCAAGCCGTTCCGTATCCCGGAAGTGGTCGCCGCTGCGAGCTGAGCCCCGGTGCCCACCGGCGGGGGCCGGTGGGCCGGGCCCGGCGCCCGACCCTCGCCGCGTCATGCCGCACCGCAGGTGTGTGGCAGAATAGCCAGCTGTACTCGACAGTCGCACAGGACCCCTCTCTCCTCCGGCTGACGCGTCCATCGGGCGGATCGGGTACCGCAACCCCACGCGGCGTCCCGCCTCGCCCAACCACGTCAAGACCAGGAGACACCACTCCAGTGGCAGTCAAGATCAAGCTGAAGCGTCTGGGCAAGATCCGTTCGCCTCACTACCGCATCATCGTCGCCGACTCCCGCGTCCGCCGTGACGGCCGGGCGATCGAGGAGATCGGCATCTACCACCCGGTCCAGAACCCCTCGCGCATCGAGGTCGACTCGGACCGCGCGCGCTACTGGCTGTCTGTCGGCGCCCAGCCGACCGAGCCGGTTCTCGCGATCCTCAAGCTCACCGGTGACTGGCAGGCGCACAAGGGCCTTCCGGCCCCCGCGCCCCTGCTCCAGCCGGAGCCGAAGGCCGACAAGCGGGCCCTCTTCGAGGCGCTCACCAAGGACGGCGGCGACGAGCCCAAGGGTGAGGCCATCACCCCGAAGGCGAAGAAGGCCGACAAGAAGGCGGACGAAGCCGGGACCGAGTCCTCGGCGCCCGCCGAGTCCACCGAGGCCTGAGCATGCTCGAGGAGGCTCTCGAGCACCTCGTGAAGGGCATCGTCGACAACCCGGACGACGTGCAGGTCGCCTCGCGCAACCTGCGCCGTGGCCGCGTGCTGGAGGTCAGGGTCCACCCCGACGACCTCGGCAAGGTGATCGGCCGCAACGGCCGTACCGCCCGCGCGCTGCGCACCGTCGTGGGTGCCATCGGCGGCCGTGGCATCCGCGTCGACCTCGTCGACGTGGACCAGGTCCGCTGAGAGCGTTCAGCTGACAGCGTTCAACACCGGCACGGGCCGGGGCCGGGCCGTATGGTCCGCCCCGGCTCGTTGCCGTTTGTTCCATGTGTGACCGTAAAAGGGGCGTATGCAGTGCAGTTGGTGGTTGCGCGGATCGGTCGCGCCCATGGGATCAAGGGTGAGGTCACCGTCGAGGTGCGTACGGACGAGCCCGAGCTGCGGCTCGGGCCCGGCGCCGTCCTGGGTACGGAACCGGCGTCGGCCGGCCCGCTGACGATCGCGACGGGCCGGGTGCACAGCGGCAGGCTGCTGCTCCGCTTCGAGGGCGTGAGCGACCGCGGCGGCGCCGAGGCCCTTCGTAACATCCTGCTCATCGCCGAGGTCGACCCCGAGGAACTCCCCGAGGACCCGGAGGAGTTCTACGACCATCAGCTGATGGATCTCGACGTCGTCCTCGCCGACGGCACGGAGATCGGGCGGATCACCGAGATCACGCACCTGCCGTCGCAGGACCTGTTCATCGTGGAACGGCCCGACGGCAGCGAGGTGATGATCCCCTTCGTGGAGGAGATCGTCACCGAGATCGACCTGGAGGAGCAGCGGGCCGTCATCGACCCGCCCCCGGGCCTCATCGACGAACTCCCGGAGACGGACGCGCCGGAGCGGGCCGCCGGCGGCGACCAGGCCGGCAAGGGCGACGCCTGATGCGGCTCGACGTCGTCACGATCTTCCCCGAGTACCTGGACCCCCTGAACGTCTCGCTGGTCGGCAAGGCGCGTGCGCGGGGCCGTCTCGGTGTGCACGTGCACGACCTGCGGGCGTGGACGTACGACCGGCACAACACGGTGGACGACACCCCGTACGGCGGCGGGCCCGGCATGGTCATGAAGACCGAGCCGTGGGGCGACGCCCTGGACGACGTGCTGGCGAGCGGGTACGAGTCGGGGGCCCACGACCCGGTGCTGGTCGTGCCCACCCCCAGCGGCCGGCCCTTCACCCAGGAGACCGCCGTCGCGCTCTCCGAGCGCCCCTGGCTGATCTTCACACCGGCGCGGTACGAAGGCATCGACCGCCGGGTCGTGGACGAGTACCGCACCCGGATGCCCGTCCACGAGGTCTCCATCGGCGACTACGTCCTGGCCGGAGGCGAGGCGGCCGTCCTGGTGATCACCGAGGCCGTGGTCCGCCTGCTGCCCGGCGTGCTCGGCAACGCCGAGTCGCACCGCGACGACTCCTTCGCGCCCGGCGCGATGGCCGACCTGCTGGAGGGGCCCGTCTACACCAAGCCCCCCGAGTGGCGCGGACGCGGCATCCCGGACGTGCTGCTCAGCGGCCACCACGGGAAGATCGCGCGCTGGCGGCGCGACGAGGCGTTCGAACGTACCGCCCTCAACCGCCCCGACCTGATCGAGCGTTGCGACCCCTCGGCCTTCGACAAGAAGGACCGGGAGATCCTTTCCATCCTCGGCTGGTCCCCGGAGCCCGGTGGCCGATTTTGGCGCAGGCCCCCCGCCGTGGAAGAATAGGCCGCTGCCCTACGTCCGGTGTGCGCCCCTGCCACAGGGGGAACGACGCCCGCCCGACGAGAACGGCACCCCAGACTCTCGTCCCGACATCCGCTGATGACCTGTGGCATCAGTGAGGAAGCAGATCCCATGACCAGCTTGCTCGACGCCGTAGACGCGTCGTCGCTCCGCAGCGACCTCCCCAAGTTCCGCGCCGGTGACACCGTGAACGTGCACGTGCGTGTCATCGAAGGAAACCGCTCCCGCATCCAGCAGTTCAAGGGTGTCGTCATCCGGCGTCAGGGCTCCGGCGTCCGTGAGTCCTTCACGGTCCGCAAGGTCTCCTTCTCCGTCGGCGTCGAGCGGACCTTCCCCGTCCACAGCCCGATCTTCGAGAAGATCGAGCTCGTGAGCCGCGGTGACGTCCGTCGCGCCAAGCTCTACTACCTGCGCGAGCTGCGGGGCAAGAAGGCGAAGATCAAGGAGAAGCGCGACAACTGAGCCCCGGCTCACCGTCGCGACCGGGTCCAGCGGGCCGCCGGATAAGCTCCTGCCCCGATGGACACCGAAGCACAGCACACGGAGCGCGACTCCTCCTCCCCGCCCCTCACCGGGCCGGAGGAGGAGTCGCGCTCCGCGCGTTCTTCCGGCCGGTTCTGGCCCAGGGCCGCCGCGCTCGCCGCAGTGTGCGTCGCCGTCGTCCTGCTGGTCAGCCACTTCGTGGCGCAGCCCTTCCTGATCCCGAGCGGTTCCATGGAGCCCACCCTCCGGGTCGGGGACCGGGTGCTGGTCGACAAGCTGGCGTACCGTTTCGGGTCCGTGCCGCACCGCGGCGACGTCGTCGTCTTCGACGGCACGGGCTCCTTCGTCCAGGAGAAGCCCCGGGAGAATCCCGTCACCGGGCTGCTGCGCGGCGCCGCGGCGGCCGTGGGACTCGCCGAGCCCGCCGGGACCGACTTCGTGAAGCGGGTGATCGGGGTGGGAGGCGACCGTGTGGTCTGCTGCGACGCAGGGGGCAGGATCGAGGTGAACGGACGGGCGGTGGACGAACCGTACGTGTACGCCGGCGACGCCCCGTCCCGCGTTCCCTTCGACATCGTCGTCCCGGAGGGCACGCTGTGGGTCATGGGTGATCACCGCGACAACTCCCGCGACTCCCGGGACCATCTCGGCGAGCCGGGCGGGGGCGTGGTGCCGGTGGACCGGGTCGTGGGACGGGTGAGGTGGACCGTCTGGCCGCCCGGCCGCTGGTCGGCGCTGCGACCCACCGACGCCTTCGAGGACGTGGGGGGCGCGGCCGGCGCCGTACCGGTGGGGGGCCGCCCGGCCGGTGCCGTACCGCCTCCTGATGCCGTACGGGCTCCGCGTGCCGTAGGAGCTCCGCGTGCCGTACAGGCTTCCGGCGGCGGTCAGGGGAGGCGGGACGGTGCTCATGGGTAAGCGCGGGCGCGCGGCCAGCCACGGGCACGACACCCGTCTGCCGACCGGCAGCCGGCCCACGATGGGCCGGGCGCTGCCGGGCCGGGCCGACCGGCGCAGGCTCGCGCGGCGGGTCAAGAACCGCAGGCGGCGGTCGGCCATGACCGAGATCCCGGTGCTGATCACCGTGGCGCTGCTGATCGCGCTGGTCCTCAAGACCTTCCTCGTCCAGGCCTTCGTGATCCCGTCGGGCTCGATGGAGCAGACGATCAGGATCAGCGACCGGGTGCTGGTGGACAAACTGACCCCGTGGTTCGGCTCGAAGCCGGAACGCGGCGACGTCGTCGTCTTCAAGGACCCCGGGAACTGGCTGGAGGACGAGAAGCCCGTACCGGACACCTCCCCGGTCGTCATCAAGCAGATCAAGGAAGGGCTGACCTTCATCGGGCTGCTGCCGTCCGCCGACGACCAGGATCTGATCAAGCGGGTCGTCGGTGTCGGGGGTGACACCGTCAAGTGCTGTGACGCATCGGGCAAAATTACCGTCAACGGTGTGCCGTTGGAGGAGCCGTATCTCCACCCGGGGAACGCCCCCTCGACGATCACTTTCGAGGTGAAGGTGCCCGCGGGGCGTATCTTCGTGATGGGCGACCACCGGGAGAACTCGGCGGACTCCCGCTTCCATCTCGACGAGAAGGACCAGGGCACGGTCTCGGAGGACGAGGTGGTGGGGCGGGCCGTGGTCATCGCCTGGCCGATCGGCCACTGGAGCCGGCTGGGCGACTCGGAGCCGTTCAGCGGGGTCCCGGACGCGCGTCCCGCGCCGACGGCGGCCACAGGCGCGTCGAATAGTGTGTTCCCGCGGGATCGACATGGATTGGTCCGGCTCCCGAGCCCTGCGGAACTCCCGCTCGTTATGGGAGTGGTGGGCCTGCCCCTTCTCCGGGGCAGGCGACCGCACGGAGTGAATCGCACGGAGTGAGGAGTGGATGTGGGGGATGTGGCGGTCGGCGCACGTTCCGGTCACGATGATCCCGAGGAGGGACACGAGCAGCTCGCCGAGTCGCCCGCGGTCGTGACGGACAGCACGACGGAACCGGGGATCGGTCCTTTGGGCGGTGACGGCGGTCCCTTGAGCGGTGATGGCGTCGGTGACAACGACGGTGCCGGTACCGGTGACGGCGAAGGGCAGAGGAAGCAGCGTTCCTTCTGGAAGGAGCTTCCCCTCCTCATCGTCATCGCGCTGGTCCTGGCGTTGGTGATCAAGACCTTCCTGGTCCAGGCGTTCTCGATCCCCTCGGACTCGATGCAGAACACCCTCCAGCGGGGTGACCGGGTGCTGGTGGACAAGCTGACCCCGTGGTTCGGCTCGGAGCCCGAGCGCGGCGAGGTGGTCGTCTTCCACGACCCGGGCGGCTGGCTGCCCGAGACGGACGTCCCCGACCCGAACATCGCGCAGAAGTTCCTGAGCTTCATCGGGCTGATGCCGTCCGCCGAGGAGAAGGACCTGATCAAGCGGGTCATCGCGGTCGGCGGCGACACGGTGGAGTGCAAGAAGGGCGGCCCGGTCGAGGTCAACGGGCACGCGCTGGACGAGAAGGGGTTCATCTTCGCCGGGAACACCCCGTGCGACGACCAGCCCTTCGGACCGTTCAAGGTGCCCAAGGACCGGCTCTGGGTCATGGGCGACCACCGGCAGAACTCGCAGGACTCGCGCTACCACATGGACAACGCCGACCGGGGATTTGTCCCGGTCAAGGATGTGGTCGGCCGGGCCATCGTGGTCGCGTGGCCGCTCAACAGGCTGGCGACGCTGCCGGTGCCCGACACCTTCGACCAGGCGGGTCCCGGCCGGGCGGCCGCCGTCGTGGGGTCGCTCGCGGCTCCTGGCGCGGCGGGTCTCGCCGGTGCGGTGCCGCTGGTGCTGTGGCGCAGGAAGAGGCTCGCGTCCCGGCCGGTGAGGGAATCGGGTCCGCACAGCACCGGACCCGGCGGCGGTACCGCCGGGTAGGGTGCCGTCCCGGATCCTCGATTTCCGGAACGGTGGGGTGCTCGGGTGAGCGGAACGGGACGTACGGGCGGAACAGGACGTACGGGACGCGCGGGACCTGGGAACGGCGGCCGCGGCCGCCTCGGCAGCGTGCTGTCGGGGCTGGTCGTGGCCGTCGGCTGTGTGCTCTTCCTCGGCGGGTTCGGGTGGGGGGCCGTGGAGTACCGCCCGTACACCGTGCCGACCGATTCGATGTCCCCGACGGTGAAGGCGGGGGACCGGGTGCTCGCCCAGCGGATATCGGGCGACGCGGTACGGCGCGGGGACGTGGTGGTCTTCACCGACAAGCAGTGGGGCGACATGCCGATGGTGAAGCGGGTCGTCGGGATCGGCGGCGACAAGGTCGCCTGCTGCGACACCGGGGGGCGGCTTACCGTCAACGGCGAGGCGATCGCGGAGCCGTACGTGGGGAAGCTGCCCGGCGGGCGGGTCTCGGGCGGCGATTTCGACGCGACCGTACCGGCAGGTCAGCTGTTTTTGCTCGGTGACCAGCGGAATGTGTCGCTGGACTCGCGGGTGCACCTGGAGGACCCGGGGCAGGGCTCGGTGCCGCGCTCGGCGGTGGACGCGCGGGTCGACGCGGTCATCTGGCCGTCGCCGGGGTTCCTGGGGCGGCCGGCCGGGTTCGCGGCGCTGCCGGGCGGGGTGTCCGTCGCCGGGCCGGTCAGGCCGCTGGTCGGGGCGGTGGTGCTGGGGGCAGTGCTGATCATGGTGGGGGCGGCGTACGGGCCGCTCGCGCAGCGGCGGGCGGCGCGGGCGCGGTCGGGGCGGTCAGGGGAAGGGGTGTCGGCGCGTGCGGGGAACTGAGGACGGGGTCGGCGGGTTCGGTGAGGCCGGCGGGTTCGGTGGGGGCGTGCTGCGGAAGGTCGCCCGGGTGGTGCTGCTCGACCCTCAGGACCGCATCCTGCTGCTCCACGGCTACGAACCGGACGACCCGGGGAACACCTGGTGGTTCACGCCCGGCGGCGGGCTGGAGGGCGACGAGAGCCGCGCGGAGGCCGCGCTGCGGGAGCTGGTGGAGGAGACGGGGATCACACAGGTCGAGCTGGGGCCCGTGCTGTGGCACCGGCGGTGCTCATTCCCCTTCGACGGGCGGCGCTGGGACCAGGACGAGTGGTACTTCCTGGCGCGTACGACACAGACCGAAACGGCTCCCGGAGGGCTGACCGAGCTGGAGCGGCGCAGTGTCGCGGGGCTGAGGTGGTGGACCTCCGCCGAACTTCTGGCGGCACGTGAGACGGTGTATCCGACCAGGCTCGCCGAGCTGCTGCGTACGCTGCTCGACGAGGGTCCCCCGGATGAACCGGTGGTCCTCGCCCCCGAAATCGTCTAGGGGCGCGGGGGACCGGAGCACAATAGGGGGACGTACGGCTGAAGGGGAACATTGCCATGAGCGCCGAGGACCTCGAGAAGTACGAGACCGAGATGGAGCTGAAGCTCTACCGGGAGTACCGCGATGTCGTCGGTCTGTTCAAATATGTGATCGAGACCGAGCGTCGCTTCTATCTCACCAATGACTACGAGATGCAGGTGCATTCCGTACAGGGCGAGGTCTTTTTCGAGGTGACGATGGCGGATGCGTGGGTCTGGGACATGTACAGGCCCGCCCGTTTCGTCAAGCAGGTACGGGTACTCACGTTCAAGGACGTGAACATCGAGGAGCTCAACAAGAGCGATCTCGAACTGCCCGGAGGCTGAAGAGCATGACAGCGCGGACGGAGACGCCCCGGGGTTGCGGCCCTGGGGCGTTTTCGTGTGCTTACGGGGTGTGCCGGTGTGCGGGGGCGTGGCGTTTTCCGGGGTGGTCTCACTCGCACGAGTGAGCGAGTTTTCCACAACGCCCGAGTTGTCCACGAAGATCCACTTGATTCCGGCGGACGCGGGAGAGTCGGTGCCGGAGGTGGTGCCGACATGAACGCGACGGGGGCGTTGGGACGCTACGGCGAGGACCTGGCGGTGCGGCGGCTGGCCGCGGCCGGGATGACCGTACTGGCGAGGAACTGGCGGTGCGGCAGGACGGGCGAGATCGACATCGTGGCCCGGGACGAGGACGCCGGGGGCGGTGAGGTGCTGGTCGTCTGCGAGGTGAAGACCCGCAGGGCGGATTCCTTCGAACATCCCATGGCCGCCGTGACCCCGGTCAAGGCGGACCGGCTGAGACGGCTCGCGGCCTGCTGGCTGGAGCGGTGCGGCGGTCCGCCGCCGGGCGGGGTCCGCATCGACCTGATCGGGGTGGTCCTGCCCCGGCGGGGCGCGGCCGTGGTCGAGCACGCGCGGGGGGTGGCCTGATGGGGTTCGCGCGGGCGTGCTCGGTGGCGCTGGTGGGCGTCGAGGGCGTGGTGGTGGAGGTGCAGGCGGACCTGGAGCCGGGCGTGGCGGCGTTCACCCTGGTGGGGCTGCCGGACAAGAGCCTGGTCGAGAGCCGGGACCGGGTGCGGGCCGCCGTGGTCAACTCCGGCGGCGAGTGGCCGCAGAAGAAACTCACGGTCGGGCTCAGCCCGGCCTCCGTGCCCAAGAGCGGTTCGGGATTCGATCTGGCCGTCGCGTGTGCGGTCCTCGGGGCGGCGGAGCGCCTCGACCCCCGGGCCATCGCGGATCTGGTGCTCATCGGCGAGCTGGGGCTCGACGGGCGCGTCCGGCCGGTGCGCGGGGTGCTGCCCGCCGTGCTCGCGGCGGCCGAGGCCGGATACCGGCAGGTGGTCGTCCCGGAGCGGACCGCCGGGGAGGCCTCACTGGTCCCCGGGGTCTCGGTCCTGGGGGTGCGGACGCTGCGCCAGCTCATCGCGATCCTGACCGACGAGCCCATGCCCGACGAACCGGCCGAGACGGACGAGGGCCGCCCCGGCCCGCTCCTGGCGGGGCTGATGGTGCCCGGCGCCGGGGTCGGCACGGGGCTGGCCGCCGGGCTCGGGGCGCGGGACGGACACCGGCCCGACCTCGCGGACGTGGCGGGCCAGACCGCCGCCCGTACGGCCCTGGAGGTCTCGGCGGCGGGCGGACACCACCTGCTGCTGCACGGACCGCCCGGCGCGGGGAAGACGATGCTCGCGGAACGGCTGGCCGGCGTGCTGCCCCCGCTGACCGAACAGGAGTCCCTGGAGGTCACGGCGGTGCACTCGGTGGCGGGCATGCTGCCGCCCGGCGAACCGCTCGTCCGTACGGCGCCCTACTGCGCGCCCCACCACTCGGCGACGATGCAGTCCCTGGTGGGCGGCGGCAACGGGATGCCGAGACCGGGAGCGGTGTCGCTCGCCCACCGCGGGATTCTCTTTCTGGACGAGGCTCCGGAGTTTTCCGGACGGGCGCTGGACGCGCTGCGCCAGCCCCTGGAGTCGGGGCATGTGGTGGTGGCGCGCAGCGCGGGGGTGGTACGGCTGCCCGCCCGGTTCCTGATGATCCTGGCGGCCAATCCCTGCCCCTGCGGGCGCCACACGCTCCACGGAGCCGGCTGCGACTGCCCGCCCTCGGCGATCCGGCGCTACCAGACCCGGCTGTCGGGACCGCTGCTCGACCGGGTCGACCTGCGCGTCGAGGCCCAGCCCGTCCACCGCGCCGACCTGGCGGGACAGGGCGGGCGCGGCGAGTCCACGGCGGTGGTCGCCGCCCGGGTCGCGGAGGCCAGGGCGCGGTCGGCGGCCCGGCTGGAGGGCACGCCGTGGTCGCTCAACAGTGAGGTGCCGGGGCACGAGCTGCGGACCCGCTGGCCGGTGGCGCCGGGAGCGCTGGACACGGCGGAGCGCGACCTGGAGCGGGGGCTGCTCACCGCGCGGGGGCTGGACCGGGTGCTGCGGGTGGCCTGGACCGTCGCGGACCTCGCCGGACACCGCTGCCCGGACGCCCGGGACGTGGACCTGGCCCTGGAGCTGCGCACCGGCATCGCCCGCGGCGCGCGGTCCGGAGCGGGCGGGGATCCGGCACGCTCCGGCGCCGGGGTCGCGAACGGGGGACTGTCATGACCAGGGGGACGGAGATCGGGACGGGGACGGGGACGAGCGGCGAGGTGAGCGGCGGGGCCGGTCCCGGTGGGGTCGGTCCGGGGGAGCGGCTGGCGCGGGCCGCGCTCACGCGGGTCCTGGAGCCGGGGGACGAGCACGGGGGCCGGTGGCTGGCGGAGTTCGGGGCCGTCGGGCTGCTCGCCAGGCTCACCTCCGGGGACGCCGGGTGCGACGAGCTGACCGGCGTCGGCGAACCACGCCTCGCGGGCTACCGGAACCGGGCCGCCGCCGCCGTGCCCGAGCGGGACCTGGCGGCCGTGCACGCGCTCGGCGGGCGCTTCGTCTGCCCCGGTGACCGGGAGTGGCCCAGCCAGCTCGACGACCTGGGCGACGCGCGGCCGGTCGGGCTCTGGGTGCGGGGAAGGGCGGATCTGCGGATCTGGTCCCTGCGCTCCGTCGCCCTGGTCGGCGCCAGGGCGTGTACTCCGTACGGGGCACATATGGCGGCCTCCCTGGGCTCCGGACTCGCCGAGCGCGGCTGGGTCGTCACCTCCGGCGCCGCGTTCGGGGTCGACGGGGCGGCCCACCGGGGCGCCCTGGCGGCGGGCGGGGCGACCGTCGCGGTCCTCGCCTGCGGGGTCGACGTCGTCTACCCACGGGGTCACGCCGAGTTGATCGGACGCATCGCCGAACAAGGACTGGTCATCGGCGAATTGCCGCCCGGAGCCCACCCCACCCGCAGCAGGTTCGTCCTGCGCAACCGCGTGATCGCCGCGCTCACCCGGGGCACCGTCGTCGTGGAGGCGGAGTACCGCAGCGGATCACTCGTCACGGCGCGCGGCGCCCAGCGGCTCGGCCGGTTCACGATGGGGGTTCCCGGGCCCGCCACCAGCGGCCTCTCGGCGGGCGTGCACGAACTGCTGCGCGGCGAAGGAGTGCTGGTCACGGACGCCGCCGAAGTGGCCGAGCTGGTCGGGGACATCGGCGACCTCGCACCGAGGCGGCGCGGCCCCGTGGTGCCCAGGGACCTGCTGGACCCGGCCGGCGCACGGGTGCTGGAGGCGCTGCCCGCCCAGGGGGCCGCCGACGGACGGGAGATCGCCCGGGCCGCCGGCACCACCGCCGACGAGGCGCTCGGCAGGCTCTACGAACTCCACTCGCTGGGCTTCGTCGAACGGCACGGCGACGGCTGGCAGTTGGCCCGGCGCCCGACACCGGCGGCGACGGCGCGGCGAGGCGGTACTTGACCTGGGGCATTCGGGTGAAAAGGTGTGAGCGGCGCCGCTCCCCGTTCCGACAGCGGTCGCGCACCGCTCTTCCCCAGTCACGCTACGCTCACCTGGATTCCGGCCCAGAAAGATGTCCCCCCGCACGTCACAGCAGAACGGCTCAAGGCAACGCATGCCCCAGCACACCTCCGGGTCTGACCGCGCGGCGGCGCCCCCCGCTGCCCGGGGCGCCGTGCGGCCCCCCGCGCCCACGTCTCTCGACGAGCTGTGGCGGTCGTACAAGACCACGGGCGACGGCCGGCTGCGGGAGCAGTTGATCCTGCACTACTCACCCCTGGTGAAGTACGTCGCGGGCCGGGTGAGCGTGGGACTGCCGTCCAACGTCGAGCAGGCCGACTTCGTCTCCTCCGGCGTCTTCGGCCTGATCGACGCGATCGAGAAGTTCGACATCGAGCGGTCGATCAAGTTCGAGACCTACGCCATCACCCGCATCCGCGGCGCGATGATCGACGAACTGCGCGCCCTGGACTGGATCCCCCGCTCCGTACGGCAGAAGGCGAGGGCCGTCGAACGCGCCTACGCCACGCTGGAGGCGCAGCTGCGCCGGACGCCCTCGGAGAGCGAGGTCGCCGCCGAGATGGGGATCGCGCTGGAGGAACTGCACGCCGTTTTCAGCCAGTTGTCGCTGGCGAACGTGGTGGCGCTGGAGGAACTGCTGCACGTCGGCGGGGAGGGCGGCGACCGGCTCAGCCTGATGGACACCCTGGAGGACACCGCCGCAGACAACCCGGTGGAGGTCGCCGAGGGGCGCGAGCTGCGGCGGCTGCTCGCCCGCGCGATCAACACGCTCCCCGACCGGGAGAAGACGGTGGTCACGCTCTACTACTACGAGGGGCTCACGCTCGCCGAGATCGGCAACGTCCTGGGCGTCACCGAGAGCCGGGTCAGCCAGATTCACACCAAGTCCGTCCTGCAACTGCGGGCGAAGCTGGCCGACGTCGGCCGCTGACGCGGGGCGGGCGCGGCGGGATCCGTAGAGTGGAACCGTGCCCAGGATTCGAGCGGCCTCCGTGGCCGAGCACCGGACGATGCAACGAGGCGCCCTGCTGGACGCCGCCCGCTCCCTCCTGTCGGAAGGCGGTACGGACGCGCTGACCTTCCCCGCCCTCGCCGAACGCACGGGCCTCGCGAGGTCGTCGGTCTACGAGTACTTCCGCTCGCGCGCGGCCGTGGTCGAGGAGCTGTGCACCGTCGACTTCCCGGTGTGGGCGGCGGAGGTCGAGGCGGCGATGGCGTCCGCGGGGACGCCGGAGGCGAAGGTGGAGGCGTACGTACGGACGCAGCTCGCGCTGGTCGGCGACCGCCGTCACCGCGCGGTGGTCGCGATCTCCGCGAGCGAGCTGGACGCGGGCGCCCGGGAACAGATCCGCGCGGCGCACGGGGGCCTGGTCGCGATGGTCGTCGACGCGCTGTCGGAACTGGGCCAGTCGCGGCCCCGGCTCGCCGCGATGCTGGTGCAGGGGTTGGTGGACGCGGCGGTCCGCCGCATCGAACTCGGCGAGGCGCCCTTGGAGGTCGCGGAGGCCGCGGTAGCGCTGGCCCTGGGCGGCGTCCGCGCCCCGGTGGCGCGCGCGGCTTCCTGATCGTCCTCACGCCGGACGAGCGTCTGCCTCTCGGTGGTGGGCGCGGCGTCTTGCGTGTCCTCGGCGCTGGACGGGCGTGTGCGGCCCGGTGGTGGGCGCGCCTTACTACTTGTCCTCAATCGCCGGACGGGCTGGGTTTGTCGTGGTGACGGGGGGCGGGGCCTGCGGAGGTACGTATGTCCGGACTGCATGTTTTACGGCGCGCGCGAGGTCTTGTTTTGTTTGACGGTAGCCATGCGCCACAAAACACGCTTTACGTCCGGCCACACGCACCTCCTCCGACCCCACCCCCCCTCACGCCGAGGGTGAACTGAACGACCCCGCCGCCCCGGGGGTGGTTGTGGCCCGGCACGCGGGCGCGGCTTACTGATGTCCTCAATCGCCGGACGGGCTGGGGGTGCGTCCGGGCGGGCTGGGGGTGCGTCGGGACGGGCTGGGTCGCGGCCTCCGCGCCGGTGATGGGTGCGGGTTACCGATGTCCTCAAGCGCCGGACGGGCTTGAGATGCCCGGGGTGCGGGGCACCGGTTGCTCCCAGGCCCGACGGGCTGGGGGTTGTCTTGTGCGCGGGCCTGGAAGGGGGACGGGCAGGGGTCGTGTCCGGAACGTAAAGCGTGTTTTGTGTCGCATGGCTACCGTCAAACAAAACGAGGGCGCGCACGCGACGTAAAACATGCAGTGCAGGACACGGCCCCTGACCGGCCCCCGGCGACAAGCCGCGCCCGGGGCACCGGCCCGCAGCGGGCAAAATCAAGCCCGTCCGGCGATTGAGGACGCAGTAAGCCGCACCCGGCACCGGGCGCGCAGGCACCAACAAGCCCGTCCGGCGCTTGAGGACAAGTAGTGAGCCGCGCCCACCACCTGGGCGCAGACGCCCGTTCTGCGCGAGGACAAGTAAGTCGCCGCGCCGCCCACCGGGGCGCAGACGCTCGTCCGGTGATGAGGACAACGCGGTCGGTTACCCCGTCGTGGGGAGCAGGCGTGGGGGAGGGCGCCTCAGCGCCGAGGGAGGGAGCAGGGACACCGGGTTCAGGTACCGGTCGCCCTGGCGAAGGCCCCAGTGGACACAACCCGCGCAGGGGGACGACGACCACGACCGCCTCGCTACCACCTCGCCCGCCTCCACCTCGTCGCCCTTCGCAACCAACGGGTCCACCGGTTCGTAGGTGATGCGGAGAGGCGGGTCGCCCGTGCGCGACAGGGTGATCGAGACGACCCCCCGCCCCGCCACCTGGCCCGCGTAGAGAACCCGGCCCGCCGCCGCGGCCCGTACCGCCGTACCGGGGGCCGCCGCCAGGTCCACCCCCCGGTGCCCGGGGCCGTACAGCGTCGCAGGCGGATCCCAGCCCCGGAGAACGGACGCCGGGCTCACCGGCCACACCGCGCCGGGCCGCGGCAGAACGGCCCCCGGGGCACCGGCCAGGGTGACCGGGCCGCCGGGCAGGCCCCCGGGCGGGTCGCCCGCCAGGCCGCCCGCCGGGCCGTCGCGCAAGGCACCCGCCGGGCCACCCGGTAGGCCGCCCGCCGGGCCGCCGCGCAGGCCGCCCGCCGGGCCACCGTGCAGGCCGCCCACCGGGCAACCCGGCAGGCAACCCGCCAGGCCACCGGCCAAAGGCGGCGCGCCGCTCGTCGCGGATAAGAGCAGGGTCAGCGTCAGCAGGAGCATGGGGTCAGAATGGGCCCCGCGGCGCGGCCCCCGCTGATCATGGTGCTGATCTGTGGACGGCGGGACCGTTGTGGATATCGCCGTCACTCGGCAGTGCGCGGGTCCCGTACACTTCATGTGGCGATCCGGGTCACCGGGTCGACTTCGCACGCCCCGCCAGCGGCCTCTTCGAGCCGCCGGCCGCGCTACTCGGTCCTCCGTGGCACAGCGCGTCGGGGCGTCAGGCGCGTCCGCCGTCCGGCGGGTGCGACAACCGAGAGCCTCTAGGAGTACGGCCATGGCCGTCGTCACGATGCGGGAGCTGCTGGAAAGCGGCGTCCACTTCGGTCACCAGACCCGTCGTTGGAACCCGAAGATGAAGCGATTCATCTTCACGGAGCGCAACGGCATCTACATCATCGACCTGCTCCAGTCGCTGTCGTACATCGACCGCGCCTACGAGTTCGTCAAGGAGACCGTCGCCCACGGCGGCTCCGTCATGTTCGTCGGCACCAAGAAGCAGGCGCAGGAAGCGATCGCCGAGCAGGCGACGCGCGTGGGAATGCCCTACGTCAACCAGCGCTGGCTCGGCGGCATGCTGACCAACTTCTCCACCGTCTACAAGCGCCTCCAGCGCCTCAAGGAGCTCGAGCAGATCGACTTCGACGACGTGGCGGCCTCCGGCCTCACGAAGAAGGAGCTGCTCGTCCTCTCCCGCGAGAAGGCCAAGCTGGAGAAGACCCTCGGCGGTATCCGCGAGATGCAGAAGGTGCCCAGCGCCGTCTGGATCGTGGACACCAAGAAGGAGCACATCGCCGTCGGTGAGGCGCGCAAGCTCCACATCCCGGTCGTCGCGATCCTCGACACCAACTGCGACCCCGACGAGGTCGACTACAAGATCCCCGGCAACGACGACGCGATCCGCTCCGTCACGCTGCTCACCCGCGTGATCGCCGACGCCGTCGCCGAGGGCCTCATCGCCCGTTCCGGTGTGGCCACCGGTGACTCGAAGCCGGGCGAGAAGGCCGCCGGCGAGCCCCTCGCCGAGTGGGAGCGCGACCTCCTCGAGGGCGAGAAGAAGGACGACGCCGAGAAGCCCGCCGACGACGCCGTCGCCGCCGAGGCCGGTGTCCAGACCTCCGCCGAGACGGAGAAGGTCGCCGACGCCGAGCAGGTCGACGAGGCCGCCGCCCCGGCCGAGCCCGAGGCTGCCGCCCCGGCTGCGGACAACGAGCAGGCCTGACCTTCACCGGTTCGGTTGCTGACAGCGGGAGCTGGTGCCGTACCCCGGCGCCGGCTCCCCGCCGTCCACCCGTAGATCTTCGACTTCCGAGAGAGATTCACAGACATGGCGAACTACACCGCCGCTGACGTCAAGAAGCTCCGCGAGCTCACCGGCGCCGGCATGATGGACTGTAAGAAGGCCCTGGACGAGGCCGACGGCAACGTGGACAAGGCCGTCGAGCTGCTCCGCGTGAAGGGTCAGAAGGGCGTCGCCAAGCGCGAGGGCCGTTCGGCCGAGAACGGCGCGGTCGTCTCCCTCATCTCCGAGGACAAGACGTCCGGCGTGCTCCTCGAGCTGAAGTGCGAGACGGACTTCGTCGCGAAGAGCGAGAAGTTCATCAACGTCGCCAACGCGCTCGCCGCGTTCGTCGCCTCGTCCGTCCCGGCGGACCTGGGCACCCTGCTCGCCTCCGAGATCGAGGCCGGCAAGACCGTCCAGGCGTTCGTCGACGAGGCCAACGCCAACCTCGGCGAGAAGATCGTCCTGGACCGCTTCGCGCAGTTCAGCGGCGGTTACGTGGCCGCGTACATGCACCGCACCATGCCCGACCTCCCGCCGCAGGTCGGCGTCCTGGTCGAGCTGGACCAGGGCTCCGCGTCGGACGACGCGGCCGCCGAGGCCGCCAAGGACGTCGCGCAGCACATCGCCGCCTTCGCGCCGAAGTACCTCACGCGCGAGGACGTCCCCGCCGACGTCGTCGAGAACGAGCGCCGCGTCGCCGAGGCGACCTCCCGCGAGGAGGGCAAGCCCGAGGCCGCCCTCCCGAAGATCGTCGAGGGTCGCGTCAACGGCTTCTTCAAGGACGTCGTCGTCCTGGAGCAGGCGTTCGCGAAGGACAACAAGAAGTCGGTCCAGAAGGTCCTGGACGAGGCCGGTGTCACCCTGAAGCGCTTCTCGCGCATCAAGGTCGGCATCTGAGTCCGTACCGCGTTCGACGCAGGACCCCGCTAGGGTCTTACGGAGTCGTCACACGCGCATGCGACGGACGACCGCAGATCTGACGAGGAGGCCATTGCCGCACGGGACACACCCCCACCGGCAATGGCCTTCGTCGTATGTACGAGGAGATCCCCATGAACAAGGGCGCGGACGCCACCCAGTCTGCCGACGGCAAGGACCACACAGCGGGCGGCGGCGACCCGGCCAAGGGCGCCGGCCGCTTCATGCTCAAGCTGTCCGGTGAGGCGTTCGCCGGCGGGGGCGGCCTCGGCGTCGACCCCGACGTCGTACACGCCATCGCCCGTGAGATCGCGGCCGTCGTACGGGACGGTGCCCAGATCGCGATCGTCCTCGGCGGCGGAAACTTCTTCCGCGGCGCCGAACTCCAGCAGCGCGGCATGGACCGGGCCCGCTCCGACTACATGGGCATGCTCGGTACGGTCATGAACTGCCTGGCCCTCCAGGACTTCCTGGAGAAGGAGGGCATCGACTCGCGCGTCCAGACGGCCATCACGATGGGCCAGGTCGCGGAGCCGTACATCCCGCTGCGCGCCGTACGGCACCTGGAGAAGGGCCGCGTCGTGATCTTCGGCGCGGGCATGGGCATGCCGTACTTCTCCACCGACACCACCGCCGCCCAGCGCGCCCTGGAGATCGACGCCGAGGCGCTGCTGATGGGCAAGAACGGGGTGGACGGGGTCTACGACTCCGACCCCAAGACCAACCCGAGCGCGGTCAAGTTCGACGCGCTGGAGTACAGCGAGGTCATCGCCAAGGACCTGCGGGTCGCCGACATGACCGCGATCACGCTGTGCCAGGACAACAAACTGCCGATCCTCGTCTTCGAATTGCTGACCGAGGGCAATATCGCGCGCGCGGTCAAGGGTGAGAAGATCGGCACGCTCGTGAGCGACCAGGGCACCCGGAGCTGAGTCGCGCGGGACACACCGCGGGACACTTGATCCGTACGGCCCCGCACGGGGATGGACAAAGCCCTGACGGTCGGACACCGTGCAGGGCAGGACGCGACGCAGGATCCGCCAGGACCGGTAGCAGGCCCGGCCCACTCAAGACACGCAGGAGCAAGTGGTGATCGAAGAGACCCTCCTCGAGGCCGAGGAGAAGATGGAGAAGGCCGTCCTGGTCGCCAAAGACGACTTCGCCGCGATCCGCACAGGGCGGGCGCACCCGGCGATGTTCAACAAGATCGTGGCGGACTACTACGGTGCGACGACCCCGATCAACCAGCTGGCGTCGTTCTCCGTACCCGAGCCGCGCATGGCCGTGGTGACGCCGTTCGACAAGAGCGCGCTGCGCAACATCGAGCAGGCCATCCGCGACTCCGACCTCGGGGTCAACCCGAGCAACGACGGCAACATCATCCGGGTGGTCTTCCCCGACCTGACCCAGGAGCGCCGCAAGGAGTACATCAAGGTCGCCAGGACCAAGGCCGAGGACTCGAAGGTCTCGATCCGCGCCGTGCGCCGCAAGGCCAAGGAGACGATCGAGAAGCTCGTGAAGGACGGCGAGGTCGGCGAGGACGAGGGCCGCCGCGCCGAGAAGGAGCTCGACGACACCACCGCGAAGTACGTGTCGCAGGTGGACGAGCTGCTCAAGCACAAGGAAGCCGAGCTGCTCGAAGTCTGATGAACGACTCTTCCTGGGGTTCCCCGCCGACCGCCGGCCTCTGGGGACAGCCCGACCAGGGGGCCGGCCCGGCGGGTCCCGCCTACGATGAGCCTGCCGCACAGCAGACTCGGCCCATGCCCATCGTGCCCGACGGACCCGCCCACGGCGGGGGCCAGGACAACGACCGGGGGGCGGCGCGGCCGGGTGGCCCCCTGTTCCGCGACCCGATCCCTCAGGAGCCCATGTCCGCGCCCCCGCCACCCCCGCCGAAGAAGCGGGCGGGCCGTGACCTGCGCGCGGCCATAGGGGTCGGTGTCGGGCTCGGTGTGGTGGTCGTGGCCTCGCTCTTCGTCGTCAAGGCCGCCTTCGTCGGGGTCGTCGCGGTCGCCGTCGTGGTCGGGCTGTGGGAGCTGACCTCCCGCCTCCGCGAGAAGAAGGGCATCAGGGCCCCGCTCGTCCCGCTGGCCGTCGGCGGTGCCGCGATGGTCGTCGCCGGGTACGTGCGCGGGGTCGAGGGCGCCTGGGTCGCGATGGCCCTGACCGCGCTCGCCGTCCTGGTGTGGCGGATGACCGAGGAGCCCGAGGGGTATCTGCGGGACGTCACGGCGGGCGTGTTCGCCGCGTTCTACGTCCCGTTCCTGGCCACGTTCGTCGCGCTGATGCTCACCGCGGACGACGGCGCCCGGCGGGTGTTGATGTTCCTGCTGCTCACGGTGGTCAGCGACACCGGCGCGTACGCCGTCGGCTGGCGCTTCGGCACCCACAAGCTCGCGCCGCGCATCAGCCCCGGCAAGACCCGGGAAGGGCTGCTCGGAGCGGTCCTCTTCGCGATGGTCGCGGGCGCGCTCTCCATGCAGTTCATGATCGACGACGGCCTCTGGTGGCAGGGCCTGCTGCTCGGCATCGCGGTCGCCGCCAGTGCCACCCTCGGTGACCTGGGTGAATCCATGATCAAGCGCGATCTCGGCATCAAGGACATGGGGACGCTGCTGCCGGGCCACGGCGGCATCATGGACCGGCTCGACTCCCTGCTGCCCACCGCGCCGGTGGTCTGGCTGCTGTTGGTGATCTTCGTCGGCTCCGGGTGAGCCGCACCGGTACTCTTGAAGGGCTCGCCACTCACCGGTGGCGAGCCCTTTTGGTCCCCGCGCCCCGCGCGGGGCTGATCCCGTGAGGTCTCCCGGCACCGGCAACGTGGTGCCGCTCTTCCCCGTGGCACCGGGGAGCGGGCCTCGCCGCACCGAGGAGACTTGCGTTCATGGCCCCGCCGACCCCCGGAGAACTCACTTTCGTCGCGCCCCGCGGAGCCAAGAAGCCGCCGCGGCACCTCGCCGACCTCACCCCCGCCGAGCGCCGTGAGGCCGTCGCCGCCACCGGCGAGAAGCCCTTCCGCGCGAAGCAACTGTCCCAGCACTACTTCGCGCGGTACGCGCACGACCCCGAGCAGTGGACCGACATCCCCGCCGGGGCGCGGCAGAAGCTCGCGGCGGAGCTGCTGCCCGATCTGATGTCCGTCGTACGGCACATCTCCTGCGACGACGACACCACCCGCAAGACCCTGTGGCGCCTCCACGACGGCACGCTGGTCGAGTCCGTGCTCATGCGCTACCCGGACCGGGTCACCATGTGCATCTCGTCCCAGGCGGGCTGCGGGATGAACTGCCCCTTCTGCGCGACCGGCCAGGCCGGCCTCGACCGCAACCTGTCCACCGCCGAGATCGTGCACCAGATCGTCGACGGCATGCGCGCCCTGCGCGACGGCGAGGTGCCCGGCGGTCCCGCGCGGCTCTCGAACATCGTCTTCATGGGGATGGGCGAGCCGCTCGCGAACTACAACCGGGTGATCGGCGCGATTCGCCGGCTCACCGACCCCGAGCCCGACGGCCTCGGCATCTCGCAGCGCGGGATCACCGTCTCGACGGTCGGCCTGGTCCCGGCGATGCTGCGCTTCGCCGACGAGGGCTTCAAGTGCCGCCTCGCGGTCTCGCTCCACGCGCCCGACGACGAGCTGCGCGACACCCTCGTACCGGTCAACACCCGCTGGAAGGTGCCGGAGGTGCTGGACGCGGCGTGGGAGTACGCGGCGAAGTCCGGCCGGCGGATCTCCATCGAGTACGCCATGATCCGGGACATCAACGACCAGGCGTGGCGGGGCGACCGGCTGGGCCGGCTGCTCAAGGGGAAGCGGGTGCACGTCAACCTGATCCCCCTCAACCCGACGCCGGGCTCCAAGTGGACGGCGTCGCGCCCCGAGGACGAGAAGGCCTTCGTGGAGGCGATCGCCCGGCACGGCGTACCGGTGACCGTACGCGACACCCGGGGCCAGGAGATCGACGGAGCGTGCGGACAGCTGGCCGCTTCCGAACGCTGAGGGCCGGCTGTGTAATCTGGCGCTGTGTAATCTGGCACTGAACAACAGATTTTCGGTACGACACATATTCCGACAGGGGAGCGCCACAGCGCTGAGAGTGCGATACGGATCCGGCTCCACGAGCGGACACCGGTCGCAGACCCTCTGAACCTTGCCCAGGTCATTCTGGGTAGGAAGTTCGGACATCACTCAAGCTGTTGCGCCCTGCCCGGCGCCCGGCCCGCGTCCGTCGCGGGAGGGCGCCGGGCAGGGCCGCGTCTTCTCCTGGAGTCCCCAGGAGGAAAACCAGTGAGCATCACCAGGAAAGCCGTGAGCACCGCCCGCGCCAGAAGGACAGCGGGCCTCGCGCTCGTCGCCGCGCTCGGGGTCTCGACCCTCGCCGCCTGCGGCGGATCCGGCGGTACGGAGTCGTCGGGCGGCGACGGCGGCGGGACGAAGTCCAAGACCGTCACCCTCGTCAGCCACGACTCGTTCAACGCCTCGCCCGCCGTGCTGAAGGCGTTCACCCAGGAGACGGGCTACACCGTCAAGGTCCTCAAGAGCGGGGACGCCGGCGAGGCGCTCAACAAGGAGATCCTCACCAAGGGCTCCCCGCAGGGCGACGTCTTCTTCGGCGTGGACAACACCCTGCTCTCCCGCGCCCTCGACAACGGTCTGTTCACGCCGTACCAGGCGAAGGGACTCGACCGGGTCGCCGCCGACACCCGGCTGGACGCGGCGAAGAACCGGGTCACCCCGATCGACACCGGTGACATCTGCGTCAACTACGACAAGAAGTACTTCGCGGACAAGAAGCTCGCGCCGCCGCAGAGCTTCGACGACCTGCTCAAGCCGCAGTACAAGAACCTGCTCGTCACCGAGAACGTGGCGACCTCCTCGCCGGGCCTCGGCTTCCTGCTCGGTACGGTCGCCCACTCCGGCGACGCCGGCTGGCAGGACTACTGGAAGAAGCTCAAGGCCAACGGCGTCCAGGTGGTGGACAGCTGGGAGCAGGCCTACAACGAGAGCTTCTCCGGTTCCGCCGGCGGCAAGAAGGCCCACGGCGACCGCCCGCTCGTCGTCTCGTACGCCTCCAGCCCGCCCGTCGAGGTGCTGTACGCGAAGCCGCAGCCCAAGGTCGCGCCGACCGGCGTCGCCACCGGCACCTGCTTCCGGCAGATCGAGTTCGCGGGCCTGCTCGGCGGGGCGAAGAACGAGGCCGGCGGCAAGGCGCTGCTGGACTTCCTGATCAGCGACCGGTTCCAGGCGGACATGCCGCTGAACATGTTCGTGAACCCCGTGGTCAAGGCCGTACCGCTGCCTCCCCTGTTCACCGAGTTCGGCGCGACCGTGGACCGGCCGGAGACCGTGGCGCCCGACAAGATCGCCGCCAACCGGGAGCAGTGGATCCAGACGTGGACCTCACTCGTCGTGAAGTAGCCCGCGAGCCGGACCGCCGGGCCGTACGGGCACACGCCGTACGGCTCGGCCTCATGGCCGTGCCCGTCGTGTTCTTCGCGGTCTTCTTCGCCTACCCGGTCGTCGCGATCGTCGGGCGCGGGCTGCGGACCGGCGGGGTCTGGCAGTTCGGCCGCGTCGGTGACGTGCTGAGCCGCCCCGACCTCCTCGGCGTCCTGTGGTTCACCACCTGGCAGGCCCTCGCCTCCACGGCGCTCACCCTGGCCGTCGCCCTGCCCGGCGCGTACGTCTTCGCGCGCTTCGACTTCCCCGGCAAGCAGCTGCTCCGGGCCGTCGTCACCGTGCCGTTCGTCCTGCCGACCGTCGTCGTCGGCACGGCCTTCCTCGCCCTCCTCGGGCGCGGCGGACTCCTGGACGAGCTGTGGGGCGTCCGCCTCGACACCACCGTCTGGGCGATCCTCCTCGCGCACGTCTTCTTCAACTACGCGGTGGTCGTACGGACTGTCGGCGGCCTGTGGTCGCAGCTCGACCCGCGCCAGGAGGAGGCCGCGCGGGTGCTCGGCGCGAGCCGCCTCGCCGCCTGGCGGCGGGTCACCCTGCCCGCCCTCGCGCCCGCCGTCGCGTCCGCCGCCCTGATGGTCTTCCTCTTCACCTTCACCTCCTTCGGCGTCGTGCAGATCCTCGGCGGCCCCGCGTACTCCACGCTGGAGGTGGAGATCTACCGGCAGACCGCGCAACTCCTCGACCTGCCGACCGCCGCCGTGCTCACCCTCGTCCAGTTCGCCGCCGTCGGCGCGATCCTGGCGCTGCACGCCCGGACCGTACGGCGGCGGGAGAGCGCGCTGCGCCTGGTCGACCCGGCGCTGACGGCGCGCCGTCCGAAGGGGCCGGGGCAGTGGGCGTTGCTCGTCTCCGTCCTCGGCGTGGTACTCGTCCTGGTCCTGCTGCCGCTCGGGGTGCTGGTCGAGCGTTCCTTCGACGGCCCCGGCGGGTACGGCCTCACCTACTACAGGGCGCTCACGTCGGTGGGGCCGAGCGGCACCTTCCTCGTTCCGCCGCTGGACGCCGTACGGAACTCCCTGGAGTACGCGGTGGTCGCGACGGCGATCGCGCTGGTCGTGGGCGGACTGGCGGCCGCCGCGCTGACCCGGCGGGCGGGCCGGCTCGTCCGCGGCTTCGACGCCCTGCTGATGCTGCCGCTCGGCGTCTCCGCGGTGACCGTCGGCTTCGGATTCCTGATCACCCTCGACCAGCCGCCGCTGGACCTGCGGGCCTCCTGGATCCTGGTGCCGCTCGCCCAGGCGCTGGTCGGGGTGCCCTTCGTCGTACGGACCATGCTGCCCGTGCTCCGGGCGGTGGACGGCCGGCTGCGCGAGGCGGCGGCGGTACTCGGCGCGTCGCCGCTGCGGGCCTGGCGGGAGGTCGATCTCCCCTTGGTACGGCGGGCGTTGCTCGTCGCGGCCGGGTTCGCCTTCGCGGTCTCGCTCGGCGAGTTCGGTGCGACGGTCTTCATCGCCCGGCCCGACCGGCCGACGCTGCCGGTGGCCGTGGCGCGGCTGCTGGGCCGGCCCGGGGAGCTCAACTACGGGCAGGCGATGGCCCTGAGCACCGTCCTGATGGTGGTGTGCGCGGTGTCGCTGCTCGTGCTCGAACGTATCCGTACCGACCGCTCGGGGGAATTCTGATGACGCTGCTCAGCCTCGCGGGGGTGACGGTACGGTTCGGCGACCGCAAGGCGCTCCGGACGGCGCTCGACGCGGTGGACCTGGACGTCGCCGAGCACGAGATCGTGTGTGTGCTGGGGCCGAGCGGCAGCGGCAAGTCGACGCTGCTGCGGGTGGTCGCGGGGCTCCAGGAGGTGGACGGCGGGCGGGTGTCGCTGGACGGCGCGGACCAGGCGGGGGTGCCGGTGCACCGGCGGGGGGTGGGCCTGATGTTCCAGGACCACCAGCTCTTTCCGCAGCGGGATGTGGGCGGCAACGTCGCGTTCGGGCTGCGGATGCGGGGGGTTTCGCGGGACGAACAGGCGGGCCGGGTCGAGGAGTTGCTCGACCTGGTGGGCCTGCCGGGGGCCCGTGGCCGGGCCGTCTCCTCGCTCTCGGGCGGTGAGCAGCAGCGGGTCGCGCTGGCGCGGGCGCTCGCGCCGCGTCCCCGGCTGCTGATGCTGGACGAGCCGCTGGGGCAGCTGGACCGCAGCCTGCGGGAGCGCCTGGTCGTCGAACTGCGGGGCCTGTTCGGGCGGTTGGGTATGACGGTGCTGGCCGTCACCCACGACCAGGGCGAGGCGTTCGCCCTCGCGGACCGGGTGGTGGTCATGCACGAGGGCCGCATCGCGCAGACGGGTACGCCGCTGGAGGTCTGGCAGCGGCCCGCGTCCGCGTTTGTGGCCGGCTTCCTGGGTTTCGAGAACGTGGTGCCGGCGGTGGTGGCGGGCGGGGTCGGGGACACGCCCTGGGGCCCGGTTCCGGTGCCGCCGGGTTCCCCGGAGGGGGCGGTGACGCTGCTGGTGCGGCCGGGTGGGGTCCGCCTGTCTCCGGCCCCCGCTCCCGACCCGGCGGCGGCCGGGCTCCGCTGCACGGTGGAGTCGCGTACGTTCCGGGGGAGCCGGGTGGTGGTGGTGCTCCGGCCTGAGGCGGGGCCGCGGCTGGAGGCGGAGTGCGAATTGCGCGAAGCGCCCTGGGAGGGCGGTGAGGTGGGGGTGACGTTCGCGGCGGACGAGGTGGTGGTGCTCCCGTCTGCGCGGTGATCTTTGCCCTGTCTGTTTGTCCTCGCGCCGGACGGGCGTGTGCGCCCCGGTGGGGGGCGCGGCTTCCTTCTTTTGTCCTCAAGCGCCGGACGGGCTCTGTTTGTGGCGTCTGCCTGGGGCGCGGGCGCGGCTTACTGATGTCCTCAAGCGCCGGACGGGCTGGGTGTGTCGTGGTGACGGGGGGCGGGGCCTCCGGAGGTACGTATGTCCGGACTGCATGTTTTACGTCGCGTGCGGCCGGTCGTATTGATTGACGATCGCCATGCGACACAAAACACGCTTTACGTCCGGACACACGCACCTCCTCCGACCCCACCCCCCTCACGCCGAGGGTGAAGTGAACGGCCCCGCCGCTCCGGGGTCCCTGCTGCCCGGTGCGCGGGTGCGGCTTACTGCGTCCTCAAGCGCCGGACGGGCTGGGGGTGCGTCCGGGAGGGCTGGGTCTTGGCGCCCGTTGCCGGGTGCGGGTCACCGATGTCCTCAAGCGCCGGACGGGCTTAAAGACCCGGGGTGGGCCAGGGTTGTTTTGGCGCGGGCCTGGAAGGGGGACGGGCAGGGGTCGTGTCCGGAACGTAAAGCGTGTTTTGTGTCGCATGGCTACCGTTACGCATAACGAGGGCGCGCACGCGACGTAAAACATGCAGTGCAGGACACGACCCCTGACCGGCCCCCGGCGACAACCCGCGCCGGAAAACGCGGCCCGCAGCGGGCAAAATCAAGCCCGTCCGGCGATTGAGGACAAGCAGGAAACCGCGCCCCCCACCGGGGCGCAGACGCCCGTCCGGCGCGAGGACAACACAAACCGCAATGCCCTTACCGCAACGCACCCCCCAGACGCGCCAGCGCCCCCGCCGCCTCGTCCACCGAGTCCACCAGCGCTATCCGCGGCTCCATGGACCTGCGTCGCGCCAGCGACAAGAGCAGGGGCCACGCCGGCAACCGTTCCGTCCAGTGCTCCCGGTCCACCAGCACCATCGGGGTCGGCTCGCCCCGGGACTCGTAGTAGTTCGGCGTCGCGTTGTCGAAGATCTCCTGGACTGTGCCCGCCGCGCCCGGCAGGAAGACGACGCCCGCGTTGCACCGGGCCAGCAGCCCGTCCTCGCGGGTCGCGTTGGCGAAGTACTTCGCGATGTGCGCGGCGAACGCGTTCGGCGGCTCGTGGCCGTAGAACCATGTCGGGATGCCCACCGACTCCTCGCCCTTGGGCCACCGCGCCCGCACGTCGAACGCCGCCTGCGCCCAGTCGGAGACCGACGGGACGAACGACGGCGTCTCGGCGAGGAGTTCGAGGGCCTCGTCCAGCATGTCGTCGGGGTGGGGCGCGGCGTACGCGCCCAGGTTCGCCGCCTCCATCGCGCCGGGCCCGCCCCCGGTCGCGACCGTCAGCCCGGAACGGGTCAGGGCCCGGCCCAGCCGCGCCGCCCCCGCGTACGCGTCCGTGCCGCGGGCCATCGCGTGCCCGCCCATCACGCCCACCACCCGCGCCCCGACGAGGAGTTCGTCCAGGGCGTCGGAGATCGCGTCGTCGTGCACCGAGCGCAGCATGGACGCGAAGATGTCGCCGTCCGACTTGGTGCGCTGGAACCACGCGTAGGCCCGCGCGTCCGGCGTGGCGTCGTACCCGTGGTCCGCGAGCCCGTCGAAGAGCTGGTCGGGGGAGTACAGCAGCCCCCGGTACGGGTCGAAGGGGAGGTTCGGCACCGGCGGGAACACCATGGCTCCGTCGGCGCGGACCTTGGCCAGGGCGGCGGCCTCCATGGGGCAGCCGAGGAAGACGGCGCCGGAGGTGTCGGTGGCGATCAGGGTGTCCGTACGGCCGGACAGGTCCACGGACTGGAGCCGGAAGCCGTCGAGCTTCCCGCCGGTTTCGACGATTCTGCGGTCGAACTCGTCGAGGGTTTCTATCTCCCGGTCCGTCGGCTGCGGTTGGAGGTCATCGCCATTCACCATGGCGTCACGATAGCGGCCGGTCCTTCACACCGTCCGCCCCGCCCGCACTCAGTGCCGCCCCGCCTCCCGCGCCCGCTCCACGGCGGCGCGCGGCCCCTTCGTGAAGGGGGCGCCGTGCCCGGGCAGGACAAGTGCCCCGGCCGGACCGGAGAGCGGTTCCAGCGAGGCGAGGGCGGCGGCGCTGTCGTGGGTGAACCCGCGCGCGACGAGCGTCGGCCCGGTGCGACCGGTGAGGCCGTCGTACGTGACCAGCGCGTCGCCCGTGAAGAGGAGCCCGCGTTCCGCGAGAGGTACGCGGTGCTCCCCGGCGTGTGGCCGGGCACGGGCACGGCCCGCGGGCCGCCGGGCAGTGTCGCGGGCAGCCCGGCCGCGCCGAAGTCGTGCGCCGTCCCGACCGCCGGCGCGGTGAACGCGCCCCCGCGCGCCAGGTGCGGCGGAGTGCCGAGCGCGACGGGCCGCCGCAGCAGGTACGGCAGCGGGCTCCGCTCCGGCTTGGCGTGCCGCACCGCGGAGCGGGGTCCGTCGCCCAGGGACGCCGCGTCCCTCTCCTGGATCCAGATCTCGGCGCCCGCCCGGCGCAGCCGCTCGGCCAGGCCGGTGTGGTCCGGGTGGGCGTGGGTGAGGAGGACGGTCCGGATGTCCGCCGGGGTGCGGCCCAGCCGGGCGAGGAGGGTTTCCAGCCCCGCGAAGTGACGGGCCTCCACCGTCCGCGCCGTCGCCGAGCGGGCCGGGGTCTCGCCCGAGACGCTCTACAAGACGTTCGGGAGCAAGGCGCAGCTCATGAAGGCGCTGTGGGACGTCACCCAGGCCGGTGACGACGAACCCCTCACCATGGCCCAGCGGCCCGTCCTCCAGGAGGTGCTGCGCACCCGCGACCCGTACACGAAGCTCAGGCTGTACGCGGGGTTCGTCCGGGGCGTCCATGAACGGCTCGCCCCGCTCTTCACCCTGCTGACCTCCGCCGGCGGCGAGGTGGCCGAGCTGCTGGCCGGGACGGAGGAGGAGCGGCTCACCGGGATCACGGCCTTCGTCGGGCACCTCGCGACCGAGGGCGTGCTCCCCGCCCGCGCGGACCGCGCGTACCTCGTGGACGCCTGCTGGGTCCTCACCGGACCGGACCTCTTCCAGCGGTTCACGGTCGCGCGCGGCCGGGACGCGGACACGTACGAGAAGTGGCTGGCGGACACGCTGTCCGCGACGCTGCTCCCCGGCGACGGCCGGGCGTGAGCCCCAGACGCCTCAGACCGTCAGGGGGACCGCCGCCAGCGACGCCACCGCCCACGTCAGCGGGACGAAGACCGCGAGCAGGGTCGCGGTCCGTACCGCCGCCGCCGTGCGGAGCATCGCCGCCGGGGCGCCCTGCCGTACCAGATCCGCCGTCGTCGTGGCCCGCGCCTGGCGGGCCTCCAGCGCCGCCGTCAGCAGCGTCGCCACCGTGCAGCCGAGGACCAGCCCCGCGCCCAGCCCGGTCAGCGGGCCGAAGGGGCGTTCGTCGCCGGGCCCGTACAGGCTCGCCGCCGCGAACGCGCCGGAGACCACCGCGCACAGCACGCCCAGCGGACGGCCGATCCGCCCGGCCTCGGTCATCAGCATGCGGCCCGCCAGCAGCCGGACCGCGCCGGGGCGCAGCGTCTGGAGCAGCCAGCCGCACAGGTGGGTGATGCCGGGCCCGGCCAGCGCGAGGCCGACGGCGGTCAGCGCCCAGCCGGCCAGCACGCCCGCCGAGCCGCCGTCGAAGCGGCCGGGCAGCGGCAGCGCGCCCGCGTCCCCGTTCCGGCTCGCGTACGTCTCCACCGCGAGGCCCGCCGCCGTGAGCGCGAACCCCCACGGCAGCCCGCCCGGCGCGGACGTCCGGGCGAACGCGCCCGGCGGCCGGACCTTCTCCCCGCCCGCGTCGGCAGCCCCGGTGCCGGCCCCCGTCCCCGTACCGCCTTCGGACCGGTCCGGTACGGCGGTGGCGGAGCGCGGTCGCAGCGCCAGTCCGGCGGCGACGGTGGCCAGCAGCGGCGCCGCCGCCAGCAGGGTGAGCGCCGCGCCCAGCGGCAGCGGCCGGTCCGCGGAGAGCAGGTCGGCCGCGGCGCCGTCGAACGGCATGCCCGTCAGGTCGCCGCGCAGGTGCAGGAAGACCAGCAGCGCCACCGCGCTGCCGAGGGTGGTGGCCACGGCCGTCGACGCGACGGCCAGCATCGTGAGCCGGGCCGGGCCCAGGCCGACCGCGGACAGTCCGCGGCGCGGCCGGGTGCTCGGGTCGGTCCTGGCCACCGCCACCGCGAACTGGGCGGTGGCGGCGAGCGGGACCAGGCACCACAGCAGGCGCAGATAGGACCCGGCGGGATGGCCGAGGGCCCACCCGAGCGTGCACAGCAGCAGGAAACCGACCCCGGCGGACGCCGCGGCGACCAGCAGCCGGCGCAGCAGGACCAGCGGGTGGGTGCCCCGGGTCAGACGGAGAGAGAGCACGCGTCCTGGCCTTCCGCCTCGGACGGCTGGAGGGAGCCCACCCGGCGGCCGTCGAGCAGCGAGACCGTACGGTCGGCGAGGGTCGCGACCTCCGGGTCCAGCGTCGCCAGCACCACGGTGATGCGGTGCGAGCGGGCGGCGGTGGTCAGCGTACGGAGCACCTGGGCCCGGTCCGCCTGGTGCAGGGGCGCGGTCGGTTCGTCGGCGAAGAGCACGGACGGCTTGGTCACCAGGGCCCGGGCGACGGCGACCCGCTGGCGCTGGCTCTGGAGCAGGGAGTGCGGTCGTTTACGGGCGCACGCGCCGATGTCCAGGCGCTCCAGCCACTCCATCGCGGCGGTCTTGGCCGCGCGGTGGCCGGCGCCGCGCATCAGCAGGGGCAGGGCGGCGTTCTCCCAGGCGCTCAGCTCGGGGACGAGGCACGGCCGCGGGTCGATCCAGCTGAAGCGGTCGCGGCGCAGGCGTTCGCGCAGGACGGCGTTCATGGTGTGCACGGGCGCGCTGTTGAACCAGATCTCGCCCTGGTCCGGCACCAGTTGGCCGGAGAGACAGCGCAGCAGTGTCGACTTGCCGCTGCCGCGCGGGCCGTTCACGGCGAGGATGTCGCCCTCGCGCACGCCCAGCGAGACACCGGTGAGGGCGGGCGAGCCGTTGTGGGAGTAGTGCAGGGAACGAGCCCAGAGCACGTCGTTGTCCGGCGGGGCCACCATGGCGCACACCTCCACCTCGGTCGGATCGGTCTCTCGGCACGGTAGGGAACCCGGACCGGGTGCGCGCACAGCACACGGCCCGGATGCCACCCTTCTCACTCGAAAGGGGGTATCCGGGCCGTCGATACGATCAGATGATCAGCGCTGTCGGATGGTGACCGGTGGAGCGGTAGGGACGATGAGCGGTCGGGACGACGATCAGAGCTTCGTCCACGCCTCCGTCAGCACCGACCGCAGGATCCCCTCGATCTCGTCGAACGTCGACTGGTCGGAGATCAGCGGCGGCGCCAGCTGGACCACCGGGTCCCCCCGGTCGTCGGCCCGGCAGTACAGGCCGCGGTCGAACAGCTCCTTGGAGAGGAACCCGTACAGGACGCGCTCGGTCTCCTCGTCGGTGAACGTCTCCTTCGTCGCCTTGTCCTTCACCAGCTCGATGCCGTAGAAGAACCCGTTGCCGCGGACGTCGCCGACGATCGGCAGGTCGTGGAGCTTCTTGAGGGTGTCGAAGAACGCGCCCTCGTTGTCGAGCACGTGCTGGTTGAGGCCCTCGCGCTCGAAGATGTCGAGGTTGGCGAGGCCCACCGCGGCCGAGACCGGGTGGCCGCCGAAGGTGTAGCCGTGCAGGAAGGTGTTGTCACCCTCGTAGAACGGCTCGGCGAGCCGGTCGGAGATGATGCAGGCGCCGATCGGGGAGTAGCCCGACGTCATGCCCTTGGCGCAGGTGATCATGTCCGGTACGTAGTCGAACTTGTCGCACGCGAACATCGTGCCGAGCCGCCCGAACGCGCAGATGACCTCGTCGGAGACGAGCAGCACGTCGTACTGGTCGCAGATCTCGCGGACCCGTTGGAAGTACCCGGGCGGCGGCGGGAAGCAGCCGCCCGCGTTCTGCACCGGCTCCAGGAAGACCGCCGCGACCGTCTCGGGGCCCTCGAAGAGGATCTCCTGCTCGATCTGGTCGGCGCACCAGCGGCCGTACGCCTCCGGGTCGTCCCCGAATATCGGCGCGCGGTAGATGTTGGTGTTGACGACCTTGTGCGCGCCGGGGACCAGCGGCTCGAAGGGTGCCTTGAGCGCGGGCAGCCCGGTGATGGACAGGGCGCCCTGCGGGGTGCCGTGGTAGGCCACCGCGCGGGAGATGACCTTGTACTTGGTGGGCTTGCCGGTCAGCTTGAAGTACTGCTTGGCGAGCTTCCAGGCGGTCTCGACCGCCTCGCCGCCGCCCGTGGTGAAGAAGACCTTGTTGAGGTCGCCGGGCGCGTAGTGGGCCAGCCGCTCGGCCAGCTCCACCGCGTTCGGGTGGGCGTACGACCAGATCGGGAAGAACGCCAGCTCCTGCGCCTGCTTGTAGGCGGTCTCGGCCAGCTCGTGACGGCCGTGGCCGGCGTTGACCACGAACAGCCCGGAGAGGCCGTCGAGGTAGCGCTTGCCCGTGTCGTCGTAGATGTAGGTGCCCTCGCCCCGCACGATGGTGGGCACGGGGGCGTTCTTGTACGACGACATGCGGGTGAAGTGCATCCACAGGTGGTCGTACGCGGTCTTGGAGAGGTCCTGGCTCACGACTATCGGGTTCCCCACATGTAGGTCTGCTTCTTCAACTTGAGGTAGATGAAGCTCTCGGTGGAGCGCACGCCGGGGAGCGCGCGGATCCTTTTGTTGATCACTTCCAGCAGGTGTTCGTCGTCCTCGCAGACGATCTCCACCATCAGGTCGAAGGAGCCCGCGGTCATCACCACGTACTCGCACTCGTCCATCGCCGCCAGCGCGTCGGCCACCGCGTCCATGTCGCCCTCGACGTTGACGCCGACCATCGCCTGGCGCCGGAAGCCGACGGTCAGCGGGTCGGTGACGGCGACGATCTGCATCACGCCCTGGTCCAGCAGCTTCTGCACCCGCTGGCGCACGGCCGCCTCGGAGAGTCCGACCGCCTTGCCGATCGCCGCGTAGGAGCGCCGGCCGTCCTCCTGGAGCTGTTCGATGATCGCGAGGGACACGGCATCGATGGAGGCGGAGGATCCGTTCCCGGTCCTGGACTCTGGTCTGGGATCTGCGCTGCGACTGGCCACGCAGCTCACTGTGCACTGCGACTCGACCGTCCCGCAACCCTGTAGCGATGAAATTCGTTGTTACGGGACCCCAGGAGAACCGAATCCGAAGTTGATGGGGGTCGGGCCTGTCGAAAGCGTCGACCGAGCGATTAGGCTGGGTGTCTCACCCACCGGACACCGGGCACCGGACATCCGACCGCAGGACAACAGGACATCTGACAGGAGGGTGGCAGTGACCACCGAACCGCGCCGTCTGCGTAACTACATCAACGGGGAGTTCCGGGACGCCGCCGACGGGCGGACCATCGAGGTGGTCAACCCGGCCACGGGCCAGGTGTACGCCACGTCGCCGCTCTCGGGCCAGGCCGACGTCGACGCCGCCATGGAGGCCGCCGCGGCCGCCTTCCCGGCGTGGCGCGACGCCACCCCCGCCGAGCGGCAGAAGGTCCTGCTCAAGATCGCGGACGCCGTCGAGGAGCGGGCGGAGGAGCTGATCGCGGCCGAGTCCGAGAACACGGGCAAGCCGCTGGAGCTGACCCGTACCGAAGAGATCCCGCCCATGATCGACCAGATCCGCTTCTTCGCGGGCGCCGCCCGGATGCTCGAAGGCCGCTCGGCCGGCGAGTACATGGAGGGGCTGACCTCCTTCGTACGGCGCGAGCCCCTCGGCGTCTGCGCGCAGGTCGCGCCCTGGAACTACCCGATGATGATGGCCGTGTGGAAGTTCGCGCCCGCCCTCGCGGCCGGCAACACGGTGGTCCTCAAGCCGTCGGACACCACCCCCGCCTCGACGCTGCTCCTCGCGGAGATCATCGGCGCGATCGTCCCCAAGGGCGTCTTCAACGTCCTGTGCGGCGACCGGGACAGCGGCCGGCTGATGGTCGAGCACCCCACCCCGGCGATGGCGTCCATCACCGGTTCCGTACGGGCCGGCTCCCAGGTCGCCGCGTCGGCGGCCAAGGACGTCAAGCGGGTCCACCTGGAGCTGGGCGGCAAGGCGCCGGTCGTCGTCTTCGAGGACGTCGACATCGCGAAGGCCGTCGAGGACATCGCGGTGGCCGGGTACTTCAACGCGGGCCAGGACTGTACGGCCGCCTGCCGGGTCCTCGTCCACGAGTCGATCCACGACGAGTTCGTGACGGCCCTCGCGAAGGCCGCCGCCGACACCAAGACGGGCGCGGCGGACGACGAGGACGTGCTCTACGGCCCGCTCAACAACGCGAACCAGCTCGCACACGTCTCCGGCTTCATCGAGCGGCTGCCCGCGCACGCCAAGGTCCAGGCGGGCGGCCACCGCGTCGGCGACCAGGGGTACTTCTACGCCGCGACCGTCGTCTCCGGACTCCGGCAGGACGACGAGATCGTCCAGCACGAGGTCTTCGGCCCCGTCATCACCGTCCAGTCCTTCACGGACGAGGAGCAGGCCGTGGAGTACGCGAACGGCGTCGACTTCGCCCTCGCGTCCTCCGTGTGGACGAAGGACCACGGCCGCGCGATGCGGATGTCGAAGGCGCTGGACTTCGGCTGCGTGTGGATCAACACGCACATCCCGCTGGTCGCCGAGATGCCGCACGGCGGGTTCAAGCAGTCCGGGTACGGCAAGGACCTCTCCGGGTACGGCTTCGACGACTACACCCGTATCAAGCACGTCATGACGTCACTCGACAGCTGACGACAGCCGACGCCGGCCGAGATCCGGCACGACGGCGAACGCCCGGCCGCGCGACAGCGGCCGGGCGTTCGCGCGCGCCTTCTGTGTGGTTACGCAGACGGCTCCCCGAACGCCGCCACCATCAGCGACAGCGCCCTCGGATTCATCCCCTCGCCCTTCGCGTCCGTCGCGTTGACGCTGTAGACCAGCGTGCGCGAGAGGTCGCGCGTCGCGGCGATCGCCGTGGTGTAGCCCCAGCGGCTCCCGGTCTTGCCCCACACCTGACGGCCCCCGAGCGTGATGACCGACAGGCCCGCGCTGTACGCGGCCGGCTCGCCCGAGCCGTACTGGCGCACCGGCCCGGCGGGCAGCGTGAACATCTCCGCCAGCTGTGGCCGGGGGACGACCCGCCCCCGGAACAGCGCCCGGACGAAGCGCTCCAGGTCCGCCGTGCTGGAGATGAGGTCTCCCGCCGCCCAGGACTCCGTGGCGCCCCACACCGTCACGTCGCGCAACTCCGTGCCCCCGCCGGGGAGGGGGAAGAACTGGTAGCCGTGGTTGTGCGGGCCGCTGATCCGCGGATCGGCGCCGGGGAAGTACGTGTCGCGCAGTCCGAGCGGACGCAGCACGCGGCGGGCGGCCTCGTCGGCGAAGGGGCGGCCCGTGACCTTCTCGGTCAGCAGCCCCAGCAGGGTGTAGTTGATGTTGAGGTAGTGCTGCTGCCCGCCCGGCGCGAACTCCGGCTCCTCCGCCAGGGCCGAGGCGGCCATGTCCCTCGGGTCGTGGAGGTCGAAGCGGTGCGCGTACCGCTCCTCGGGGGTGGTCCCCGGCAGCTCGGCGGCCGGGATGCCGCTGGTGTGGTCGAGCAACTGCCGTACGGTCACCCGCCCGTACGCCGCGGGGACCAGGTCCGGCAGGTAGGAGCGGACCGTCCGGGCGAGGTCGACCCGGTGCTCGGCGGCCAGCTGGAGCACCACCGCGGCCGTGAACACCTTCGTCACCGAACCGGCCCGGAAGCGGGCGTGCGGGTCGGCGGGCGCCCCCGACGCCAGGTCGTGCACCCCCGCGCTGCCGCGCCACACGCCGTCGGTGCCGCCGACCCGGACGAGCGCGGCGGTCGCGTCGGCGTCCGGCAGTCCCGCGAGGGCGGCGCGCAGGGCCGTGGAATCGGGGGCGTGGGCATCGGCCGCGTGGCGCGGCACGTCCGCCGTGGCGAGCGCCGCCGGGGCCTGGGGACCCGCCGCGATCCCCAGGATCAGTGCGGCGGCCAGGGCGGTTCTGGTACGGGCGTTCATGGCGTGGTCTCCAGGTGAGGGGGCCGGCTGGCTGGCCCTCCCCATCCTGCGGAACCCGGCGTCCCGGCGGATCGCCGGAGCGGGTGGTCCTCGGCGGCTCAATCCCTCGCCGGTACGGGGGAGCCGGCGGCCCGCTCTCCCCCGGCGGAGGGACGGCCGGCGGTGACCAGTCCCGTCTCGTACGCGCGGATGACCGCCTGGATCCGGTCCCGCAGCCCCAACTTCGCCAGCACGTGCCCCACATGCGTCTTCACCGTGTGCTCGCTCACGGTGAGCGCGGCGGCGATCTCCGCGTTCGACAGGCCCCGCGCCAGATGGAGGAGCGTCTCGCGCTCCCGGGCCGTCAGGACACCGAGCCCCGCGCCGGGCGGGGCCGCCGCGGGCCGGGGCCGCCGTACGTACTCCTCGACCAACCGCCGCGCCACCGACGGCGCCAGCAGCGAGTCGCCCGCCGCCACCACCCGTACCGCGTGCACCAGATCGTCCCGCCGGACGTCCTTGAGCAGGAAACCGCTCGCGCCCGCGTGCAGCGCCTCGTACACGTACGCGTCGGAGTCGAAGGTCGTGAGCATGACGGTCCGGCAGCCGCCCGCCCGGGTGATGGCCCGGCACGCCTCGATGCCGTCCGTGCCCGGCATCCGGATGTCGAGCAGCGCCACCTCGGGGCGCAGCCGCCGTACGGCCTCGACGGCCCGCGCGCCGTCGCCCGCCTCCGCCACGACCTCGATGTCGGGCTGCGCGTCGAGGATCATCGCGAACCCGCTGCGGACCAGCTCCTGGTCGTCCGCCACCACCACCCGGATCGTCAACGCCCCACCTCCGCCCGGGAGTCTACGAGCGGGAGTCTACGAGCGGCGGGGGGAGCGGACGAGCGGCGCGGGGGCGGGTGCGAGCGGCAGCCGTACCGCCAGCCGGAAGCCTCCGCCCTCCGGACCGGGGCCCGCCGTGACCGTGCCGCCGTGCGCGGCCACCCGCTCGCGGACCCCGACCAGGCCGTGTCCGGTGGAGTCGCCGGGGCCGCGCCCGTCGTCGGTGACCGTGACCGCCAGGGCGTCGGGGCCGTACTCCAGCCGGATCAGGACGGAACCGGCGGCGGCGTGCTTGACCACATTGGTCAGCGCCTCCTGGACCACGCGGTAGACCGTGGCCTCCGTGTCGAGCGACAGCGGCCCCGGCGGCCGGCCCACCGTCTCGTACCCGATGTCGATCCCGCCCGCGGCGACCCGCTCCACCAGTGCGGGAAGCTCCGTCAGGGAGGGCTGCGGGTGCAGGGGCGCGGACGGGTCCCCGGCCGGGCCGCCCTCACGGAGCACGCCCAGCATCCGGCGCAGCTGCACCATCGCGTCGCGGCCCGTCTCCGAGATCGCGTCGAACGCCGCCTCGGCGCGCTCGGGAGCCGTCCGTACCGCCACCGGACCCGCCTCCGCCTGGACGATCATGATACTGACGGCGTGCGAGAGGATGTCGTGCATCTCCCGGGCGATCCGGGCCCGTTCGCGTGCCGTCGCCTGCTCCGCCTCGATCCGGTTCGCCCGCTCCAGCTGCGCCGCCCGGTCCTCGACGGCCGCCGTGTAGTCCTGGCGGATCCGGGTCAGCCGGCCGAAGCCGTACGCCGCCCCGAAGACGAGCAGCGAGAACAGCAGCTCCCTCGCCTCACCGGAGTTGAGCGCGACCGACGGGAAGATGAGCACGAGGGTCAGGGCGGCCGTGGGCAGGCGCCTGCGCGCCGGGGAGAGCGCGGCCACCGTGTAGACCGCCAGCAGCGCGGGGTACGGGAGCGTCTGGCCCGGGCCGTCCCAGGTGACCTCGTACAGGACCTGCGCCGCCAGCACGGCCAGCAGGACGGTCACCGGGGCGCGCCGCCGCCACACCAGCGGCAGGACGCTCAGGCTCGTCAGCCCGTACGCGGGCCAGTCGGCGGGCGGCAGCGAGGCGGCCCGGGGGACGACGAACGGGATGGTGACCGCGGCCTGGACGAGCAGGGCGATGCCGAGGTCCACGCCCCACGTGCCCGCCCGGCCGTGGAGCCGGGCCGCAACCCCCGGCCACCATGTCCGGGCCGCCGGGGCGCGCGGGGCGTTCACGGCGTTCAGGGCTTGCGTCCCACCACGCCGAACTGGGCCACCTCGCCCACGCCGTCCTCCATGCTCGGCTCCGGGCGCCAGCGTGAGCAGGAGACGAGGCCGGGCGGCAGCAGTTCCAGGCCGCTCAGCAGGGACAGGACCTTCGAGCGGCTGCGGGCCACGATCCGCGGGGACGCGTGCTCGTTCCAGAACCGCATCGCCTCCGCGTTCCCGCCGCCGCCCAGCTCCAGCGTCGGGTGGGTGAGGACCAGATAGCTGCCGGACGGTACGGCGTCCATCAGACGGCCCACGATCGACCGGGCCTCCACCGTGTCCATGACGAAGTTCAGGATCCCCAGCATCATCACCGCGACCGGGCGCCGCAGGTCCAGGGTCGGTTCCACGGCCGCCAGGATCTGCTCGGGTTCGTGGACGTCCACGTCCAGGTACGTCGTGGCGCCCTCGGGCGTGCTGGTGAGCAGCACCCGGGCCAGGGCCAGCACGGTCGGGTCGTTGTCGACGTACACGACCCGCGACTCGGGGGCGATCCGCTGCGCGACCTGGTGGGTGTGGTCGGCGGTGGGCAGCCCGGTGCCGAGGTCCAGGAACTGCCGTACGCCCAGGTCCCGGGTCAGGTGGGTGACCGCGCGGCCGAGGAACGCCCGGTCCGCGCGGGCGACCTCGCCGATGGACGGATACATGCTGGTGACCTGGTCGCCCACCGTGCGGTCGACCGGATAGTTGTCCGTGCCGCCCAGCCAGTAGTTCCAGACACGGGCGTTCTGCGCGACGTCGGAACGCACGCCTTCCGGGAGGTCCTGGTCCTTCATGACTGCTCCAGGTGAGAGGCCGGGCGGGCGGCGGGGTGAGGGGCGCGGCCCAGCAGGCCGGCCAGGACGTCGATCCGGTTGGTCGTGATCGAGTCGACGCCCCGGGCGATGAGCCGCCGCATGGAGCGTCCGGTGTCGGCGGTCCAGGCGGAGACCAGCAGGCCCGCGCGGTGGTCGCGATCGGCCAGCTCCCGGCTGACCAGGCCGAAGCGGTAGTTGAGCCAGCGCGGCCGCACCGCGTCGAGCAGGGCGGGCCGGGGCGGGGCGACCGTGGTCCACGTCATCGCGATCTCCGCGTCCGCGTCCGCCGCGCGCACGGCGAGCATCGTCGTGGGGGACGCGCAGTAGTACACCCGGTCGGCGGCCCCGCCGTCCCGTACCGTGCCGACGACGGTACGGACCGCCGCCGCGGAGGCCCCCGGGAGATCGATCATCAGCCGCGCGCCGGGCAGCGCGGCCAGCGCCTCCGCGAGGGTCGGCACCTCGCCCCGCGCGTGGTCGCGCACCTCGTCGTGGGTCAGGTCGGCCAGCCGCCGCTCGTCGCCCCACAGCCGTTCCAGCGTGGAGTCGTGGAGCAGGACGGGCACTCCGTCGCGGGTCAGCCGTACGTCGAACTCGACGGCGTCCGCGCCGCGCGCGAAGGCGGAGCGGAGCGAGGGGAGGGTGTTCTCCCGGATCCGGTACGGGTCACCCCGGTGCCCCACGGCGACGACGGGCCGCTCGTCCGCCGGGTCCTGTTCCGCCCGTCTCGCCCGTCCCGCTCGCCCGGCCTGCTCGTGTCGCTCGTCCCGCTTCGTGCGCATGGGAGCAATTGTGGCCACAGGCAGCCCTCAGCGCGCCAGCCAGGCCGAGGTGTACGTGTCGATCTCGGCGAGCAGCCGCTTCTTGCCGTCCGCGTCGAGGAAGGACGCCTCGACACCGTTCCTGGCGAGGGCGGCCAGCCCGCGCTCGTCCAGGCCGAGGAGGCGCGCTGCCACGCCGTACTCCTGGTTGAGGTCCGTGCCGAACATCGGCGGGTCGTCGCTGTTGACCGTCACCAGCACCCCGGCCGCGACCATCTCCTTGACGGGATGCTCGTCGAGGTCGGCCACCGCGCGGGTCGCGATGTTCGACGTCGGGCACACCTCCAGCGGGATGCGGTGCTCGGCCAGGTGCGCCAGCAGCTCCGGGTCCCGCACGGAGCTGGTGCCGTGGCCGACGCGCTCGGCGCGCAGGTCGCGCAGTGCGTCCCAGACCGTCTCCGGCCCGGTCGTCTCCCCGGCGTGCGGCACGGAGTGCAGGCCCGCGTCGATCGCCCGGTCGAAGTAGGGCTTGAACTGCGGGCGGGGCACGCCGATCTCGGGGCCGCCGAGGCCGAACGAGACCAGGCCCTCGGGGCGCAGGTCCACCGCCAGCCGCGCGGTCTCCTCGGCCGCCGCGAGGCCCGCCTCGCCGGGGATGTCGAAGCACCAGCGCAGGACGACGCCCAGCTCGGCCTCCGCCGCCTTCCTGGCGTCCTCGATCGCCTCCATGAAGCCCACCTCGGGGATGCCCCGGCTGGTCGAGCTGTACGGCGTGACCGTCAGCTCGGCGTACCGGATGTTCTGCCGGGCCATGTCACGGGCGACCTCGAAGGTCAGCAGCCGTACGTCCTCCGGGGTGCGGATCAGGTCCACGACGGAGAGGTACACCTCGATGAAGTGCGCGAAGTCCGTGAACGTGAAGTAGTCGACGAGCGCCTCGGGGTCGGTCGGCACCTTCGAGTCGGGGTGGCGGGCGGCCAGTTCGGACACGATGCGCGGCGAGGCGGAGCCCACGTGGTGGACGTGCAGCTCGGCCTTGGGGAGACCCGCAATGAAGGGGTGCAGATCGGTCATCGTGGATCCTCCGGGGGGGGCGCGGGTACGGCGGCGGTCGGCGCCGGAGGGGCGGGGTGTCCGCCCTCTGCCCGGGGCCGCTCGGGTCGGGGAACATGGTAGGCCGGGCCGTTCGCGCGCCCGGAGGGGCCTTAGCATGACGGGACGACGTAGGGGGGACCATGCCGGACCAGAACGACCAGCCGCCGGGCGGCTTCGAGGACAACGATCCCTGGGCACCGCCGGAACGGCGCGTACCGCTGGACAAGCAGGCGCCCGGATCGGTGCACGACCAGCCGACGGTGGTCGGTGGGCCGCCGCCCGGCGCCGTACCCCCGCCGCCGCCCGCGCCCGGCGGGCCCGGCGCGGGTGCGCCCGGACCGTACGGCTACCCCGGCGCACCGCCCGGGACCGTCCCGCCGCAGCCCGGCGCTCCGTACGGTCCGCCGTACCCCACCGGTACGGGCGGGACGCACGACACCGGGGGCGGCTACGGCTACCCGGCGGGAGCGCCCACCGGGGCGACGCACGCCGGTTACCCCGCCGGGTACTCCCCGGGCGGCTACGTCGCTCCGTACCCCGGCTACGGAGCGGGCGGCTGGCAGCAGGCCCCTTCCAACGGCATGGGTGTCACGGCCCTGGTGCTCGGCATCGTCGGGCTGGTCGTCGGCTGCTTCTGGGGCGCCGGGATCCTCCTCGGTGTCCTCGCCCTGGTCTTCGGCGTCGTCGGCCGCCGCAAGGCCCGCAGGGGCGAGGCGACCAACGGGGGTATGGCGCTGGCGGGGATCATCCTCGGCGCCGTCGCGACCGTGCTCGGCGCGGTGTTCCTCGCCCTCCTCATCTGGGTGGTCAACAGCGAGGACGGCTCGGACTTCACCGACGAGGACCCGTTCTCCACCTCGTCCGTGGTGCTCGTGACGCCCTGACCTCCGGCCGCGGGACGACCCCGTACCCCTCAGGTACGGACTCAGGACTCGGGACTCGACTCAGGACTCAGGCACGGACTCAGGTACGGAGCCGTTCCCGCGCCTCCATCAGGGCGAAACCGAGCAGGTTCAGGCCCCGCCACCGGGCAGGGTCCGCCGCCCGCTCGTCCTGGGCCGACAGGCCGATGCCCCAGATCCGGTCCCTGGGGCTGGCTTCGACGAGCACCCGCCCGCCCGTGCCCAGCAGGAACTCCCGCAGCGCGGGGTCCTGCCCGAACTTGTGCACGCTGCCCTCCACCACCACGCCGAACCGCTCGCGCTCCCAGACGGCCTGCTCGAAGCCGCGCACCAGGCGGCCCGCCTTCTTGGCCAGGGCCGGATTCGCCGCCGCCACGGCCTCGCGCTCGGCCTCCGGGTCCTCGAAGAGCCGGGCCTTCGCCGCCATCATCCAGTGCTCGGCCGTGGCGTACTCCACCCCGTCCACCGTGAACGGCGACGGCCACCACTGGCTGAGACAGCTCGCTCCCAGCGTGCCGTCCGCCTTCGGTGTGTGCCCCCAGAAACACAGGTACTTCAGCGTCTCGCCGCGCTCCGCCCGCGCGACCAGGTCGGCGGCCGTGCGGATCGCGCGTCCCGTGTGCTTCGTGCTCCCCGTGTGCTCCGTGCTTCCCGTGTGTTCTCCCATGCACGGGATTCTGCCGGTCACCACGGACAGTCCGTACGGCGAACAGCCCCCTGACACGACACACGGTCCACCGATTCCGTCGCGTAACCAAAAGGCAACAACGGAATCCCTTGTTGAGGTGGACGTGCTCTGTCAGGATCGGCACTCAATTGAAGCCGGACAACGACTGGAACCACGACCGGCGTGCGGGACCGCCGGTACGGGGGCACCGCCGGAACGTCGGCCGGAACATCGGAGAGCGTCATGGGCAACCGCTTCCAGGTGCGGGACCGCTTCGCGGCCGGCGCGCAGTTCATCGGGGGCCGGCTGCGCCCCGGCACCTCGGGGCGTACGCAGGCGGTCACCGACCCGGCGACCGGTGAAGTGGTCCACACGTACGAACTGGCGGGCACCGCCGACGTGGACGACGCCGTCGCCGCCGCGCGCGCCGCGTTCCCCGCCTGGTCGGCCGCCACCCCCGGCGAGCGCTCCGACGCCCTGCACCGCCTCGCCGCCGTCCTCACCGAGGAGGCCGCGGACCTCGCGTACGCCGAGTCGCTCCAGTGCGGCAAACCGATCAGGCTCGCCACCGAGTTCGACGTCCCGGGCACGATCGACAACACCGCGTTCTTCGCGGGCGCCGCCCGCCACCTCGACGGGGTCTCGGCCGGGGAGTACAGCGCCGACCACACCTCCTACGTACGCCGTGAGGCCCTTGGGGTCGTCGGCTCCATCGCCCCCTGGAACTACCCGCTCCAGATGGCCGCCTGGAAGATCCTCCCGGCCGTCGCCGCGGGCAACACCATCGTGCTCAAGCCCGCCGAGATCACCCCGCTCACCGCGCTGATGTTCGCCCAGGCCGCCCAGCGGGCCGGACTGCCCGACGGGGTGATCAACATCGTCTCCGGCGCGGGCCGGGACGCGGGGGAGCGGCTGGTCGCCCACCCCGACGTCGTGATGACCTCCTTCACCGGCTCCACACCCGTCGGCAAGCGCGTCGCCGAGATCGCCGCCGCGACCGTCACCCGCCTCCACCTCGAACTCGGCGGCAAGGCGCCCTTCCTCGTCCTGGACGACGCCGACCTGGAGGCCGCGGTCCACGGCGCCGTCGCCGGGGCGCTCATCAACGGCGGGCAGGACTGCACCGCCGCCACCCGCGCGTACGTCCAGCGCCCCCTGTACGACGCGTTCGTCAGCGGGGTCGCCGCGCTGATGGAGACCGTCCGGCTGGGGGATCCCGCCGACCCGGCCACCGACCTGGGCCCGCTGATCACCCACGCCCACCGCGACCGCGTCGCGGCCGTCGTCGACCGGGCCCGCGGCTACGCGCGCGTCGTCACCGGCGGCGAGGCACCGGGCGGCGCGTTCCAGGACGGCGCCTACTACCGGCCCACCCTGATCGCCGGCGCCCCGCAGGACAGCGAGGCCGTCCAGGCCGAGATCTTCGGCCCGGTCCTGGCCGTCCTCCCCTTCGACAGCGACGACGAAGGTCTCGCCCTCGCGAACGACACCCCGTACGGACTCGCCGCCTCCGTCTGGAGCCGCGACGTCTACCGCACGGGCCGCGCCACCCGGGAGATCCAGGCCGGGTGCGTCTGGGTCAACGACCACATCCCGATCATCAGCGAGATGCCGCACGGCGGCTACAAGGCCAGCGGCTTCGGCAAGGACATGTCCGCGTACTCGTTCGAGGAATACACGCAGATCAAGCATGTGATGTTCGACAACACCGCGGTCGCACGCAAGGACTGGCACCGCACGATCTTCGGAGACCGTCCCTAGCGGCTGCCCCGCGGATCCGGCCGTTACCACCCACCCGAAAGGGCACAGCGCATGGAGCAGTACGAGCCCGACCGTCCGTCGGCCGCCCAACGGGCCGCGATGCGGCGCACCCTGACCAGCGGCCGGGGCGCCCTCTCCCGCCGCTCGCTGCTGCGGGCCACCGGGGTCGGCGCGCTCACCGTCGGCGGCCTCGCCGCGCTGAGCGCCTGCGGGATCCCGCCCGCCAAGCGGGACGAGGACGGCCCGGCGACGACGGACCACTCGGCGAAGGAGAAGCGGGTCGTCTTCTCCAACTGGACCGAGTACATGGACACCAGCGAGGACGAGAAGCACTACCCGACGCTGGAGGCCTTCACCCGGCGCACCGGGATCGCGGTCAAGTACACGGCGGACATCAACGACAACGTCGAGTTCTTCGGCAAGATCCAGCCGCAGCTCGCGGCCGGCCAGGACACCGGCCGTGACCTCATATGCGTCACCGACTGGCTGGCCGCCCGCATGATCAGGCTCGGGTACGCGCAGAAACTCGACCCCTCGAACCTGCCGCACGCGTTCGCGAACCTGGCCGAGCAGTTCCGGATGCCCGACTGGGACCCGGGCCGGGCCTACTCGTACCCCTGGACCGGCATCCCGACCGTCATCGCCTACAACGCCAAGGCGACCAAGGGCCGCAAGGTCGAGTCCGTGAGCCAGCTGCTCGACGACCCGGCGCTCAAGGGGCGGGTCGCCTTCCTCTCCGAGATGCGCGACTCCGTCGGGATGACCCTCCTCGACCTCGGCAAGGATCCCGGGTCGTTCTCGGACGACGACTTCGACGCGGCGATCGCCCGGCTCCAGAAGGGCGTCGACAACCAGCAGATCCGCCGCTTCACCGGCAACGACTACACCGCCGACCTCGACAAGGGCGACCTCGCGGCCTGCGTCGCCTGGGCCGGGGACATCGTCCAGCTCCAGGCGGACAACCCGGACATCAAGTTCACCATCCCGGAGAGCGGCTACATCATCTCCAGCGACAACCTGCTGGTCCCGGCCAAGGCGCGGCACAAGACCAACGCCGAGAAGCTCATCGACCACTACTACCAGCCGCCGATCGCCGCCCAGCTCGCCGCGTACATCAACTACGTCTGTCCGGTGGACGGGGTCCGCGCGGAGCTGACGAAGATCGACAAGGCGATGGCGGACAACACCCTGATCCTCCCGGACGCGGCCATGGCCGCCGCCTCGCACGCCTTCCGCTCCCTCAGCAGCAAGGAGGAGACGGCGTACGAGGGGAAGTTCGCCAAGCTCATCGGCGCCTGAGCCGCCGGCCCTGAGCACCGCGCCCCGCCCCGCCCCCTCCCTCCCAGCCCCCCGGGATCGTGACCCATGACAGAGACCGCACCCACCGGCCACGGCGGCGACGACGTCCGCCTCACCGGGATCAGCAAGACGTACGGCTCCTTCCACGCCGTCAAACCGCTCGACCTCACCGTGCCCCAGGGCTCGTTCTTCGCGCTCCTCGGCGCCTCCGGCTGTGGCAAGACCACCACCCTGCGGATGATCGCGGGACTGGAGGAACCGACCACGGGCTCGGTCTTCCTCGGCGACAAGGACGTCACCGACCTGCCGCCGTACAAGCGCCCCGTCAACACCGTCTTCCAGAGCTACGCGCTCTTCCCGCACCTCGACATCTACGAGAACGTCGCCTTCGGGCTGCGCCGCCGCGGTGTGAAGTCCGTACGCAAGCAGGTCGGCGACATGCTCGACCTCGTCCAGCTCGGCGACTTCGCCCGGCGCAAGCCCCACCAGCTCTCCGGCGGCCAGCAGCAGCGCGTCGCCGTCGCCCGCGCCCTGATCAACCACCCGCAGGTGCTGCTGCTCGACGAGCCGTTGGGCGCCCTCGACCTCAAGCTGCGCCGCACGATGCAGCTGGAGCTGAAGCGGATCCAGACCGAGGTCGGCATCACCTTCATCCACGTCACCCACGACCAGGAGGAGGCCATGACGATGGCCGACACGGTCGCGGTGATGAACGGCGGGGTGGTGGAGCAGCTGGGCAGCCCCGCCGACCTGTACGAGAACCCCAACACCACCTTCGTCGCCAACTTCCTCGGCACCTCCAACCTCATCGAGGCCGAGGTCGCCGAGAAGAACGGCGGCGACGTGGTGGTGACGGTCGGCGGCGCCAAGCTGGTGCTCCCGGCGGGCCGGTGTTCCGCGCCGACGACCAGTGGCGGCACACTCCTCGTCGGCGTACGCCCCGAGAAGATATCCCTCGCGCACGCGGACGACGCCGGGAGCATCCCCGACGGCCGCAACCGCGTCACGGGCCGGATCGTGGACTCCAGCTTCATCGGCGTCTCGACGCAGTACGTGATCGACAGCCCGGCCGGTGCCGGACTGGAGGTGTACGCGCAGAACATCGAGCGCGACACCCGCCTGGTGGCCGGCGCCGAGGTCGTCCTGCACTGGAACCCGGCGCACACCTTCGGCCTGGACGCCGCGCAGTCCGCGCGCGCCGGGACGACGGGAGCCGACGGTACGGAGACGGCGGACGGGGAGGCCTCGTGACCGCCACCGAAGCACCGCCCGCGCCGCCGGGCCCGCCCACCCCGCCGGCGGCGGCGCCCGACGGGATCCCCCTGCACAAGGTGTCCCGGCGCAAGCGGCTCGTCCCGTACTGGCTGCTCCTGCCCGGCATCCTCTGGCTGCTGGTCTTCTTCGCCCTGCCGCTCGTCTACCAGGCCTCCACGTCCGTGCAGACCGGGTCGCTCGAAGCGGGCTTCGAGGTCACCTGGCACTTCCAGACGTACTGGGACGCGCTCCAGGAGTACTGGCCCCAGTTCGTGCGCTCGCTGCTGTACGCGGGCACGGCGACGATCCTGTGCCTGCTGCTCGGCTACCCGCTCGCGTACCTCATCGCCTTCAAGGCCGGCCGCTGGCGCAACCTGGTGCTGGTCCTGGTCATCGCGCCGTTCTTCACCAGCTTCCTGATCCGCACCCTCGCCTGGAAGACGATCCTCAGCGACGGCGGCCCGGTCGTCGGCGTCCTCAACTCGCTGCACCTCCTGGACGTCACCAGCTGGCTCGGCTGGACCGAGGGCGACCGCGTCCTCGCCACGCCGATGGCGGTCGTCTGCGGTCTGACGTACAACTTCCTGCCGTTCATGATCCTGCCGCTCTACACCTCGCTGGAGCGGATCGACGGCCGGCTCCACGAAGCCGCGGGCGACCTCTACGCCCGGCCCCTGACCACCTTCCGCAAGGTGACCTTCCCGCTCTCCCTGCCGGGCGTCGTCTCCGGCACGCTGCTCACCTTCATCCCGGCGAGCGGCGACTACGTCAACGCGGAACTGCTCGGCTCCACCGACACGAAGATGATCGGCAGCGTCATCCAGACGCAGTTCCTTCGGGTCCTCGACTATCCGACGGCGGCCGCGCTGTCCTTCATCCTGATGGCCGTCGTCCTGCTGATGGTCACCTTCTACATCCGCCGCGCGGGGACGGAGGAACTGCTCTGATGGGTGCCGTTCGCTGGATCAGGCGGAACCTGGTCGTCATCGCGGGCCTGCTGACGCTCGCGTACATGATCGTCCCGAACGTCGTCGTGATGGTCTTCTCCTTCAACAAGCCCCAGGGGCGCTTCAACTACTCCTGGCAGACCTTCTCCCTGGACGCCTGGAAGGACCCGTGCGGGGTGGCCGACCTGTGCGGCTCGCTGAGCCTGTCGCTGCGGCTCGCCACCTTCGCCACGATCGGCGCCACCGTCCTCGGCACGATGATCGCCTTCGCGCTGGTCCGCTACCGCTTCCGGGCGCGCGGCGCGATCAACTCGCTGATCTTCCTGCCGATGGCGATGCCCGAGGTGGTCATGGCGGCCTCGCTGCTCACGCTCTTCCTCAATTTGGGCGCGCAGCTGGGCTTCACGACCATCCTCATCGCGCACATCATGTTCTGCCTCAGCTTCGTGGTGACGGCCGTCAAGGCGCGGGTCCTGTCCATGGACCCCCGGCTCGAAGAGGCGGCCCGCGACCTCTACGCGGGGCCGGTGCAGACGTTCGTACGGGTCACCCTGCCGATCGCCGCGCCCGGCATCGCGGCGGGCGCGCTGCTCGCGTTCGCGCTGTCGTTCGACGACTTCATCATCACGAACTTCAACGCCGGGCAGACCGTCACCTTCCCCATGTTCGTCTGGGGCTCGGCGCAGCGCGGCACGCCGGTGCAGATCAACGTGATCGGCACGGCGATGTTCATCATTGCCGTAGCGCTGGTGGGCGGGGGTCAGCTGATCAGCAACCGCCGGCGGAAGACGGCCGCGACCACCTGAGCACTCCACCGTCACCCGGAAACGTCACCACCGCCTGAAAGCACCACCACCTGGAAGCTCCGAGGGAGTTGGAAGACATGGCCCCAAGCGCCATGCGTACCGCCGCCGCCTCACTGTCCGACGCGCAGCCCCTCTCGTACTGGCTGGACGACCCCGGCCGCCCCGGGGCCCTGCCCGCCCTCGCCGGCGACGAGCGCTGCGACCTGCTGGTCATCGGCGGCGGGTACAGCGGGCTGTGGACCGCGCTCCTCGCCAAGGAGCGCGACCCGGACCGCGAGGTCGTGCTGATCGAGGGCCACGAGGCGGGCTGGGCCGCCTCGGGCCGCAACGGCGGCTTCTGCGCCGCCTCCCTCACCCACGGGTTCAGCAACGGCCTCGCCCGCTGGCCCGGTGAGCTGGCGACCCTCGAAGAGCTGGGGGCGCGCAACCTCGACGCCATCGAGGCGGCCGTCGCCCGCTACTCCCTGGACTGCGACTTCGAGCGCAGCGGCGAGATCGACGTGGCGACCGAGCCGTACCAGCTGGCCGACCTGCGCGAGACGTACGAGGCGGCGGTACGGTCCGGCGCCACCGGGCTCGAACTACTGGACCGGGACGCGGTCAGGGCCGAGGTCGACTCCCCGACGTTCCTGGGCGGGCTGCACGACCCCTACGGGGTGGCGATGCTGCACCCGGCGAAGCTGGTGTGGGGCCTCAAGCGGGCCGTCACCGCCCTGGGTGTGCGGATCTACGAGAACACGCGCGGCCTGGAACTGGCCCGCACGGCCACCGGCATGGCGGTCCGCACCCCGTACGGACGGGTCTTCGCCCGCCGGGTCGCCCTCGGCACCAACGTCTTCCCGTCGCTGGTCAAGCGGGTGCGGCCGTACACGGTGCCGGTGTACGACTACGCCCTGACGACCGAGCCGCTGACGGACGCCCAGCTCGCCTCGGTGGGCTGGCGCAACCGCCAGGGCCTCGGCGACAGCGCGAACCGGTTCCACTACTTCCGTATCACCGCCGACCAGCGGATCCTGTGGGGCGGTTACGACGCGATCTACCCGTACGGAGGCCGGCTCGACGCCTCCCTCGACCACCGCCCCGAGACGTACCTGACGCTCGCCTCCCACTTCTTCCGCTGCTTCCCGCAACTGGAGGGGATCCGTTTCAGCCATGCCTGGGGCGGGGCGATCGACACCTGCTCGCGCTTCTCGGCCTTCTTCGGCACGGCGTACGACGGCCGGGTCGCGTACGCCGCCGGGTACACCGGCCTCGGGGTCGGGGCCACCCGCTTCGGCGGGGAGGTGATGCTCGACCTGCTGGCGGGCGAGCGGACCGAACGCACCGAGCTGGAGATGGTGCGCACCAAACCCCTGCCGTTCCCGCCGGAACCCGCCGCCTGGGCCGGGATCGGCCTCACCAAGTGGTCGCTGGCCCGCGCCGACGCGCACGCCGGGCGGCGCAACGTGTGGCTGCGGACCATGGACCGGCTGGGGCTCGGCTTCGACAGCTGAGCCGCGGGCCGCCGGACCCGCGACGCCCGCGGACTCGCAATTCGGTTGCCCCGTCAGTAGGTTGGGCCGCGCGTTTCAATTGGCCTGCCGAACCCGCGTCATCATCGGGCGCCACCTGTGTCTCCCCCCGTATGGACGTACTGTCCAACAACACGGATGGGAGGCCGGACAGATGACTGGCTCGGGGGCCAAGAGCGCGGTGGAGTGGCTGGTATCGGTGGCACCGGATCCGGATGCCTGCCGGTGGGAGTGGGAGCGCAGCCCGCTCGGGGTGGCGCTGCTGCCGGCCGGGCGGCGCTGGGACGTACTGATTCTGCCGGGGGAGCTGGGCTATCCGACGCTCGACGTGCTCACCCGGCTCATCGACCGGCCGGGCCCGGTCCTCGCCGACTTCGGCGACTCCCGCATGGGGTTCTTCGTACCCCCGGGCACGGCGACCCGCTGGCTCGGTACGGGGGTGCGCGGCGCGGGTCACGGCACCTGGATCGTCGTGCCGTACCCCGGACGGGCCAGCGGCGGGGTGCGCTGGCTGATCCCGCCGGACGGCTCGGGCACCCTGACCGATCCCGCGCTGCTGGAGCTGGCGATGCACGAGGCGGCGGCGGGTTAGGGCTCGTCCGGCGGGTGGCGGGAGGGGGAACGGCGCGTGGCGCGGCCGATGCGCGGCCGATGCCCTCAGAGGTCTTGACCACACCAATTGGTCTGGACCATGCTGTGCGCCACCCGCCCCCTCATTTCCCCCATGCCCGGAGGCAGTTGTGGAACGTACGAGACGTCCTGCCCGGTACCCCAGACTGGTGGCCGCCCTCACGGCGGCCCTGCTCGCCGCGGGCGGCCTCGTCGCCACCGCGCAGTCCGCGCACGCCGCCGACGTGAACGTCGCCGTCAACGGCGGCTTCGAGTCCGGCCTGAGCGGCTGGAGTTGTACGGCGGGCAGCGGCGCGGCCGTCACCACCCCCGTCCACGCCGGCACCGGCGCCCTGCGCGGCACGCCCGCGGGCAACGACAACGCCAAGTGCTCCCAGACCGTGACGGTCCAGCCCGACTCCGCGTACACGCTGAGCTCCTGGGTCCGCGGCAGCTACGTCTACCTCGGCGCCTCGGGCACCGGCACCACCGACGTCTCCACCTGGACGCAGTCCGCGCCCGACTGGCAGAAGCTCACCACCACGTTCCGCACGGGCCCGTCCACCCGGTCCGTGACGGTCTACCTCAACGGCTGGTACGGCACCCCCGCCTACTACGCCGACGACCTCACGCTCGTCGGCCCCGGCGGAACGCCCGCCCAGCCCCCGGCCGTCCCCACCGGCCTGAGGTCCACCGGCATCACGTCGTCCTCGGTCAGCCTCTCCTGGACGGCCGTCACCGGCGCCACCGGCTACACCGTCTACCGGGGCGGCACCAAGGCCCTCGACGTCACCGGCACGTCCGCGACCGTCTCCGGGCTCAACGCGTCCACCGCGTACAGCTTCCAGGTCGCCGCGACCAACTCCGGCGGCGCCTCCGCGCTCTCCCCGGCGGTCTCCGCCACCACGAGCGCCTCGGGCGGCGGAGGCGGAGGCGGCGGTACGACCCTGCCGGCGCACGCCCTCGTCGGCTACCTCCACTCCAGCTTCGCCAACGGCTCCGGCTACACCCGCATGGCCGACGTCCCCGCCTCCTGGGACGTCATCAACCTGGCCTTCGGCGAGCCCACGTCGGTGACCTCCGGCGACATCCGGTTCAGCCTCTGCCCGGTCGCGGAATGCCCGAACGTCGAGTCCGCCGCCGAGTTCAAGGCCGCCATCAAGGCCAAGCAGGCGGCCGGCAAGAAGGTGCTGATCTCCATCGGCGGCGCCAACGGCCAGGTCCAGCTCGCCACGACCGCCGCCCGCGACACCTTCGTCTCCTCGGTCTCGAAGATCATCGACGAGTACGGCCTCAACGGCCTGGACATCGACTTCGAGGGCCACTCCCTCTCCCTCAACACCGGCGACACCGACTTCCGCAGCCCCACCACCCCGGTGATCGTCAACCTGATCTCCGCGATCAAGACCCTCAAGGCCAAGTACGGCGCGGGCTTCGTCCTCACCATGGCCCCCGAGACCTTCTTCGTCCAGCTCGGCTACCAGTACTACGGCTCCGGCCCCTGGGGCGGCCAGGACCCGCGCGCCGGCGCGTACCTGCCGGTCATCCACGCCCTGCGCGACGACCTGACCCTGCTGCACGTCCAGGACTACAACTCGGGCTCGATCATGGGCCTCGACAACCAGTACCACTCCATGGGCGGCGCCGACTTCCACATCGCCATGACCGACATGCTGCTCACCGGCTTCCCGGTGGCCGGCGACACGTCACGGGTCTTCCCGGCGCTGCGCCCCGACCAGGTCGCCATCGGCCTCCCGGCCTCCACCCAGGCGGGCAACGGCTACACCACCCCGGCCGAGGTCAACAAGGCGCTGAACTGCCTCACCAAGAAGACGGACTGCGGTTCCTACCAGACCCACGGCACCTGGCCCGCGCTGCGCGGCCTGATGACGTGGTCGATCAACTGGGACCGGTTCAACGGCCAGGAGTTCTCCCGGAACTTCGACGCCTACTTCCCGTGACCGCTGACGCCCGCCGTCTTCCCTGACCGTTCCGCGCGCCGGGAGTCCGCCGCCCGCAGCGCCCGGTCCAGCAGGAGCAGCAGCATCCCGCCGAGCGCGAGACTGCCGAGGACGTCCAGCGGCCAGTGGTAGCCACGCAGGAGCAGACCGGTGCCCGTCGCCAGGGTGAGCAGGACGGCGACGGGCACCGTGCGTTTCCGGCCGGCATACGGGGCGAGGAGCAGCGCCGCCGCCCCGTACGCGACCATCGCGGTCGCCGTATGGCCCGACGGGTAGTACCCGGTGGCGTCGGTCAGCGGCCCCCGCCGGTCGATCCAGAACTTGAGCGGGACGACCAGGACGGGCACGGCCACCATGGTGAGCACGGCGGCGAGGGCCCGGTCGGGCCGCCCGCGCCACACCACGTACCCGAGAGCCAGCGCCAGGACGGGCAGGGCGACGACCACACCGCCGAGATCGGCGAGGAGTTCGGTCAGGGGCCGGGGGCCGTGCCCCGCGAGGGACAGCTCCAGGCGCTCGTCGGCCCGGCGTACGGGACCGCCGGCGGCGGCCTGCCAGGTGACGAGGGCGAAGAGGACCGCGCACAGCGCGAAGAGCCACGCGCGCCGGGACCGCCACGGACGGCGTGGAACGGAGAAGACCGAGAAGAGGCGGGACAGGACCGCGAGGGAGCGGGACAGGACTCCGAAGAGACGCCCGGACCGATGAGAGAGCGGCCGCCCTGGAACAGGGGGGGTGGTTCCAGGGCGGCCGACAGGACCGGTGTGCCGCACGCCCCGGGGGGTTTGGGCCGTGCGGCCGTCCGATCCGTGAGGAGACCCGGAGCCCGAAGCCCCGGTGGTGTGCGCGAAGGCACGGCCGGAACGGTGCTGGGGACGCCCCGAACCGGTGTCGCCCGCAGTCCCCTGCGAGCGGGGTGTTTCTCTCATCTGCGCAAACCGTACGTCAGGGCGCGGACGACGGACAGCGGCAGAACGGACCCGCCATCGCCCTCGCACACCTTCTTCACACGCCCTGACCAGCGACTCCCGACCATGACACCCGTTTCGCTCCGGCTCAGAGAGCGGCGAGCGCCGCCTCGATGACGTCCAGGCCCTCGTTGAGCAGGTCCTCGCCGATCACCAGCGGCGGCAGAAAGCGCAGCACGTTGCCGTACGTACCGCAGGTGAGGACCAGCAGACCCTCCGCGTGGCACGCCTTCGCCAGCGCGCCGGTCGTCTCCGGGTCCGGCTCCTTGGTGACCCGGTCCCTCACCAGCTCGATCGCGATCATCGCGCCGCGGCCCCGGACGTCGCCGATCACGTCGTACTTCTCGCTCATCGCGGAGAGCCGGGCCTTCATGACCTCCTCGATGCGCCGGGCCCTCGCGACGAGGTCCAGCTCCTTCATCGTCTCGATCGCGCCGAGCGCGGCGGCGCAGGCCACCGGGTTCCCGCCGTACGTACCGCCCAGCCCGCTCGCGTGCGCCGCGTCCATGATCTCCGCGCGGCCGGTCACGGCGGCGAGCGGCAGGCCGCCCGCGATGCCCTTCGCCGTGGTGATCAGGTCGGGCACGACACCCTCGTCCTCGGACGCGAACCACTGGCCCGTACGGCAGAACCCGGACTGGATCTCGTCCGCCACGAACACGATGCCGTTGTCCTTCGCGAACCGCGCCAGCGCGGGCAGGAACCCCTTGGCCGGCTCGATGAAACCGCCCTCGCCGAGCAGCGGCTCGATGATGATCGCGGCGACGTTCTGGGCGCCGATCTGCTTGGTGATCTGGTCGATGGCCTGCGCGGACGCCTCGGCGCCGCAGTTCTCGGGGCCGGTCGGCCAGCGGTAGCCGTACGCGACCGGCACCCGGTAGATCTCCGGGGCGAACGGTCCGAAGCCGTTCTTGTACGGCATGTTCTTCGAGGTCAGCGCCATCGTGAGGTTCGTACGGCCGTGGTACGCGTGGTCGAACACGACCACCGCCTGCCGCTTCGTGTAACTGCGGGCGATCTTCACGGCGTTCTCGACGGCCTCGGCGCCCGAGTTGAACAGCGCGGACTTCTTCGCGTGGTCGCCGGGGGTCAGCTCGGCGAGCCGCTCGCAGACCTCCACGTACCCCTCGTACGGCGTGACCATGAAACAGGTGTGGGTGAAGTCCGCGAGCTGCGCGGTGGCCCGGCGCACGACGGCCTCGGCGCTGGCGCCGACCGTGGTGACCGCGATCCCGGACCCGAAGTCGATCAGCCGGTTCCCGTCCACGTCCTCCAGGACCCCGCCCCCGGCGCGCGCGGCGAACACGGGCAGCGTGGACGCCACCCCGGCGGCGACCACGGCGGCGCGCCGGGCCTGCAACTCCAGCGACCGGGGTCCTGGGATGGCGGTGACAAGACGGCGCTCCTGCGGGATGGCGGTCATGAGGGGCTCCTGGGGGGTGCTCCGGCGATGCTCCGGACTCGGACGTGGACGCGGCGCTTTCCCCGCAGGCTAGGCGCGCGACACCGCCCCGGGCATGCGCCGTTCGGTAGTGATCCGGGCGTGTCGTTTGTCCGTGGCGGACATAGGGGGGTGGGCGGGGGTGGGGGAGGGGCGACACCTGTGCGACGACGGAAGCGCCAACTACCCGTCAACGCAGTGCGATGGCCATACATTGAGTCGGGTACACAGATCGGACCTGGCTGGTCAGGGGGCAGGAGCTCATGGACACCGACGGCACGTACGAGGCGCGGGGCGACGCGAGGGGGGACTCCCGGGGGACACGCGGCAACCCCGTGCCCCGCCCCGCGGGACCGCCGCCGCCCATGCCGGCCCTGCCTCCGACCACCCCCCCGACCGTCCCCGGCCCGCCGCCCGCACCGGGGCACGCCCCCGTCATGGGCCCCACCCTGCGCGAATGGCTCCACACACCGCGGCTCGCGGACGGGCCGGGAGTCTGGGCGTACGGCCATGTGGCGCGCCCCGCCGAGGAACCCGAGCGCACGCCGATCCGCCAGCTCGTCAGCGGCGCCCTCATCTCGCTCCTCGCCGGTCTGCTGCTCTGGTCGCTCCTGTGGAACATGTACCTCGGCGGCTTCTGGCTCTGGCCGCTCTACATGTTCACCCCGGACTCCTGGCGCGGCTCGATGCCGTCCGTCGTCGCCGCGTACGTGTACTACGGCATCGTCGTCGTCGTGTTGCTCGTCGTCTTCGGCCGCCTCGGCCGCTGGGCCGAGCTCGCCCGCCGCGTCCTCGGCCACCGCGCCGAGACCGCCGCGACCGCCCCCGCCCCGCCGGGCCCCGAGGACGATCTCGCCGAGTGGCCCGAGCTGCGGGCCGCCGGGCAGGGGGAGACCGCCGCGCGGCTCGCCGCCGAGGTGCGGGACGGGCGGATGAACGACGTCGACTACACCCGGATCCGCCGCGCCTGGCAGTCCGTACGGGCCGACCCCTCCCGCCTCACCGCCTTCACCGACGAGGTCCGCGCCCACGGCGCCGCCGCCTGCGTCCACCCCTCCCACGCCCGCGACCTCCCCGTCCGCGCGGCCCGGCACGACCTGCTCGGGCGGCAGGTGCTGCTCGGCACGGTCCAGGACGGGCAGCGCAACCCGTACGCCCGCCGCGGGACCGGACTGGCCCTCGACCCCGACCTGCTCGGCACCTCCCTGCTGGCCGTCGGCCCGCCCGGCACGGGCAAGACCCGCGCCCTCGTCCGCCCCGTCGTCGAATCCCTCGCCCTCCAGGCCCTCGCCGGACGCGCCGCCGTCATCGCCGTCTGCGCCACCGGCACCCGTCTCGGCCCCGACGACGCGTACGACGTCGTCGTGCGCCTCGGCGACCCCGCCTCCGCGTACGACCTCGACCTGTACGGCGGCACCAACGACCCGGACGAAGCCGCCACCCTCCTGGCCGAAGGCCTGGTCGGCGACCTCGCCGACACCGACGGCCGGCGCGCCACCACCGCCCTCGCCCAGCTGCTCGGCCCCTTCCGCGCCGCCCACGGCCGCCTGCCGTCCGTACCGGAACTGCGGGAACTGCTCGACGGCGAACCCACCGCCCTGGCCGCCCTGCGCGAGGCGCTCGACACCCAGGGCCAGTACGGCATGCGGCGCGAACTCGACACCAGGGAACGCCAGTCGGGCACCCCCGGCGACCCGGGCCCCGCGCTGGCCGACCGGATCGCGCTGCTCGACCGCCCCGCCTTCGCCGGGTTCTTCGACACCAGCGGCCGGACCAGGCCGTTCTCCCTGCGCACGCTGGAGCACCCGCTGCGGGTCCGCATCGACCTGCCCGAGCGCGGCCACGCCGAAGCCTCCCGGATGCTGGCGCGGCTGATCCTCGCCCAGTTCACCGCCAACGCCGCCGTCCGGGCCGACCGTTCGCTCTTCGCCTGCCTCGTCCTGGACGACGCCACCCGTACCCTCACCGCCGGGACACTGCGCGGCGTACAGCGGCTGCGGTCCGCCAACGCGGGCGCCGTGCTCACTCTCCGTACGCTCGATGACGTACCGGAAGCACTGCACACCTCCCTGCTCGGGGCCGTCGGCTGCCGGATGGCGTTCTCCGGGATCACGACCTGGGACGGCAAGCGGTTCGCCGAGGCGTGGGGCACCGAATGGGTCGAGACCCGGGACGTCACCCAGCGCACGGTCTTCGCGGACCAACCGCTGACCCGGGCCATCCACGCCTTCCGCAAACTGGTCACCGGCAAGGCCGTGACGACGGACGCGGTGACCGTACGGCAGGTCGAACGCGAGCGCTGGTCCGCCTCCGACCTGGCGCACGCGGTTCCCGCCGGGCACGCCGTGCTGTCGCTGCGCACGGTCGGCGGCGAGCACGCGCCGCCGCTGCTGGTGGATCTCGGCGGCTGAGACCGGCACGGCGTTCGTACAAGCTGGCAGGATTGGAGGACGCCGTTCGTACGGGACGGCGTACTCGCCCGCCGGTTTCCCGGACGTCCCGACGTTCCCAGACAAAGGCCTCGGTCCCGCCATGCCGCCCACGCTCGCCTCGCTCGTGCAGCACTCGGCCCTCCACCTTCGGGTGCGCGCGGGCGAGGAGCTGCTGCGGACGCCCGTGCGCTGGGCCCACGCCAGCGAGCTGGCCGACCCCGTCCCGTACATGGAGGGCGGCGAACTGCTCCTGGTCACGGCCACCACACTGGACGCGGAGGACCCGGCCGCGATGACGGCGTACGTACGGCGGCTCGTCGGCGCGGGGGTGGCCGGGCTCGGCTTCGCGGTGGGCGTGAACTACGACTCCGTCCCGGAGGCGCTGATCGCCGCGGCGCGCGCCGAAGGGCTCCCCCTGCTCGAAGTGCCCCGGCGCACGCCCTTCCTGGCCATCAGCAAGGCCGTGTCGGCGGCGATCGCGGCGGACCAGTACCGGGCCGTGACGGCGGGCTTCGAGGCCCAGCGTGAACTGACCCGCGCCGCGCTCGCCGACGGACCCGCCGCGCTGCTCGCCCGGCTCGCGGCGCACGTGGACGGCTGGGCGGCGCTGTACGACGCGACCGGCGCGGTCGTCGCCGCCGCGCCGGAGTGGGCGGCCAGGCGCGCGGCCCGGCTGACGGCGGACGTCGAACGGCTGCGGGAGCGGCCCGCGCCGGCGAGCGTCGTCGTCGGGCACACGGGCCACGGCGACGGCGCCGAGGACCGGGTCGAACTCCAGTCCCTCGGCACGGGCCGCCGGGCCGGCGGAGCGCTGGCGGTCGGTACGGGGGCGGCGCTGGGCACCGCCGAGCGGTACGCGGTGCACTCGGCGGTCGCCCTCCTCACGCTCACCACCGAGCGCTCTCGTGCCCTCCGCGAGGCCGAGCAGCGGCTCGGCGCGGCGGTCCTGCGGATGCTGCTGTCCGGGCAGCCCGACCACGCCCGCTCCGTGGCGGGCGAGCTGTACGGCGGCCTCCTCGACGCGCCGTTCCGCCTGCTGATCGCCGAACCGGACTCCGACACGACGGAGCCCGGCGCCCTGGAGGCCCTGGCGGACACGCTGGAGGCGGCAGGGGCGCGGGCGGGCGAGGCGGTGCTGGCGGTACCGGACGGGGAGCGGCTCGCGGTGCTCGCGGTGGACGGGGGCGCGGTGGTGGCGGCCGCGGGGGGCGCTGCGGTCGGCGGCGTCGTGATCGGGCTCTCGGCGCCCACGGGGCCCATCGCGGTGGGCGGCGCGTACAAACAGGCCGAGGCGGCGCTGTCCGTGGCGCGGCGGCGGGGGCGGGTGCTGGTCGAGCACGAGGAGCTGGCGGCGGGCTCGATCCTCCCGCTCCTGGCGGACGACGCGGTACGGGCGTTCGCGGACGGCCTGCTGCGGGCGCTGTACGAACACGACGCGAAGGGCCGGGGCGATCTGGTGGCGTCGCTCCGGGCGTGGCTGTCGCGCCACGGCCAGTGGGACGCGGCGGCGGCGGATCTGGGCGTCCACCGGCATACGCTCCGCTATCGGATGCGGAGGGTGGAGGAGATCCTGGGTCGTTCCTTGGACGACCCGGATGTGCGGATGGAGCTGTGGCTGTCGCTCAAGACGACGGAGAGGTAGCGAGGAGCGATGTCCTCACGCCGGACGGGCGTCTGCGCGGCGGTGGTGGGCGCGGCGTCTCATGTGTCCTCGCGCTGGACGGGCGTGCGCGCCCCGGTGGTGGGCGCGGTTTCCTTCTTTTGTCCTCAATCGCCGGACGGGCTGGGTGTGTCGTGGTGACGGGGGGCGGGGCCTGCGGAGGTACGTATGTCCGGACTGCATGTTTTACGGCGCGTGCGGGCCCTTGTTTTGTTTGACGGTAGTCATGCGCCACAAAACACGCTTTACGTCCGGCCACACGCACCTCCTCCGACCCCACCCCCCTCACGCCGAGGGTGAGCTGAACGACCCCGCCCGCCCCGGGGTCCCTGAGGTCCGTTGCGCGGGCGCGGCTTACCGATGTCCTCAAGCGCCGGACGGGCTGGATGGTGCCCTGCGCGGTGCGCGGGTGCGGGTTACGGATGTCCTCAATCGCCGGACGGGCTTGAGGGGGCGTCCGGGCGGGCTGGAGGGGCGTCGGGACGGGCTGGACTGTGGCCTCCGCGTTGGTGCCGGGTGCGGGTTACCGATGTCCTCAAGCGCCGGACCGGCTTGAAATGCCCCGGTGCGGGTCCGGGCTGCCTCCAGCTCCGCCCCGGAGCGGGCCGGGTAGTGACGCGGGCCTGGAAGGGGGACGGGCAGGGGTCGTGTCCGGAACGTAAAGCGTGTTTTGTGTCGCATGGCGAACGTCAACCAATACGACCGGCCGCACGCGACGTAAAACATGCAGTGCAGGACACGGCCCCTGACCGGCCCCCGGCAACCGACCCGCACTGGGGGCACCGGGCCGCAGCGGGCACCATCAAGCCCGTCCGGCGATTGAGGACATCAGTGAGCCGCGCCCGCGCACCGGGCAGGCGCCACCACCAAGCCCGTCCGGCGCTTGAGGACAAGCAGGAAACCGCGCGCACCACCGGGACGCAGACGCCCGTCCGGCGCGAGGGCAACATCTACCGCAACGCGGGACCGCCAAAGTGGCCACCACCGACCCGCCACCACTCCACCGTGGCCAAGAAACCCCACCCCCGCCCACCCCTACCGTGGACCCATGACTCCCACCACCGCCTTCTGGCTCGCCGGCCGCCAGGCCACCGGCGAGGACGCCTTCGACGTGACCTCCCCCTGGGACGGCCGCCCCGTCGGCACCGTCGCCGTGCCGACCGAGCAGCAGGTCGAGGAGGCCGTCGCCGCCGCCCACGCCGTGCGCGGCGTCTTCGCCGCGACGCCCGCGCACCAGAGGGCGGCCGCCCTCGACCACGTATCGCGCCGCCTCGGCGACCGCGCCGAGGAGATCGCCCGCCTCATCTCCGCCGAGAACGGCAAGCCCCTCAAGTGGGCCAGGGGCGAGGCCGGCCGCGCCGTCTCCGTGTTCCGGTTCGCCGCCGAGGAGGCCCGCCGGTTCAACGGCGGCGAGGCGCAGCGCCTCGACACCGACCCCGGCGGCGCCAGCCGCCTCGCGCTGACCCGGCGTTTCCCCAAGGGCGTCGTCCTCGGCATCGCGCCGTTCAACTTCCCGCTCAACCTGTGCGCCCACAAGGTCGCCCCCGCCCTCGCCGTCGGCACCCCGATCATCCTCAAGCCCGCCCCCGCGACGCCCCTGTCCGCGCTGCTCCTCGGCGAGCTGCTGGCCGAGACGGACCTGCCGGCCGGCGCCTGGTCGGTCCTGCCCGTGCCGAACGACCGGATGCCCGCGCTCGTCCAAGACGACCGGCTGCCGGTGATCTCGTTCACCGGCTCCGACAAGGTCGGCTACGCGATCATGGACTCCGTCCCGCGCAAGCACTGCACGCTCGAACTCGGCGGCAACGGCGCCGCCGTCGTCCTCGCCGACTACGCGAGCGACCAGGACCTCGACCACGCGGCGACCCGCATCGCCACGTTCTCGAACTACCAGGGCGGCCAGTCCTGCATCTCCGTGCAGCGCGTGATCGCGGACGCGGCCGTGTACGAGCGGCTCGTGCCGAGGATCGTCGCCGCCGTCGAGGCCCAGGTCACCGGCGACCCGTCCGACGAGACCACCGACGTCGGCCCGCTCGTCAGCGAGGACGCCGCCCGGCGCGTCGAGTCCTGGGTGGACGAAGCCGTACAGGCGGGCGCCCGCCTGCTGACGGGCGGCAAGCGGGACGGCTCCTCGTACGCGCCCACCGTCCTCGCCGACGTCCCCGACGACGTCACGCTGGCCTGCGAGGAGGTCTTCGGCCCGGTCCTCACGCTCCGCAGCGTGACGGGCGAGGAGGCCGCCTTCGAGGCCGTGAACGAATCCAAGTACGGCCTCCAGGCAGGGGTGTTCACCCACGATCTCCAGGCCGCCTTCCGCGCCCACCGCGCCCTGGAGGTCGGCGGCGTGATCATCGGCGACGTGCCCTCGTACCGCGCCGACCAGATGCCGTACGGCGGTGCCAAGCAGTCCGGCGTCGGCCGCGAGGGTGTGCGGTTCGCCATGGAGGACTACACGTACGAGCGGGTGATGGTCCTGACGGGCCTGGACCTCTGACAGGCGCACGCGACCGTGGTGGGCCGATCGATCGGTCGGCCCACCACTGGTGGACCTGTCGGATATCGGGTAGATACGGACGAGTAGAACCGGCCGGTACCCGTCCATCGCTCCCGACACCGCGGCGAGGTGAGTTCCTCATGTCCGCCCCATCCGCACCCTCAGAAGCATCCGCACCGAAGGACCCGCAGGGCAGGCCCACAGTCTCCGAGCGTGAGGCCCGACAGGTCGCCGAGGACGCCCGTGAGCAGGGCTGGCGCAAGCCCAGCTTCGCCAAGGAGATGTTCCTCGGCCGCTTCCGCCTCGACCTCATCCACCCGCACCCCGTGCCCGCGTCCGAGGACGTCAGGCGGGGGGAGGCGTTCCTGGCCAAGCTGCGTGAGTTCTGCGACCGGGAGATCGACGCCGCCCTCATCGAGCGCGAGGCCAGGATCCCCGACGAGGTGATCGCCGGCCTCAAGGAGCTGGGCGCGCTCGGCATGAAGATCGACGTCAAGTACGGCGGTCTCGGCCTCACCCAGGTGTACTACAACAAGGCCCTCTCCCTCGTGGGCTCCGCGAACCCCGCCGTCGGCGCGCTGCTCTCCGCCCATCAGTCGATCGGCGTACCGCAGCCGCTCAAGATGTTCGGCACCCAGGAGCAGAAGGACACCTTCCTGCCGCGCCTGGCCCGTACGGACATCTCCGCCTTCCTCCTCACCGAGCCCGACGTGGGCTCCGACCCCGCCAGGCTGGCCACCGCGGCCGTCCCGGACGGCGACGAGTACGTGCTCGACGGCGTGAAACTGTGGACCACCAACGGCGTCGTCGCCGACCTCCTCGTGGTGATGGCCCGCGTGCCGAGGTCCGAGGGCCACAAGGGCGGCATCACGGCGTTCGTCGTCGAGGCCGGCTCCCCGGGCATCACGGTCGAGCACCGCAACGCCTTCATGGGCCTGCGCGGCCTGGAGAACGGCGTGACCCGCTTCCACCAGGTCCGCGTCCCGGCGGCGAACCGTATCGGCGAGGAGGGCGCGGGCCTCAGGATCGCGCTCACCACCCTGAACACCGGACGCCTCTCCCTGCCCGCCATGTGTGTCGGCGCGGGCAAGTGGTGCCTCAAGGTCGCCCGCGAGTGGTCGGGGGCCCGCGAGCAGTGGGGCAGGCCGGTCGCCCGCCACGAGGCCGTGGGCGAGAAGATCTCCTTCATCGCGGCGACCACGTTCGCGCTGGAGGCGGTGGTCGACCTCTCCTCGCAGATGGCCGACGAGGACCGCAACGACATCCGGATCGAAGCCGCGCTGGCCAAGCTGTACGGCTCCGAGATGGGCTGGCGGATGGCCGACGAACTGGTCCAGATCCGCGGCGGCCGGGGCTTCGAGACCGCCGAGTCGCTGGCCGCGCGCGGCGAACGGGCCGTCCCCGCCGAGCAGATGCTCCGGGACATGCGCATCAACCGCATCTTCGAGGGCTCGACGGAGATCATGCACCTGCTGATCGCCCGCGAGGCCGTCGACGCCCATCTCGCGGTGGCCGGCGACATCATCGATCCCGACAAGTCCCTCTCGGACAAGGCGAAGGCGGGGGCGCAGGCGGGCCGGTTCTACGCCCGCTGGCTGCCCAAGCTCGTCGCCGGTACGGGCCAACTCCCCGGCTCGTACGCGGAGTTCCACCCGAGCGGACACGCCGACCTGTCGGTCCACCTGCGGTACGTCGAGCGGACCTCGCGCAAGCTGGCCCGGTCCACGTTCTACGCGATGTCCCGCTGGCAGGGCCGCATGGAGACCAAACAGGGCTTCCTGGGGCGGATCGTGGACATCGGCGCGGAGATCTTCGCGATGAGCGCGGCCTGCGTACGGGCCGAGATGCTGCGCACCGGCGGCGACCACGGCCGCGAGGCGTACCAACTGGCCGACGTCTTCTGCCGCCAGGCCAGGATCCGGGTCGAGGAGCTGTTCACGCGGCTCTGGTCCAACACGGACGCGATCGACCGCAAGGTCGTGGACGGCGTTCTGTCCGGTACGTACACCTGGCTGGAGGAGGGCATCGTCGACCCCAGCGGGGACGGCCCCTGGATCGCGGACGCGACACCGGGCCCGTCCGGGCGGGAGAACGTCCACCGCCGGATCGGCTGACGCGGCGGGGGAGTTGGGGGGCAGCATCACAGGGCCGCGTCCGTGACGGTGGACGCGGCCCTGTCGTGCGGCCAGAAACGGGGGGCTAGTTGAACGGGTCCAGCGTGATGTACGCCTGCTGCGGGTTGCCGTCGTTCACCAGCGACTCGTGCGCGCCGACGTCGTCGAACGCGAACGCGTACGCCTTGCCGTCGGCCATCCGGTCGTGGAGCAGCCGGGCGTAGTGGTTGGTGACGCCGTCCTTGTAGAAGTTCGCCGCGCTCGTGTCCGGCTGGTTCGGGTTGGTCAGCAGCGTGGAGCGGTTGTACCCGGCGCACAGGGTGCGCGAGATCGGCCCCCGGACCAGGTCGTTGGGCGCGTCCAGCAGCTTGTAGCAGCCGAAGACGCTGTCCGAGTCCGGTTTCTGGAAGGACGTGACCACGGCCCCCGCGCTGTTGGTGAAGTTCATGACGTTGCCGGAGACCCGCCCGAAGTACTTGGTGTTCGGCTGGTCCGCGAACGGGGTCACCGTCAGCGTCGAGGACGCGTACTTCGTCCAGACCCGGTTGACGTAGTCGTTCATGACCGTGGCGGACAGCGCGCCGGACCCCACGCCGTGGCCGGGCGAGAGCGCGCGCAGGACCGTTCCGTCGGACCGGGTCTGGATCAGGCCGCCCCAGCCGGACTGGGCGCGCAGCGCGCTGTAGAAGCCGTTGTAGCCGCCCGGCTTGAGGTGCCCGGTGGTCTTGGTGGTGCCGTTGGGGATCTTGACGCCGACCGCGTACGGCGCCGAGAACATGTCGACCTGCGTGCTGTTGATCCAGATCCCGGCGTCGTTGAGCGTGTACTCGGTCCAGTTGAAGAGGATGTTCCGGTTCGGGTCGGCCGGGTTCTGCACCGCGGGCTGCACGAGGCCGCCGGTGGTCAGCTTGAAGACGAGTTTCTGACCGTACGAGAAGTACACGCGGCCGGAGAACTTCGGCAGCCGGATCGTCTTCGACTGCCCGTTCGCGGGCCCGGCGATCGACGCGTCGGGCGCGGGGGTCGGCGGGTTCCCGCCGGCGGGCCAGGCGTGGAACGTGCCGTTCTCGTCGGCCCAGCCCTGCTGGCCCGTGGTGAGCAGGGTGCCGAGGTTGTAGACGTACACCGGGTCGGTGCGCCCGGAGTTGTTGGTGAGGGTGAGGGGGATCGTCGTCGGGACGGCTGCCTCGGCGGGTTCCGCCGGTGCCGCGGCGGTGAAGCCCGCGGCGAGGATCACCGCGGCCGCCAGGGGCGCCAGCACCTTCTTCAGGGAGAGCACGCTCTGCCTCCTGCACTGTGGGGGTCGAGGGGTTGAGAGCGCTCTCAGAATCGATCCGGCGGGTGGTCATGTCAATGGACATGACACAACTGCCCCGCCCCGGGCGGCCGTTCCCCCCACCCCGGGCGGCCCCCGCCCCCGGCCCCGAAAACCCTTGGGAGCGCGCCCGCCGACCGCGTATCGTCTCCGCGGACTTCCGGCCGGAGTACGGCGGCGGACAGGGCGACCGGACACGGCTGCGGACATGAGGGCACGGCGATGAACAGGGTGACGCGATGACGGACTTCGGCCTGGTGGACGACCCTTCCCGCTGGCAGGAGGGCTTCGAGCGGAGGCTGCGCGCGGCGTACGGCTCCGCCGGGCATCCGGCCGCCGCGGCGGACCGCCGTATCGAGGAGGTACGGGCGGGCGCGGCCCGGCGGACGGTCGCCGAACTGACCTCGGACAGCGGCGGGGCGGTGGGCTGGGTCGCCGTGTCCCTCGACGAGGACGAGCCGGGCTCCTCCCTCACCGGCCGGATCGTGGACCTCTGGATCGACCCCGCGCACCGCGGGCGGGGACACGGCGAGGCCGCCCGTACGTGGGCCGAGGAGCGGTGCGCGGCGGCGGGGGCGACCCGGCTGACCGTACAACTGACCGAGGCGGACCCGCTGTTCGCGCACTACTCCGTCCGGGGCCAGACCCGCCTGCGCCACCTCGCCGGTCCGGGCCGGGACGTCACGCCTGCCCGCGAGGCCGCACGGGCCCGCGACGCCCGGCCCGCCCTCACCGCCCGCCCGATGACCCCGGACGAGTACGGCCCCTGGCTCGTGGCGGGCAAGGACGAGTATGTCGCCGACATCGTCCGCTCCGGGTCCCTCACCCCCGCCGAGGCGCGGGCCAAGTCGGACCGCGACTTCGCGGACCTCCTGCCCGCCGGACCGGCCACCCCCGACCACCACATCGTCGTCCTGGAGGCGGCGGGCGCCCCGGTCGGCACTCTCTGGCTCAAGCACCACCACCTCCCGGGAGTGACCTTCGGCTTCTCGCTGGAGATCGACGAGAGCCACCGGGGCAAGGGGTTCGGCCACGCGTCCATGGCGGTCGCCGAGAGCGAGACGCTCGGGGCGGGCGACTCGGTGCTGATGTTCAACGTGTTCGGCGGGAACACCGTCGCGATGGGCCTGTACGACGCGTCGGGCTACCGCGTGGTCCTGGAGCACCGCTACACGGTGCTGCCCCGCGAGGCTCCTGACGCCGGGTTGTGAGCCGGCCGCCCCCGTGCCGCACAATCGAGCCTCGGTCGTCGTGATCAACAGAGCCGTGATCAACACAGCGGGGGGAACAGAATGACCGGGACGGAGAAACGCGGCGGGCGCGACCGCCTGGCGGCGGCCCTGCTCGCCGTGAGCGTGCTGGCCGGTGTCGCCGGATGCACCGGCGGCGGTACGGCCGACAACAAGCCGTCCCCCGCCGCCTCCCCGGCGGGCCCGCCGCCCCGTACCGAACGCCAACTGACCACCGCCGCCCTCTCCGACGGCGAACGGGCCGGCGCCTACACCGTGTCCACGTACCCCCTCGGCGGTCCGCTCGACACGGACTACACCGCCGCCCCCGCCGTCTGCCAGCCCCTCGTCAGCCTCGCCCCGGGCGTCAGCGGGTTCCGCCCCGCCGCCGAGGTCGGCCGCCGGGCCGAGGACCCCCGCGAGACGCTCGGCGTCACCGTGGACCTCCGGCTGCGCTCGTACGCGGGACAGGGCGCGGCCCGCGTCATGAAGGCCCTCACCACCGCGGGCCGTACCTGCGCGGGCGGGTTCACCGAGGATCGGCTCTCCCCCGTGCGGGCGACCTACCTCGCCGTCGAAACGGTCGAGGCGCCGTCCCTGGGGGACGACTCCGTCGCGTACCGCTTCACGATCAGCGACATCCGGGACAAGAAGACCAAGAAAAAGCTGTACGAATACCTGACCGTCGTACGATCCGGCTCCACCACCCTCTCCTTCCGCGCCGAGGTCACCGGCACGAAGGACGTCGGCACGAAGGACGCCGGTGCGGTGCCCGTCGACGTGATCCGCGCCCAGTGGGCCAAGTTCGACGCCTCCTGACCGGGCGTACGGAGGCACCGCCCCGACCGCCCTCCGACGGCACCGCCCGGCCTCCGCGGGTCATGATTCGGTCGTGTGGAGGGGCGCGCTGTCCTGACACGGCGCCGATGGGGCAAGAATGGGGCCCATGAGCGACAGCCCAGCCCCTCTCGCGGACCCGCACATCGCCTTCGACACGGCAGAAGGCCGCCGGGACATCGTCGTCCTCGGCTCGACCGGCTCCGTCGGCACCCAGGCCATCGACCTGGTCCTGCGCAACCCCGACCGCTTCCGCGTCACCGCGCTGTCCGCCGCGGGCGGCCGGGTGGCGCTGCTCGCCGGACAGGCGCGGCGGCTCGGAGTGCGTACGGTCGCCGTCGCGCGCGAGGACACCGTGCCCGCGCTCAGAGAGGCCCTGCGGGCGGAGTACGGCCCGGGCGAGCCCCTCCCCGAGATCCTCGCGGGGCCGGACGCGGCCACCGAACTCGCCGCGTCCGACTGCCACACCGTGCTCAACGGCATCACCGGCTCCATCGGCCTCGCCCCCACCCTGGCCGCCCTCGAAGCCGGCCGCACCCTCGCCCTCGCCAACAAGGAATCGCTGATCGTCGGCGGCCCCCTGGTCAAGGCCGTGGCGAGACCCGGCCAGATCATCCCCGTCGACTCCGAACACGCCGCACTCTTCCAGGCCCTGGCCGCCGGCACCCGCGCCGACGTCCGCAAACTGGTCGTGACGGCCTCCGGCGGGCCCTTCCGGGGCCGTACGAGAGCGGAACTGGCGGACGTCACCCCCCAGGACGCGCTCGCCCACCCCACCTGGGCCATGGGCCCGGTGATCACGATCAACTCGGCGACCCTCGTCAACAAGGGTCTCGAGGTCATCGAGGCACATCTGCTGTACGACATCCCGTTCGAACGGATCGAGGTCGTCGTCCACCCGCAGTCGTACGTCCACTCGATGGTGGAGTTCACCGACGGCTCCACCCTCGCCCAGGCCACCCCGCCCGACATGGGCGGACCGATCGCCGTCGGACTGGGCTGGCCCCGGCGTGTCCCGGACGCGGCCCCCGCCTTCGACTGGACGAAGGCGTCGGCGTGGGAGTTCTTCCCGCTCGACACCGAGGCCTTCCCCTCGGTGGGACTGGCCCGGCACGTCGGTACGCTCGGGGGCACGGCTCCCGCGGTGTTCAACGCCGCGAACGAGGAGTGCGTGGACGCTTTCCTGGGGGGCCGGCTCCCGTTCAACGGCATCATGGACACGGTCACCGAGGTCGTCGCGGAGCACGGGAATCCCCCCACGGGAACCTCGCTCACCGTGCCGGACGTCCTTGAAGCGGAGACCTGGGCCCGTGCCCGGGCCCGGGAACTCGCGGTAAAGGCGACAGCGGAGGCTCGCGCATGACGATCCTGTTGACGATTCTCGGCATCGCCGTCTTCGCCGTGGGACTGCTGATCTCGATCGCCTGGCACGAACTGGGCCACCTCTCCACGGCCAAGCTCTTCGGCATCCGCGTGCCCCAGTACATGGTCGGCTTCGGGCCGACGGTGTGGTCGCGCAAGAAGGGCGACACCGAGTACGGGCTCAAGGCCATCCCGCTCGGCGGCTACATCCGGATGATCGGCATGTTCCCGCCCGACGCCCAGGGCCGTATCGAGGCCAGGTCGACCTCGCCGTGGCGGGGGATGATAGAGGACGCGCGCTCCGCGGCCTTCGAGGAGCTGGAGCCGGGCGACGAGACGCGCCTCTTCTACACGCGCAAGCCCTGGAAACGCGTCATCGTGATGTTCGCGGGCCCGTTCATGAACCTGATCCTCGCCGTCGCGATCTTCCTCGGCGTGTCCATGAGCTTCGGCTTCGCGACCCAGACCACCAAGGTCGCCGGGGTCCCGAAGTGCGTCATCGAACAGAGCGAGAACCGCGAGTCGTGCGCCAAGGGCGACCCCGTGTCGCCCGGGTACGCCGCGGGCCTCCGTACGGACGACCGGATCGTGGCCTTCAACGGGCAGCCCGTCAAGGACTGGTCGGCGCTCTCCGACCTGATCCGCAAGACCACCGGGCCCGCCACCGTCACCGTCGACCGCGACGGTACGGAGAAGGTCCTGCACGCCACCCTCGTCTCCAACCAGGTCCTCGCGAAGGACTCCGACGGCCAGGCCATAGAGGGCGACTACGTCACGGCGGGCTACCTCGGCTTCCTCTCCGCCACGGAGATCGTCCCGCTCTCCTTCACCGACTCCGTCGACCGGATGGGGACGATGCTGGAGGACGGCGTCGACTCGATCGTCGCCCTCCCGTCCAAGATCCCCGATCTGTGGAACGCGGCCTTCGACGGCGGTGAGCGCAAGGCCGACTCCCCGGTCGGCGTGGTCGGCGCGGCCCGCATCAGCGGCGAGGTGATGAACCTCGACCAGCCGACGCCGAACCTGATCGCGACCCTGCTCTTCGTGGTCGCGAGCTTCAACCTCTCGCTGTTCCTCTTCAACATGCTGCCGCTGCTGCCGCTCGACGGCGGGCACATCGCGGGCGCGCTGTGGGAAGCGGCCAGGCGCAACCTCGCCCGGCTCTTCAGGCGGCCCGACCCCGGCCCGTTCGACGTGGCGAAACTGATGCCCGTGGCCTATGTCGTGGCCGGCATCTTCATCTGCTTCACCGTGCTCGTCCTGATCGCCGACGTGGTCAACCCCGTCAAGATCAGCTGATTCTCCCGCTTCGCCACGGCCGGACACCTTTCGTGTCCGGCCGTTGGCCTTTGGGTGGACTTTTCGCGGCGATGTGCCCCGGCGTGGCGCCGTGGCGTAATCTCGGGGTTCCGGAGCCCGCCGGTCCCGCCCGGCCGGGCGGCCCGGCCGGTCAGTCCGACCAGCCGGTCCGACCACCCAGTCCGATCCGCATCTGAACCACACCTTGGGGTTGCACACCAGATGACTGCAATTTCTCTCGGAATGCCCGCCGTTCCGACGAAGCTCGCCGAACGAAGGGTCAGCCGCAAGATCCAGGTCGGATCGGTCGCGGTCGGCGGGGACGCGCCGGTGTCGGTGCAGTCGATGACGACCACGCGTACGTCGGACATCGGCGCGACGCTCCAGCAGATCGCGGAGCTCACCGCCTCCGGCTGCCAGATCGTCCGGGTGGCGTGCCCGACGCAGGACGACGCGGACGCGCTGGCGACCATCGCCCGCAAGTCACAGATCCCGGTGATCGCCGACATCCACTTCCAGCCGAAGTACGTCTTCGCGGCGATCGACGCGGGCTGCGCGGCGGTACGGGTGAACCCGGGCAACATCAAGCAGTTCGACGACAAGGTCAAGGAGATCGCGAAGGCGGCCCGGGAGACCCGGACGCCCATCCGGATCGGCGTGAACGCCGGCTCCCTGGACGCGCGCCTCCTCAAGAAGTACGGCAAGGCCACCCCCGAGGCCCTGGTCGAGTCGGCGCTGTGGGAAGCCTCGCTGTTCGAGGAGCACGGCTTCCAGGACATCAAGATCTCGGTCAAGCACAACGACCCGGTCGTGATGGTCAACGCGTACCGCCAGCTCGCCGCCCAGTGCGACTACCCGCTGCACCTCGGCGTCACCGAGGCCGGACCGGCGTTCCAGGGCACGATCAAGTCCGCCGTCGCGTTCGGCGCGCTGCTCAGCGAGGGCATCGGCGACACCATCCGCGTCTCTCTGTCGGCCCCGCCGGCGGAGGAGGTCAAGGTCGGCATCCAGATCCTGGAGTCGCTCAACCTCAAGCAGCGCCGCCTGGAGATCGTCTCCTGCCCGTCCTGCGGCCGCGCCCAGGTCGACGTCTACAAGCTCGCGGACGAGGTGACGGCGGGCCTCGACGGCATGGAGGTGCCGCTGCGCGTCGCCGTCATGGGCTGTGTCGTCAACGGACCGGGCGAGGCGCGCGAGGCCGACCTCGGTGTCGCCTCCGGCAACGGCAAGGGCCAGATCTTCGTCAAGGGCGAGATCATCAAGACCGTCCCCGAGTCGAAGATCGTGGAGACGCTCATCGAAGAGGCGATGAAGATCGCCGAGCAGATGGAGCGCGACGGCATCCCCTCGGGCGAGCCCGAGGTCTCCGTCTCCGGCTGACCGGACGGCACCCTCTCCTCACCGGACTCCGACCGGACCCTCTCAGGCACAAGACTCCGACCGAACCCCCTCAGGACTCCCACCGGATCCCGCGTCCCCCCACCATCGGGGCCGCGGGATCCGCTGTCCGGGGGGCGGCGCTCCGCCCGGCCGCCAGGTACAGTGCGGAGATCAGCAGACCGTTCGGTGAGGCCCTCGTGTTGACGCACACCACCACCCGGGTCCTCGAACCCAGCGAACTCGGCGCGGCGCTCGCCATCCTGGAGAGCGATCCCGTCACGAACGCCTTCGTGACCTCCCGCGTGCAGGTCGCCGGGCTCGACCCCTGGCGCCTCGGCGGCGAGATGTGGGGCTGGTACGCGGACGGGCGCCTGCGCTCCCTCTGCTACTCGGGCGCCAACCTCGTCCCCATCTGCGCCACCCCCGAGGCCGTACGCGGCTTCGCCGACCGTGCCCGCAGGACCGGCCGCCGCTGCTCCTCCATCGTCGGGCCCGTCGAGCCCACCACCCAGCTCTGGCGCCTGCTCGAACCCAACTGGGGCCCCGCCCGCGAGGTCCGCGCCAACCAGCCGCTGATGGTCACCGAACACCTCCCCGCGACCGTGCCGCCCGACCCGCTCGTCCGCCGCATCCGCAAGGACGAGCTGGACGTGATCATGCCGGCGTGTGTCGCCATGTTCACCGAGGAGGTCGGCGTCTCGCCGCTGGCCGGCGACGGCGGGCTGCTCTACCAGGCGCGCGTCGCCGAACTCGTGGGCGCGGGACGGTCGTTCGCCCGGATCGAGGACGGCAGGGTGGTCTTCAAGGCCGAGATCGGCGCCGCCACCCCGCGCGCCTGCCAGATCCAGGGCGTCTGGGTCGACCCCGCCCACCGGGGCCGGGGACTGTCCGAGACCGGCATGGCCGCCGTCGTACGGTACGCGCTCGCCGACGTCGCGCCCGTGGTGAGCCTGTACGTCAACGACTACAACACCCCCGCCAGGGCCGCCTACCGGCGCGTCGGGTTCCGCGAGGTCGGCGCGTTCATGAGCGTGCTGTTCTGAGCGTGCCCCGCGGTCAGTAGGGTTCGGCCCATGCTGAGCATCCCCGGGGACAACCCCCGGACCCCCGACGTACAGGTGGGCCCGGTCGACCTCGCCGCCCGCGTCGACGAGGCACTCGCTGTGCAGGCGCTCGCCTTCGGGCTCAGCGACGACGAGATCGAGGTACGCCGCCACATCGTGCTGCGGCACCTGATGTACCCCGGCTGCCGCGCGCTCGGCGCGACCACGCCGGAGGGGCGCCTCGTCGGGTTTGTGTACGGGCTGCCGAACGACCGCGCGCACTGGTGGTCCTCGGTGGTCGAGCCGTACCTCCGCTCGGCGGGCACCGACAGCTGGCTGGACGACACGTTCGTGATCACCGAACTCCACGTCCACCCCGGCTTCCAGGCCCGGGGCATCGGCCGCGCCCTGATCACCACCCTCACCGACGGCGCGGCCCAGCCCCGGTCGATCCTGTCCGCGATCGACGTCGAGAGCCCGGCCCGGCGGCTGTACCGCATGCTGGGGTACGAGGATCTCGCGCGTCGGGTGCTGTTCCCGAGCGCCCCGAAGCCGTATGCGGTGATGGGCGCGCACCTGCCGCTGCGGCGCCCGTAGGGAGCGTCCCGGCGGGAGAGCCCGCTCTAACTGATTTCCGCCCGCCGGTGCCGCCCGGCTAACCTCCACGCATCAGCCGAGAGAACGCAGGAGTGCTCCCCATGTCCCAGGTCCAGCGCATGTCCCGATTGATGGCCAAGACATTGCGCGACGACCCGGCGGACGCCGAGACCCTCAGCCACAAGCTGCTCGTCCGCGCCGGTTACGTACGCCGCACCTCCGCCGGCATCTGGAGCTGGCTGCCGCTGGGCAAGAAGGTGCTCGACAACATCGCGCGCGTCGTCCGCGAGGAGATGGACGCGATCGGCGCCCAGGAGGTGCTGCTGCCCGCGCTGCTGCCGAAGGAGCCGTACGAGGCGAGCGGGCGCTGGGACGAGTACGGCGACCTGCTGTTCCGCCTCAAGGACCGCAAGGGCGGGGACTACCTGCTCGGCCCGACGCACGAGGAGATCTTCACCCAGCTGGTCAAGGACCAGTGCTCGTCCTACAAGGACCTGCCGGTGATGCTCTACCAGATCCAGACCAAGTACCGCGACGAGGCCAGGCCCCGCTCGGGCGTGCTGCGCGGGCGCGAGTTCCAGATGAAGGACTCGTACTCCTTCGACACCACGGACGAGGGCCTCGCCGAGTCGTACGCGCTGCACCGCGCCGCGTACCAGAAGATCTTCGCCCGCATCGGCCTCGACTTCCGGATCGTCTCGGCGGTGTCCGGTGCGATGGGCGGCTCCGCGTCGGAGGAGTTCCTGGCGCCGGCGGCGGCGGGCGAGGACACGTTCGTGGACTGCCCGAACTGCGACTACGCGGCCAACACGGAAGCCGTCACCTTCGCCTTCACCCCGCCCGCCGAGATCGTCGAGCACGGGCCGCTGGAGGAGCTGGACACCCCCGACACCCCGACCATCGAGACGCTGGCCGCGCACCTCGGCGTGCCCGCCTCCGCGACGCTGAAGAACCTGCTCGTCAAGATCGACGGCGAGGTCACGGCGGTGGGCGTGCCCGGCGACCGCGAGGTCGACCTCGGCAAGCTCGGCGAGCACCTCGCGCCGGCGGTCGTGGAGGTGGTGACGGCCGAGGACTTCGAGGAGCGGCCGGACCTGGTACGGGGTTACGTCGGCCCGCAGGGCCTCAAGATCCGCTACATCGCCGACCCCCGGATCGCGGCGGGCACGGCGTGGGTGACGGGCGCGAACAAGCCCGACACGCACGCGCGCAACGTCGTGGCCGGGCGGGACTTCGAGGTGGACGAGTACCTGGACGTCGTCGTGGTCGAGGAGGGCGACCCGTGCCCCACGTGCGGTACGGGCCTCAAGCTCGACCGCGCGATCGAGATCGGTCACATCTTCCAGCTCGGCCGCAAGTACGCGGACACCTTCCAGCTCGACGTCCTCGGCCAGCAGGGCAAGCCCGTGCGCGTGACGATGGGCTCGTACGGCATCGGCGTCTCGCGCGCGGTCGCGGCGCTGGCGGAGCAGTCCGCCGACGACAAGGGCCTGTGCTGGCCGCGGGAGATCGCGCCGGCGGACGTGCACGTGGTCGCGGCGGGCAAGGCGCTCCAGACGGAACTGGCGCTGGACGTGGCGGAGCAGCTGGCGGCGGCGGGGCTGCGGGTGCTGGTGGACGAGCGGGCCGGGGTCTCGCCCGGCGTGAAGTTCACGGACGCGGAGCTGATCGGCGTACCGCACATCGTGGTGGCGGGGCGCCGGGCGGCGGAGGGCGTGGTGGAACTGAAGGACCGCCGCACGGGGGAGAAGGAGGAGCTGCCGGTGGCGGACGCGGTGGCGCGCCTGCGCGCGTAGCGCGCGCCGGGACGTTGGCCCCGGGGCCCCGAGCCGGACTCGGGCCTCCACCCCGGCCCCCTCCGACACCACGCCGCCTACCGCACCGACTCCGGGGGCGCTGCCCCCGACCCCCGGCGCCTCAATCGCCGGCGGGGCTGGACATGCCCTCCGGGCATGCACCCCGCCGGCGCTGCCGACCACCGCTTCGGTTGTCGGCCGACGTCCCTGCTTCGGGGGCGCTGCCCCCGGACCCCCGCGCCTCAATCGCCGGCGGGGCTTGATACGCCCTCCGGGCATGAGCCTCGCGGGCGGTGTCGAGTGCTGCTTCGGGAATCGGCTGGCGTACCTGCTTCGGGGGCTCCGCCCCCGGGCCCCCGCGCCTCAATCGCCGGCGGGGCTTGAGGTGCCCCCGGGCTCAGCCCTGCCGGTGCTGCCCGGATGGAAACTTCGATCTCGCCGGGCAATGCGCGCCCGCAGGGAAGATCGGCGCTCAGCGCCACTCAAGCCCGTCCGGCGTTTGAGGACATACGCGCGCAGCGCGTGCGGGACAGGGCGGCCTGGGCGGGGCGGGGTGGATCAAGCCCGTCCGGCGATTGAGGACAAGCGCGCGCAGCGCGTACGGGGACACGGCGGCGCGAGTGGGGCCGGGGCCCCCGGGGCGCACCGCGGCTGGGCGTGTATCAAGCCCGTCCGGCGTTTGAGGACAAACGCGCGCAGCGCGTGCGGGACGCGGCGGCCTGGGCGGGGCGGGGTGGATCAAGCCCGTCCGGCGATTGAGGACAAGCGCGCGCGGCGCGGGCGGGGCAGCGTGGGCCGGGTCGTGGCACTGGGCGGCAGGCAATCCCAGCCCGTCCGGCGATTGAGGACGGCGTTCGCGCGGCGCGGTCGAGGGCATCGCTACAGCCAGCTCGCGTACTCCAGCAAGACCTCCGCCTCCTGGCGACGCCCCCGCGTCAGCGACCTCGTCCCCGACTCCACCGCCCGGAACAGCGCCCACCCCCGCAACCGCTCCTGGTCCATGTCCAGGGACTCCGCCAGCCGGCGGACCCGGCGCCGCGTCGACGACGCGCCGGGGGCCGCCGCCACCAGGTCCTCCACCCGGTCCCGCGCCAACCGCGCCACGTCGTACGCGCGCTCCCCGACCACCGGCTCCGGGCCCACCGCCAGCCACGGCGACCGGTCACCGGCCAGCACCTTGCCCTGCCGGAACGCCCCGTGCAGCAGCAGCGCCTCGGGCGCCGCCGCGCACAGCTCGTCGCGGGCGGCGAGCGCCGACGCGACCAGCGGCGCCAGCCCCGCGTCCGCCGCCGCGGCCGACCGCATCGCCGACGCCTGGCGCGCCGTCCGGTCCGCCACCGACTCGAAGCCGTGCTCCGGCGGCGGCGCGACCCACAGTTTCCGTACCGTGTCCGCCGCCTCCAGCAGCGACTTCGCCTCCGGCAGCGAGCGCAGGGACATCTCCGGGTGCAGCCGCTCCAGCAGCAGGGAATCGGGGGTGGTGTCCAGCAGCTCCGCCGCCCCCCAGCCCTTCCAGTGCGCCAGCGCCGCCTGTTCCAGGGAGGGCGCGGCGAAGGGCGGGACGATCTTCAGCGTGGCGGGGGCGCCGTCGGAACGCCGTACCAGCAGCACCAGACCGCTGCGCCCGCCCGGCTCCACCACCCGCTCCACGGTCACCCCGTGGTGCGCCACGGCCTCGGCCGCCCGCGCGGGCAGCCCGGCCAGCCAGGCGGCGGCCCGGTCGCCGTACGTCTCGCCCAGCGTGCGGGCCAGCCGTTCCGGCGGTTCAGAAGCGAAAGCCATACGTCCCCTTCGTCAGCTCAGCGTCGCTCGGCGAGCCCGGGAAAGGTCACGCCGCTGCCGCGCCAGCGGACCGCCCGTACCGCCGCCTCCCGGAGCGCGCCCGCGGCCTCCCGCCGCGTGGGGCCCTCCGAGGCCCGCACCAGGTCGGAGTAGACGTCCGCGACCCGGTCCTCCAGCTCGGCGGCGAGCCGGACGGCCGCGGCCCGGTCGGGGACCGCGAACGGCAGAGCGTACGCGGCCGCCGCCACGGCCGGCTCACCGCCCAGGTCACGCACGGTCCTGGCGAGCGCGTCCCGGCGGGCCCGGTGCGCGGCGTACGCGGCGGTGGCCTCGGAGCGGCGGTCCTCGCCGACCCGGGCGCCGACGATCCCGTACCCGTACACGGCGGCGTGCTCCGCCGCCAGCGCCGCCTGGGTGGCGTCCAGCGTGCCGGTGCTCACGAGACGGAACCTTTCGTCAGCAGGTAGACGTGCGCGGCGCCGGCCGCGGCCAGCGAGGCGAGGAGACGGGCGAGTTCGGGGGGCGCGTCCAGCAGGGCGGCGGAGTGCGCGTCGGCGGTACGGCGCTCCGCCGCGGCCAGCGTCCTCAGCGCGTCGGCGGGATCGTCCGCGAGGGCGAGAGCCCCCGCCGGCGTCGCGGACACCGAGGGGGACGGGGAAGAGGGGGACGGGGAAGGGGAGGCGGGGGACGCCGGGGCCAGCGCCTTCACGTGCGCCGCCACCGCCGTACGCAGCGGCGTCAGCGCGCCCGCCAGGTCCGGGTGCCGGTCGAGGACCGCGTCGTACTCGGCCAGCAGCGCCCGGCTGTCCCGCGCGGCCCGCAGGCGCCGGGTGTCGTCCGCCTTCTTCACCGCCGCGGGACCGGGACCCTCCGAGGAGCAGGCCGTCAGCAGCCCGGCTCCTCCGGCGATGAGGGCATGCCTGCGTGTTGTCCCCGTGCGCCCCACGCGTCTCTCCTCGGGCTCGCGATGATCACCGCAGGCGAGCGTACCCGCGGGTCACCCTCCGGTGGACGGCAACACCCCCCGGGACCGGATACCCTTTGATCTGACACACGACGATCCCACAACAGCACACGCGGCCGAGGAGTCACCCGGATGAGCACCACCGAGAGCGAGAGGCTGCGCGTACTGCTGGAGCCGCTCGTCAGCGCGAAGGACCTCGATCTGGAAGAGGTCGAGGTGGCCCGGGCCGGCCGGCGTCGTGTGCTGAGGGTCGTGGTCGACTCCGACGAGGGCGTGGACCTCGACGCGTGCGCCGAGCTGAGCCGTGACATCTCCGACGAGCTCGACGAGACCGACGCCATGGGCGAGGGCGAGTACCAGCTCGAAGTGACCTCCCCGGGTGCCGAGCGACCGCTGACCGAGCGCCGCCACTACGTGCGCGCCGTCGGCAGGCTCGCCCGGTTCCAGCTGGACGAGGGCGACGAGTTCGTCGCGCGCATCCTCACCGTGGACGACGAAGGACTCGACCTCGAAGTGCCGGGTGTGAAGGGGCGCAGACCCACCGCCCGGCGCGCCGAGTTCGCGCGGATCGCCAAGGCGCGCGTGGAGCTCGAGTTCAACCGCAAGGACAAGAAGGAAGAGGAGGCGTAGCCGTGGACATCGATGTGAAGCTCCTGAAGGGCTTGGCACAGGAGAAGGAGATCGCCTTCGACCTGCTGGTCGAGGCGATCGAGTCGGCCCTCCTCATCGCCTACCACCGCACCGACGGCAGCCGCCGCCAGGCCCGGGTCGTGCTGAGCCGGGACAACGGCCACGTCACGGTGTGGGCCAAGGAGGACCCGGCGGACCTGGAGGAGGGGCAGGAGGCCAGGGAGTTCGACGACACCCCGTCGGACTTCGGCCGGATCGCCGCCACCACGGCCCGCCAGGTCATCCAGCAGCGGCTGCGGGACGCCGAGAACGACGTCACCTTCGGCGAGTACGCGCGCCGCGAGGGCGATGTCGTCGCCGGCATGGTCCAGCAGGGCAAGGACCCCAAGAACGTCCTGGTCCGGCTGGACGACAAGATGGAAGCCATCCTCCCCGTACAGGAGCAGGTCCCGGGCGAGCAGTACACCCACGGCCTGCGGCTGCGCACGTACGTCGTCCGGGTGGTCAAGGGGGTACGGGGGCCGTCGGTGACGCTGTCCCGTACGCACCCCAACCTCGTGCGCAAGCTCTTCGCGCTGGAGGTCCCCGAGATCGCCGACGGCTCCGTCGTCATCGAGGCGATCGCGCGCGAGGCCGGCCACCGTACGAAGATCGCCGTCCGGTCGACACGATCCGGTCTCAATGCCAAGGGCGCCTGCATCGGCCCGATGGGCGCCCGGGTCCGCAACGTCATGGCCGAACTGCTCGGTGAGAAGATCGACATCGTGGACTGGTCGGACGACCCGGCGGAGATGGTGGCCAACGCCCTGTCGCCCGCCCGGGTCAGCAAGGTCGAGGTCGTCGACCTCGGCGCCCGCTCCGCGCGGGTGACCGTACCGGACTACCAGCTGTCCCTGGCGATCGGCAAGGAGGGGCAGAACGCCCGCCTGGCCGCCCGTCTCACCGGCTGGCGCATCGACATCCGGCCGGACACGGAGGAGCCGAGCGAGAGCGACGCCGAGACCGACCGGGGCCGCGACCGCGGCGGAGACTGGGACCGCGAGCGCGACGGCGGACCCGACCGGGACCGGGAGCGGGGCCGTACCGCGGACCGCGGCGGCGAGCGGGGCCGGGGCTAGAGAAGGACCGGGGCCGAGGCCCGGAGAAGTCGGGTCCGTCCGCCGGCCGTGACCGGCGGACGGACGGCCCGGTCCTGGGAGATCTTTTCGGTCAGAGTCGCCCGTCGGCGGGCGTTCGAATCCTGGCCCGGAGGGGTGAGGTCGGTGCGGGGAGGTAGACTTGAACGTGTCTGGCCGGACGAGCGACCGAGCCTGCCCTGAGCGAACGTGCGTGGGGTGCCGGGAGCGAGTGGCCAAGAACGATCTGCTGCGCATCGTGCTGAGCGGAGAACAATGTGTTCCCGATCAACGCGGTACGCTGCCCGGCCGGGGTGCGTATGTGCACCCCGCCTTGGTCTGTCTGGACCTGGCAGTCCGCCGTAGGGCGTTCCCCCGGGCCTTCAAGGTCCAGGGACCGCTCGACAGCGCGGAGCTGCGCAGGACCGTCGAAGCCCTCACGGCGACGGCGGCCCGGTAGGAACGGTGCACCGCAGGAAGCACCGCACGAAGACGTACGGCACGGAACCCCGTGCGGTTCAGGTACCTCGCGAGTTGGAAGTAGGTCGAGATTGCGATGAGCACTCGATGAGTACGCGATGAGTACGCCCATGAAGTAGCGACGGTCCGGCGGTAACCCGGACCTAAAAGGAGCGAAGTGGCTAAGGTCCGGGTATACGAACTCGCCAAGGAGTTCGGGGTTGAGAGCAAGGTCGTCATGGCCAAGCTCCAAGAACTCGGTGAATTCGTCCGTTCGGCGTCCTCGACGATCGAGGCGCCGGTTGTACGTAAACTGACCGACGCATTGCAGGGCCCCGGCGGCAACGCCGGCAAGGCCCCCGCGAAGCCGGGAGCGCCGCGCAAGGCGACCCCCGCGAAGCCCGGCGCACCCTCGCCGGCCCAGGCGGCGCGTCCCGCCGCCCCCAAGCCCGGTGTCCCGGCTCCCAAGCCGGTCGCCGCCGAGGCTCCCAAGAGCACGCCCCCCGCGTCCGCCGCACCGGCCCCCGGACCCCGTCCGCCGGCCCCCGCGGCGCCCGCCCCGGCCGCGCCGAGGCCCGCCGCGGCCGCCAAGCCCGCGCCGGCCGCCCCGGAGTTCACCGCGCCCCCGTCGGCCCCGGCCGCGGCACAGCAGCGTCCCGGTGCGACCCCCGGCCCCCGTCCCGCCACCCGCCCCCAGGGCGGTCAGGGCGAGCAGCGCCAGGGTGAGCAGCGCCAGAACGAGCGTCCGGCGGACCGCCAGGGCGAGCAGCGCCAGGGTGGCCGCCCCACGGGCGCCCGTCCCGGCCAGGCCCCGCGTCCCGGTGCCCGCCCCGCGGGCCCGCGTCCGGGCAACAACCCCTTCACCTCAGGTGGCTCCACCGGCATGGCGCGTCCGCAGACGCCCCGTCCCGGCGGCGCCCCGCGCCCCGGCGGTGCCGGAGCCCCCGGCGGCGCCCCGCGTCCGCAGGGTGCCGGCCAGGGCGGCCCCCGTCCGCAGGGCGGATCCGGCCAGTCCGGTCGTCCGTCCCCCGGCGGCATGCCCCGGCCGCAGCAGTCGGCACGCCCCGGTGGCGCGCCCGGCGGCGGCCCCGGTGGCAACCGTCCCAACCCGGGCATGATGCCGCAGCGTCCCGCTGCCGGTCCTCGTCCCGGTGGTGGTCCCGGCGGCGGTGGCCGCGGTCCCGGTGGTCCCGGCCGTCCGGCCGGTGCCGGCGGTGGCGGCGGTCGTCCCGGTGGCGGCGGCTTCGCGGGCCGTCCGGCCGGTCCCGGCGGCGGTGGCGGCGGCTTCGCCGGTCGTCCCGGTGGCGGCGGCGGTGCCCCGGGTCGTCCCGGTGGCGGCGGTGGCTTCGGCGGTGGCGGCGGAGGCCGTCCCGGCTTCGGCGGCCGTCCCGGCGGCCCCGGTGGCCGTGGTGGCACACAGGGCGCGTTCGGCCGTCCCGGCGGGCCCGCCCGCCGCGGCCGCAAGTCGAAGCGGCAGAGGCGCCAGGAGTACGAGGCCATGCAGGCCCCGTCCGTCGGCGGTGTGATGCTGCCCCGTGGCAACGGCCAGAGTGTCCGGCTGTCGCGCGGTGCGTCGCTCACCGACTTCGCGGAGAAGATCAACGCCAACCCGGCGTCGCTCGTCGCCGTGATGATGAACCTCGGCGAGATGGTCACCGCCACGCAGTCCGTCTCCGACGAGACCCTCCAGCTTCTCGCCACCGAGATGAACTACGTACTGGAGATCGTCAGCCCGGAGGAGGAGGACCGCGAGCTTCTCGAGTCCTTCGACATCGAGTTCGGCGAGGACGAGGGCGGCGAGGAGTTCCTCGTGTCCCGTCCGCCGGTCGTCACCGTCATGGGTCACGTCGACCACGGTAAGACCCGGCTGCTGGACGCGATCCGCAAGACGAACGTCGTCGCGGGCGAGGCCGGCGGGATCACGCAGCACATCGGCGCGTACCAGGTCGCCACCGAGGTCAACGGTGAAGAGCGCAGGATCACCTTCATCGACACCCCCGGTCACGAGGCGTTCACCGCCATGCGTGCCCGTGGTGCGAAGTCCACCGACATCGCGATCCTCGTGGTCGCGGCCAACGACGGTGTGATGCCCCAGACGATCGAGGCGCTGAACCACGCCAAGGCGGCCGACGTGCCGATCGTGGTCGCGGTCAACAAGATCGACGTCGAGGGCGCCGACCCGACCAAGGTGCGCGGACAGCTCACCGAATTCGGGCTGGTGGCCGAGGAGTACGGCGGCGACACCATGTTCGTCGACATCTCCGCCAAGCAGGGTCTGAACATCGACAGCCTGCTGGAGGCCGTGATCCTCACGGCCGACGCCTCGCTCGACCTGCGGGCCAACCCGGAGCAGGACGCGCAGGGCATCGCGATCGAGGCCCACCTCGACCGCGGCCGCGGCGCCGTCGCCACCGTGCTCGTCCAGCGCGGAACGCTCCGCGTCGGTGACACGATGGTCGCCGGTGACGCGTACGGACGTGTCCGGGCCATGCTCGACGACAACGGCGACAACGTGGACGTGGCGACCCCGTCGACCCCCGTCCTCGTCCTGGGACTCACCAACGTCCCCGGTGCCGGTGACAACTTCCTGGTGGTCGACGACGACCGCACCGCCCGGCAGATCGCCGAGAAGCGTGCCGCCCGTGAGCGGAACGCGGCCTTCGCCCGCAGGGGCATCCGGTTCTCCCTGGAGAACCTGGACGAGGCCCTCAAGGCCGGCCTGGTGCAGGAACTCAACCTCATCATCAAGGGCGACGCGTCCGGTTCGGTGGAGGCTCTCGAGTCCTCGCTGCTCCAGCTCGACGTCGGCGACGAGGTCGACATCCGGGTCCTGCACCGCGGTGTGGGTGCGGTCACCGAGTCGGACATCGACCTGGCGATGGGCTCCGACGCCATCGTGATCGGCTTCAACGTGCGCGCCGCGGGGCGTGCCGCGCAGATGGCCGAGCGCGAAGGGGTGGACGTCCGGTACTACTCGGTCATCTACCAGGCGATCGAAGAGATCGAAGCGGCCCTCAAGGGCATGCTCAAGCCGGAGTTCGAAGAGGTCGAGCTGGGTACGGCGGAGATCCGCGAGGTCTTCCGCTCGTCCAAGCTCGGCAACATCGCGGGTGTTCTCATCCGGTCCGGCGAGGTCAAGCGCAACACCAAGGCCCGGCTCGTCCGCGACGGCAAGGTCATCGCGGAGGACCTCAACATCCAGGGTCTGCGCCGCTTCAAGGACGACGTCACCGAGATCCGCGAAGGCTTCGAGGGCGGTATCAACCTCGGGAACTTCAACGACATCAAGATCGACGACGTCATCGCGACGTACGAGATGCGCGAGAAGCCGCGAGGCTGACGCGCGGCTGGCAGCCGGGGCCGGTCGGCGGGAGGTATTTCCGTCGACCGGCCCCGGCCGCTGCGTTACGGTTCTGAACGTCCCTGCCAAGCGTTGGCAGGCGTCTGAACCCGCACCGGCGGGACATCCGGATACGCATGTACGTGGGGACTCTCTCCTTCGACCTGCTCCTCGGCGACGTACGGTCGTTGAAGGAGAAGCGCTCCGTCGTCCGGCCGATCGTCGCGGAGCTCCAGCGGAAGTTCGCGGTGAGCGCGGCGGAGACCGGTGACCAGGACGTCCACCGCAGGACCGAGATCGGCCTGGCGGTGGTGTCGGGGGACTGGACCCATCTCAGGGACGTCCTCGACCGGTGCGAACGCATGGTCGCCGGGCACCCGGAGGTGGAGCTGCTGTCGGTACGACGGCGGCTGTACGGCGACGAAGACTGACGTGTACACCAGAGAAACCGATAGGAAGAGTGACGGACCGGTGACCGACAACGCGCGGGCCCGCAAGCTGGCCGATCGCATCCAGGTCGTGGTCGCGGAGACCCTGGACCGGCGAATCAAGGACCCCCGACTCGGCTTCGTGACCATCACGGACGCCCGCGTCACCGGCGACCTGCGGGAGGCCACGGTCTTCTACACGGTCTACGGCGACGACGAGGAGCGCGCCGCGTCCGCGGCGGCCCTGGAGAGCGCCAAGGGCGTGCTGCGCTCCGAGGTGGGCCGGCAGACCGGGGTCCGCTTCACCCCGACGCTGGCCTTCGTCCCGGACGCCCTCCCGGACAACGCCCGCACCATAGAGGACCTCCTCAACAAGGCGCGGGCGAAGGACGCGGAGGTACGGGAGGTGTCGACCGGCAAGACGTACGCGGCCGGCGCGGACCCGTACCGCAAGCCGGAGGACGACGACGAGGCCGACTCCGAGGCCGCCGCCACCCCCACCGACGAGGACGGCTCCACCAAGGAATGACTGACCACACCCCCACACCCGACGGACTTGTCATCGTGGACAAGCCGTCGGGTTTCACTTCGCACGACGTCGTCGCCAAGATGCGCGGGATCGCCAGGACCCGCCGCGTCGGCCACGCCGGCACGCTCGACCCCATGGCGACCGGCGTCCTCGTCCTCGGCGTGGAACGGGCCACGAAGCTCCTCGGACACCTCGCGCTGACCGAGAAGGAGTACCTCGGCACGATCCGGCTGGGCCAGGACACCGTCACCGACGACGCGGAGGGCGAGATCATCTCGTCCACCGACGCGTCGGCGGTCACCCGTGAGGGCATCGACGCGGGGGTCGCGGCCCTCACCGGACCCCTGATGCAGGTGCCGTCCAAGGTCAGCGCCATCAAGATCAACGGCAAACGGTCGTACGCGCGCGTGCGCGGCGGCGAGGAGTTCGAGATCCCGGCCCGCCCGGTGACCGTCTCCTCGTTCCGGGTGTACGACGTGCGCGAGGCCGTCGCCGGGGACGGTACGCCCGTGGTCGACCTCGTCGTCTCCGTCGTCTGCTCCTCGGGGACGTACATCCGCGCCCTCGCCCGTGACCTCGGGGCGGGCCTCGGGGTCGGCGGCCACCTCACCGCGCTGCGCAGGACCCGGGTGGGTCCCTACGCGCTGGACGCGGCGAGGACGCTCGACCAGCTCCAGGAGGAGCTGACCGTCATGCCCGTCGCCGATGCCGCCGCGGCGGCGTTCCCGCGCTGGGATGTGGACGAGCGGCGCGCGAAGCTGCTGCTCAACGGGGTACGGCTCGACATACCGGAGCACGGGAAGGGACCGGTCGCGGTGTTCGGCCCCGAGGGCCGTCTCCTGGCGCTGGTGGAGGACCAGCAGGGCAAGGCGAAGAGCCTGGCGGTCTTCGCCTGAGCCCGGGGCGGCCGGGCGCGGGCGTTCCCCTTCGTCCCGCCGGCCATACCGTGGGGCGCCCGAGCACGCCCGGCCGCCCCACGATCCCCCTCCCGGAAGGGGTCTATCCATCTCCGGCCCCCGCGTCACCCCTTCGGCGGGGCGCGTGGGGTGCGCGCCGGATGCATCGGGGGGCGCGTTCTCGCCGGGAGGGGGCCGGGCGGGCCCTTCGGAGCCCGGTGCCGATGCGGGGGGCGGGCCCCGGGCATGGCAGTCTTAGAGCTGCGTAATCCGGCAATCACGTACACAGTTTCGGGCGAGGAGCGGTCACAGTGCAGCGCTGGCGCGGCTTGGAGGACATCCCCCAGGACTGGGGGCGCAGCGTCGTCACCATCGGTTCCTACGACGGGGTGCACCGGGGACACCAGCTGATCATCGGCCGGGCCGTGGAGCGGGCGCGTGAGCTGGGGGTGCCGTCGGTCGTCGTGACCTTTGACCCGCACCCCAGCGAGGTCGTACGCCCCGGCAGCCACCCGCCGCTGCTCGCGCCGCACCACCGGCGCGCGGAGCTGATGGCGGAGCTGGGCGTGGACGCGCTGCTGATCCTGCCCTTCACCGTCGCGTTCTCGAAGCTCTCCCCGGCGGACTTCATCGTGAAGGTCCTGGTCGACAAGTTGCACGCGCGCGCGGTGATCGAGGGCCCCAACTTCCGCTTCGGGCACCGGGCGGCGGGGAATGTCGCGGTGCTCTCCGAGCTGGGGGCGACGTACGACTACGAGGTCGAGGTCGTCGACCTGTACGTCACCGGCGCGGCGGGCGGCGGCGAGCCGTTCTCCTCCACCCTGACGCGCCGGCTGGTCACCGAGGGCGACGTGGCGGGCGCGGCGGAGATCCTGGGCCGCCCGCACCGCGTCGAGGGCATCGTCGTACGGGGCGCGCAACGGGGGCGCGAACTGGGCTACCCGACGGCGAACGTGGAGACGCTGCCCCACACGGCGATTCCGGCGGACGGGGTGTACGCGGGGTGGCTGACGGCGGCGGGGGAGCGGATGCCGGCGGCGATCTCGGTGGGCACGAATCCGCAGTTCGAGGGGACGGAGCGGACGGTCGAGGCGTATGCGATCGATCGCGTGGGCCTGGATCTGTACGGGCTCCATGTCACGGTGGACTTCTTCTCGTACGTGCGGGGCCAGCGGACGTTCGACTCGATCGAGGGGTTGCTGGTGGCGATCGGGGACGACGTGAAGCGAGCGCGGGAGCTTTTGCCGACGTAGTCGGCCTGGCGGCCGACTGTTGTCCGCCCTCGCTGGACGGGCGTCTGCGGTGTGGTGGGGGGCGCGGCGTCTTGCGTGTCCTCGGCGCTGGACGGGCGTGTGCGCCCCGGTGCGCGGGCGCGGCTTACTGATGTCCTCAATCGCCGGACGGGCTTGATTTTGCCCGCGCGCCCGGTGCCGGGTGCGGTTACTGCTTGTCCTCAAGCGCCGGACGGGCTTGGTGGTGCCCGCTGCGGGCCGCGTTTTCTGGCGCGGGTCGGTTGCCGGGGGCCGGTCAGGGGTCGTGTCCTGCACTGCATGTTTTACGTCGCGTGCGCGCCCTCGTCCTGTTCAACGGTAGCCATGCGACACAAAACACGCTTTACGTTCCGGACACGACCCCTGCCCGTCCCCCTTCCAGGCCCGCGCACAAGCAACCGACGGCCCGTCGGGCGTGGGCGGAACAGGGGTGCCCCGCACCCGGGGGCAACCCAAGCCCCTGGACGCACCCCCAGCCCGCCGGCCACCCCTCAAGCCCGTCCGGCGTTTGAGGACATCGGTAACCCGCACCCATCACCGGCGCGGAGGCCACAATCCACCCCGCCCCGACGCACCCCCAGCCGGTGCGCGGGCGCCCTCTCAAGCCCGTCCGGCGATTGAGGACATCCTTGACCCGCACCGGCGCACCGCGCAGGGGCACCCTCCAGCCCGTCCGGCGTTTGAGGACATCAGTGAGCCGCGCTCGCGTGCCGGGCGGCAGGGACTCCGGGGTGGGCGGGGTCGTTCAGTTCACCGGCGGCGTGAGGGGGGTGGGGTCGGAGGAGGTGCGTGTGGCCGGACGTAAAGCGTGTTTTGTGGCGCATGGCTACCGTTAACGAAACAAGGGCTCGCACGCGCCGTAAAACATGCAGTCCGGACATACGTGCCTCCGCAGGCCCCGCCCCCCGTCACCACGACACACCCAGCCCGTCCGGCGCTTGAGGACAAGTAGTAAGCCGCGCCCGCGCCCCGGGCAGACGCCACAACCAAGCCCGTCCGGCGCTTGAGGACATTAGTAACGCGCACCGGCCACCGGGCGAACGTGACACGCGACCTGGGCGACCGCGTCGCCCGACAGCACCGGCAGCGCACTCGTACGGCACGCCCCCGCCACCGCGCCCGCCTCCCCCGACGCCAAGACCTGGCACCGCGCGTGGAACCGGCACCCCGCAGGGATCCGCGACGGATCCGGTGGCTCGCCCGTCAGGACCACCGGGGGGCCGGGCGACTCCGGCAGGACGGACAACAGCGCCCGCGTGTACGGGTGCTGGGGCGACGTCAGGACCTCCTCCACCGGCCCGGTCTCCACCACCCGCCCGAGGTACATCACCGCCACCCGGTCCGCGATGTTCCACGCCAGCCCCAGGTCGTGCGTCACGACCAGCGCGGAGAGGCCCAGTTCGTCCCGCAGCGACAGCAGCAGCGCCAGGATCTCGCCCCGTACGGACGCGTCCAGGGACGCCACCGGTTCGTCCGCGACGAGGAGTTCGGGTTCGAGGACCAGCGCGCCCGCGATGACGACGCGCTGTCGCTGGCCCCCGGACAGCTCGTGCGGGTAGCGGAGGAAGAAGCGCTCCGGGGGCCGCAGCCCCGCCCGGGACAGCGCCGAGGCGACGGCTTCGCGTTCGTCGCCCCCGTACCCGTGGATCCGCAGGCCCTCCGCCACCGCGTCGTACACGGTGTGGCGCGGGTTCAGGGACCCGCTGGGGTCCTGGAGGACCAGTTGGACCCGCTTGCGGTACGCCTTGAGCGCGCGCGACGTGTGCGTGAGGGGCTCGCCCGCGAAGGTGACGCTCCCGGACGTGGGCGGCACCAGGCCCAGCAGCGTGCGCGCCAGCGTCGTCTTGCCGCAGCCGGACTCGCCGACCAGGGCCACGATCTCGCCGGGGGCGATGTCGAGGTCGACGCCGTCGACCGCCCGTGCGGGCGCCCCGCCGCGCCGCCCGGGGAAGGTGACGTGCAGGCCGGCGGCCGAGAGCAGAGGGGGCGTGCTCGTGGTCATGGGTGGCTCCTCAGGAGGCCGTGGGACCGCCTCATGCCGGGTCGGTGGAGGGGTCGGAGGAGACGTCGGAGGAAGTGCCGGCAGAGGCATCCGCGGCGACGCCGCCAGAGGCGTCCGCGAAGCCGGTCGCGGCGGAGTCCGCGGACGCCCGCCCCGGCGACACGTGCACGCACGCCGCCCGCCGGCCCGGCCCCGCCTCCCGCAGTGCGGGGTCGTCGTCCGCGCACGCGTCCAGCGCGACCGCGCACCGCGGATGGAACGTACAGCCGCCCGGCAGCGCGGCGGGGTCCGGCGGGTCGCCGGGCAGCCCGCGCGGCGCCCGCCGGGAGGCCGGGTCGCCGATGCGCGGGAACGCGGCGGACAGCGCCCGCCCGTACGGGTGCGCGGCCGCGTCGTACACCGCCCGCGCCGGGCCCTCCTCCACGACGCGCCCCGCGTACATCACCGCGAGCCGGTCGCAGGTGTCGGCCAGGACCGTCAGGTCGTGGCTGATCATCAGCAGGCTGATGTCCTGCTCGGCGACGAGCCCCTCGATGAGCCGTAGGATCTGCGCCTGGATCATCACGTCCAGCGCGGTGGTCGGCTCGTCGGCGACGATCAGCCGGGGATCGCACGCCAGGGCCATCGCGATCATCACGCGCTGGCGCTGCCCGCCGGAGAGTTCGTGCGGGTAGGCGCCCGCCCGGGCGGCCGGCAGCCCGACCTGTTCGAGCAGGGCGCCCGCCCGGCGCCGGGCGGCGGCCGGGGTGGCGCGCTGGTGCAGGACCACCGGTTCGGCGATCTGGTCGCCGATCCGGTGGACCGCGTTGAGCGAGTGCATCGCGCCCTGGAAGACGATCGACGCCCCCGCCCACCGTACGGCGCGCAACCGCCCCCACTTCATGGTGAGGACGTCCTCGCCGTCGAGGAGGATCTCGCCGGTCACCTTCGCCGAGGCGGGCAGCAGGCGCAGCAGGGCCAGCGCCAGGGTGGACTTGCCGCAGCCGGACTCGCCGGCGACGCCGAGCTTCGTACCGGCCCCGACGGTCAGGTCGACGCCGCGCACGGCCGCCGCGCCGGAGGCGTAGGTGACATGGAGATCCCTGATCTCCAGCAGGGGGGCGTGGGTGGGTGGGGTGGGTGTCGTCGGGATGGTCAACGGAGCGCCCCCAGCTTGGGGTTGAGCACGGTCTCGACGGTCCGGCCGCAGAGTGTGAAGGCCAGCGCCACCAGCGCGATCGCGACGCCGGGCGGAGCGAGGTACCACCAGTGCCCGGAGGAGACGGCGCCCGCCTCCCGCGCGTCCTGGAGCAGGCCGCCCCAGGAGACGACGGTGGGGTCGCCGAGCCCGAGGAAGGCCAGGGTGGCCTCGGTGAGGATCGCGCTGGAGATGCCGAGGGTGGTCTGCGCGAGCACCAACGGCATGACGTTGGGCAGCACATGGCGCGTCATGATGTGCCGGTGGCCGCCGCCCAGCGCCCGGGCCCGCTCGATGTACGGCCGGGACTCGACCGCGATGGTCTGCGCCCGTACGAGCCGTGCCGTCGTCGGCCAGCTGGTCACCCCGATCGCCACGATGACGGTCCAGATGGAGCGGGACATCACGGTGGCGAGGACGATCGCGAGGACGAGGGTGGGCATCACCAGGAACCAGTCGGTGATCCGCATGATGACGGTGGAGTACCACCGCCCGTAGTGTCCCGCGACGATGCCGACCAGTGTCCCTATGGCGACGGACAGGGCCGCCGCCAGCAGTCCGACGGTGAGCGAGATGCGCGAGCCCCAGACGAGCAGGCCGAGGAGCGACCGCCCGAACTGGTCGGTGCCCAGGGGGAACCGGCCGCTCGGCGACTCCAGCGCCGTCCCGGGCGCATGGGTCACACTCTGTACGTCGCCGCCGACGAGCAGTGGGGCGAAGAGGGCGGTCAGTGTGATCAGCGCCAGGGCCGCGAGTCCGAAGAGCCCGGACCGGTGCGTACGGTACTGCCGCCAGAAGCGGGCCACCGAGTCGCGCCGCCGGGTCCAGGCGAGGGAGGAGGCGGTCGGCGGGGCGGGAGCCGGCGGGGAGGGGAGCGGCGGGGTCTTCTCCAGTGTCATCGGCCCACCCGGGGATCGAGCAGCGGATAGAGCAGGTCGGCGAGCAGGTTCATCAGGATCATCGCGCCCGCGAAGACGACGAACAGGCCTTGTACGAGAGGGAGATCGGGCACGCTGAGTGCCTGGTAGAAGAGGCCGCCGAGGCCCGGCCAGGAGAAGACCGTCTCGACGAGGATCGAACCGGCCGCCACATGGCCCAGGTTGATGAACACCATGGTGACGGTGGGCAGCAGGGCGTTGGGTACCGCGTGCCTGCGCCGTACGAGATCGTCCCGCAGGCCCTTCGCGCGGGCCGTCGTCAGATAGTCGCCGCCCATCTCGTCCAGCAGCGAGGAGCGCATGACCAGGAGCGTCTGCGCGTATCCCACGGCGACCAGGGTCACGACGGGCAGCACCAGGTGGTGGGCCACGTCGGTGACGTACCCGAAACCGCTCGAACTGCCCGACGACATACCGCCGGTGGGGAACATCCCGGGGATCGGGCCGATGCCGACGGAGAAGACGATGATGAGGAGCAGGCCCAGCCAGAAGGACGGTACGGACCAGAGGGTCAGCGCCACACCCGTGTTGATCCGGTCGCCGAGGCCGCCGTTGTGCCAGGCGGAGCGGGTGCCGAGCCAGAGCCCCAGCGCGGAGTAGATCACCACGGCGACCCCCATGAGGAGCAGGGTCGCGGGCACCTTCTCGCCGATCAGCTCGCCGACCGGCGCGCGGAACTGGTACGAGGTGCCGAGGTCACCGGTCAGGGCGTTGGCGCAGTAGTCCGTGAACTGCCGCCACATGGGCAGGTCGAGGCCGAACTGCCTGCGCATCGTGGCCAGTTGCTCGGCCGACGTCGGCACACCGCGCGTCATGGCCTTCACCGGGTCGCCGGGGATGATCCGGAACAGGAAGAAGCTGGTGACGAGCACGGCGATCAGAGAGACGACCGCACCGCCCAACTTGCCCGCCCCATAGCGGAGATAGGCGGTCGCGGTGCCGGACGAGCGGCGGTCCGCCGCGTCCGGCGGCGCGGGCTCCTCCGGGCCGCCGGCGTCCCGCACCGCACCGGGAGTGCTTGCGGTACTCATGGGTTATTCACGGTCTTCCGCGGTGGAACGGCGGCGCATCACGACGAAGAGCCCGAGGGCGGCCACGACCACCACGGCGGCTCCGATCCCGATCACCACACCGGTGGAGGACGAGCTGTCCGCGCTGTCGTCGCCCGCGGCCGGTACCGCGGACCACCAGCTCCAGTAGCCGTCCTGGCCCCAGAGGTTGCCGGCGGCCTCCGGCATCGTCGTGATCGACTTGATCTGGTCCGTACGGTACGCCTCGACGGCGTTCGGATAGGCCATGACGTTCATGTACCCGGTGTCGTACAGCCGCGACTCCAGCTGCTTGACCAACTCCGCGCGCCGGGCGGGGTCGTACTCCGCGGCCTGTCGCGCGTAGAGCCCGTCGTACGTCTTGTCGCAGATGAAGTTGTCGGTGGCGCCGCTGTCCTTGGGCGTGGCGGGCAGCGCGTCGCACGTGTGGATGGAGAGGACGTAGTCGGGGTCGGGGTTGACGGACCAGCCGTCGAAGGCCAGGTCGTAGTCACCGGCGAGCCAGGGGTCCGAGACGTTGTCGAGGCACTCGACCTCCAGCCCGATGCCCAGGTCGCCCCACCACTCCTGGAGGTACTTCCCGACGGCCTTGTCGTTGGGGTCGGTGGCGTGGCAGAGGATGCGGAAGTCGAGCGGCTTGCCGTCCTTGCCGACGCGCTTGCCCGAGCTGTTCTTCTTGTAGCCCGCCCGGTCGAGGGTCTCGGCCGCGGCGGCCGGATCGTACCCGAGTGCCTGCTCGGGCGAGGGCTGCCAGAAGTACGAGGCGAAGCGCGGCGGGATGTAGCCCTGGCCCTCCACCGCGTGGCCCTGGAAGACCTTGTCGATGACGGTCTTGCGGTCGACGGCCTGGAAGAGCGCTTTCCGTACGGCCGGGTCGAGCAGCGCGGGGTGCCCGTTGCCGAACTTCTTGCCGTCCTTGGACCGGGCGCCGGGGTTGGTGGCGAGGGCGTAGAAGCGGCGGCCGGGCGCGTCGTTGACCTTGATGTCGGCGGTGGCCTTGAGCGAAGCGGCCTGGGCCGGGGTGAGGTTGGGGACGAACGAGACCTCGCCCTTGCGCAGCGCGGCGACGGCCGCGTCCCCGTCCTTGTAGTACTTGAGCACCAGCTCGTCGAACTTGGGCGCACCGCGCCAGAAGGTCTTGTTCGGCTTCAGCTTGATGTACTGGTCGACCTTGAAGTCCGTAATGATGAAAGGCCCGTTGCCGACGACCGGGAACTCTTTGTCGTTGTTGAACTTGGAGAAGTCGCCGACCTTCTCCCAGATGTGCTTCGGCACGATCGGCACGTCGAGCGCGGTCATCGTGGCCTGCGGCTTGTCCAGTTCGATGACGAGCGTCCGCGGGTCCGGGGCGGTCACCTTCTTGAAGTTGGAGGTGAAACTGCCGTTGGCGGTCGCCGCGTTCTCGTCCGTCATCATCTTGTTGAACGTCCAGGCGGCGTCCTCGGCGGTCGCCTGCACGCCGTCGGACCACTGGGAGTTGTCGCGGATGGTGAACGTCCACGTCAGCTTGTCCGCCGACGGCTTCCACGCCGTCGCGAACCCTGGGACCGTGTGCGCGTCCTTGGGGTCGTAGTTCGTCAGGTACTCGTACGTCAGACGGTGAACCGTCGTACCGAGCAAGGTCTGGGACAGGAACGGGCTCAGGGAGTCGACACTCTGGCTGACCGCGAGCGTGAGCACCTTCTTGCCGTCGGCTGCCTGGGCCTGCTGGGGCGCCGGGAGCAGCGGGGAGAACGGGATCACGGTCCCGGCGACGAGCGCGCCGGACAGGGCGCCGGACGCCAGGAGCAGACGGCGTCGGGAGGAGTGCCTCAAGGGCTGTCGCGTCGGGCGTGGGGGAACGCTGTGGACCATAAGACGGTGACCTCGTGTCATCACTCGCACGGAGAAGCCGGGTGGATTCTGGATCGCCAACTGGTGAAGCGCAGGTCTATCAGCGGTCGTCCGGCCGCGTCAACGGCGGCCGGACACCCCGTGTGGGCTGCGGGAATACCCAGAGGGTCCGCTCCTCGAACCAGGAACGGACCCTCATTGGTATCTACCTCTGCCGCCTCACTGCTGAGGCGCTGGCGGCGCCTGCGGGGGCTGCTGCCAGCCGGGCGGGACGGCGGGGTGGCCGTGCTGGGGTTCGGGCTGGTGGGGCGGTTGTTGGGGAGCCTGCTGGGGTGACTGTTGTCCCGGGTGGGCGTACGGCGGCTGCTGCTGTGGGTGAGGCTGAGGGGCCTGATGCTGCTGTTGGGGCTGCTGGGGTGCGTACTGCTGCGGGTACTGCTGCTGCGGATAGGGCTGCGGGGCGTACGGCTGTTGCTGCTGCGGATACGGCTGCCCCTGCTGCGGCTGCCCCGGTCCGCCGCCCGGCCCCGGCATCGGAGGCGCGTACTGCGGGGGCGGGTTGTTGCCGTCCGACGTCCACAGCCCCTGCGCCTGCTGGGCCCGCGCGAAGTCCTCCGCGACCAGCGCGGAGAGGTGGAAGTACGCCTCACGCGTCTTGGGCCGCATCATGTCGAGGTCGACCTCGGCGCCGGCGGCGAGGTGTTCGTCGAACGGCACCACGACCACCCCGCGGCAGCGGGTCTCGAAGTGCTGCACGATGTCGTCGACCTTGATCATCTTGCCGGTCTCGCGGACCCCCGAGATGACCGTGAGGGAGCGCTGCACCAGATCGGCGTAGCCGTGCGCGGACAGCCAGTCGAGCGTCGTGGAGGCGCTGCTGGCGCCGTCCACCGACGGCGTCGAGATGATGATCAGCTGGTCGGCGAGGTCCAGCACCCCGCGCATCGCGCTGTAGAGCAGACCCGTGCCGGAGTCGGTCAGGATGATCGGGTACTGCTTGCCGAGCACCTCGATCGCGCGCCGGTAGTCCTCGTCGTTGAACGCCGTCGAGACCGCCGGGTCCACGTCGTTGGCGATGATCTCCAGACCGGACGACGCCTGCGAGGTGAAGCGCCGGATGTCCATGTAGCTCTGGAGGTACGGGATGGCCTGGACCAGGTCGCGGATGGTCGCCCCGGTCTCGCGCCGCACCCGGCGGCCGAGCGTTCCGGCGTCCGGGTTGGCGTCGATCGCCAGGATCTTGTCCTGCCGCTCGGTGGCCAGCGTGGACCCCAGCGCGGTGGTGGTCGTCGTCTTGCCGACCCCGCCCTTGAGGCTGATGACGGCGATCCGGTAGCAGGAGAGCACCGGTGTACGGATCAGCTCCAGCTTGCGCTGCCGCTCGGCCTCCGCCGCCTTGCCGCCGATCTTGAAGCGGGAGGCGCTGGACGGATTGCGACTGCTCTTCGCCTTCGGCTTGGTGTTGCGCAGGAGCCGGTCGGAGGACAGCTCGACGGCGGCGGTGTAGCCGAGCGGCGCGCCCGGCACGGACCGCTCACGCTGGTCGTGCGACACGGCGGACGGCCAGCCGGCCCCGGCGCGGGGGTCGACGGGAGGCGCGGCCTGGTGCGGCTGCCGCTGGTCCTGGCCGGCGGGCCGGGGGTGCGGCTGGGGCTGGTGCGTCTGCTGCGGGGGGATGTACGGAGCCGCCTGCGCGGGCGGCTGCGGTACGGGGCCGGGCTGCGCGGGGTAGTCGGGGTGCGGGAACCCGTAACCGGCCTGCGGCGGCACGGACGCGGGCGGGTAGGGGCCCGGCTGCCCGGGCTGCCCCTGGGGGAAGCCGTAACCGGGCTGCGGGGGTTGGGCGTTCGGCCCGGGGGCGGCGGGTGCCTGGGGTGCCGGGGGGCCGGGGTGTCCTGGCTGGCCCGGGTGGGGGAAGCCGTAACCCGTGGGCGGGGGTGGGGTGTTCGAGTCCGGTGCGGCGGATGCGTGGGGTGCTGTGGGGCCGGGGTGTCCTGGCTGGCCCGGGTGGGGGAAGCCGTAACCCGTGGGTGGGGGTGGGGTGTTCGAGTCCCGTGCGGCGGGTGCCTCGGGGCCGGGCTGGCCGTGCTGGGGGAAGCCGTAACCGGGCTGCGGGGGTTGGGTGTTCGGCCCAGGGGCGGCGGGTGAGCCGGGGTGCCCTGGGCCGCCCTGCTGCGGGAAGCCGTAACCCGGCGGCAGGGGCGGGGTGTTCGCCCCCGGCGCGGCGGGGGGCTGCTGGGCGGCGGCCTGACCGGGCTGACCCGGTCGTCCCGGCTGCGGGAAGCCGTACCCGCTGGTGTCCTGGTGCGGCTGCGCGGGCCAGCCGTACGGAGGCTGGGGCGCGGGGGGCTGCGGCTGCGGCGGTACGGGCCACTGGGGCGCGGCCGTCGGCGCGGCGGGCTGGAACGCGGGCGGCAGCGGCGGCAGCGCGACCGCCTCGGGGGCGGCCGGCGGCTGCGGCGACCACGGCGGGCCGGGCGCGGGGGGAGCGCCGGGGGCGGCGCTCGCCGGGGCGGAGGTGTCGGGAGCGGTCTGCCCCGCGCGGGCGGCGGGGGCCGGATCGTCCCCGTCGGCCGGGGCCTCGGCGGACGCCTCCTGGCCGGCCTCGGAACCGCCCTCCCGCTCCGGTCCGGCCTCGGGTGCCGATTCGCCCGTGGTCCTGTCCGGGGCCTCGGACGGGTCCGTACCGTCGGCCGGTTCGCCGCCGTTCGCGGAGCCTGTGCCGTCCCGGTCGGCGGTGGCGGGCACGTCCGTACCGGGCGCTCCGGTGCCGTCCCCGCTCGCTGCGGCCTTCGCCGCGTCACGTTCCGCGAACTCCCGCTTGAGCGCGGCGGGAGAGAACCGCATCGTCGCCCCGCTGTCCACCTCACCCCCGCCGAACGGCTCCGCCGCCGGGGGAGCTGCGGGAGCGGCCGGGGTGGCGCCCGGGCCGGTGCCGAGTACGGGAGGCCCGGAGGGCTGACCGGCGGCCGCGACGGGGCCCGGCGCGCCGGCCGGGGGCTGACCAGCGGTGGGAACGGGACCGGTAGCCGTGTCCGACACGAGTCCGGTGGCGGGTACGGGCCCGGAGGGCTGACCGGCGGCCGAGACGGGCAGGGGGTCCGTCGCACCGGCCGGGGGCTGACCAGCGGTCGGAACCGGACCGGCAGCCGCGTCCGGCGCGTGTCCGGCGGCGGGTACGGGCCCGAAGGGCTGACCGGCGGCCGCGACGGGGCCCGACGCACCGGCCGGGGGCTGACCAACGGTGGAAACCGGACCGGTAGCCGTGTCCGGCACTGTTCTGGCGGCGGGTACGGGACCTCCCGTCCCGACCGGACCCGTGACGGGATCGCCGCCGGGCACCGCGTGGGGAGCCACGACCGCACCGGCGGCCGTACCCTGCCCCGGCGCGGCGGCCTGCGGGCCCGTCAGAGGCGACGGGGTCGCGTCCGGTCCGGGTCCCCCGCCGGCGCCGGAAGCAGCGCCGGCGGCCGACGCGGGGCCGGGAACGCCGGACGCGGCCGGGTCTCCTGCCGGAGCCGGACCGGCGGCCGGGACCGCGCCGCCGGCCGATACCCGCTCGGGCGCGGCGCCCGACGCGCCCGTGGGCGCGCCTGACGGCGTCTCGGGCGACGAGGCCGTACCCGTACCCGTACCGGCGCCCGTACCCGTACCGGGCCCCGTCCCCGGACCCCGCCCCGGCGCCGGAGGCGCAAGCGTCCAGTTCGGCTCGAAGCCGCTCCCCGTCGGCAGCCCCGGCACCGCCACCGGCGCGCCCACCGGCGGCGGAGGCGGCGTCGGGTCGTACGCGGGCGCGGGCGGCCCCGCCGCCGCGCCACCGGCCGTGTCCCCCGGCGCGTTCTGCGTGTACCAGGCGGGAGGGGTGTAGTCGATGGTGAACTCACCCGTCACCTCGGGCTCCGCGTCGGACTGATCGTCCACGGGCGGCCGGTCCCAGCCTCCGCGGATCTCGTCCCGATCGCCGTTCACTTTGCCTCCTGAGGTGGTCGAGCACCCTTGTGCCGTGGTGGGCGGGGGCGGTCGTACCTGGTTGTCCGGTCCGCCCGGCTCTCCCCCTGGGCCCTGTCAGGACCCGGTGACGCGGCAAACACGTCTGCCGGTTCTCCTCCCGCGCCTCCACCCACCCTAATCGTCCCCGGCGTCGCTCCGGCAGGGCGGACGGGTCCGCCGGGGAGCGGCCCGTACGTCACGTCCTGCCCCCAAGTGAACACGTAAGGAACCCGGGTGGGTACAGCGATCGGTCAAATCGGTACATGTCCGCGGGAGATCGCGGCAGAACCCGCGCAGAACGGGCGTACGAAACGGACTTTGGCCCGCACCCCCCCGCACACCCCTCGTCCCCCCGAACGCCGGAGGGGCACGCCCCGAACGGAGCGTGCCCCTACCTGTTACCCGCTGTTCGCCGCCGGCCCCGGGCCGACCGGGCTCAGCGCAGATCGAACTCCCCGTCACGCGCCCCGAGCACAAACGCCCGCCACTCGGCCTCGGTGTACCTCAGTACGGTGTCCGGGTCCACGGACGACCGCATGGCGACGGCGCCTTCCGGCAGGTACGCGATCTCGACCCGCTCCTCGTCCGCACTGGTGCCGGGCGCGCTGTGCCACTCGACTCCAGAGATGTCCAGGGCATACAGCTCGTCCTTCTCCTGTGCGCTCCCCATCAGACAAGCTTCCTTTCGGTGACGGCTCGGTGACGCCCTCTTCCGGCTGTTCCGGTTCCTCCGGCATCTTAGGACGGTTGGCCGTACATCCGCGACGGAACGATTACAGCGCGTGCGGGCGGGGTAGGGAGGCGGGGCGGAGCGGGGCGGGAAGCCCGGGCGAAAAGGTCAGTCCATCCGGCGCGCCACGCCCAGCAGTCCCGTCTCCGCGTCCGTGGCGCTCGTCATCACCCAGTGGTGCTCACGCCCCGCGCACCAGAGCGTGACCCCGTCCGCCAGCGTGGGCAGCGCGTCGGTCTCGGCCCGCGACAGGCCCAGGATGCGGCCCACCTGCTCGGCCTCCTGCGGCGAGACCCGCTGGACGCCCACCAGCGTGGAGCCCCGCATCAACCGCGGTGCCACCGGGCTCATGTAGGGCAGCAGGGTCATCACCGACTGCCACGGCGAGGACACCACCCGGCCGCGCGGGGGGCGCATCCCGCAGTCCCGGATCACCACCACGGGGCTGCCGACCGTCGCGCCCATCGGCGGCACCCGGCCGACCTCGTGCAGCGTGACGCAGTCCAGGCCCGCGCCCGCGGCCTGCGCGAGCAGCGTCCAGGCCTGGGCGCGCCCGGTCTCGACCGCGACGCGCGCGCCGGTGGCCGCCGCGCGCAGCGCCAGCACCTGCGCCGTCCACAGGCCGCCGACCAGCAGGACGTCGTACGGTGTCGAGCGGTGGAACCCGACCATCTGCGGGCGGCCGTCGCCGTCGTCGCCGATCACCACACCGTCGTCCCCGACGGGCAGTGACAGCGCGCCGAGGTGGTCCAGCGCGATGGTGTGTCCCGCGTGGTGCGGGCCGCGCAGCCCCCGCAGGCCCCGCTTCGTACCGTTGGCGGTGGTCATCGCGCGCCTCCCAGGGGCAGTGTGGCCAGCACACCGGGCAGCTGCTCGCGGTCCAGCCGTACCAGACCGACCTTCGCGTGCCGCGCGGCCTGCTCCAACGTCCGACGTACACGCACCAGTTCGGTGTCCGAGCCGCCGGTGATCCGTACGTGCCCACCGAGCGACATCGTCCCCCGGTGAGCGCCCGGGCGCAGGGTCAGGCTGAAGGTGGTGGCGTACGCGGGAGCCGAGGTCAGCAGCGCCACCAGCTTGGGCAGCGGAGTGGCGCCCCGCCCCAACTCGGGCCAGCGGCCCACGGCATAGGTGGTGTGCCAGCGGTCGTCACACCGCCAGACCCGCGCCGTCTCGGCGGTGCGCCGCCGCGCCGCCGCGTCCGGCCGGCCCGCGCGGGCCGACAGTGCCGGGCTGGCGCAGGCCGACGTCGCGACGGCGGAGTTGAGCTCTTCCTGGTCCAGCACCACGGCCCGGAACCCGGCGCCGGTGATCCGGCTCGCGACATGGTCCGCCAGCCGCACCAGGCACCGCTGCGCCCCTTCGATCCCACCGCCGCGCGCGTCCACGGCCTCGCGGCACAGCTCCGGGTCCAGCTTGACCGCCACCCAGGTGAGCCGCAGCGCGGGGGCGCCGGTCTGCTCCTGGAGGGGGGCGTACGAGAGCCGGGCCACGGCCTGTTGGGGCAGGTGCGGCGCCGGTGCCGAACGCACCTGCTGCACCAACTGCACCGATTCCGGGGTGATGTCGTCCACGCTGAGGGCGTCCGCGAGCAGGGTGAGCGGCAGCGAGCGCGCGCCGAACACCGGGCGCAGCCCGTCGCCGCTGGCCTCGACCCGTACCACCACGGTCAGGAACGAGCCGTCACCGAGCATCCCGACCGTGCGGCGGTTCCGGTCGACGTAGGTGTACGGGCGGAATCCCGGCACGCTCTCCGCCACGGGCGCGAGCGAGGGGTCGACGTCGGGCCCGCACGGCTCGGCCGGCCGGGTGCGCGCCCGCAGCGCGAGAGCCGTCGACAACCAGTCCTGTACGGCGCGGCCCCGGCGGCGCGACACGGCGACCAGCACCAGCACACAGGCCACGGTCGCGGCCGGCACCAGCCAGAGCCCGCCGAGCGCCAGGCCGATGCCCGTCAGCGCGAGAGCGACCTCGACGAGCACCAACTGCCGTAGCTGGAAGGGCCCGAGGTGACCGGCCCGCGGACGGGAGCGCAGCGTCGTCCGCGCCGGAGCGACCCCGGGGGCCGGGCGCGCGGGGCCCGCCTCCGCGCGCCCGCGTCGCCACCGGCCGGACGGAGCCGGGACCCGTGCGGTGTCGCTCCGTCCGTCGCGCTCGCGCGTCGCCGTACTCATCCCCGCCGTGCCCCCTTGCGCCGTAACTGCCGTCCGTCCACGGGCGTTGACCGGTCGATCACCCTACCTGAGCGGTGGGACGCGAGCGCCGGCATGCATAGTAGGGGGCCGGCGCGACACACAGGTGCCTCCGGTGCACGAGGGAACCGGTCGCTCAGTGTCGCTCAGTGGGGGAAGAGGGACAGCGGACAGATGGCATCACGACGGGACGAACTCAACGCCTACACCTTCGCGAAACGAAGGCTGATCGCGCAGTTCGTGCAGCCGAACTCGACCGGTTCGGAAGAGGGCGCGCCCCGTCCGCTGCGTGCGGTGCTGCCCGGTGTCATCGTCGGTGTGGTGATCCTCGCGGCCTTCGGCGCGTGGGGGATGTTCAAGCCCGTGGCGCCCAAGGAGTGGGACGCGGTGAACGAGAACGTCATCATCGCCAGCAAGTCCACCACCCGCTATGTGGTGTTGCGGACGGGGAAGACGAAGCAGCTGCACCCCGTGCTGAACATGGCCTCCGCCAAACTCCTGCTCGACCAGGACAAGGGCAAGGTCATCAACGTCAGCGAATCGGTCATCGACCGCAGCGACCTCGCCCACGGCCCGACCGTCGGCATCCCCTACGCCCCCGACCGGCTCCCCGACGCCAAGGAGGCCGGGGCGGCCAAGCGTTGGGCGGTCTGCGAACGGCCGAGCGCGGGCGGGCGGGCCATCCAGAAGGCGGCGTTCGTCCTCGCCCAGCGCGAACAGGGCAGGACCGAGGGGGCGGACCGGCTGCGCGGTGGCGAACTCCTGTACGTCGAGGGCCCGGACGGGGTCCAGTACGTCGTGGACGCCGAGGGCAAGGCGTACCGGGTGAAGAAGGACGAGCTGCTCCTGCGCCAGGTGGTCGGCGCCGACCGCAAGCCGCAACGGGTCACCGCCGCCTGGCTGGAGACCCTGCACCGGGGCGGCACCATCGACTTCCCGGCGATCACGGGCATCCCCGGCGCCGACGCGAACGCCCCCGGCGCGCTGCTGCCGAAGGAGGCGAACAAGGTGGGCATGGTCCTCGTCGCCCCCGTCAACTCCAAGAACCAGCAGTACGTGGTGCTCCCGGGCCGGGTCGCCCCCGTCACGGACTTCACGGCGAAGCTGCTGCTCAGCAGCAAGGCACTGGTCACGGTCGGCCAGGCGGGCCGGGCCACGTCGGTCAGCCCCGGCGCCATCGAGCCCGGCGAGCCGTTCGGGCAGGACAAGGACTGGCCGCAGAGCGACCCCACCCCGGTCAACGAGGCGGGGACCGACGCGGGCAGCCGTAACACCGTGTGCAGTGTGCTGCGGAACGTGGACGGCTCCGGCGGCGCCACCACACTGAGCACCTGGGCGGGCACCGACTTCCCGAAGCCGCTGCCCACCGGCTCCAGCGCGTATGTCACCCCGGGCTCCGGGCAGTTGTTCCGGCAGTTCCAGGGGTCGTCGACCGCGTCGGGGTTCGTCTTCCTGGTCACCGACACCGGTTTGCGCTACGGCATGCAGTCCAACGGCGACAGCGCCGGGGACGAGCCCGGGATTGGAGCCGGTACGGCGCAGGAGCGCCAGGCGCGGCAGCAGGAGGCCCAGCAGGCGCAGAACCGGCTCGGCTACAAGGACGTCGCCCCCGCGCCGGTTCCCGCCGCGTGGGCCACGTTCCTGCCGACGGGGCCCCGGCTGTCGACGGCGGCGGCCCGGCAGATCCAGGGCTCGTGAGAGGGAGGGTGAGGGGGAGCGTGAGCGGGACGGGACGGGTGAGAGGGAGCGTGACGGGACGCTTGAGGGGGAGCGTGAGGGGAAGAACGCACCTGGCCGACCGACGGCTCCTCGCCGTCACCGCCACCGCGGTCACCGCCGCGGCGGCCCTCCTCGCCCTGCCCGCGTCCGCCGCGGCCGAGGGCCCCACCGACACCCAGTGCACGTTCCCCAGCAAGCCGTACGCGGGCCGCCCCTGGGCGCTGCAACGGGTGCTGCTCGACGAACTGTGGTCGCAGTCCACCGGCAAAGGGGTACGGGTCGCGGTCATCGACACCGGAGTCGACGTCAGGAATCCCCAACTCACCCCGGCCGTCGACGTGAAGAGCGGCCGCAACAAGATGAAACGGGGCCTGAAGGACGAGTTCGGCGGCGCGATCGAGCGCGGCAAGGAGGACGGCACCACGGACACCGTGGGCCACGGCACCAAGGTCGCCGGGATCATCGCCGCCCGCCCCCGCGAAGGCACCGGCTTCGTCGGCCTGGCGCCCGGGGCCACCATCATCCCCATCCAGCAGAACGACGCCGAGGGCCACGGCACCGCCGAGACCCTCGCCGACGCCATCACCTACGCCGTCGAGGCGCGCGCCGACGTCATCAACATCTCCCAGGACACGGCCAACGCCGTAGAGCCCGCACCCGAGTTGAAGCAGGCGGTGGACCACGCCCTCGACCAGGACGTCGTCGTGGTCGCCTCGGCGGGCAACGACGGCCTCGGCGGGAACGTCAAGGAGACCTACCCGGCCTCGTACGAAGGCGTGTTGGCCGTGGCGTCGTCCGACCGGAACAACGAACGGGCCGCCTTCTCCCAGTCCGGCCCGTTCGTCGGGGTCGCCGCTCCCGGCGTCGACATGGTCTCCACCGTTCCAGGCGGCGGCCACTGCGCCGACAACGGTACGAGTTTCTCCGCGCCGTACGTCGCCGGCGTCGCCGCGCTCATCAAGGGCAAGCACCCGGACTGGACGCGGAAACAGATCGTCGCCCAGATCGAGCAGACCGCGGAACGCTCCATCGCGGGCCATGACCGGCTGGTGGGCTGGGGAGTCGTGGACCCGGTACGGGCCCTGACCGAGGACGACAAGCCCCTCGACGCGCCGGTCGCCGACCGGGGCGCGGACCCGGTGGCGGCGCCCGAGGCGGCCGGGTTCCACGTCGGCGAGACACCGGAGGAACGCACGACACGCCTCGCGACGTACGTGCTCGTGGGCGCGGGAGTGCTGGTCGCGGCGACAGCGGGCGGCGCGGTGGCACTGCGCGACGCGCGGAGGCGGCGTACCCGGCACGCGTGAAACGCCGCGTGGGGAAGTTGCGCGTGCACACTCCCGCGCACCTCCGCACCGAACCCGTAACAGGAAGTCCCCCCGCGGACAACGCCCTTGGGGCTGTCGGAGCTGATCGCTAGAGTGAGATGTACAGATGCGGTTGGTGTGTGCGGCGCCACGATCGCAACGTAGGACCACTGAGGTGACTGAGGCAGTTGAGGTAAACGGGGAGAGGAACAAGGGCATGGTGATCCCTGCGGACGGCGGGGGAGGCGGGGGAGCCTCGACGGGTGGGAGCGACCTCGAACGCGGTGTCGGCGCGCTGAAACGCTTCCAGAGCCGGGTGAAGGACCTGCTGGCGGACCTCGAACGCGGGGCGGCCGGAGACACGAAGGTGGCGGCGCAGACGGTCGCCAGGACGTCGCTGAGCGGCGCCAACGCGGCATTCGCCGAGGCGGACGGGCTGTACGCCCAGTACAACCGCGTGCACCAGTCGCTCGTCTCGCTCTCCCGGACGCTCGGCGACCAGATCGAGACGCTGAGCATCGGGGTGCACGCGGCCGAGGTCGGGTTCGACAACGTGGAGGAGGACGTGCGGCGGCGGTACGTGGCGATCCAGGACCGTATCGAGCACGAGCAGAAGGCTCAGCGGGAGCAGAGCACGAAGACCGAGCACGGGGTCGGCGAGACGGACAAGTCGACCTATGACGACGGTTGGGGATGACATGACCGACGGGAAGCCCGAAGAACTCTCCCCCGAGGAACAGCACCAGCAGGACCAGGCGCGGGTCCAGGGTCAACTCGGTGCCATCGACATCACCCAGAGGGTGTCGTCGATCATGAGTGGCTTCTTCGGATCCGGTGGCGGCCCCGGCCCCTTCGCCAGGACCAGCTTCGAGGGCCACGACCTCAACGCCATGATCGACCTGGTGGAGACGGCGAACCCGGCGGATCTGGAGAACGCGGGCACCGCTCTCTGGAAGGCCAGGGACGCGCTCGCCGACGCGGCACAGGAGCTCCAGGACTACGTCGACAAGGTCGAGTGGAAGGGGCAATCGGGCGACGAGTTCCGCTCGTTCGGCCGAGGACTCGCCGAACACGCCCGGGGGCTGGGCGCGTTCGCCGATGTGGCCGCTACGCAGATCACCGCCGCCGGTACGGGCCTGGCGTCGGTGCACAAGTCCATGCCGCCCCGCGACACCCGGCTGCGCAAGCAGAGTGTCGAGGACATCGAGATCGTCAAGCAGGTGGACGGCAATCCGGACTACGAGGCCGCGAAGAAGGTGGAGCGGGACCGCCAGGAGGCCATCAACCAGATGAACCGACTGGCCTCGTTCTACGCGGTCTCCGAGGAGACCCTGGCGGCCCAGGAACCACCGAGGTTCGACCGGGTGCTCCAGGCGAACGTGCCCCCGCCGAGCACGGTGGGCCCGGTGGTCCGCGCCAAGAGCGCGAGGGACGTGGGCGACGGCCCGTCGGACGAGTCCGAGGTCTCGTCGGTGTCGGCCCGCTCCGACTCCCTCGGTGACGCGGACCGGTCGCAGAGGGATCTGGACACGGCCCGCCCGATCACCCCCGCGCCCGAGCGGGAGACGTCGGTGGAGATCGACAACGTCGTGGCACCGCCGGCTCCCCAGGCTCTCCCGGACGCGTCCACGCTCCCCTCCTCGACAGGAGGCCCCGGCTCCGGTGGCGGGACCGTGCCTCCCCCGGCGGGCGGCCCGGCGAACCTCGTCTCCCGGGGTGGACCCGGGGCGAAGGGCCCGCAGGGTTATGCCAAGTCGGTGGGCCAGTCGACCGGATCGCTCGGCAAGGGGGGTGGCCCGGCCGGACGGGCGCCGACGGCATCGGGCGGTTCCGGTACGGCCGGCCGGCCGGGGACCCTCGGCGGCGGAGCCGGAGCGGCAGGACGCGCTGGTGCGTCAGGCGCCGGTGGTACGGGCCAGACTCCGGCCGGTCGCGCGGGAGCGGGCCGTGGGAACGGCATCGTCGGCGGAAACCCGCAGCGCGCCGCCGGATCCACCGGTTCCCGTATGCCACGGGGGAACGTCATCGGCGGTGAGGGCGCGGCCTCCGGCCGTGCCACCGGCGGCAGGACCGGGCGGGGTGGTGTGGTGGGGGCGAATCCCGCGAACACACCGCGGTCCGGCGCGCGGGGCACCGCCAGTACGAACGGGGTGGTCGGCACGCCTCGCGGCGCCGCCTCCCGGTCCCGCCCCGGCGCGGGCTTCACCCAGGGCGGCTCGGGCCTCGTCCGAGGTCCCGGCGGCCGGCGGCCGGAGGAAGAGGAACAGGACGATGCCGTGTCGCGTCCTGACTACCTGACGGAAGACGAAGAGACATGGACGGCCGGCCGGCGCCCCGCCGGGCCGCCGGTGATCGATTAGGCGCGGAACAGGCACCGAGGAAGGTTCGGAAGTCAGGATGACGGCAGGAATGAGCCCCGCCCGTAAGCGCGGCGGCAGGTCCCGTCCCGTGCGGCGGGAACTGCTCTGCGTGGTGGCCGCGCTGAGCGCGTGGACCCTGGGCATCGCCGGTACGGCTCCGGACGCCTCGGCGGCGGACCAGCGGTCGAAGCAGTGGTACCTGGACGCGATGCATGCCGAGGACATGTGGAAGGTCACCACGGGCGAGGGCATCAAGGTCGCTGTCATCGACTCCGGCGTGAACCCGTCCACTCCGTCGCTCAAGGGCCAGGTGCTGAAGGGGATCGACGCCACCGTCGAAGGCGGCGGTGGCGCCACCGCCGACACGAACGGGCAGGGGACCACCACGGCCGAGCTGATCGCAGGTACGGGCAAGGGCGGCGGACTGCGCGGCCTGGCGCCGGGCGCCAAGATCATCCCGATCAAGCTGCCCCTTCTCAAGCACGACGAACTGCCCCAGATCAACGATCCGTTGAAGCGGGCCATCCGGGCCGCGGCCGACACCGACGCGCAGATCATCAACATCTCCGTCGGCAACGAGCATGTGATCGGCGTGGACATGTTCGGGCAGCACTCCGCACTGGAATACGCCCTGAGCAAGGGAAAGCTGTTGGTGGCGGGCACCGGCGACAATGCGAAGGAGGGGAACAAGGCGCAGTATCCGGCCGCGTTCGCCGAGGTCGTGGGCGTTGCCTCGGGGGACCGTAAAGGCGGTGTGGCCGACTTCTCCCAACACGGCAGCGACGTTGATATCGCTGCTCCCGGAACCGACATCCCCCGCTGGTGCGACGCGACGTTCAAGAGCTACTGCGACGATGGCGGTGGGGCAACCGCGTCCGCCGCGCTCACCTCGGCTTCGGCGGCACTCGTGTGGTCCCAGCACCCTGACTGGACCGCGAACCAAGTACTCCGCGTTCTGTACGACACGGCGGGCCGGGACTGGGGCAAGAAGACGCTCAGCACCTACCTCGGCCACGGCCTGATCCGCCCCCGCGAAGTCATCGTCGACGGCAAGGGCAACCCGGGCCCTCCCGACGCCAAGCTTCTGGCCGACGAGATCTTCCCCGTAGCCTCCCCGTCCACGTCCCCCTCCCCGTCCGCATCGGCTTCCTCACAGCCGGAGAAGGGCAAGCCCGGCTCCGAGGCCGTCGTGGCAGGCTCGGCCGAGAAGACGTCGGACGACGGGCAGTTGGGCCTGATCCTCGGCGGCGTCGCGGTGATGGTGGTCCTCGCGGGAGGGACCTTCGCGGTGCTCCGCAGGCGCCGTACGGCCTGACGACGGACCACGCACTCACGTACGTACATACACACTCCTCGACCGGTGGGACACCGACCCGCCGCGACCCCAGCTCCAGGAAAGGACCATCGCATGGCAGTCCAGAAGGTGAACGGTGTAGCGCTCAAGTCGCTCCAGGGCGAACTCACCAGGAGCTTCGACGACGTCAAGGGCCAGCTCCACAAGCTCCAGGCGACGATCGACAGCCTCGAAGGCCACTGGGCGGGCATCGGCGCCGGGGCGTTCAACGCCAAGCAGACGCAGATCAACAACAACATGGTCGGCATCGGCAACCTGCTGCTCAACTTCCAGGAAGCCATCGAGGCGGCCCGCACCATCGCCGGCAACACCGACGACGAGGTCGAGGCGGCCCTGCGCGGGGTGGACGTGGTGGACGGCTACTCGGGCGACGCCGGCGCGGAGAAGGCGACGTCCAACCTCAACCACTACTGACAGCCGACCCGACCGAGTGAACCAGTAAGCAGAGAGGCAGGACTTCCATGGCGCAGAACGACGGCACGATGATCGTCACGTACACGCGGCTCGACGAGGCCGCCCGGGACATCAAGACCCAGGCCGACCGGCTCGACCAGAGCCTCAAGGCCATCCAGGCGAAGATCCGTTCGGTCTCGGACCTCTGGGAGGGCGAGGCCCGCGAGGCGTACAACGGTGCCCAGGCCAAGTGGGACAAGGAGGCCATGGCCATCCACACGGCGCTCCTCCAGATCTCCCGCGCCGTGGCGGAAGCGGCTCCGGCGTACAAGGCCGGAGACCAGAAGGCGGCCTCGAACTTCCACTGACCGAGCGAGCAGAGCACAACCGGCACAAACGAACGAAGCGAAACAAGGCGGGGTGGGCACACGCGGGAGGCGCCCACCCCGCCTCGTTCGTGTGTACGGGCGCGGTGGTGCGGGGCCTACCCGAGCCTCCGCCGCGCACACTCGGCAGGACCCGCCACGCCCTCGGTGAACGCGGTGATCAGCTTCTTCATCCGCGTCTCGTCCTCCGTGCCCCGTGTGACACGTACGGAGGCGACGAGCCTCTGGTCCGGCCGCTTCGGATCCTGGCAGTCGACCAGCCCGATGCCGCCCTTGGCGGCGTATATGTAGCGCTTGTCCGGGGTCGTGCTGCTGTCCACTTCCACTTCGTTGTAGGGGGCGCCGGCCACCTCCCGCAACGTCTTCTCGTACCACTCCGTGCTCGCCGAGACGACCGTCTTCCCGTCCACGACCAGCCGGCAGCGCGTAACACCCTGGACGTCGTTCTTGGGAACGGAGGAGAGTTTCTTCCCTGCGGGAAGGAAGGGATCCAGCAGATCGGACGGCACGGCAACGTCGCACAGGCTGCTCGGCGTCGCGTATTCCTTCGCCGGCGACGAGCAGCCCGCAACGAGGAGACCCACGGCAAGCATTCCGACCACAGAGGCCGCCGCTCGACCGACGTACGGCTTTTGTTCTCCGGAAGTTCTCAAGATGACCTCACGGTATGGGGGGTGTGTGATCTTGGGCGAGGAGGCTGTCATCCCGGTTGAATCTCGGTTTCCAGATCGTCGGCCATCTGCCCGACGTTGACCGATGCGGCGCCGAACCCGGCCTCCGTTCCGATCCGTGCCCATTCGGCCACCCTTTCGGCATACGGAACATGGTGGGCATCCGCGGCGGTGATGGCGGCCATTTGGCTGAGGGCGACATTCCCGTCCTTGCTGTCCTCCCAGATCTGCGCCGCGTCCCGCCCCGCGTTTTTCAGGGCTTCCGGTTCGGCCTGCTGGAAAATGTGCTCAAGGACGACGCTGCTCACTGTGCCGGCCACGCCGCTCGCGATCGCGCCTCCCACCGGGGTCGCCACGAAGCTCACCCCTACGCCGACGCCTGTTCCAATAGCGCCGGACCAGGTGTTCTTCTTCTGGGCCACGGCGTCCTCGAAATCGCCGTCCGCTTGGCTCGCCGGACCCAGCACGGCCTCTTGGCGGCCGATGGAGAGGGTTCCGCCGATCTCACCCGACTTGTTCGCAATCTCCTTGATGGTGTCTTCGGGCGAGTGGGGATAGCGCAGTTCTGCCGGCAGATCAGGGTTCATGTGGTAATCGATGAGATTGGCCATGTATGCCTTCTGGCCGACCTCCACATTCGCGAATCCCTCGGGGTTCTGCCCCACGCCGACCAGGAAGCGCGTGACATCCGAATGGCTCAGCTCTGCCTGCGTGCCCGCGATGGGGAAGAGCTGCTTCGAGTTTCCATAAGTATCGTCCGTCATGGCCAGCGTGATGTCCGGCAAGTACTCCGCCGCGATCTGCCCGACGCTGTCCGACATGTAACCGTGCTTCGTCAGGCGCTCCGGGTCGTCCGCGATGGACGACACCAGGCTCTCCATCAGCGCCGCCTGCCGCGCGTTGTGGGCCGGGGTGTCCGGGCCCGGTAGTTCGCCGGCCGGGTGGCCGGTGGTGGCGGCCTCCAGGGCCAGGGCCATCGCGTTGCGGCCCGTGTTGCTCTCCTCGCCCTCGCTGTTCTGTTCCTGCGGCCAGTCCCGCTCCTCGAAGAGGTAGTCGAAGTTGCTGAGCCCGGCCTTCACCTCCTTTCCGTCCGGGCCCTCACGCTTGAAGTCGTGGTCCTCGTCCTTCGTCACGAAGGGGTCGCTGAAGAAGTCGGTCGCCGCGTCCGGGCTGTTCGACAGGGCCTTCATGAAGCCCGTCATCGGGTCCGAGCCGGAGTCGGTGCCGGTGCGGTTCAGGAACGGGTCCATCCCCATGCGCTGCCAGGCCAGCGGCGCGTGACCGCCGTTGTCGGTCATCTTCTTCTCGGTCTTGATCAGCTCACTGCCGTAGCTCTTGAGGAACCCATCGTCGAAGTCGCCCCACCGCATCAGGTTGCTCATGACCTGGAACCCCATGGGACCGCCAGGCCTGCCCACCGGCTGGCTGCCGAGGCCCGTCATGTCCCGCTTCCAGTCCGTCATGCCCTGGCTGTCGCTCTGGGTGGCCGTGGCGAGCGTCAGGCTGAGGTTCTTCTGCAACTCGCCGTACTGCCCCACCCGTTCATGGCCCAGCCGGGCGCCGTCGTGCGGGTCGTTGATGCCGGCCCAGAACTCCAGCGTGCCCTTGGCGCCCAGCCGCGCGGCGAAGCGCTCCGCGAAGAGTTCGTCGCCCGCGTACTTCTTGAGCCCGGCGTTGAGTTCGTCGAACTCCTTGACGCTGAGGTCCCCCGGCTTCTGCTGCGCCAGCCGCGCCAGCCGGTCCGCCTCCCTGAGCGCGCCGTCCGCGGAGTCCCGGTCCTGGTACGCGGCTCCCGAGAAGCCGTACGTGCTCTGGTCGGCGAGCGCTCTGAGCACCGTGGCGGCCGAGGTGTCGCTCTGCGTCGCCCGGTCGAGGATGCCCTGGATCTCGTCCCGGAAGAGGGTGACGTCACTCTCGCTGTGCTCGGGGACGGTCGTCCCCTTCGCGGCCCGGTCGGGGTGGATGTTCATCGTGACCGTGAAACCTCCGCCCGCGGTCGAGGTCACGGTGAGGTTCTTCTTCAGCGCGCGGTCGAGGGCCGCCTCCAGCGCCCGCTGATGCTCCTTCAGTTCGTCCCGCGTATCGCTCAGAATGTTCTTGATCGAGGTCGCCTGGGTGTGGGCGTCCTTGAACTCCCCGGCGGTCCTGCCGATGAACTTCCGCGAGACGGTCGCGTTGACGCCGGTCCAGTTGGCCTTGTTCGCCTGCCCCCTGAGCCCGTTGTTCGCCTCCGCCTCCAGATCCACGAGGTTGCGCACCATCGTCGCCCAGTCGGCGATCGCGTCGTCGAGCGGCTTGAAGCGGGCGAAGCGCAGGTCCTCCAGGTTCATCAGTCGTCCCCCTTGTTCTTCTTGCCCGGTTCGCCGTACGCCTCGTCGAAGCCCTGGTCGAGCGTGGCGATACTGCTCAACTGCCCCTGGATGAAGTGCTCGTCACCGGCGTGCGCGTTCTTCGTGTAGTCCATGTGGTTCGAGATGTGGGCACACGCGTCCATCAGCGACTTGAGCTGGGCCTCCCAGCGGACCGAGACGTGCTGGAGCGCCCCGCCCAGGGCGAACCCCTGCGTCGTCAGATCACCTGCGGCCTTGTCGCTGCTCGGCACGGCGACCCGCGCTTCCTTCCACAGCCGGTTGTACAGCTTGAACGCCTTGTCCCCGATCGCCGCGAGATCGGACTGGGTGACCTTGAGATCACCCTGGGCGTCGCCGGCGGTTCCGCCGCCCCCGCCCAGGTCGGCCGGAAGCTGATTCAGCCGCATCCCCGTCGACCTGCTCTCCGCCGCCGCGGACTTCAGCTGTTCCCACTCGTCCCACGCCATGGGCGGGCTCCTTCCCCCGTGCGCCCGGTGCTCCGGTGCGCGCCATTCACTCGGACCGACCGCCGTTCTCAGCTCATCCTCACGCGCCGGGCTCCTCGGGTACGGGTACCCGCTCGGGCAGCCCGGCCTCGTCCGCGCACGCCAGCACGTCCGCGAGCCGCCGCGAGACGGAGTTGAGGACCGTCATCCGGTCCTCGCCGCTGGTGCCGCCCTCGATCCGGGCGGGGGTGCTGAACAGACCCGCGTTCACGTACGGGGTCCCGGCGGTGGTCCCGGCGGCGGCGGTCCCCGTGCCCTTGGTGGGGCAACGGAAGTACAACGAGGTGGAGTTCGCTTCCTTGGTGTAGGCCAGGACCCCCAGAGGGTAGTACGTCAGATCCCGGGCGCCCTTCTCCACAGTGCCCCGCCCCGGGAAGCGGCTCGCCGCCTTGAAGTCCAGCTCGACCAGCGGCCGGCCGCTCCTGTCACCGGCCCGGTACACCGTGCACCTGCTCCGCAGGCCCACCTCGTCATGGAGGTGCTTCGCCGCCCGCGCGACGGAGAACGCGTTCGGCTGTCCCGCCTCCGTCGTACCGGTGAGTTCGGTGAACCGGTCGGTGCCGCCCAGGCGCCTCAACGCCTCCGCCCCCGCCGTGTCCAGGGCGCCGTCACAGACCTGCTCCGCCGTGACGCCCGGGGGAGTGTCGTCGCCGGATCCGCCGGAGCAGCCGGCCGCTCCGAACAGGACCGCCACGCCCGCCCCGACCCAGCGCGGTACGGTCCGGCGAGCGCGACCACCCTCCGCGCCGCACGCCCCGGCCTGTCCGGACCGCTGCCACGGCTGCCCGATCACGACGAAGGCCCCTCCGCCACCAGCCCCGTCTGCACCAGGGGATTCCCCCGCCGCCGGGAGACGAACACCCCGCGGCCCGCCGGCATCGGGCGGGGGCGTACGCCCGCCAGGACGTCGCCCTCGTTCGGGTCGCCGGACAGTACGACGCCCTGGGCGCCCAGCTCCTGCATGCGCTGCATGAACGGTTCGTACGCCGCCCGGCTCGCGCCCGCCGTGCTGCGGGCGATGATGAAGCGCACCCCCACGTCCCGCGCGAAAGGCAGCAGTTCGGCGAGCTTGGCCAGCGGGTTGCCGCTCGACGTGGAGACCAGGTCGTAGTCGTCCACCACCACGTACACCGTCGGCCCCCGCCACCAGCTGCGCTCGCGCAGCTCCTCCGCCGTGACGTCCGGGGACGGTGTGCGGCGCTGCATCAGGTTCACCAGCGCGTCGACGTGGTGCTCCATGTTGTTGGACATCGGTACGTACTCCGCCAGATGGCTGGACGGCGTGACACCCAGCAGCCCGCGCCGGTTGTCGATGACGAAGAGCTTGCAGGAGTCGCCGTCGTACCGCTCCGCCAGCTGCTTGATCAGCAGCCGCAGCAGGTTCGACTTGCCGGACTCGCTCTCCCCGAACACCAGGAAGAACGGGTCGCGTTCGAAGTTGACGAAGACCGGCTCCAGGTTGTTCTCGTCGATCGCGAAGGCGACCCCGCGGTCCGGCCGCTCCGCGCCCCCGGGCAGCTCCGCCGCCGGGAGTTCGCGCGGCAGCAGTCGTACGGAGGGCGCCCCCGGCTCGGTCCAGTGCCGGGCGACCTCCTGGGCCATCGCCGCCGTCGCCTCCGACAGGTCGCTGTCCGAGTTGATGCCGTCGATCCTCGGCACCGCCGCCATGAAGTGCAGCTTCTCCGGGGTCAGACCGCGCCCCGGCACCCCCGCCGGCACGTTGACCGCCGACTTGCGGTCCAGCTCCGAGTCCATCGTGTCGCCGAGCCGCAGCTCCAGCCGGTTCATCAGGTGGTCCTTGAGGTTGGCGCGGACCTCCATCGAGCGGGACGCGGTCAGGACGACGTGGATGCCGTACCCGAGGCCCCGCGCCGCCATCTCCAGGACCGCCTGCTCCAGACCCTCGTAGTCGGAACGGAAGCCGCCCCAGCCGTCGATCACCAGGAACACGTCGCCCCACGGCTGCTCCGCCGGCGAGATGTCACCCCGCGCCCGCATCCGCCGGAACGTCGCGATCGAGTCGATCCCGGCGGCCCGGAAGTACTCCTCGCGCCGCGTCAGGATGCCGTACACCTCGGCGACCGTACGCCGCACCCGCTCGGGATCGAGCCGGGAGGCCACCCCGCCGACATGCGGCAGGCCCGCCACCGACGACAGCCCGCCGCCGCCGAAGTCCAGCCCGTAGAACTGGACTTCGCGCGGGGTGTGCGTCAGCGCGAACGCCGCGATCAGGGTCCGCAGCAGGGTGGACTTGCCGGACTGCGGGCCGCCCACGATCTGCATGTGTCCCGCCGCCCCCGAGAAGTCCCGGAAGAGCGTGTCACGCCGCTGCTCGAACGGCTTGTCGACCACCCCGAGGGGTACGACGAGCCGCCCCGCCCCCTCGTACCCGGGCTGCGCCAGCCCCCGCCCCGGCACGTCCGCGAGCCCGGGAAGCACCTCGTCCAGCGACGGCGGGTTGTCCAGCGGCGGCAGCCACACCTGGTGCGCCTCCGCGCCGCGCCCCTCCAACCGCCGCACGATCACGTCGAGTACGGAGTCGGCGAGGGCGTCGTCCTCCGCCGCCCGCGCCTCCGGCACGGCCGGACCCGGCGCCGGTTCCACGTACCGCACCGGTACGGGCGCCGCCGTGAACGCCACCGGCCTGCGGTCCACCGGCAGCGGCCCGCCCGGCACCGCCGCCCGCTGCGCGCCCGTGCGGTACACCCCGGAGACGTACGCGGCCTTGAACCGCACCATTTCGTCCGTGCCGAACTTCAGATACCCCGAACCCGGCACGTTGGGCAGCTGGTAGGCGTCCGGCACCCCCAGCGCCGCCCGCGACTCGGCGGCGGAGAAGGTCCGCAGACCGACGCGGTACGAGAGGTACGTCTCCAGGCCGCGCAGCCGCCCCTCCTCCAACCGCTGGGAGGCCAGCAGCAGATGGACGCCCAGCGACCGCCCGATGCGGCCGATCTGCACGAACATCTCGATGAAGTCCGGCATGGCGGTGAGGAGTTCGCTGAACTCGTCGATCACCAGGACGAGCGACGGGATCGGCCGCAGCGGCGCGCCCGCCGCGCGCGCCTTCTCGTAGTCGTGGATGTTGGCGTAGTTCCCCGCGTCGCGCAACATCTCCTGACGGCGGTTCAGCTCACCGCGGATGGAGTCGCCCATGCGGTCCACCAGCGTCAGGTCGTCCGCCAGGTTGGTGATCACTGCGGCCACGTGCGGCATCTGCGACATGCCCGCGAAGGTGGCGCCGCCCTTGAAGTCCGCCAGGACGAAGTTGAGGGTCTCCGAGGAGTGTGTGACGGCGAGACCCAGCACGAGGGTACGGAGCAGCTCGGACTTGCCGGAACCGGTCGCGCCGACACACAGACCGTGCGGACCCATGCCCTCCTGCGCGGCCTCCTTCAGGTCCAGCATCACCGGGCTGCCGTCCTCGCCGACCCCGATCGGCACCCGCAGCCGCTCCGCCTGCGAGCGGGGCCGCCACGTCCGGGTGACGTCCACGGACGCCGCGTCGCCCAGGTTCAGCAGATCGGTGAAGTCCAGGTTGGCCAGCAGCGGTTCGTCGTCGTCGCCGCCCGACGCCACCCGCAGCGGGGCGAGCTGCCGGGCCAGCGCCTCGGCCGCCGCCACACTGAGCAGGTCGGGCTCCCCGTCGTACACCAGGCCGTTCCCCACCTCCAGTTGGAGCGCGTCCGGGCGGACGACGACGGAGAGGCTGCCGCGCGCGCCGGTGACCTCGCCGGGCACGACCTCGATCACCGTCACCCCCTGGAGCCCCTCGGCCGCCGCGAGCGCCGAGGCCGGCGGTACGGTCCTGCCGTCCAGGACGACCACCACGTGCGGCTGGTCCAGCAGGGGCTGCCCGCCGGGCTGGAAACGGGGGCGGCCTTCCAGGTGCCCGGCCAGAAGCGCCTCCAGCTCCCACGGGTCCGTCGTGATGAGGCGGCGGCTGCCCGCCCCGTCCGTGGTGCCGGCGGACTGGACGTGCGGCAGCCACTTCGCCCACTCCCAGGCGGCGGTCTCCTCACGCCCGGTGGCGAACGCGATCACCAGGTCGTCGGGGGAGTGGAGGGAGGCGAGCGAGGCGACCATCGCGCGGGCCGTGGAGCGCACCGACCCGGCCTCGCCGCCGACCGTCACGTGATAGAAGGCACGCAGCGAGACGGCCATCGGCAGACCGTCCAACGTGCCGTGCGCCATGAGGAATTGACGCATGGCGCCGGCCGTCAGCGGCTCCAGCTCGTCGACCGGCGCGGTCTCCGGCGCGATCAGCGGCGTCGCCAGCTCCTGGCTGCCCAGACCGATCCGTACCTGCCCGAAGTCGTGGTCACCGACCCGCCGTTCCCACACCCGGCTGCCCTCGGCGACCAGCGCCCACAACTGCTCGGGGGACGGGTGCAGGTAGTACTGCGCGTCGCGCTGGAGACGCGCCGTCCGCAGCACCGAACGCCGCGTCTGCGTCAGGTACTTGAGGTAGTCGCGCCGCAGGTCGGCGAGTTGGCCCTGGGTGCCGCGCCGGTAGCGCACCAGCATCGCGATCGCCATGGCCACCGTCGAGGCGATCATCACCATGCCCATGATCCGCATGATCGGGTTCGGGGTCATGAAGAAGAAGACGACGGAACCGCCCATCCCCAGCATCGGGAGCAGCTGCATCAGCGCGCCCTCCTGCTGCCCGCGCGGCAGTTCGGGAGGAGGCTGGAGCTGCACCTGTTCGCCGGGCACCTCGGACGGCAGGACCCGCGGCGGGCGCTTGACGACGATCTGACTCACAGCTCACCCATTCCCTCGCCGGACGGAATGTTTCTGTCGGCGCCCCCGTGGCGACGGGTTCCATCCGCGGCAGGGATCCTACTTGCGCCCGGCCCCAGGGGGTGGCGGTAGTGTGACCCGACGCGTTCACACCCCTCGCCAACTCGTGAACTACCGCAAGAAGAGGGGCATTCGGGGCGCGGCCACGAGGCCTCCGGGACCGGTGTCTCCACACCACACACCACATCTCCACGGCGGGCACGACCAGAACCACGAGGGGAAGCAGCAGGTGAGTATCACGGCCCCAGCGACGGCCACCGGAACCGGCAGGCCCAGCTCCCCGGCCCCGTCCGGCGGCGGAACCGGCTTCTGCCGGGTCACGGTCGTCGCCCCCGACAGCCGCGTCGACGTGGCCCTGCCCGAGGACATCGCGGTCGCCGACCTCTACCCGGAGATCCTCCGGCTCTCCGGCCAGAGCCCCGCCGACGGCGCCCCCGTCGGCTACCACCTGGTGCGCCGCGACGGCACCGTACTGGACAGCGCCCTGTCCCTGGCCGCCCAGCGCATCCTCGACGGCGAACTGCTCTCCCTGCGCCCCTTCGCCGAGTCCCTGCCGCCCGCCGTCTTCGACGACGTGTCCGACGCCGTCGCCTCCGCCGTCGCCCGCGACCGCGCCCTGTGGACCGACCGGCTGATGCGCGCCGCCGGACTCCTCGGCGGCTCGGTCCTCCTCGTCCTCCTCGGCTTCGTCCTCTGGACGGCCGACCCCCGGCACGACATGCACGGCCTGCCCGGCGTCCTCGCCGGCGTCACCGGTGTCCTGCTGCTCGCCCTCTCCGCCGTACGGGCCCGGGTGTACGACGACCGCGCCTCCTCCGTCGCCCTCGGCATCGGCTGTCTGGCGAACACGGCGGTCGGCGGATCGGGACTGCTGCCCCTCGACGCGGGACAGGGCATCGGCCGGCTCCAGTTCCTGCTCGCCTGCGCCGCCGTCCTGGTCGCCTCCGTGATCCTGGTGATCGTCTCCCCCGGCGGCGACGGCCCCTTCGTCGCCTTCGTCCTCGCCGCCGCCACCGGCCTGGTGCTCACCTTCGTCGCGATCACCCGCCACCTGGAACCCGCCGAGACCGCCGCGCTCTGCGCCCCGCTCGCCGTCGGCGCCCTCGCCTTCCTGCCCGGCCTCTCCACCCGCTTCGCCCGGCTCCCGATCGGCTTCGAACCGCCCCGTACCGGCGTCGGCGGGTACGGCACCGACCCCGAGCCCCAGAGCACCGTCGACGCCGCACGGATCGCCGCCCAGGCCCGGCGCGGCCACGAACTGCTCGTCGGCCTGGTCGGGGGCTGCGCGCTGGTGGCCGTCGCCGCCGCCGCGGTGCTCGGCTTCTCCGACGACGTGTGGGGGCAGCTCCTCGCCCTCGCCACCGGCGTCGCCATGCTCATGCGCGCCCACCTCTTCCGCTACACCGCCCAGGTCGGCTGCGCCCTGGCCGCGGGCCTCGGCGCCCTGGTGCTCCTCGTGCTCGGCCTGTGCCTCAACCCGCCCGCCGGCCTGATGCGCGAGGCCCTCACCGGTGACGGCCGCGCCCTGGACATCCGTACCGTCTGGCTCACCACCGCGGTCGCCGCCGTCGCCGCGCTGATCACGGCCGTCGGGCTGATCGTGCCGCGCAAGGGCGTCACCCCGTTCTGGGGCCGCTTCCTGGAGATCGCGGAATCCTGCGTGCTGCTGACGCTCGTACCGCTGTGCCTCGCCGTCTTCGACGTCTACCACTCGATCCGGGCCATGACGTCCTGACGCTGACGCGGACCGTCCGCCCTCGGTGCCGTACCCGGGTGAGAAGTGCGTGAACCGGCTGGTACTCTGGGCGACGGCCGTCTGTGTACGTGACCCCGGTGCCCCGACAGATCCTCACCGATCCAAGGGCTCCCCGGTCGGCACACGGCGGATCCCCAGCCTCCCGAGTCACGGAAGCTCCCCAGAGTATTCGACCTGGGGCACTCGAAGGCCACGAAGACCCACGAGGAGTACGCGTGCCGCTCGACGCCGCTACAAAGAAGACGATCATGACCGAGTTCGGCCAGAAGGAAGGCGACACCGGCTCCCCCGAGGTCCAGGTCGCCATGCTGTCGCGCCGGATCTCGGACCTGACCGAGCACCTCAAGGTGCACAAGCACGACCACCACTCCCGCCGTGGTCTGCTGATCCTGGTCGGCCAGCGCCGCCGCCTCCTTCAGTACCTGGCCAAGAAGGACATCCAGCGCTTCCGTGTGCTGGTGGAGCGCCTGGGCATCCGCCGCGGTGCCGCCGGCGGTGCCAAGTAGTCCCGACGCCGTGACAGGGAGCGGTTCCCCCATCCCGGGGACCGCTCCCTTCGCCGTATGACGACCCGCACCACGTAATCTGGTGCGGGAGCACCAAGAAGAGCACAACAGAAGAGCACCACAGAAGAAGAGCACCACCGAAGAGCACCAACTGAAGAGGAGAAGCGAACTCCGCCGCCGCCGGTCCTCGGTAGTGGCGCCCGGAACGGCGCGCGGCCCACGCCGCGGCCCCGGGTGCTTCGATCGAAGACCGGCCCGCACCAAGGAGCGCTTCTCCGCCACGTCCCCTGCCACACGGGCACCGGACGAAGACGAGGAGAGAACACTAGTGGAGAACGAGACCCACTACGCCGAAGCCGTGATCGACAACGGAACCTTCGGCACCCGCACCATCCGCTTCGAGACGGGCCGCCTGGCCCGTCAGGCCGCCGGCTCCGCCGTGGCCTACCTGGACGACGACACCATGGTGCTGTCGGCCACGACCGCCTCCAAGAAGCCCAAGGACCAGCTCGACTTCTTCCCCCTCACGGTGGACGTCGAGGAGCGCCAGTACGCGGCCGGCAAGATCCCCGGCTCGTTCTTCCGCCGCGAGGGCCGGCCCTCCGAGGACGCGATCCTCACCTGCCGCCTCATCGACCGCCCGCTGCGCCCGTCCTTCAAGAAGGGCCTGCGCAACGAGATCCAGGTCGTCGAGACGATCATGGCGCTCAACCCCGACCACCTGTACGACGTGGTCGCGATCAACGCCGCCTCCTGCTCCACGATCCTCGCGGGCCTGCCCTTCTCCGGCCCCGTCGGCGGCACCCGCGTCGCCCTGATCAAGGGCCAGTGGGTCGCGTTCCCGACGCACACCGAGCTCGAGGACGCCGTCTTCGACATGGTCGTCGCGGGCCGCGTCCTGGAGGACGGCGACGTCGCGATCATGATGGTCGAGGCCGAGGCCACCGACCGTACGATCCAGCTGGTCAAGGACGGCGCCGAGGCTCCCACCGAGGAGATCGTCGCCGCCGGCCTGGAAGCCGCGAAGCCCTTCATCAAGGCGCTCTGCAAGGCGCAGTCGGACCTCGCCGCCAAGGCCGCCAAGCCCACCGGCGAGTTCCCGATCTTCCTCGACTACGAGGACGACGTCCTGGAGGCGCTCACCTCCGCCGTCCGCGGCGAGCTGGCCGAGGCGCTCACCATCGCCGGCAAGCAGGAGCGCGAGGCCGAGCTGGACCGCGTCAAGGGCCTCGCCGGCGAGAAGCTGCTCCCGCAGTTCGAGGGCCGCGAGAAGGAGATCTCCGCCGCGTACCGCTCGCTCACCAAGACCCTGGTCCGTGAGCGCGTCATCAAGGACAAGGTCCGCATCGACGGCCGCGGCGTCACGGACATCCGTACGCTCGCCGCCGAGGTCGAGGCCATCCCGCGCGTGCACGGTTCCGCGCTGTTCGAGCGGGGCGAGACCCAGATCCTGGGTGTCACCACCCTCAACATGCTCCGCATGGAGCAGCAGCTGGACACCCTCTCCCCGGTGACCCGCAAGCGCTACATGCACAACTACAACTTCCCGCCGTACTCCACCGGTGAGACGGGCCGCGTCGGTTCGCCGAAGCGCCGCGAGATCGGTCACGGCGCCCTGGCCGAGCGCGCGCTCGTGCCGGTGCTGCCGACGCGCGAGGAGTTCCCGTACGCGATCCGCCAGGTCTCCGAGGCGCTGAGCTCCAACGGCTCGACGTCCATGGGCTCGGTCTGCGCCTCCACCATGTCCCTGCTGAACGCCGGTGTGCCCCTCAAGGCCCCCGTCGCCGGCATCGCCATGGGCCTCATCTCGCAGGAGATCGACGGCGAGACCCACTACGTCACCCTCACCGACATCCTCGGTGCGGAGGACGCCTTCGGCGACATGGACTTCAAGGTCGCCGGTACGAAGACGTTCGTCACCGCGCTCCAGCTCGACACCAAGCTCGACGGCATCCCCGCCTCGGTCCTGGCCGCCGCGCTGAAGCAGGCCCGCGACGCCCGCCTCCACATCCTCGACGTGATGAACGAGGCCATCGACGTCCCGGACGAGATGTCCCCCAACGCCCCCCGGATCATCACCGTCAAGATCCCGGTGGACAAGATCGGTGAGGTCATCGGCCCCAAGGGCAAGATGATCAACCAGATCCAGGAGGACACCGGCGCCGACATCACGATCGAGGACGACGGCACCATCTACATCGGTGCCGCCGACGGCCCCGCCGCCGAGGCCGCCCGCGCCACGATCAACCAGATCGCCAACCCGACGATGCCGGAGGTCGGCGAGCGCTACCTGGGTACGGTCGTCAAGACCACCACCTTCGGTGCCTTCGTCTCCCTGCTCCCCGGCAAGGACGGACTGCTGCACATCTCGCAGATCCGCAAGCTCGCCGGCGGCAAGCGCGTCGAGAACGTCGAGGACGTCCTCGGGGTGGGCCAGAAGGTCCAGGTCGAGATCGCCGAGATCGACCAGCGCGGCAAGCTCTCCCTCATCCCCGTGATGGAGGACGAGGAGTCCGCCGACGGTACGGCCACCGAAGACGCGAAGGACGAAGCGACCTCGTGACCACCGGCTCCAGGGCAACGGCCCGCACCTCTTCGGAGGCGCGGGCCGTTGCCCGTACCCAAACGCTCCTCAAGGGCGAGAACGGCATCGGCACGGTCCGCCGTACGACCCTGCCCGGCGGCCTGCGCGTCGTCACCGAATCCCTGCCGTCGGTGCGCTCCGCCACCTTCGGCATCTGGGTCCAGGTCGGCTCCCGGGACGAGACGCCCACGCTCAACGGGGCCACCCACTACCTGGAACACCTCCTGTTCAAGGGCACGAACCGGCGCAGCGCCCTCGACATCTCGTCCGCGATCGACGCGGTCGGCGGTGAGATGAACGCCTTCACGGCGAAGGAGTACACCTGCTACTACGCGCGTGTCCTCGACACCGACCTGCCGCTCGCCATCGACGTCGTGTGCGACATGCTCACCGGCTCCCTCATCGAGGCCGCCGACGTCGAGGCCGAACGGGGGGTCATCCTCGAAGAGATCGCCATGACCGAGGACGACCCCGGTGACGTGGTGCACGACCTGTTCGCGCAGACCATGCTCGGCGACACCCCCCTCGGCCGTCCGGTCCTCGGCACCGTCGAGACCGTCAAGGCCCTGGACCGCGACCGCATCGCCCGCTTCTACAAGAAGCACTACGACCCCACGCACCTGGTCGTGGCCGCCGCGGGCAACATCGACCACGCCACGGTCGTACGGCAGGTCCGCAAGGCGTTCGACCGGGCCGGCGCCCTGTCCCGTACGGACGCGGTCCCCCTCGCCCCCCGCGAGGGCACCCGCGCCCTGCGCACCGCGGGCCGGGTCGACGTCCTGAACCGCAAGACGGAACAGGCGCACGTCGTCCTCGGCATGCCGGGACTCGCCCGCACGGACGAGCGGCGCTGGGCCCTCGGGGTCCTCAACACCGCACTCGGCGGCGGCATGAGTTCGCGGCTCTTCCAGGAGGTACGGGAGAAGCGCGGCCTCGCCTACAGCGTCTACTCGTACACCTCGGGCTTCGCCGACTGCGGACTCTTCGGCGTGTACGCGGGCTGCCGCCCCAACCAGGTCCACGACGTCCTCAGGATCTGCCGGGACGAACTGGACAAGGCCGCCACCGAAGGCCTCAGCGACGACGAGATCGGGCGCGCGGTCGGCCAGCTCTCCGGCTCCACCGTCCTCGGCCTGGAGGACACGGGCGCGCTGATGAACCGTATCGGCAAGAGCGAACTGTGCTGGGGCAGCCAGATGTCCGTGGACGACATGCTGGCGCGGATCGCGGCCGTCACCCCGGACGAGGTACGCGCGGTCGCCCGCGATGTACTGGGACACCGCCCCTCGCTGTCCGTCATCGGACCGCTCAAGGACAAGCAGGCGGCCCGTCTTGACGAAGCGGTCTCCTGACCGCGGTAAGGAAAGCAGAGCGATGAACAAGCTGCGCGTGGCGGTCCTCGGAGCCAAGGGCCGTATCGGCTCCGAGGCCGCACGGGCCGTCGAGGCCGCCCAGGACCTGGAACTGGTCGCCGCCCTCGACCAGCACGACACGCTGGAGACCCTGACGGCGAGCGGGACGCAGGTCGCGGTCGACCTGACCCACCCCGACGCGGTCATGGGCAATCTCGAGTTCTGCGTGGGCCACGGCATCCACGCCGTCGTCGGCACCACGGGATGGGACGACGAGCGCCTGGGGCGGCTGACCTCCTGGCTGGAGGCCTCGCCCGAGACCGGGGTGCTCGTCGCGCCGAACTTCTCCATCGGGGCCGTCCTCACGATGAAGTTCTCCCGGTCGGCGGCCCGTTACTTCGAGTCCGTCGAGGTCATCGAGCTGCACCACCCGAACAAGGCCGACGCCCCCTCCGGTACGGCGGGCCGCACCGCCCAGCTGATCGCCGCGGCCCGCGAGGAGGCGCAGCTGCCTCCCCAGCCCGACGCGACGGTCACCGGACTGAAGGGCGCGCGGGGAGCGGATGTCGACGGCGTGCGCGTGCACTCCGTACGCCTCCTGGGGCTCCTCGCCCACCAGGAAGTGATCTTCGGCGGCGAGGGCGAGACGCTCACCGTCCGCCACGACTCCCTGCACCACAGCAGCTTCATGCCGGGCATCCTGCTCGGCGTGCGGCGGGTGGTGTCCACCCCGGGCCTCACCTACGGCCTGGAACACTTCCTCGACCTGAGCTGACGAGACCGCACCCATGCGCGCGAAGATCACCTACTGCGTCACGGCCGCCGTGCTGGTCGTCTACTTCGTCCTGGTCGGCAGCCGTGGCGTGCTGCTCATCGAACAAGGCACCGCGCTCACCGTCGCCTTCGGTATCGCCGTGCTGATCCTGCCGGTCATCGGCCTGTGGTTCCTCTGGAAGAACACCCAGTTCGTCAGCCGCGCCAACCGCCTCGCCGAGGAGCTGGACGCCGAAGGCGGCCTGCCGGTGGACGAGTTGACCCGTACGGCGAGCGGTCGCATCGACCGCGACTCCGCCGACGCCGTCTTCGCCAGGCGCCGCGCGGAGACGGAGGACTCGCCGGGCGACTGGCGCTGCTGGTTCCGGCTCGCGGTCGCCTACCACGACGCCCGCGACACGCCCCGGGCCCGCAAGGCGATGCAGCGCGCGATCGCGCTCCACGACAACAAGCCCGTACGCGCCTGAGCGGCGGGAAGCAGCCCGTACACACCTGAGCGGGGCCCGGCCGGATGGCCGGACCCCGCTCAGGGCCGTGGATACCGCTCGGGGAGCCGTCAGGGACGGCGGTACTCGTCCCCCCAGGCCTCGACGGTGTCGGCGGCCCGGTCGAACGCCTCCGTACGCGACAGGAAGTCCGCGTTGTGGTCCGTCAGCAGCGGCAGCTGCGTTCCCTGCCGCAGGACGACGGAGAGCGCCTGGCCCTGCACGGTGCGCGGCAGGCCGAGCCACCGTACGGGCTGCTGGACGGTACGGACCTCGGTGACCTGGTCCCAGGCCACGGTCTTCGTCCTGAGCAGCAGGACACGGCGGACGCCGTGCCGGCTCACCCAGGCGCCCACCCGCAGCAGCCGCAGGGCGACCGCGATGCCGAGGCCGGCGAGGGCGAGGCAGAGATAGGCGCCCGAGGCGCTGCCCGCGGCCGCGGTGACCGTCCCCGCGAGCAGGACGAACGAGGACAGCAGCAGGAGCAGCGCCGCCGCCGCCACCCGCCAGGGGCCGGGGCGGTAGGGACGCCGCCATTGATCATGATCGTCGAACGGCAACGCGACATCGTCCGTGGTCGCGTCAAAAGCCCGGTCGGCCGTCAGGAAGGGCAGGGGCACGACTGATCCTCACTCACAAGCACGCTCGATTGCTGTGCCCGGTGAGGCTATCGACCAGGTCCCCGGCCGGACCACCCCAGGGGGGCAGGGCGCGTCAACGGGGCCCGAACGGCTGCGGACCGTCGCCGTGACATCCGTATGAGTAGCCGTCTGATCCCTTACCGGCGCGGGCAGTCCGGCGGACGCCGGTCCGGACGGTCGTGCTCCCGTGTCCTGTCGCGGAGGGTGCTGTCAGTGCCGCGCCGTAGAGTGGGCGCCGCCCGAGCGACGTAACTGGAAGGACCCCCGCCGGTGAGCGACACCCCCGCAGAGACCAAGCCGAGCTTCCGCAGCGACGTCACCGTCGAGTTGGTGAAGCACACCGCCGGCGACTCCGACGTGCTGTGGGCCGCGCGCGTCTCCACCGCAGGTGAGCAGTCCCTGGAAGAGCTCTCGAAGGACCCCGAGCGCTCGAAGGGACTCATCAACTACCTGATGCGGGACCGCCACGGCAGCCCCTTCGAGCACAACTCCATGACGTTCTTCGTCAGCGCCCCGATCTTCGTCTTCCGCGAGTTCATGCGCCACCGGGTCGGCTGGTCGTACAACGAGGAATCGGGCAGGTACCGGGAGCTCCAGCCGGTCTTCTACGTCCCCGGCGCGGACCGCAAGCTCGTCCAGGAGGGCCGCCCCGGGAAGTACGTGTTCGTGGACGGCACCCAGGAGCAGCAGGATCTGACCGGCCGCGTGATGGAGGACTCGTACCTCCGGGCCTACGAGGCGTACCAGGAAATGCTCGCGGCGGGCGTCGCGCGCGAGGTGGCGCGGGCGGTGCTGCCGGTCGGCCTGTTCTCGTCGATGTACGCGACGTGCAACGCGCGCTCGCTGATGCACTTCCTCGGCCTGCGCACCCAGCACGAACAGGCGAGGACGCCGTCCTTCCCGCAGCGCGAGATCGAGATGGTGGGCGAGCGGATGGAGGCGCACTGGGCGGCGCTCATGCCCCTCACGCACGCGGCCTTCAACGCCAATGGCCGAGTCGCCCCTTAGAACCATCCTGCGGTGCGGAGCCCGTTCCGTGGCCCGTCCGGGGCACAGATGTACGGTCGGCGGGGTGAAGTGTCCGTATTGCGGGGTTTCGAGAAGTTCATCTAGGCTGATCAAACGGACCCGGCACTGCTTGAACCCCCGAGCAGGCAGTGCCGGGCTCCTCTTGTCCCGTCCCCCAAGGGGACACGGCGAGCTGAGCAGCGAGTAGCGTGTTACCCATGGCTCCGATCTCCACTCCGCAGACCCCCTTCGGGCGGGTCCTCACCGCGATGGTCACGCCCTTCACGGCGGACGGCGCGCTCGACCTCGACGGTGCCCAGCGGCTCGCCGCCCACCTGGTCGACGCAGGCAACGACGGCCTGGTCCTCAACGGGACCACCGGCGAGTCCCCGACCACCAGCGACGCGGAGAAAGACCAGCTCGTACGGGCCGTCCTGGACGCCGTCGGCGACCGCGCCCACATCATCGCGGGCATCGGCACGAACGACACCCGCCACAGCGTGGAGCTGTCCCGCGCCGCCGAGCGCGCCGGCGCGCACGGCCTCCTCGCCGTCACCCCGTACTACAGCAAGCCGCCGCAGGAAGGCCTCCACCGGCACTTCACCGCGATCGCCGACTCCACCGGCCTGCCGGTCATGCTGTACGACATCCCCGGACGCAGCGGCGTCCCCATCGACACCGAGACGATTGTCCGTCTCGCCCAGCACCCGCGTATCGTCGCCAACAAGGACGCCAAGGGCGACCTCGGCCGCGCCAGCTGGGCCATCGCCCGGTCCGGCCTCGCCTGGTACTCCGGCGACGACATGCTGAACCTGCCCCTCCTCGCCGTCGGCGCGATCGGCTTCGTCTCCGTCGTCGGCCACGTCGCCACCCCCGAGCTGCGCCAGCTGCTCGACGCCCACCTCACGGGCGACGTCCAGAAGGCCACCGAGATCCACCAGAAGCTGCTCCCGGTCTTCACGGGCATGTTCCGCACCCAGGGCGTCATCACCACCAAGGCCGCGCTCGCCCTGCTGGGCCTGCCGGCCGGACCGCTGCGCCTGCCGCTCGTCGAGCTGTCGGCCCCCGAAACGGACCAGCTCAAGATCGATCTGGCGGCCGGCGGGGTACAGCTCTGACACGGGACACCGCACGGATTCCCCGCGGACTCCGTCACCGACTTCACAATTGAACAAGCGGGACAGCACGACAGCACAGAGCACCACGGCACCACACCGAGAAATCGGTCCACACAGACAACAGCAAGTGCACCAATGTCATGCGCGCCACGTGCCTCAGCGGCACGTGGCGTGCGTGGTGAGGAGAGTCTTTTGAGTCATCCGCATCCCGAACTCGGCGCTCCGCCGAAGCTTCCCAAGAACGGCCTTCGCGTCACCCCGCTCGGCGGGCTCGGCGAGATCGGCCGCAACATGACGGTCTTCGAGTACAACGGCCGCCTGCTCATCGTCGACTGCGGCGTCCTCTTCCCGGAGGAGGAGCAGCCCGGCATCGATCTGATCCTGCCGGACTTCACCACCATCCGGGACCGCCTCGACGACATCGACGGGATCGTGCTCACGCACGGTCACGAGGACCACATCGGGGGTGTCCCCTTCCTGCTCAGACTGAAGGCCGACATCCCCCTGATCGGCTCCAAGCTGACCCTCGCGCTCATCGAGGCGAAGCTCCAGGAGCACCGCATCCGCCCGTACACCCTTGAGGTCACCGAGGGCCACCGCGAGCGCATCGGCCCCTTCGACTGCGAATTCGTCGCGGTGAACCACTCCATCCCGGACGCGCTGGCCGTGGCCATCCGCACCCCCGCGGGCATGGTGGTCCACACCGGCGACTTCAAGATGGACCAGCTGCCGCTGGACCGCAGGCTCACCGACCTGCCGACCTTCGCCAAGCTGGGCGAGGAAGGCATCGACCTGCTGCTGGCGGACTCCACGAACGCCGAGGTCCCGGGATTCGTCCCGCCCGAGCGGGACATCTCCAACGTCCTGCGCCAGGTGTTCAGCAGTGCCCAGAAGCGGATCATCGTGGCGAGCTTCGCGAGCCACGTCCACCGCATCCAGCAGATCCTCGACGCCGCCCACGAACACGGCCGCAGGGTCGCCTTCGTCGGCCGCTCGATGGTCAGGAACATGGGCATCGCCCGTGACCTGGGCTATCTGCGGGTGCCGGCGGGCCTGGTCGTGGACGTGAAGACGCTGGACGACCTCCCGGGCGAGCAGATCGTGCTCGTCTGTACGGGCTCGCAGGGCGAGCCGATGGCCGCGCTGTCCCGCATGGCCAACCGCGACCACCAGATCCGGATCGTCGGCGGTGACACGGTGATCCTCGCGTCGTCCCTGATCCCGGGCAACGAGAACGCGGTCTACCGCGTGATCAACGGCCTGACCAGGTGGGGCGCGAACGTCATCCACAAGGGCAACGCCAAGGTCCACGTCTCCGGACACGCCTCGGCGGGCGAGCTGCTGTACTTCTACAACATCTGCAAGCCGAAGAACCTGATGCCGGTCCACGGCGAATGGCGCCACCTGCGGGCCAACGCCGAGCTGGGCGCGATGACGGGGGTCCCCAAGGACCACATCGTCATCGCCGAGGACGGCGTGGTCGTGGACCTCGTGGACGGCAAGGCCAGGATCGTCGGCAAGGTCCAGGCGGGTTACGTGTACGTGGACGGCCTCTCGGTCGGCGACGTCACGGAGACCTCTCTCAAGGACCGCCGCATCCTCGGCGAGGAGGGGATCATCTCGGTGTACGTGGTGGTCGACTCCACGACCGGCAAGGTCGTCGGCGGACCCCACTTCCACGCCCGTGGCTCCGGCATCGAGGACGCGGCGTTCGGCGCCGTCCTGGCGAAGGTCGAGGAGGCCATCGCCAAGTCCGCGGCCGACGGAGTAGCGGAACCGCACCAGCTCCAGCAGCTCGTGCGCCGCGTGGTCGGCAAGTGGGTCTCCGACACCTACCGCCGGCGCCCGATGATCCTTCCGGTGGTCGTCGAGGTCTGACGGCCCGTCCGACGGCCGGTCCGACGGGCCGTCCGAGGCTCAACCCCGGAGCGGGGGGCCCGATTTGCATCGGCGCCCTCCGCTCCAGTACGTTTACGTCTCCACCGAGCGGGAACCCGGGTTAATCAAGAGCCTGGAACGTTCCCCGGCAGGTGGGGGAATCGGCTCAGATAACTCTGATAAAGTCGGTTCAGCCGAAAGGCAGAGAAACAAAGGCCCATCCAAAGGACACCGGAATTCAAGCGGCAAGAACAGCCGAATGGATCTGGTAAGGTTGGAAACACGAAATACCGAAGGGAAGCGCCCGGAGGGCCCCGGAGACGGGACCGAAGGAAGCGTCCGTTCCTTGAGAACTCAACAGCGTGCCAAAAGTC